>NZ_JBKORD010000002.1:0-555931 GCF_046764875.1 Nocardia arseniciresistens
GGGTCCAACGCCCACAGGCCCCGGCGCATGTGCGCCGGGGCCTGGGATCTTACGAAGGGGGGATTGATATCAACTTTGCTCACCGGCCGAGCGGGCCGATGTACTACACCGCACCCGACACATCCCGGGACACGGAACTGATAAATGACGACTCAGTGAGCACCACCTCCTGGATTGCTGGTCCTATCCGCGCTACTTCTCGGTCTTGCTTCTTCGTCCCCTCCGACGGGCCGGCCGACTGCACCGGATTCTCGTCTCCGCCGGAGGGGACGGTGGAACCTCATGTTCCAGGCAGTTCACCTGCCTGGCCTCTGGACTTATCAATTCGAACGACAGTGACTGTATACCGACCGTCATGGAATGTCTACACCCGCCACAACAGATTTCTTCTTCCCTTGGCAGCGAGTTACTTCACAAGCATCTGCCGTAGTCATGACGCCGGCCTCCTGAAGAGAAGCGCCGGGCCAGTGGGTCAGGCGTTGATCGCCTCGCGTCGGTCGCTGTGTTCGATCTCGATCTTGCGAGGTTTGGCCTTCTCCGCGACCGGGATCGCCAGGCGCAGCACACCATCGGTGTAGTCGGCGCGAATGTGGTCGGTGTCGAGGCCCTCACCGAGAAATAGCTGGCGGCTGAACATCCCGCGAGAACGTTCCGCGGCGATCATCTCCCGGCCGGAGTCCAGCTCCGGGCGTGCGGCTCGCACGGTCACCACGTTGCGCTCGATGTCCAAGTCCAGAGACTTCGGGTCGATACCGGGCAGGTCGAACTCGACCAGGAACTCATCGCCCTCGCGCCAGGCATCCATCGGCATCACCGTGGGACGGGCTGCCGTGCCGAGCACCTGCTGCGTGAGACGGTCCAGATCACGGAAAGGATCGGTACGCATCAGCATGGTCGCCACCTCCAACACACTCCATTCTTCATCGTAGGACCAGATAACTTATGCCATCTGGCATAGATTTTTTTACCACTCTCGATAGAAGAGTGCAAGCATCTAGAATAGGAAATCTGTCAGGAGTTCAGAGGTAAGGAGAAGGATGCCGCAGGAGCCGCAGCCCGAATCACATCTGCCCGATCCGGGGCGGGCCGTGTATGGCATCTCGGTGACCGCCGATCTGGCCGGGATCGGGGTGCAAACGCTGCGCCTCTACGAACGCCACGGCCTACTCACCCCCGTCCGCAGCGACGGCGGAACCCGCCGCTACAGCAGCGACGACCTCGCCCGCCTGCACCGGATCGCCGCGCTCGCCGCGGCGGGAGTGAACCTGGTCGGCATCGCCCGCATCCTCGACCTCGAAGACGTCAACGCAGACCTGCACGCCGACAACGACCGGCTACGCCGCGACATCAGCACATCGTCGAAATCACCGGATTGACCGGGGTCGGGCGCGGACTGTTCGAGAATCGTTCGGTTCTCGAGCACCGGCCTCGTCGGGTGGAATCGCCAGGACGACCGCGCCAGCATGGTGTTCAACAAACGTGTCGAAAACGGTTGGTGTTCAACAAGTCCTGTCGGCCTTTCTCGTACAGTTCCGGGCGTGGCCAGCCGGACTCGCTCCCTCGACATCGCCGAACCGCTCGCCCTCGACGGAGACGCGCTCGACCCGATCGGCGGCGGCGCCCTCGTCGGCTACGGCCGGGTCTCGACCAAGGGCCAACTGCTCGACCGTCAGATCGCCGCGCTCACCGCGGCCGGATGCCAGCGGATCTTCAGCGACAAGAAGTCCGGCAAGAACGCCGAACGCGAGCAGCTGTGGGCGTGCCTGGACTACCTGCGCCCCGGCGGCAGACTCGTCTTCCACGTGTTCGCTGCGCTCGCCGAGTTCATCCGCGAGCTGATCGTCGACGGCACCAACGAGGGCCTGGCCGCCGCCCGAGCCCGCGGGCAACGCCTCGGCCGGCCACCGGCGATGACCGCCGAGCAGATCAGCTGGAATTACACCCCTTCGTGGGGAGCCTCGGCAGGGAGCAGCTGCTGGAATCCCGCTTCCGTCAAAGGTTGGGTCGCAGGCGGCGCGGACGGCCAATGCGTGCAAATGCGTTTCGACTGGTACCGGAACGGAAACTTGGTCGGTACCAAGTACTCGCCCCCGCCTGCGGCGCCGCCCGCCGCCCGCCGCCCGCCGCCCGCCGCCCGCGGCAGTAGCTGGACGCGCCCGACGGCAAGCGCCGCGTCAGCGAACTGGAACGACTGCGCAAGGGCGTGTTCCGGCCCAGCTCCAAAGGGATGGTCGCCGCGCTCGACCGACTGGCCGACCTCATCGCACTGGGTGGCCAGGCGCTGGATGTGTCGATGGTTCCTCAGCGTCGGGTGATCGGGCTAGCGACCTATGGGTTGTCGAGCAAGGCGCCGCAGCTGCGGGTATTCGGGGTGTACGGGATGGGGCGTTACGCCACGAGGATAAGCGCACTGGTAGCCATCGCCAGAATCGACAGAACCTGCATTGCCGCAGCACCCAGCAGCAGATGAGCCTTGAGGGAGGTGCCTGCCCGGAGCGACTCGACCGTCTCCAGGTTGCAGTACGCCGATATGTACCGGGCGTCCACTTCGCTGTCGGTCCAGTGGTCGACCAGCATCGCCCGCATCGAATCGGTGGACGTGACGCGATACCGCCAGCTGACCCCGGCGAGAACAGCCAGAACGGCGGATCCAAGCAAAGCGAGCATCGCGACGTACAAGGCGACGAGTGCACCACCGGTCAACGTGAAGTCCTTGCCCTTCAGCACCGCGACCACCGCCAACACGACTGTCACCAGCCCGGTCGCACTCGTGACGGCACCCGCCGCACGTGTGTTGATGGTGTCGCGACGGGAGTACTCACGGTTGAGTTGATCATGAATGAAGGCCGCCCACCCCGCGCCCTGCTCAGCCATTGCCACCGGCGGCTACTTCCTCCTGAACAGTTTCTTGAGAAGCCTCTTCAAGAACCCGGTCTCTTCCGGAGATGACGGGTAGGCGGATCGAAACTTGTCCTGGTCGCTGGTCCGCCGTCGCCTGTACCGGACCGTCGACTCTCCGGGCTGCGCAGGTCCGTAGACGTGTTGAAACCGGACCCAGTCTGTTGAAGGCGGATCTTCCTTCTGCGACTCGGCCGATTGTTCCTCGCCGGTGCCGTGCTGATCGTTCATCAATCTTGATTCTTGCAGCTCTCGGTCCGTGACATGTGCAGATCGTTGATCGCGTCGCCAACTGGCGGTTAGTAGCCATATCCGGCGCAACCGGCGCGCGATGCCCCGGTAACCGGGTGTCGGGTTGATCCTGGCCCTGTTGCCGGTGATGCTGCCTGTGGAGGTGGTGTCGGTGGCTCGGAAGTGTTTGTGCGAGTGGTGACCCCGGAGAAGGGTCGTCGGTTGCAGAAGATCACCAAGACGAGCAGACAACCGATCAGGACGCGACGAGCGATCGTGGTGATGGCCACGGCGCAACGGCAGCCTGTTCCGGCGATCGCGAGGTTGATGCAGGTCAGCGAAGCGTATGTGCGGCAAGTGATCGACGAGTTCAACGAACGGGGGTTCGAAGCGCTGGACCCGAAATGGAGCGCGGGCAGGCCGAAGAAGGTCGATCGGGCGACGCGTGAACATATCGCTTGTATCGCTCGGTGCTGCCCGCGGGATCTGGGGTGGCCCTACTCGACGTGGAGTCTGTCGAAACTACGAGAAGTGCTGGCCACCAACGAGATCGCTCTCATCAGCCGTGAGACGCTGCGTAAAATCTTGAAAGCCGAAGGTGTGTCGTGGCAGGCGATCAAGACCTGGAAAGTCGGCACTGATCCCGAGTTCGCTAGCAAGATGAACCGCATCCTCGACCTCTACGACCATCGACCTGCCGACGGGCGGGTGGTCTGTGTCGACGAGTTCGGGCCGTTGAACCTGCAACCCCGCACTGGTCGCGGCTGGTTTCCGCAGCGCAAGCCCAGACGGTTGCGCGCGACCTTTCGATAGTGGATTTTCCCGGTAGCCAGGCCAGAGCGCCGAGCAGGTGTGATCCGGCGACCGGATTACCTACCGAAGGCTTCTTGACGAGGCACTAGCGCAGGGTTATCCGCGACCTCGCGGTGTCGGCGTAGTTCACTGCTCAGATCGCCACCACGGCCGCCTCGGCGACGGTCTTGTCCTGCTCTCCGGTGCCACCGCTGACGCCGACCGCGCCGACGACCTGGCCGTTGCGCCGCAGCGGCACACCGCCGGCGAAGATCATGATGCGCCCCCCGTTGGAGGCGTGTATCCCGTAGAACTGCCCGCCCGGACCCGCGTCGGCCGCGAGGTCCTCGGTCGAGATGTCCAGCGCCCGCGCGGTGAACGCCTTGTTGATCGAGATGTCGATGCTGGCGATCCAGGCACCGTCCATCCGCACGTGGGCCACGAGGTTACCGCCGGCATCGACCACCGCAATGTTCGACGGCGACTCGATCTCGTCGGCTTTGGCCTGTCCGGCGGCGATCACCCGCTGCGCATCGTCGAGGGACACCGAGGTCTGGTTCACTGTCATGACCCGCTCCCTTGGGGCGTCGCGGACTGCTCGACGATGGCCCGACAGAACGCGGGGAGGTCGCCGGGCGAGCGGCTCGAGATCAGGTTCCCGTCGATCGCGACCTCGTCCTCGACGACGTCGGCCCCGGCGGCAACCAGTATCGCGATCCGCTTGCCCTGCAGTGTCGTTGCCATGGTTGCGCTCCTCTCGGTCCGGGACGCCTCACGGATGCATGACGACCTTGGTCCATCCGTCGTCCCGGGCATCGAAATGCTGATAGCCGGACTCGGCCTCGGCCAGCGGAAGCTCGTGAGAGACGATCCAGGACGGTGTCGCCCGGCCCTCGTGGATCAGGTCGCGCAGCTGCCGATTGTAGTGCTTCACGTTGGCCTGTCCGGTGCCGACCTTCTGCCCCTTGAACCAGAATTTGCCCATGTCGAAGGCGATCTTGCCGTGGCGTTCGAGTTCATCGGGGCCGTTTTGGTCCTGGGGCAGGAAGATGCCGACCACGCCGATGTGGCCGGTGAAGCGCACCGAGTCGACGAGCCGGTTCATCGTCATCGCGGCGTCTTCATGACCTTGCGGGTCGTGTGCCTGGTACCCGACACACTCGCAACCCTTGTCGGCGCCGCGCCCGTTGGTCTGATCGAGGACCTGCTCGACCGGGTCGCCGGTGGAGTCGTCGATGGGTATGGCCCCGATCTGCTCGGCGAGCCGCAGCCGGTCGGGGTGACGGTCGACGATCATCACCTTGCTCGCGCCCTGGATCATCGCCGAGTATGCCGCCATCAGACCGACCGGCCCGGCCCCGTAGATCACCATCGAATCGCCGGGCTGCATGTCGGCCAGGCGGGTGCAGTGCCATCCGGTGGGAAAGATGTCGGAGAGCATCACGTAGTCGGTTTCCTTGTCCTGCGCATCCTCGGGCAGCCGCAGACAGTTGAAGTCGCCGAACGGCACCCGCAGATACTCCGCCTGTCCGCCCCAGAACGGTCCCATCCCGGCGAAACCGAATGCGGCGCCGGCCATCTTCGGATCCGGGTGCACCGTCAGGCAGAACGCGGTCAGACCTTCCTCGCAGTTTCGGCAGAAACCGCAGCCGATGTTGAACGGCAGGCACACCCGATCCCCGGCCGAGACCTTGACCACCGCATTGCCCACCTCTGCGACGATCCCCAAATTTTCGTGACCGAGGACCATCCCGGGCTCCAGATCGGTGCGGCCCTCATACATGTGTAGATCCGATCCGCAAATATTGGTGCTGGTGATCTTTACCAGCACATCGGTCGGCTGCTCGATCCTCGCATCGGGCACATCCTTCACATGGACCTCACGTGGCCCGTCGTACACAAGCGCTTTCATCTCGACACTCCCTCACATGCGGCGTTTCCGGTTGATGCCCGGCCCGGCAGCCACAGGCGGCTACATGCGAGCGACCGGCCGAATGAATCGTGCTCCTGGGGCAGACGACGCAACAGCGCACGGAACCGACAACCACACCAAAACATTGGCACACCAGCATGTTTCGCGCCACGGCCGATGAGCAGTGGGTGCTTCCAGGCGTCGCATTCCCTCCACCATGAAGTCTCCTCTTATGGCTGCACGATCGCTAGGGGTTGAGATTGGTTTTGTTGATTCGAGGGCTCAGGCGGCTCCTTCCCATCACAGGTCAATGGTGTGATGCTGGACCATGTCCACCACCTCGAACAGGAGATCCGACATGACCACCAAGGCGCTGCTGGTCCGACTCGAAGCCAAACCCGGCAAGGAAAACGCAGTCGAGGAATTCCTCCGATCGGCGTTGCCACTCGTCGAGCAAGAGCCCGGCACGAAGCCCTGGTTCGCGGTACGGTTCGGCCCCTCGACGTTCGGCATCATCGACGCATTCCCAGATCAGGCCGCCCGTGAAACACATCTCGATGGGCCGGTCGCCAAGGCCCTCGGCGAACGCGCCGACGAGCTCTTCGCTACCCCGCCCGAAATCAGCAAGCTCGACGTGCTCGCCAATAAGCTCTGAAACTCGGCGATCTCGTTGACTCGCAACACTTCTACCAGCTTCGACAGACTCCACACACTGAACGGCCACCCCAGATCCCAGGGGCAGCACCGGGCGATCCGAGTGATCCGATCCCGCGTCGCTCGAGCGGTCTTCGCCGGCCTGCCCCCTTTCCATTTTGGGTCGAGCGCCTCGAATCCATGGGTATTGAAGTCGCGGATCATCTGCCGCGCAGAGGATTCCGAAACCTGCATCAGCTTGGCGATCAACCCGACCGTCTGATGCTGCGCCGACGCCATCACCACTACCGCCCTCCGCATCCGGACCGGCACCTTGCTGCGCCGGGCGATCTGCGCCAGCTTGCGGCCTTCCTGCGGGGTTACCACTCTGACGAACACATCCGGTTTCCGAGCCACCGGCACCACCCCCGTCAGGCAGCATCACCGGTCATGGATCAACCCGCCACCCCGGGCAGTTACCACATCAACCTTCCTGAACACGGCACTAGTACCAAATCGAGAAAACGCCTACTGCCAAGCCAACCGCGTGTCGGACTGCGACACGCCAATCGGATGCAACCATCAGCAACGCACCGGCTATCGCCGCTCTTGCACGCCTCGATGTCACTGGCTGGTATGCGCGAACGAACTTCGCCGCGAGTTCTTGCTCAGCGGGGGAATCGGGTGCCGGAGGTGGTCGTGCCCCCCTGGCGGCAGGTATCCAGGCCAAGTTGTGGCCGATGCGCTGTGGCGGTAGATCAGCATGGTCGTGAGGGCGCGTTCAGCGGTGTCAGCGGCAGATTGAGTGCGGCGAGGGTGTCTGTCCTGCTCGCCGCCGACGAAACGAGGTGCCTACCGACCGGCTCGTCAATGCGACCTGGGTTCTCCAAAGACGTGACAACCTGGCTACCGTGCCCCATTGACAAAAACAGTCGTAGCCGACCTATGACGCGCCGAACGCGCGCAGCAGTAGGTCGGTGAGGGAATCGAGGTAGCCGGGTTCGAGGTGGCCGCGACGGACGGACAGCCGCCAGTAGATGGGAGCGGCGATGACATCGAGCGCGAGTTCCAGGTCGAGGTCGGCGGGCAGTTCGCGGCGGGCGATGGCGCGCTGGAGGATTTCCACGCCGCGCGCCCGCCGCGGAATGCCGATCATGTGCTCGACGACCGCACCGAGCTCGGGGTTGCGCGCCATCTCGGCGGCCAGGTCGGGCAGTATGCGGGAAAAGCGGGGATGGTCGAGCCATTCCAGCAGCGCATCGAGGGTTTCCCGAAGGTCGCCGCGCAGTGATCCGGTGTCCGGGTCGACGGCTCGCGGCACGCTGAACTCGGAGACTACGGCGATCACCATGTCCTGCTTGGACGGCCAGCGTCGGTAGAGAGCGCTCTTGCCGACGCCCGCCCGCTTGGCGACAGCCTCCATCGACAGCCGGCCGTAGCCCTGTTCAGCGAGTTCGTCGAGGACGGCCTCGGTAATCGATTTGGTGGTCTCCGGCACGCCGAAAGAACTCGCCGCGCGATTGGTCGCGTACGGCATCCCCGCGGATTTCGCCGCCATACTCGCCGTTCTCGACGACGACATCCGCGCGGGCACGCAAGACCGTGTCACCGACACCGTGCTGCGTGTCACCGGCCGCGCGCCGCACAGCTTCGTTGATTTATCGGCAAGGAAATGTAATGCGGCAGTTGATGTTCCATGACAACGTCTAGTTCTGGTTCAAGACGCTGCGGCTGATGGCTCTGCGTTTGTTTGCCGACCGGTCGCGTTCGGGGTCCTATGCCACCATGCTCTTCCTCGGCGCCGGCATGTTCGCCACGTTCTACTTCCTCACCCTGTACATGCAGCAGATCCTCGGCTTCAGCCCTGTCAAAACCGGTTTCGCCTACCTCCCATTCAGCTTCGGGATGGGAGTCGCCGCGGCCGCCAGATCCAAACTCGTCGAACGCCTCGCGCCCCGCCAAGTCTCCGGACCCGGCCTACTGATCGGCGCGGTCGGCATGCTGTGGTTCAGCACCCTGCAGCCCGACTCCGACTATTTCACCCACCTGATGCCCGCCATGTTCATCACCGCAGTCGGACTCGGATTGAGTTTTGTCCCTATGACTCTCGGTGCGGTCAGCCACGTCCGAGATGAAGACACTGGAATCGCCTCGGCACTGCTGAACACCGCGCAACAAGTCGGCGGCGCCCTCGGCCTGGCCATCCTCAGTACGATCGCGACATCAGCGGCCGATAACCGACTGCCTGATGCTGCGGCCGCGCTGTACCGCGGATTCGCCACTCACAACGCAGAACTCATCCAGGCTGCGAGTAGTGCGCTGACACACGGCTACACCACCGCATTCCTTGTCGCAGGCGCATTCTTCGTCGCCGCTCTGATCATCACGGTGCTCGCCATCAACACTCGGCCTGATCACCGAGTCACCCGATCCCGAGGGTTGATCTGGTACTTGGGGCGAACCGCTCGGGTGGGCCTTCGCAGCGAAAGCAGGCGGACTTTTCGGGTGGACGTGAAGACAGTCACGACATCACCTTCGGGGAACGAGATCGAGGTTATGGCATTGCGCTGCGGGCCGGGCTTGCCTCTGCCGTTGTTGTGCTTTCTAACGGTGCACCGTTCGGAGTGGCGGAGCGGAGGGGCCATCATGGCTCAACGGTTGCCCGCTCAGATTCCAGCTCCACGAGGTCTCCGGCGTGACACGCAGGTACGGCCGTGCGCCTCCGGCCACCTCCCCCGTTCCGTACACGCGCAGGAATCGGGGTGTCCACGGTTGCGTCGAGACCAGGTCGTCGATGACCAGCGCGACTTTGCGGTTCCCGGCCAGCACGTTGTGGTGTCGTCTGGTCGTGGCGGGCGCGAATCCGCCGATGTTGATGTAGGTCCCGTCGAACTCGAACCCGACCGGAACGACGTCCGGCTGCCCGTCTGCGCCGACGGTCGCGATCCGAGCCAGTGGCTGGGACTGCATATAGGCGATCTCTTCGTCGGTGAACATGTCGAAAGCCTTTCTCGTTCGGAGCTGGTGGTGCCTTCGGATGTGCGGTGTTTTCATCTCACCGAGTCGGGGATCGCCACGGCTGTTAGAGGCGGTGGCGATCCCGTGCTCGATGGGAGGTCGGTACTCAGTCCGTGAGCGCGGGGTAGTCGGTGTAGCCGTGCTCGTCGCCGCCGTAGAACGTGGCGGAGTCGGGTGTGTTGAACGGTCCGCCCGCGGCGAGCCGGGCGGGCAGGTCCGGGTTGGCGAGGAACAGCGCGCCATAGGAGATCATGTCGGCCGTCACCGAGGACGTGAGCAGAATCCTGCCCCCGCAGCTCATCGCCGCCACTGGTGCTCAATCTGGCACCCGAGTTGGCCGAACGGGGAATCGCCATCAACGCCATCGCACCCGGCGGTACAGCCACCGATATGGCCGCTGAGCACACGGCGAGCTACACGCCGCCGGCGCTACGAGACGTACCGCCGGAGCCCGTCATCCAATCAATGAACGCGTTGGGCCGACTGGCCGAACCTGACGAAATCGCCACGGTAACTGCATTTTTGCTGTCATCGGACGCTTCCTATATCACCGGCGCCACCATCGACGCCGCAGGGGGATGGATTTGACGTACATCGATTTTCGATCGCCCGGAGCGGCTTGATGCGGAACAGCGATCCAGCACGACTAACCGAGGCGACCGCCGTTGCAGACTTCTCCCCCAGCCATTCGTCCGTTCGTCATACGCAAGCGATCCGTCCTAGGAAGGATGTCCTACCCATGTCGCCTCAACCGTTCGATCCGACCGAGTTGGGGCTGGTTTCTATAGACGAGGTGGGTCCTGGCTGTAGCCTCCAGTGATGACGGCGTCGCTCTGGCCCAGCGCTTGGGTGCCAATGCCGTCGTCGACGGCCGCAAGGACGACGTGCTGCTCGCAGCATCCAGGTTCGCGCCGAACGGACTTGACGCGGCTCTCATCACTGCAGGCGGCGACACGGCAGAACGCTCTCTACGCGCGATCAAGCGCGCATACCGAGTTGCATCGCCCGGGACGCATGCCGATGAATCGGCATGGTGTCGCCGTCGCATCGCCCCGCCACAACAGGGCGCACGATCGCATCACGCGCATCGTGTAGCACCGGCGTGGGCCGTTCCCGCCACTCGAGGCGCCCAGTACGAATGAACTGCAGCTCAAGCATTCTCGCGCTGCCCCTGCGCGAGGGCGGCCAACTCCTAGCCGGCGCGGCCGACATGATCCGGCGGCGCGGTCTCAACACCACCAGTGTGCGCGAATTGGCCAAGCACGCCCGCGCACCGCTGGGATCGACCTACCACTACTTCCCGGGCGGCAAGACACAGCTCGCCACCGAGGCCGTCACCTTCGCGGGCGATCTGACCGCGGCGCTGCTCGCCCGCGAGCTCGAGAACGGACCGGTCGAGGGGTTACGCGTCTTCCTGAGCATGTGGCGAAAGATAGTGGTGGACACGAACTTCCGGGCCGGCTGCCCGGTGCTGGCGGTCTCGATCGAAGACCTCCCTGAAGCCGAAGCAGCCCCACGCGAAGCGGCTGCCGCCGCTTTCTCCCGATGGACCGCCCTGCTGATCGCATCGCTACGCGAACACGGAGCCGACCAGGCCGACGCCGAACGTACCGCCACGCTGATCATCGCCGCCGTCGAGGGAAGCGTAGCCATGTGCCGCGCCGAGCGCAGCACTCGAGCGCTGGACCGCATCAGCGACCAGCTCGAGATGATCGTCCGGGACACGATCGCGCGGACTCACAACGGGAACTGATCGCTGCGGCGCGCCAGGTATGTGGCAGTGCGCAGGTCAGCCAGCCTGGAAGATCCCGTCACGGGCGAGCCATACCAGGGCCGGGGTGCCCATCTCGTCGAACCAGGCCGGGGTTGCCCGGAGGTGAAGGCCGCGGCCATCGCCTCGAACCAGGCCGCGAACGACGGGAAGTCGGGCACGGCGTCGGCCTGCTCTTCCCACGCACCGTCCGCGAGGTAGCGTGCCGACGGCTCATCTTGATGGTGGTAGTAGACCGGGTACTCGCCGTCTCCGCCCGACTGCGCGACATCGAAACACCACACCGCCTCGTAACCGGCTCCGGCGAACCCGACCAGGTGATTAGTCGACAGGTACCGCCCCGGCTCGCGACTGACCCCTCGGGCATGTGCACCAGCTCGGCGTTCAACCTGACGAGCTCCCCCTCGTCCACGAGAACGAACTCGCGCTCGCGATCGTCCTCCTCCCGATGGCAGCGCAGCCGATTGTGCTCCGCCAGCAGCGTCCGGTAGCTCGGCGGAACCGAACACGGACTACGACAAAATAGGCCAACCTCGATGGCATATCCCGCGAACCGCCTGCCATCGAAGATGGCCCGGCGCGGATCACCGACTCAACGGTGGGCCATCCTCACCGACATCGGACATCTGACGCTGTGATCTCGCCCCGAGGTCGCTTCAGGCTGCGTGCCCGGCGTGCTTCTTCGGGTACCGACAGCAGTGGTCCCGCCCACTCAGGGGCGGGACCGAGTAGTCCATTCAGCTGCGTGGTTGGTTGATGGGGCTAGGACTCTGCGAGACAGGATCGAATGATCTTTCCGGCGATCTGGTCGAGAAGCTCCGTGGAAACAGCGTCGGGGAGCGCTCGGAGCCAGTCATCGCTCGGATTTGACGGCATGACCTCGGCACCGTTCAACAGCGAATCCAGTTTGGTTTGTTCATCAGACGACAGGATCAGCGGCGCGGTCGGCAGCAAAGGGTCTACGACGTTCTTGATCTCCGCCCAGTGCGTCTTGGCGCACCGCAGCGTGCTGTCGCTCTGCCAGTCAACATCTTGCGCGGCAGCTGTCCCCCCGCCACACCACAGCCCCGCGCACACCATCACCGTTACCAACACCCCACCTAGTGCACGACCATGAACTCCCACTACGGGTTTCCTCCTATCGCGACGGCAACGACTACGAACTTTTGGCTGGTAGGCACACTATCCGCTCCACGTCCCTGCTCATGGCACCAACACCACTTGTCAACGCGGCAACCTCACTCGCCTACAAAGGCGGGTAGAGATCCTTTACGGCCAATTCCTCGCCGAAGACGAGCGATTAGGTGACTTCTACGGTCGCCAGGGCTTCATCGTGATGCCACCCGCGACGCCGATGAACTTCTCGCAGTGGCTGGGCGGATTCCCCGGCGGCCCGGCACCACTGGCCAATGAGACCTTCTTCTACCGCATTCCGACCACCGCCTGGTTCGCTGTCGAATCGGACGCCGGCTTGTCGGTCTGGGTGTGGAGGCGATGGGGATGACCACTCTGTGTTCTCCGTGCTGGGCAAGACGCGACTGATCCCGGATTGCGTTCGACAGCAACCACAGCGACCTGTCATTGACGGAACTCGCACGCCGTAAGCGAGGTTTAGACGGCTTCCGTGCACCGACTGGCGGGCGAACTGGTCCAGTGGGGTCTGCTCGAGCGGTCGGGCACGAAGTACCGACTCGGCCGGCGATTGTTCGGCTGTGCGGAATCGGGTGCGCACTACTGCACGGTGAACTTCTTTGCCTGTCCGGAGACCACGGTGCCGTTGCGGTCGACGAGCGCCACCCGCACTTGCGCCTCGGAACCTAAGGTCAGCGGTGGCTGGCTGGGGTCCACCGTCAGCGGGACGGTGGCGCTCCGCGGGGAACCGTTGCAGTCGACGGAGTTCTGGGCGCCCTGGGCGGCGGGACGGTCGGCGTTGGGGCCGCCCATCATCGCCTGAATGCTCACCACCCCGGCGGAGTCGTCGCAGCTGTAGTCGACATGGACCATGGTCGGTCCGGCACCGGTGATGTCGAGAGTCGCGGCGGCGAGCGCGGGAGCGGCAGCCACCACCGAGGCCGCGGCTATGGCGGTGAAGACAGCGGCGATGCTGGCAGGGCGCCGAGAGTTCGGGGTAGTCATCATGGATTTTCGTTCCTCCTGTGTGGCGGACATAGATCGCGGAACACAACGGGACGAGACGCGGTACGGATCGCACCGCCCGCATCTATGGTTCCAACCCTTTGCCCACTGCGGTGGGAAAACCGCTCGAATGGCGCATCGCGGCGGTGTGCAGGGAGCTACAAGCCGAGATCGCTCAGTGTGGGGTGATTGTCTGGGCGGCGTCCCAGCGGCCAGTGGTACTTACGCTCCGACTCCTTGATGGGAAGGTCGTTGATGCACGCGTGCCGCACCGTCATGAGGCCGTTGTCGTCGAACTCCCAGTTCTCGTTGCCGTAGGAACGGAACCAATTGCCCGAGTCGTCGTGCGACTCGTAGGCAAACCGAACCGCGATTCGGTTCCCGTCGAACGCCCAGAGCTCTTTGATAAGGCGGTAGTCGAGCTCTCGCCGCCATTTACGGGTGAGGAAGGAAACGATTTCATCGCGTCCGTTGATGAATTCGACTCGATTGCGCCAGCGAGAGTCCGGAGTGTAGGCCAGGGAGACCTTATCCGGGTTGCGAGAGTTCCATCCATCCTCTGCGGAACGGACCTTTTCTATGGCGCTCTCGTGAGTGAACGGAGGCACGGGAGGATGCGACATATTTTCTCCTTCGGGAATGACCGGGCCGTCGCGAATACTGATCTACCACATTGACTACTCCGAGATCGCCGGCAACCTCATGCAGCGTCCGATCGAATCCGTCGACAGCCACCCGCTGAGACTGACACAAGTTCGCAGTCGGCAGGCGCGGCCCTCATCCTTGGGTCGGGTGGCCCAGAGGTGAGATTCCCCTGGGCCACCAACCTCAGAGCATGGCCCTCTCAGGTTGGGTGGTCACCACGATGACCGTGGTGGTGCCGGATTCCAGCGCGAGCCTGAACTCCTTTTCGAGGTCTCCGGTGGATGTGACATCGACGGCGTGGCAGCCCAACCCCCGTGCGACGGAGGCAATGTCCAGGCCCGGTAGGTCGAGCCCGGGCACACCAGGTGTCTCTTCCAGCGCGGCGAAGGATTTGAGGATCGAGTATTCGTGATTGCGCATCACGACGTACACGATCGGCAAGTTCTGCTGCACGGCCGTCCACAAACCCTGGACCGAGTACTGGAACGACCCGTCCCCGATCAGGCCGATCACCGGACGCGTGATACCGCGGTCCCGGTCGCCGAGGGCGACACCGACGGCGGCCGGTGCGGCCCAGCCGATACCACCACTGGCGGTGGCGAAGAACGAGTCGGGCTCCACGGTGGGCAGCCACTCGGCATGTTGGGCCATGGTCGAGGTGGACTCGTTGACGAAGACGGCGTGCTCCGGACGGACCTCGCTGAGAGCCGCGTAGACCTCGGCCGGGGTCAGCGGACTCGTCGGGTTTTCCGGCAGGGTCCTGGGCCGGGGCATGGGCTTGGGCTGCACACGGCCGCTGCCGTCACCAACCAGCTCGGTGAGCAGTTCGATCGACAGCCGGGCATCGCCGAGGAGGCTGTCACCGACACGGGCCGCCGCGGCGACCGTTGGGTCGTGGGTGATCTGCAGCAGTTCGGTCCCGGCGGGGAGGATGTCGCCGGGCACGTACGGGTAGTAGCGGAAGACCTCGGCCCCGATGACCACTACGAGGTCATGTCCGGCGAGCCGCTCGCCGACAGCCTTGACCGACATGCCGACCGAACCTTGGTACAGAGGGTGGTCCTCAGGGAACGAGGCGCGGTCCGGAAGCGGAGGGGTGAAGACCGCGGCCTTCAATTTCTCGGCCAGCGCGATGCCTGCTTGCCATCCGCCGGCGCGGTCCACGTCGGGCCCCAGGATCAGCGCCGGCCGCTGACTCACGGTGATGCGCTCGGCGAAGCGCCGCAGGCGCTCGGGGTCGGGCGCAAAGGCCTTGCTGACAGTACGCAGCACGGCTGGCCCTTCCAAAGGGCGGTTCCAGTCGTCGAGCGGGATGGACAGGAACACCGGTCCCGCAGGCGGCTGCACGGCCATCGCGTAGGCACGCATGAACGCTTCGGGCACAGCCTCGGCGTGTGCGGGCTCGTAGGACCACTTCACCCACGGCCTTGGCATGTTTACCGCGTCGCGGTTGCTCAGGTACGGATCACCGATCAACAGCTCGCGGTGCTGCTGGCCGGCTGTGACGATAAGCGGAGTGTGCCCGTGGTATGCCGCGACCAGGTTGCCGATGCTGTTGCCGAGCCCTGCGGAAGAGTGCAGGTTCACCAGCGCCGGGCGCCGGACGGTCTGGGCGAAGGCGTCCGCCATGGCGACGACGGATGCTTCTTGAAGACCCAGCACATAGGTGAAGTCATCCGGGAAGTTCTTGAGGAAGGTCTCCTCGGTGGATCCCGGATTTCCGAACACGGTTGTCATGCCCAGCGACCTCAATAAATCGTATGTCACGCTGTGTACGGTCGATTTCGCGGTCATGGTGGTCAGTCAGCTCCCTTCGCCAGCAGGCGCCAGCAGACCGGGCGAGCTTCATCGTGTGCGCATAGGACTCGGCTGATGGCCTTTCGGCCATATGCCACACAGTCCAGTACAGGCTGCCGACGGCGGGTGTAAGCACAATGACGAAGAACGATGCTACCCGGAATCAAGATACTGAGGGATCGAAGTCAGAATCACGGTCGAGAGCCGCTCGCAGGCGAGACCACCGAACCGGTCGACGCTTTCGAGCCCGTCGCCGAGGCACTCGCTGGCCGGCGCAGCGCTTCGGCATCGTTGGTGTCGGCCGCCGAAATGCCTACGGACAAAGGGATTCCCGCGCGATCGGCCAACGCATGAAGCTTCGAACCGGCCAACCTCGATCGACCGGACTCGGCTTTGTCATGGTGCCCTTTTTCCGCCCACACCGACGCCGCGTTTCCGTCGCGAGTCGGCACAGAACAATTTCGGCAGGATCACCGATGCCTTGCCAGCAGCGGGCAGATGCTCGGCCAACCCGGCTTACAATGAACCTCTCGAAAAGCCTTCTGCCGGTACAACGAAGAGGAATGCGGCATGGAACGCGAACCTCAGCACCCGCTGTACACAACAGCCCGCGACCACCAAGTTATCGTGCTGCACAAGACTCCTATCGTCGCCTATCCGTTCGGGCGACTGGAGCCGGAAGCGTCGGCTTCCGACAATGCCGCTACGGATGAAACACCTGCCAAGAATCGTGCCTGGGTGGATGACCCCCGGGTTACGCACGGTCGAATCGGTGTGGCCGCGCCGGTGGTGGCCGTCGCTAGCCGTGAGCAGAACGAGCAGAATACACGGGCCGACTCGCTATCGGCACCCCTCCGAGATAGTGACACAGCGAACTCGACACAAGCTCCAGCCTCGGAAACGGAGCACGATCCAGACCTCGCTGTCGAGCCGATGCCGGAGTCGCTGGCAATTGCGCAGGTGCGCAAGCACATCAACAGCCACGATGCCGGGACGAGCAAAACCTCATCGGGAAGGTCGGCTGCCGAGCGGTTCAGCGTCGGCTGGATGGTGCACACACCCGCGACCGGGCGCCAGCGCGACAATGAGATCTACTTTGTCACCGACGATGGAGAGCTCGAAGAGACGTCGGCGGCGACCGATCCTGCCGCGTACATGAAATCTGTAGAACAGCGATTCTGGCAACGCCGGGCGCTGTTCGGGTAGGCCGCCCGACCGCAGTGTCGTTTGTGCGGGTCTTTGGCCGTGTTTGGGTTGGGTTGCACAATTCGACGCCCCAATCGGCGGCCGCGGCCGCGCGGGGATGGTGCGGTGGGTGCGTCCGGAGTTGATCGGGGACATCGAATATCGCGAGTACACCGGAGAGGCACCCGAGTTGGCGCGGGTTGCGCAACGACAAGGACCTCGACGACATCGACCTACCGGGTTGAGAGTTCGAAAAGCAACCGCCGTGGCGGCAGTGCCGCGGAACGCGCGCCCCCTCACCGTCGCTGCGGGACTTGGCGGCACCGCCGCGAACAACACGAGCTCGACCGCCCCAACACCATCCTGGAACACCGATGGCGACTACGAATACCGCTGCGGCAGAGAACGACCCCGTCCGCAAGCAAATCTTTGCCGCCATGGAATGGACCCTCGACGACAAGAATCGCGCTCCACCGGCCGACCGAGCGTCTCCCTGCTCGCCGTCGAGGCCGAACTCGACCGCTGGCGCCCAACTCACCAGCGCACTGACCTCGAGGAGCTGTTCCAGGCCTGCGCCGATGGCGATCGTCCCACCGGCACCGCCACCATCGCGACAAGCGGCGACAGGGCGCAGCAGCCAACCGGGCACCAGCGCACGAAGGTGCGGCCGTCGCGGCGCTAATCCCGCCAGACGGGTGGGCGCTTCTCCAGGAAAGCCGCCATTCCTTCCCGAGCGCCGGGCAGCTGAGCGGCGCCGGCCATGACTTCCAGGGCGATGGTGTAGGCGTCGGCTTCAGGGCGGTCGAGTTGCGCGTAGAGGGTGCGTTTGCCGAGGGCCTTGCTGGCCCGGCTGCCTCGAGTGGCGCGGGCGAGCAACTCGTCCACGGCGGTATCCAACTCGGCATCGGGCACCGCTCGGTTGATCAGGCCCCACTGTTCCGCGATGCGGGCATCGATCGGGTCGCCGGTCAGGGCCAGTTCCATCAGGCGTTTGCGGCCGACGGCTCGGGCCACCGGCACCGCCGGGGTATGGCAGAACCAGCCGCCCTTGCCGCCCGGGAGAGCGAAGTTGGCTGACTCGGCGGCAACGGCAAGGTCGCACGAGGCCACCAGCTGGCAGCCGGCGGCCGTCGCCAGACCCTGCACCCGCGCGATCACTACCTGCGGCACCGACTCGATGGTCGACATGAGCTCGGTGCACAGCGTGAGCAGTTCCCGCACGCCGAGTAGGTCACGCGCGGAGACGTCGGCGAAATCGTGTCCCGCGGAGAACACCGGCCCGCCCGCCCCGAGCACGATCCCCGTGGCGCCGGTCTCCCCCGCGGCCCGGAACGCGACGAGCAGCTCGGCCAGATGTTCGCCCGACAGCGCATTGCGCCGCTCCGGCCGATTCATGGTGATGCGCACGGTGTCGCCGTCTCGGGCGACCAGCAAATGCCGATACTCCAAGGTGGTCATAACCTCCACGGTAGATCTCCGCGCGCCGCGGGGGCCGCTGATCCTGCGATTGCGCTGTGGCAGCGACGCAACACCGATCACAGCCGATTCCCACTCGTCGCCCCGGGCGGCTGGGAAGCGTACGGCCGCACTATCAGGCGCGTTTCATCGCGGTGGTTGCACGGTTCGAGGGGTGGCTGACTACCGGTAGCAGTAGGAGTCGGAGGAGGCGTCGCCGCCCTGGAGGCGCACCTGGTGCACCCGCCGACCTCGAAAGTCCTCGTCGTGCGGGAAGAACGACTCGTCGATGGTCATTCCGCCAGCGGGATCGGTGTGCATCACGGCCATCCAGGCGCCAACGCCGTCCGGGTAGAACTGGTCGTCCCACGCGCCATAGAGCGAGTTGGTGACGTAGACCCGCCGACCGTTACGGCTGATCTCGACCATCTGGGGGCCGCCGGCAAGCGGCTGTTCCGGCGCGGCCGGGTGGGCGGTGCGGCCCACGATCCCGCCGAGCCGGACCGAACCGGTCTGTTTCGGGTTAGCCGGATCGCGAACCTCGAACTGCTCGAGCTTCCCGGTACCCCAGCACGAGACGTAGAGGTATGCGTCGTCGACCGACAGATCGATGTCGCTGACTAGCGGCGGCACCGCGCCGAACGGTTTCAGTGCCGGCGGCAGCAGGTCGGGATCAGCCGGCTCGGCCGGGATGGTGATCACCTTGTCGACTGCCCACACTCCACCATCGCGGTGCCAACGCCACACGGAGGCCGACAAATCCTCGGTCGAGATCACCACGCCGACGAACCCCCAGGTCGCGTCGGGATCGTGCGAAGGGCGCAGCTCGAGTGGCATCTGGTACTGCTCCCCGAGATCGATCCGCTGCTGGTGCCGACCGGTGGTGAGGTCCCAGAAGTGGATCGCGTGGCCGTACTTGTTGGCCAGCAGCAGCTCTGGCTTCAGCCCGTCCTCGATCATGGACGGGGTGCCCCACTCACTGCTGATCAGCGTGTTCTGGTTGAGATGCCACCAGGCGTCGTACGCGAGGTATTGCGGCCCACGATCGGTCTCCCATTGCCGCAGCACATCGAACGTGCCGTGATCGAGCAGCGCGATCCCGCCCGGCCCGTCCGATCCGTCTGCCCCGCCGAGGCAGGTCATAAACACACCGTCCGGCCCGCAGTGCAGCGTGTGTGGACGGGAGTAGCCGGCCTTGGCCGCGAGTTCGGAGCTGTCCACGATCTTGGACAGGGTGGGCTGGTATGGGTCGGGCTGGGTGTCGAATACGTACAGGCACGACGAGCGCAGACCAGGCACGATCAGGTACCGCCGAGCCAGCCCCCCAATGCGGTGGCCCTCATGCTTCAGTGCGCTGCTGCAGGCGTTCCAGCCGAAATGGTGCAGCTCGTTGCCCAGGTGGGGTACCTCGGTCCAGCCCACCACCCGGCCGTAGGTGTCTGAACCCGGATCCACATCGACTACTGACAGCGCATCTGGCTTCTGTGCCGCACGGTCGAACGCAACGACGTATGCGAGCCGCTCCGATGGCGCGGCAGCCGCCTCCGCTGCGCTCCGATAGAAGGTCGGGTCTATGTCTGAGTGATTCATTTCCAGCCTCCTTCATATCGATGGGCGCAGACCCACGCACTCCGCCCGATCCGGCGTGTTCCGGGGTGGGCGCGACCCGCGTAATCGCATGCCGTAATGGCGCGGGCAGGCAGTAACCAGTCTCGGCCTTTCGATGTAGATCCACCAGCCACCGCCCGCGCGGTGGCAGAGTGCACGGTAGGGCGCAGTCGTTCTCCGGGAAATCCGGAAGAGCGAGTAGGTGACGGGAGTCGAACAGCAAGAGAAGAACGACAAACCGAATTTTTCGGCCGCAGTTGTCCTGCACAACATTTGACTTCGCGACTCGTCGTAAATCGATCAGGTTCGGCAGCGTCCGCCGGCCCGACTACAGAGGGAGCATCAGATGACCGAATCCGACCCCGCTGATCTCGAGACGCGGCATCGCGCAATGTGGGCACTGGGCGACTACCCGGCCGTCGCCACCGAAGTCATCCCTGGGCTGGGCCGGCGTCTCGTCGAGGTCTGCCGCATCGGCCCGGGTCAGCGCGTGCTGGACATTGCGGAGCCTCTAACTTTCTCCGTTTTCAGCGCGCCCCGCAGGCCGGTCAGCGTATATGCCGGTGGCCTGGCCGATCTCGATGAGGTAGCCGTCCGGGTCTCGGAGATAGCACCGGACTTCGGCTTTGCGGTCGATTGGTTCGGTAAGGAATTGTGCCCCTTTGGATTTGGCGTCGGAGTAGAACGCGGCGATGTCGGCGACCCGCACGTTCAAGAATGACGAGATCGGATCACCTGGTTTATGGGGAGCCAGAATGATATCGGGCTTGTCCGGGGTCGGGCCGCCGCCCGGGTTCATGATGATCCAGCTGTTGGCGACCTTGACGATGGCCGGGTTCTCCTCCAGCACGACCCGGCCGCCGAAAATTTCGGCGTAGAAATCTCGAGAGCGAGCCACGTCGCGCACAGTTAAGAAATGTGTCAGGAGCAGTCCCTGTTCGGGAAAAGGTAGGTCGCTCTGATTGGTCACGATTCCCTCCATGGGTTCAGTGTTCGCTGTTTCTGGTCCCACCGGTGCGGATCGCATTCGAGTGCTGCTCGGTCCCACTTGCCGCGTTCGGCGGCCGCTTGATAGGTGGTGTGCAGGAATTCCAGAAGGGTTCGTTCCGGATCTGCGGCGGTGCGTACCGCTTCGTAGGGCAGCAGAAACTGGCCGTTGTCGACACTGTAGAAGGCGTGTCGAGGACCGACCGGATAGTCGGCGAAGCCGTCGGGTTCGGGATAGGCGTAGGCGTAGAAGGCGCCTTCCTCGCTGCCACCCGGCCAGAAACCGCAACTGCTCAACTCGCGGGAGTAGCCCTCCACCATCACCCAATCACCGCAGTTGGGTGCACCACCAGGATGCTTCGGGGCGGTGCGGCCGGAGAACCTGGTGCAGGCCAGATCCATGGCCCCCCAGAAGAAGTGCACCGGGCTCACCTTGCCGGTGAAATACGAGCGAAACTCGCTCATTACTCGATGGGCCGCGACGAGTTGGCGCCAGAACAGATGCACGGCGTCGCGATCATAGGAAGCATGCTCGTAGTCGTCGGCGAACGGGATCGCAGGATCGACCTCGTTGGGCTTCGCCTGAATTTGTACCGCAATGCCGAGCTCGTCGAGCGCACCCATCGTTTCGGCATAGAAATCTCCGACCGGCTTGGGTTCGAGCGCGACCTGACGGGCGTCGCCATCACTGGTTCGTATGTGCAATCGATGCTCGTTGAAGTCGAACTCGATGTCGAACACACCGGCCTCGTAGGGCATCGCGGAGGTGGTCAAACCCCGCGGGCTGACGTAGAGGGTGACCTGCCACCAGTGGTTGATCATCGGCGCTCGAGCGAGTCGAATCTTGCCGATGATCTGGGTCCACATGTGCACCGTGTCGCGGGTAGCGGTCCACTCCTCGACCAGCAACCGCGGCCAGCGTCGCGACGACGCGATCTCTTTTCGAATGGTCTCGGCCATGAGACTTCCTTGATCCGTCCGTCCGTCGGTTTCGGTGCCGGTCGCGTCGCGGATTCTGCAACCATGTCGTGGCTCCGCGAGCGTCGGCCCGGTGTCAGGCATTCAGGAAGGCGAGCAGGTCGGCGTCGACGGTCTCCGCCTGCATGGTTGGCATGCCGTGCGGGAAGCCCTTGTAGGTCTTCAGCGCGCCGTTCTCGAGAAGCTGCGCGGACAACGGGCCGGAGGCCTTGTACGGAACGATCTGGTCGTCCTCGCTATAGATCGGACCAATTGTAGATGTGCCGAGAGTTAGCGGCGGCGTTTTCGGGTGCGCGGCATTCCAGCCCCGTTGGTGCCAACGGCAGCTTGATTCGGCTCGCCGGTGGCCCGGGCAACAGTGCGGGGGGCAGTCACCACTCACCGATGACAGGTTGTTGCTGCCACCGCCTCTGCCACGAACATCCCCTCACCGTTTTCGGCCAAGTTCTTCGCCGCGCTGGCGACTACAGCCTCCTGCGCCCGAATCCTCCTTCGAAGTGGCATCACTGCAGCCGATCAGAATGTCGTCCGGCTGATGATTCCTCACTGCGGTGAAGTTAAGGAGGCGTGGGTTGGCTCTTGGTGGACAGCAAGATCCGCAACAAGGTCGCTAGGCGGTGTGGACGTCAGGAGTACGTACATGCTCAGGGCGGAAGCCCCGTCCGACGACGATCGATGGAACGAACTGCAGCGGGCCCCGACCGACGATCTTCGGGATGGGAATCGGGGACAGGTCACCATTCAAGTTGGGTGCGATCGCCTTGTTCTGAATGAACACCTGACCGGCCTGGATGATCCGGGTGGGCAGCTCTCGCCGACGCTGTACCTTGGCGAGGTCCGCGTTGGTGACTCGACCTTCGCGCAGCGGGGTGCAGAGGATGTTAGCGGCGGCCACCGCATCGGCAACAGCGAGGTTGATGCCGACCCCACCGATCGGTGACATGGCGTGCGCAGCATCGCCAATGCACAGCAGGCCTGTACGCCACCAGGTATTGAGCCGGTCCACCCGCACGTCGAGCTGGCTGGTGTCGTCCCAGGAGTGTAGGTCGTCGACGTGTTCACGCAGTTGCGGTTGCACGGAGACCAAGCGCTGCTTGAACGCCTCCAGCGAGGTGCCCCGGGGGTTCGACCCCTTAGGCACCAAATAGCCGATCTGCCAGTAGTCGCCGCGGTAGATCATGGCCATGAACAGACCCTTACGTGCTACCGCGAACAGCTCCTGAGGATCGCCAGGGCGCCATTTCAGCCGAAACCACAACACGTCCATCGGGGAGTGCGCGCTGGCCGTCTCCAGAACAGCCGCTGCCCGCACCGCGGAGTTGCGCCCGTCCGCACCTACGACCAACTCGGCATGCACCTCCAGTTCCGCCGTGCGCACCCCGGCCACCCGATCGCCATCGAAGATCAGGGCCATGACCTCGGCATTGCGAATCAGGGTGAATTCCTGGTAGCCGGACGCCTTTTCAGCGAGGAAGTCGAGGAAGTCCCATTGGGGTATCAAAGCAATATAGGGCTGCCTGAAGCCAAGCCATTTGAGCGCACTGAAGTTGCCGAAGGTGCGAATCGAGCCGTCGGTGTCGAAGGCGACGTGGTCGATCTTGGTGTGCGGTAGACGCAGGAACTCGTCGATAAACCCCAGCTCGTCCATGATCCGCAGGGTGCTCGGATGCACGGTGTCGCCACGGAAGTCGCGGAGGAAGTCATTGTGCTTCTCTAAGACAACAACCCGAACTCCAGCGCGGGCAAGCAAGACGGCATGAACTAAGCCTGCGGGACCGCCACCGGCAACACAAACCTGGGCGTGCAGAACTCGTGTCATGGCCTAAACGCTACTCCGCGGAATGGCGTGCTCACTGGGGAAATTGCTGCACTCGACCGAGCCCGCACAACCACGACCGCGTAAACCAACGTGGTGAGATACCACAGCTGGACTTTCGCCGAACCCGCCGCGAATTCGGGGGCCACGGATCGAAATGCCATGAGTTCCACATGAAATCGCTTCAGTCCGGCTGGACCCACGGGAACCCGGAATTCCGAAGCTGTCAGGAAGTGCAAAATAACTTCGGCCGCACCCGTGGCCGACGATGACAGGTCCGTTCCTTGCCCCGGTAGACCGCGAGATCAACGCACGTCAAGGAGCAGCATGGCGAAGCCCGCAGGGAATCTCCAATGTTGTTGTCAAGCGGCAGCTTTAGTGGTGCCGGGTGGCGCTTCGATGGTGTAGCAGCGTTGGTCGCGTAGCAGTGCCCACAGCACGTCGACTCGGCGGCGGGCCAGGGCGATGGTTGCTTGGGTATGGGTGCGGCCGTGTGCGCGTTTGGTGAGGTAGTAGTCGCGGTTGGGTCCTGCGCGCATGCTGCTGGTCTGGGCGGCCAGGTAGAACGCGTGGCGCAGTGGTCGGCTGTAGCGGCGAGGACGATGTAGGTTGCCGGTTCGTCGGCCGGAATCGTTGGGCACCGGGACTAGACCGGCCGCGGCGGCAAGGTGGCCGGCGCTGGGGAATGCGCTTAGATCCCCTGCCGTGGCCAGCAGCATCGCTCCGAGTATCGGACCGAAGCCTGGCATCGACTCTATGCTGGCGGCGTCGGGGTGGCGACGGAGTTGCGCGGCGGCGAAGAACACCGCCTCGCTGACCTTCCCGCGCGCATCCGCGGACGCCAGCAGGTCCATCGCCCACATCGCCTGATCCTGCCCACCGCCCCGAGACCTGAATTTCACATGGGACGTATAACGTATACGTATGTGGCCGCGTCAGCGGTCGTGTCGATGCGAGGGGTGAAATCGATGGCTGTTGCAGGACCGGAGGCAAGCCGGCGCCGCCGGAAACAGGCGCCTGTGCCCGCGGAGGACGCGGACTTCGTCCGTCCCAAAACCACTCAGCAGGCGGTTACCGATGCGCTGCGTCAAGAGATCGTGACCGGCGCGCGGCCTCCAGGAAGTCCGATCGTTCAGGAGGCCCTCGCCGAGCGATTCGGGATGAGCCGTATCCCCATCCGCGAAGCACTCAAGACATTGGAGGCCGAGGAGCACGTCACCTACGCGCCGCACGCCGGCTATCGGGTGACGAAATTGAGCATCGAAGAGCTCGAGGAGGTATTTCGCATTCGCGAAATCCTGGAAGAGGAACTGATCCGCGACGCCCTGCCGAGGGTCACCGAAGCGACGGTCGCTGAAATGCGCGAAGCGATGGCGAACATGGACGCAGCCGTCGCCGACAGCGATCTCGTTGCAGTGGGCATCACCAACCGCAAATTTCACAACGCGGTGTTCGAATGGAGCAAGCTCGCTCGCACCAAGCGAATCGTCAACCAGCTGTGGGACACCGCCGACGCCTACCGGCCGCTCTACACCGATCTGATGGATTTGTCGGCTGTGACGGCCGAGCACGAGCAGTTCATAGAAGCGGTCTCCGCCCGGGACGTCGAGCATCTGGTTCGGTTGAACTATGCCCACCGCCGTCATGCCGTCGCGCTCCTGGGCCGGGCGCTGGCCGAACCCACCGAATGAGCCCCTACGAAGCTCTCGCGCGCATCGGAATCAGCTTGCCGCGGCCGCCCGCACCAAAGGGCGCGTATCAATCCGCCCGCCTGGTCGGCAACCAACTGTGGGTCGCAGGACACACCGCGAGGAGCGCCGAGGCGCCCGCTCTGCGTGGCGTGGTCGGAGAGGATGTATCTGTCGACGTTGCGCGTGATCAGGCGCGCGCGGCAGCGATCAACCTTCTGGCCGCGATCGAGGCCGCCGTTGGCCTCGATGCGGTGGAGGCAGTCGCGCACCTGCGCGGATACGTGCGTGCGACCCGCGATTTCATGGATCACCCAGCCGTTATCGACGGAGCGTCGACCTTGCTCGCCCAGGTGTTCCCACCCGATATCGCTGCGCACGCCCGAACAGCGATCGGGGTGATGTCCTTGCCGGGGCAAGCCTGTGTCGAACTCGAACTGGTCGTCATGGTTGCCGAACGAGCATCGTGAGGGCCGCGCGGGCGGTGCCGCATGGAATGCCGGCAGAGCTCTCAGCGCACAGGTGAGTAGATCGCTCGTCCGATCGCCAGCCCCAGCACGATTCCACCTGCCATAGCTATCGCGGTATCGATACCGTCGGCTACTCGCCAGGTCGGCAGTGTCCGGTTCATGCTCGCGGGGATGGTCACCGGTTCGGCGGCCGTGGCGGTGGGGGTGGTGTGCGGATCGGTTCCGGCGATCATGGCGTCGAGTCGGCGTACGAACTGACCGATGATCCGTCGACTCACCTGATTGACGACACCGGCGCCGAACTGAGCGACTCGACCTCCCAGATCGAGTTCGGTGGTGACCGTGACGTCGGTGCGTTGGCCGGCTGCCGAGGCGGTGACAGTGATCAGTGCTTCGACCGAACCCTGCCCTTTGCGGTCCCGAGCGGATCCTCGTACCACCATCAGGTGTTGGTCGACGTCGCATCGCACCAGGTCTGCGGCTCCGTGCAGCGTAAGGCCCACCGCGCCCACCTTGACCGTGACATGCCCGGCGTACGTGTCGCCGTCCTGACCGTCGATGTGCGCACCTGGAATGCACTCGGCGAGGGCTGGAATATCGGTGAGAGCCCGCCATGCGCGGTCCAGATCCGCGGCGACGCTGAATTCGTTGCGTAGTTGCACAGGGATCTCCTCGATGGTTCGTCTTGACAGCCCCCACCCCGTCCCGGAGTGTATACGTTATACATCGTCGGCGCGGAGCGATGTTTTCGAGGAACGTCATCGAGAGGATTGAACAGACGATGTTGACCAAGGGCGTGGGATTGTTCCCGACTGAACCGGTGGGCGCAATGCGCGACTACGTACAGCTCGCCGAGTCTCTCGGATATGCCAACGTATGGTTCGGCGACTCTCAGAACATCTGGCGTGAATCGTCGACGGTGATGGGCGCTGCTGCGGTCGGGACCGAGAGGGTGGTGTTCGGCACTGGTGTGACGAATGCGGTAACCCGACACCCGTCCTTGCTTGCCTCGTCGTGGGCGACACTCGCGGAATACACCGGGGGACGTGTCGCGCTGGGGATCGGAACCGGCGATTCCTCCCTCCGCACCATGGGGCTGAAGCCTCTCAAGCTCGCCGAGCTCGAAGCGGCCATCGCCGATTTGCGTGCGCTTTTCCGCGGGGAAGCGGTGAAGGAGCCCAGCAGTGGTGCGGAGTACCACCTCAACTACCTCGACGGTCCCATCGACATCCCGATCTACATCGCGGCTTCGGCGCCGAAGATCCTGAAGATGTCCGGACGCATCGCCGACGGCGTGATCGTTCTGGTCGGAACCGCGCCGCACTTCATCGAGGCGGCGCTGGCCACCATCGACGAGGGCGCCCGTGAGAGTGGACGAACGCTTGCCGATCTCCACATCGTCCTGTGGACGCCGACCGCCATCGACGACGATCGAACCGAGGCGCGTGACCTCGTTCGCGCTCACGTCTCGCGCGTATGTATCCGCCCGCTTCCGGCAGCGGTCGATCCCCACCTCGAAGAAGCGATCGAGCGTATTCGCCAGAACTACGACTACTACCACCACATGGACACCGAGGCCTCGCACGCCGATCTCGTCCCCGACGAGTTGGTCGACCTGTTCGCACTTGCCGGTACACCCGCGGAATGCGCGAAGCGACTCGAACAAATTCGTGCGCTGGGGGTCGACCAGGTGTCGATCGTGCCGTTCGTCCGCCCCGGGAAAAGTAAGGCGGAGACTATTCGGACGTTCTCCCGTCTCGTCGACGAGCTCTGAGTCCGTGGAGTCATTACCGGACTTCCCAGCTCCTGGGTCGGCGGTCCCTGGAGCACCTCCTCAGCTGCGACGCCGGCTCAACTCGGAGGACGGTCGAATCTCACGAGGTGCGGTCGGCTCTGCTGAAACCGAGGTGCGGCGCGAGCCTCGCTCGCCAGTGGCCGGTCCTGGTCCGGAAAAGCGCATGGCGGTGACGGGGTTCGGATTCCGCTGCGCGAGTTTCGGAGTAGGCATCGCTCTCGGGTTGGAGACAGTACGCGCGCTACGACATCGCAGCGTCCACCATCGCTGATGACTGTCGGCTCCGTAGTCGCTCGCAAGTTGATGCAGCTGTAACGCAGAAACGGCCACAGACGTCACCTACTTTGCATATGCTGTATCCAATATCCAATCCAGAGGAGATGTGCATGGACAAGTGGAAACTCGCACTGACTGCCGGCGCCATGAGCGCCGCGCTTCTCGTCGGCGCCACAGCGTGCGCCGACGAGAATGCCGGCTCCTCTGGGGGTAGTACGCGTTTGAGCATCTCGGCCACCGGCGCCGACAGCTTGCCGTTCATGGCGATCTTGCAGGCAGGCATCGACAAGGGCTGGTTCCAGGAAGCCGGGGTCGACGTGAACCTGTATTCGGGTGGCGGCGGTGGTAACACCCTGCGCGTCGTTACCAGCGGCGACGCCGACATGGCCATTGCCGGCAACACTTCCGTTATACTCGCTGCCCGACAGCCGAACTCCAAGCTGAAGATCGTCGCGCCGTGGTTCCAACTCAACGATTTCTCCTGGATCGCCCCGGCCGCAGCTACTCTCGACGGAGCTACCCTGGGCTTCAGCTCGGCGGGATCATCGACCGAATTGATCGTCAAAGGCCTGGAAGCACGACTCGGTGTCCGGTCCCAGGCGGTCGGCACTATGGGTGACAACTGGACCGCTGCGCGCGCCGGCCGGATCACCGCCGGCTGGGCCATGCAACCGTTCATCGCATCCAAGGTGGCGAACGAGGGTGCGAAAGTTCTCGTCGACTCCCGCAAAATTCTCGGCGACATGCCAGCCGACCTCGTTGCCGTCAATACGACGTATGCCGAGCAGAATCCCGAGAACATCACCAAGTTCTTCAAGGTCGTCACTCGCCTTAACGACTGGGTTGTCGGTGACCCGAAGGCTGCTGCGGAAACCCTCGCACCGCTGGTCGGCGTCAGTGTGGCGGACATGCAGAAGGCATTCGCCGATACTCCGGATCTCGCGAAGGGGTATTCGCTCAAAATCGATCCCAAAAATCTCGACAATCTGTCGTCCCTCATGGTCGGTGCGGGCCAGATCAGCGAACCCGTCGACTGGTCCACCACACTTGATCAGCGCTACCTGCCCGAGGACGACCGCGCGGGCTTCAAATGAACCTACGGCGCCCGATCGAATCCCCCTGAATTGCACGGAGCCTCACCAATGACACATGCGACCCGACCTGGCATCGAACTCGATGACGTCACCGTCTCGTTCACTGCTCCGCACGGCACCGTCACCGCGGTCCAAGGCGTCACCGAACGCGTTCCCGACGCAAGTTTCGTGTCGATCGTCGGCCCGAGCGGCTGCGGCAAGTCCACGCTCCTGGCTGTGATCTCGGGACTGCAGCGAGCCACGCGCGGCGTCGTGTCCGTCGGCGGTAAGCAGGTCGACGGGCCCGACCCCAGTATCGGCGTCGTATTCCAGGAGGATTCGACTCTGCCGTGGCGGGATGTGCTGGAAAATGTCCGGTTCGCGATGCAGATGACCGGCGTGCCGAAGTCGGAGCAGACCGAGCGAGCCCAGCAGGCGATCGATCTGGTCGGGCTCAGTGGATTCGAGAAGAGCTATCCGTCGCAACTGTCCGGCGGGATGCGTCAACGCGTCGCGCTCGCTCGCACCCTCGCGATGCAACCGAAAGTGGTTCTGATGGACGAACCATTCGCCGCCCTCGACCAGCAGACTCGCCTGTTCCTCGGAGCCGAGGTCCGCAGGATCTGGGAGGCCACGAAGCAGACGATCGTCTTTGTCACCCATGACATTTCCGAGGCGATCCTGCTCTCCCAGCAGGTATGGGTCATGTCGTACCGACCCGGCCGAATCATCGACGTGGTCGATGTGGACCTGCCGGGCGAGCGTGACGCGAGCGTGGTGTCCACATCCCGTTTCAACGAACTGCACAACCGGATCTGGGAATCGCTGCAGGCCGAGTCGATGCGCGGTTTCCAGCAGCAGGAAGCGGCGAAGAAGTGACCACCGAGATATTCACCTCCCGAACACCGGAGGCGGCGTCGGCGACCGCACCTCCACCGGGCCCGTCCGCCCCCCGTCGTACGCCCCGGCCCGGACTGTTCAGCGCCCTCAGTACCGTTGTTCTCTTCGTCGCCGGTGTCGCCGTACTCGAGATCGGAGTCCGTGCAGGAGTGTGGAGTTCGGCGGTATTACCCGCGCCGAGTACCATCCTCGCCGCGCTCGGTGATGCGGTCGCGACCGAGCAGTTCTGGTCCGACACTGCGCGCACATCGGTCGAAGTCGTATTGGCAATCGTCTTCGGCTCGCTGATCGGACTGGGCGCGGGTGTCATGTTCTGGAAATTGCCCATTCTCGGGCGGGTATTCGAGCCCTATCTGGTGTCATTTTACGCAGTTCCGCTGGTGCTCTTTTACCCGGTAATGATCGTGCTCGTCGGTATCAACGCCACCTCGGTGGTGATCCTGGCGACGATCATGGCCGCCATTCCGATGGCGCTGAACACCACGGTGGGGCTGGCCGGCATGCGGCCGGTCTATCTGAAATTGGCTCGCTCGCTGCGGGTCTCACCACGGCAATTCCTGATATACGTTGCCATCCCGGCTGCCGGGCCGTTGATCGTAGCGGGGCTTCGCTTGGCCGTGGTGTATGCCCTGATCGGCAGCATCGCCATGGAGTTCACCACCGCGCAGGCCGGCCTGGGCTACCGGATCCGATACCTGTACGAAATCTTCGCTAATGAACAAATGTTCGCGCACATCCTCGCAGTTCTGATCTTCTCCGCGATCCTTACCACACTGCTGACCGTTGTCGAGAAAGCAATTCTTCGTGGGAGGAAGGCATGACCGCTGCGCAACCAAGGACAGGGGCGCCGGACACGTCCGCCGCCCCGCTGCGACCGCGGCGCGCACGTGCGATAGTGCGGAGTCAGGCCTTCGGCTCGGTCGTGCTGCTCGCCGTCGTCATCCTGCTCTGGCAGCTGGTGTCGACGCTGACGTTCGTGATTCCGTCACCGGTGGCTACCCTCACGGCTCTCGGTAAGCAACTCACCAGCCCCGCGTACATCTTCGATGCCCGTGTCACGGCACAAGCCGTCATCGAAGCGTTCGTGATCGGAACGTTGATCGGTGGACTCATCGGACTCGGGCTGGGTCTGTCCGAGCGAGCTCGACTGATGTTCGAGCCGCTTCTGATCATTCTCAACGGTATTCCCAAGATAGTCCTGTACCCAGTTCTGCTGCCCATCTTCTCGTTGTCCGGGTCGAAGGTCGTCATGGGCGTGTTGTTCGCTCTCTTCCCTGTCCTGATCAACGTCTCGACCGGAGTGCAAGAAATCCCGAAGGTGTACTGGAAACTGGCCGCGACGGTGCAGGCCAACCCATGGCAGAAGTTCGCGCACATCATCCTCCCCGCAATTCGGCGGCCCCTGCTGACCGGTATCCGTCTGGCGATCAGCCTGTCGGTCGTCGGTGTCGTGCTGTCGGAGTTCTTCGCGACTCGACGCGGTCTGGGACGAGTGGTCCTTCAGGCCTACAGCCACGGCGACTACCCGGACATGGTCGCCACGATCGTTCTGCTGATCACCGTGTCCTTTGTCATCTCGATCGCACTGTGGCAATGGGAACGGAGACTGCACCAGTGAAGCCGACCTCGTCGTCTGCGTTCGACGCGTCCATACCCACAGTCGGCACATCCGTAGGCCGTCGGGAAGATGCACGACTACTCGAAGGCCGAGGCAGCTTCCTGGCAGATCGTGCCGTAGGAGCTCGGCATGCAGTGTTCGTTCGCTCGACCGAGCCCCACGCCCGGGTGACGCGGATCGAGACGGCGGCCGCCTTGGAGCTTCCCGGTGTAGTCGGGGTGTTCACTGCGGCAGACCTCGGCCTGAGCGGAACGTTCATCGCACCGTTGACCGTGCCCGATGCGCGCTTTGCCGAACGCACCGCTTTTGAGATCGCAGAGCAGCGGCTTCCGGTGCTGGGGTATGAGACCGCGATGTATGTGGGTCAGCCCCTCGCCGTCGTAGTGGCAGATACCCGATACCACGCGGAGGATGCCGCCGAGGCCGTCGCCGTACTCTACGAGCCATTGACGCCGATCGCGTCCGCGGACATTGCGCTCGCCGACGACACCACACCGCTATTCGATCACCTGCCGGACAACGTCGCCGCTTGCATCGCGTACGACTTCGGTAACCCCGACAGTGCCTTCGCCGGCGCCGCACACATCGTCGAAGGTACGTACACGATGGGGCGGCATGGCGCCGTGCCGCTCGAATGCCGCGGCGTCCGAGTCGATCCCGACATCCGCACCGGATGCATCAGAATGACCAGCTCCACCCAGATTCCGCATCTGGTGCGCAAGGCCGTCACCCGCGCGCTCGGGTGGGACGAACTCGACCTCGTCGTGATCGTGCCGGATGTGGGTGGCGGCTTCGGAACCAAGGCCAACGTTTACAGCGAGGAAGTAGTGCTCGCTGCGCTCGCGCGCCACACCGGATGGTCGGTGATCTGGGTCGAGGACAGACAGGAACACCTTGCCTCCGCCGCGCAGGGACGCGATCAGGTGCACCGCACGAAGCTCGGCGTCGACGAGCGAGGACGGATCGTGGCATGGCAGTCGGTGTTCGTCGTCGACATCGGAGCCGGCAGCCTGTGGGTCGCCGGCATCGTCGCCAACACCGCAGTACACCTGATGGGCCCGTACCGAATTCCCCATGGGCGGATCCGGGGAACCGCCGCTTTGACGAACAAAACGATCGTGGCGCAGTATCGGGGTGCCGGACGCCCCGAGGCCTCGTTCGCGCTCGAACGCGCGCTCGACGCCGCCGCACGCGAACTGCACATGGACCCCGTCGAGATCCGGCGGCGTAACCTCCTCGACGCGATGGACCTGCCGTATCCGAGGCCGATCCCATACCGCGATGGCGTTCCCATCGTCTACGACGGCGGCGACTACCGCGCATGCCTGGAACGCGTCATCGATCTGCTTCCCCGCTCCGCTACGGCCGTGTACGAAGAGCGGCATCCGGAGATGCAGATCGGCTACAGCGTGGCCGCATACCTCGAGGCCACTGGTCGTGGCCCGTACGAGGTGGCACGTGTCGTCCTGCTACCCGGCGGGACCTTCGAAGTGACAGCCGGCTCGGCGGCCGCCGGCCAAGGCCACGAGACGACGTTCGCCCAAGTCGCCGCCGATGCGTTGGAAGTGCCGTTCGATCTGGTCCGATACACCGTTTCCGACACCGAGAGGCTGGTCGACGGCACCGGAACCTACGCCAGCCGGTCTGCCGTTGTCGCGGGCTCGGCGATCCATCGAGCGTGCAGGAAGCTGATCGAACTGACCTGTCAGCGGCTGGCGGAGGAACACGGCGGCCAGCCCACCTATCGAGCGGGAATGTTCACCCTCGCCGACTCCCATCTCGAGTGGTCCGAGATCGCGGCGGCGACACGTGCCGGAGGCGCTTTCGAAGAGCACGCCGCAACCGACGTCACGGCGACGTTCCGACCCGAAACGGTCACCTGGACGATGGGGGTTCACGCAGCGGTCGTCGGAGTCGACCGGCGTACCGGTGTCGTCACCGTGCTGCGATATGCGGTCGCCCACGAAGGGGGCATCGAGATCAACCCGCAGATCGTACATGGTCAAATCGTCGGAGGAGTGGCACAGGGAATCGGTGGTGCCCTGTTCGAGAAATGGGGCTACTCCCCGGCGGGCGAACCGATGTCGACGACGTTCGCCGGGTACCACCTCCCTCTAACAACGGACATACCCGACATCGCGGTAGCTCACCTGCACGTCGACACCCCGGCCAACCCGATCGGAGTACGCGGGGCAGGTGAGAGCGGCACCATCGCCGTGTACGCGGCCCTGGCAGGCGCGGTCGACGACGCGCTCGGCGAAAGAGTGCATGTCGACACCACCCCGATCGATCCGGCGACCCTGTGGCGCATGCAGCACGGCGAGGTGATTCACGCGTGAAACCAGCAGTTCTGCACTACATCCGGCCGGAGTCCGTAGCCGAGGCACTCCATGCCATCGCTACCCATGAGAACGCGAAGTTCCTCGCCGGCGGACAGTCACTGGTCACCTTGATGAACCTGAGGCTGTCGCGTCCCGATGTCGTCATCGACATCGGTCACCTGCGCGAACTGGAGCGATTGTTCGACGACGACGGCCAGATGATCATCGGCGCACTGGTCCGCCACCGCACGCTCGAGACCGACCCGCTGATCTCGGCACGCCTGCCGCTGCTATCCGAGGCTGCCCGGCACATCGGGCACATCGGCATCCGCAACCGGGGCACCATCGGAGGATCGCTCGCCCATGCCGATCCCGCTGCCGAACTGCCGCTGGCCGTGACGGTGCTCGATGCGACCGTGCACGTCGAGTCCGCAGCCCGCGGCGCGCGCACGGTACCTGGGGCGGAGCTGTTCGAATCCTTCTACACCAACTCACTCGAGCCCGACGAGATGATCACCTGGATCAGTATGCCGACGCTCGGGGAGGGGCAGAACTGGGGTTTCGTCGAGTACACCCGCCAGCACGGCGACTACGCCCTGTCCGGCGCCGGCGCCGTGGTCACGCTCGACGGCGATGGCCGCGTCGCGTGCGCACGAGTGGCAGTGATGAATGCCGGTGACAAGCCCCGATTGTTCAACGGTGACGACATCGTCGGTGCTGAACCGAGCGACGCGATGTGGTGGCGCTGCGCGACCGACTGGGCTGCATCACTCGAGCCACCCGCGGACGACCCCGAGTACATCCGCCACCTCGCGGCGCACGCCATGGCGGAAGCGCTGTCGGCAGCATCCGATCGAACAACGAAGGAGGAGAAGGATCGACGTGCCCGATGACGACAAGACGAGCGAACCCGCCGTGGTCCTGGACCTGATGGTCAACGACGTTCGATTCATTCGTACGGTACCCGCGCGCACCACGCTGGCGGACCTGGTGCGTGATCACCTAGACCTGACGGGTACGCATCTCGGATGTGAGCACGGGGTCTGCGGGGCCTGCACGGTACTGATCGACGGGCGTAGCGCCAGATCGTGTCTGGTGCTTGCCGCGTCGGTCTCCGGGCACAGCATTACCACCGTCGAGGGACTCGCCGACAATGAAACGGCCGACAACCTACGGCGGACCTTTTCGGAGTCTCACGGCCTGCAATGTGGTTTTTGCACGCCGGGATTCATGATGTCGTCGGTCGAGTTACTGGAGGACCCTGATACCGAGAAGCCGCTGACCGAACAAACGGTTTGTGAAGCGCTGTCGGGCAACATCTGTCGCTGTACGGGATATCGAGGGATCGTGCAGGCGGTCATCGACGCGGCGGCTTCGTCCGCTCGCTGACCTGGCCATCGGTGCGCGACGCCGACGACGGGAGCTCTGGCCACGGAACACCAAGAAGACCACCTACGCGGCCCGATATCTCCGAGGTCATCCCAGCAAGTGAGCGGTTGCGCAGAACCAAATGGAATCGGGATCGGCATCCGCCTGCTGATCGCGGACTGCCTGCGCCACGAGCAACCGCCCGGTCGACACCAGATGATCACGTAGCGCCGCCTCCGCTCGCGGAGCGTCGCGGTCGACGATCGCCGAGACAATCGGTCGGTGTTCGGCGTCGATGTCGAACAGGGACCGGGTTCGGTCGGCGGTGGAGGCTCCCAACAGGCGGGTCGTCTCACGCAATGACGAGATGATGGCGCGCGCACGCGCATTGTCGGCCGCCTCAAGAACTGCGTCGTGCAGAAGTTGGTCGTGATGCGCGAACAGCGATTCGTCACCGCTGTGAGCGGCGGCTCGCAGCGCGGCCATCTCGTCGTCGAGTCGTTTACACAGCCCCGGAGTGGGCTGGGCCGCAACCCGGCGAACCGCCGGAATCTCCAGCGACAGCCGGACAGCGAAGATGTCGGCGATCTCCTTCGGATCGGGCAGCAGGATCCGAAAGCCCTGTCGCTGTTCGAACCGGATCAATCCCACCTGTTCGAGCTGCAGCAGAGCCTCGCGCACGGGCGTTCGGGAGATCCCGAGGGCCTCGGCGAGTTGGTAGACCGAGTACTTGACGCCGGGCGTCATACGACCATCATCGACGGCCGATCGGACGGCCGCGATCGTCTGCTCCATGCGTCGGCCCGCCGCAGGCTCGAGCGGCGGCAAGTCGAGTACTCCATCGGTCACGTCAGCGACTGTACCAAGCTCCCACCTTTGTAGCATGCTACGAGCGTGTAACATGCTACGGGTGATCTCTGGTGCAGACTTGGCCGCGCTCCTCCGTAACGCCGGAATCTCCGACGTCTTCGACGACACGATGACGCGAGCGGCGTATTCGTCCGACGCATCGCTCTACCGGGTGACACCGACGTTGGTAGTGCGTCCCCGCGACATCGACGAGGTATCCGCCGTCCTCGCGGCCAGCCGTGAACACGGGGTCCCGATCACGGCGAGAGGCGGCGGCACCTCGGTCGCCGGCAACGCCGTCGGTACCGGGGTCGTGCTCGACTTCAGCCGCCATATGAACAACGTGCTGTCGATCGATCCGGACGCGCACACAGCGGTCGTCCAGCCGGGTGTCGTCCAGGTGCATCTTCAGGAAGCCGCCGCTGCACACGGGCTGCGATTCGGGCCCGACCCGTCCACCTTCACCCGCTGCACCATCGGTGGCATGATCGGGAACAACGCCTGCGGGTCACGCACGCTGGGCTACGGCCGGACCTCGGACAACGTCCTCGGGTTGCAGGTGCTGACCGGATCCGGTGAGTTCCTACGCCTGACCGCACCGACCGCGCACGGTCACCGGGTTGCCGATCGACAGGATTCTCCGACCCTGACCGCCCTCGCCGACCTGACCCGGGGCGCACTTGCCACGATCCGTACCGAGTTCGCCACTTTCGGCCGGCAGGTATCCGGCTACGCGCTCGAACATCTACTGCCCGAGAACAGGTTCGACGTGGCTCGTTTTCTGGTCGGCAGCGAAGGCACGCTCGGCCTCGTCACCGAGGCAACCGTGCGCCTGGTCACCGACCCAGCCCATCGTGTTCTCGTTGCGCTCGGCTATCCGGACATCGCGGCGGCCGGAGATGCGGCACCGACCGTCCTGCGCTTCGATCCCACCGCGTGCGAGGGAATAGATTCCCGCATCGTCGACGTCGTCCGCGAGCGTCGCGGTGCGCAAGCGGTACCCGCACTTCCCGCCGGCGCTGCGTGGCTGTTCGTCGAGGTGGCCGGCGACGACCTGGATCATGTCCTTGCCATCGCAGGGGACATCTGTCGCGAGTGCGGAGCTGTCGACAGCCTCGTCGTGACCGACCCCGGCCATGCGGCCGAACTCTGGCGTATCCGGGCCGACGGCGCCGGGCTCGCGGGACGCAGCCCTGCCGGGTTGCCCGCCCACGCCGGATGGGAGGATGCCGCAGTGCCGCCGGCGCGTCTCGGTAACTATCTGCGCGACTTCGACGCGCTCATGGACGAGTTCGGCGTCACGGGACTGCCTTACGGGCATTTCGGTGACGGATGTATGCACGTCCGTATCGACCTACCGCTCGACAAACCTGGCGGAGACGGCGTCTTCCGCCAGTTCATCGAAGCCGCGAGCGACCTCGTCGTCAGGTACGGAGGTTCCTTCTCCGGCGAGCACGGTGACGGGCGCGCCCGCAGCGAGCTCCTGCCCCGCATGTACTCGTCGGCGGCTATCCAACTATTCGCCGAGGTCAAGCAGGTCTTCGACCCCGACAACGTGCTCAACCGCGGCGTCCTCGTCGATGCACGTCCGATCGATGCCGACCTGCGCGTCCCCGCGGCTCCCCTGGTACGGCGGAAGCTCGCCCTGGCCTATCACCAGGATGACGGTAACTTCACGCAGGCAGTCCATCGCTGCACCGGGGTCGGGAAGTGCCGCGCCGACAACACCGCCACCGGCGGCGTCATGTGTCCGTCTTACCAAGCCACCCGGGAAGAAAAGGACTCCACCCGGGGCCGGGCACGAGTGCTGCAGGAAATGATCAACGGCACCGAGGTGTCCGGTGGCTGGCGGTCACCCGAGGTTCACGACGCACTGGACCTGTGCCTGTCGTGCAAAGGATGCGCAACCGACTGCCCTACCGGTGTCGACATGGCGGCATACAAGTCCGAAGTACTTCATCAGAGTTACAAGGGTCGGTTACGCCCCGCCGCACACTATTCACTCGGCTGGCTGCCACGCTGGTCCAAGATCGCCAGTAAAGCGCCGCGGCTCGTCAACGGCGCCACCAGAATTCCGGGTGTCGGACAGATGGCGCTCTCCATCGCCGGGGTCGACCGGCGCCGCACCATACCTCCCTACGCCAACGAGACGTTCCGGTCGTGGTTCCGCCGCACCCGAGCCGACCGCACCGCGGCCGGCGATCCCGTCGTGATGTTCGTCGACTCGTTCACGAACTACTTCACACCCGAGGTCGGGATCGCCATGGTCCAGGTCCTCGAGGCTGCCGGATACCGTCCGGAGCTCACCGCGAAGCAGCAATGCTGTGGCCTGACATGGATTTCGACCGGCCAACTCGACGCCGCCAGGAAGATCCTCACCAGAACGGCTTCCGCACTGTCGCCTGCTGCGGCGTCGGGGGTGCCGATCGTGGGCATCGAACCGTCGTGTACCGGCGTGCTCCGATCGGACAGCGTAGAACTGGTCGACAATGTCGACGACGCCGCCGCGGTCGCCTCGGCCACGCGGACGCTCGCCGAGTTGCTCACCGAACGCGGGTGGGAGCCGCCCTCGCTGGCCGGCCGCTCGATCGTCGCTCAACCACACTGTCACCACCACGCCGTGATGGGCTGGAGTCCTGACGCGCAGCTGCTCCAGCGCTCGGGTGCGAATGTGCAGCGGCTCGGGGGATGCTGTGGCCTGGCCGGCAATTTCGGCGTCGAGAAGGGGCACTACGAAGTATCGGTCGCGGTTGCCGGGCAGCAACTTCTCCCGGCGGTGACCTCGGCTCACCCGGACACAGTGGTGTTGGCGGACGGATACTCCTGCCGCACCCAGCTATCCGACCTCACGGAACGGAAGGGGCAACACCTCGCTCAACTGTTCGCCTCCGCGCTATCCAACGCAAACAGCGAGGAGCCGACCGATCATGGAATGTAATCCATTTGTTTGCAGAGCTTTTGCGGCTGCTGATCGCTGATCCCGTGCCTCGGGAGGAACAGGTTGCGAAAATCGGCGGACGCGTCGGTCGCATCCGCGATCTCGGTCCCGATATTCGCGCTGGTGGTGGACAGTTCGGCGCCAGGTCGTTGTGCACCAGGGTGGCACCCTCAACCAGGGGTGGACAATTGTTCCTGGCTCGTCTCGATACCGGAAACGCCGAGTTCTCTGGCGACGGCTGCGAGGGACTGTGCTCGTTGCTGGTGGTAGATCTGGTTGGGGTCCAGAACTTCTCGGCCGAGTACGCCGCTCATCCACTCACGTGAGCGAACCGCCCCTTGGAGCGAATCGTCCTTGGATCCGTCGGCGGTCAGGTTCGACTGGAAAATGCCCGCGGCCGATCGAGGAAGAAAGTCCTCGTAAACTATGGGCCGCGCAGTGATCCAGCCGCCCTTCAGAAGTTCGGCGGCGGTAAGCGCCTCCGGAGTCCCTGATGGGCGGTCCGCGGCAACGGTGAATTCGAAGAATGCCAGGTCTGCCAACGCGAGGCCGCGCTCGTCGGCCGGCCACATCTCGCGCCAGATCGCCGCGGCATCGACTGGCGACCCGGACTGCCGGGTCGCGTGGTCGATACGGATCATGGTCGTGTCATAGAGATAGCGTCCGCGGGGGGTCAGGGCGATGCCGCGAGCTTCGACCTCGCCGAAGCGTACGCGCAGCGAGTCTTGGTAGGTATTGCCGTCAGAGTCCAGAAACCGTCTCGGCTCGGCGAGAGCACGGAAGGAGGTCTGGCGCAGCAAGACATCCGGGCCTTCCCAGCGCGGTGGTCCTTGGATGGCGTCGATCATCGTGATTCCCCGCGACTGCATGCGACGGTAGAGCTCGTCGATGTCCAGCACACGAGGCGTCAGGTGGTTGATGTGGGTCGACCGAACGCCGCCGATGTCCGCCGCGACGGACGAGATGGCTTCGAGGCGGTCGTACCACGCGCGATCGACTGGTTCGGCAGACAACTCCAACGTTGCCGTGGCCAGTTCGATCAGCCGATCCGCCTCAGCGGAGGGGAGAAAGCCTTCGGCTGCCGCGCGGTCTGCGAGGTCGAGCGCCTCCGGCGGGAACAGCGTCCTGGAAGACAAGAAGCTGTCCAATTCGCCCTGCAGATCCGGGTCGAAGAACCGACGATCGTCGGTTACCAGTGAGGAGGTGAATACCCGGAACGGGTTGCGTGCTAGTTCGTTGGTGTCGATGGGCCGGAAGGCTGTGGCCACTACCGGGACAGCGCTGGCGGACGCATCACGTAAATCATAGAATCCGACGGGCAACATACCGAACCCTGCGAACAACCGTGCCACGTCTCGGAGCTCTGCCTCCGTGCCCACGCGAATGGCTCCGTGCCGTTCGGCGCTCACACGATCTACCGAACCGAGGCGCTCGGCGTCGTGACCGTCGCGTGCGAGGACGTGCTGGTTGACCTCCTCAGTCACTTCGACCAGCGTGTTGTATGCCGGAACCTCACGTCCATACATGGTTGCCAACGCCTTCGCGAAACGTGCACGCATCTGCCAGCAGTTCGTGACCGACATCGCATCTCCTCTGGTTGGTTGGGGCTCCCCGAGCGCGTGATTAGTGTATACAGTAGCCAATCATGGAGAAAGGTTCTGGATGACTTCCCTTCTCATCGAAGACATCGGCGTTCTGGTCACCGGTGACGGGGCTCAGACGCCCCTTCGCAATACCACGATGACCATCGAAGACGGGATCGTCACCGGCATCGGCAGCGATCTGACGAGCCCCGATCGCGTTCTGAACGCAGGCGGGCTCACCGTGATCCCCGGCCTGGTGGACGGTCACGTGCATCCCACGTTCGGAGAATGGACGCCCGCTCAGAATGCGAGTGGATGGATCCACAACTACCTGCACGGTGGCACGACTTCGATGGTCTCGGCAGGGGAACTGCACATTCCGGGACTCGCGTTCGACGCGCTGACACCGGAACTCGTGCTGTCGATTGCCATCACGTCCAAACACACCACCGGACGCATGCGACCCTCCGGAGTCAAGGTCGACGCCGGAACGGTCCTGCTCGTACCGGGAATGAGCAGAGAACATTTCGATCGTGCGGCCGCCGAGGGCATTGATCAGCTCAAGTTCATCTTCTACGACTGGAACCGATTGGGCGACGGCGAAGCTCAGCAGTATATGACCTGGGCGCATGAGCGAGGCATGACGGTCAAGATGCACTCCGGCGGCGTCTCGCGCTCGGGCTCGAGTCGCGTGGCCGGCGCGGACGTGGTCGTTGCTGTCAAGCCCGATGTGGTCGGGCACATCTCGGGTGGTCCGATTCCCGCTCCGGACGAGGACATTCGTCGCATCTTGCGAGAACTGCCCGACACCGCAGTGGAGGTCTGCAGTTCGATGAACTACCGCGCGACCATCATCGTCGTCGACGAATTGACCGCGGCCGGGCAGCTCGACCGGCTGACGCTCGGCACCGATACCCCCGGCGGCACCGGCGTCATTCCGCGGGGAATGCTCAGGAACATCTGTTTCCTCGCATCGGTGGCCGGACTCGATCCGGCACGCGCCGTCGCGGCTGCCACGGGCCAGACTGCCCGAGCACACGGTCTCGATACCGGCGTATTGCGCGTCGGCGCACCCGCAGACGCCGTGATCCTCGGTCCGATCACCGGATCCACCGCCTCGAACGCACTCGAGTGCTTCGCCCTCGGCGACCTCCCCGGCATCGCCACGGTTCTCGTCGACGGGGAACCCAGGGTGGCGACTCGCAGTGAACAAACTCCGCCCCCCTCCCGATCTGTCTGCTGGACCGGGACGCCACCGGGATCGACGGTGTCGGCCGTAGCCGAGCCTCGCCGTTCGGGATGTTGCTGATGTCGAAATTTGGATCCAGGGGGTCGGCAGCGCAGTTCGGGCCGCGTGAGCTGGTCGAACTCGCCATGCCAGCGGGTTTGTTGGGCATGGACTCGGCGATGGTGAGCGATCACTTCCAGCCGTGGCGCCACGGCGGTCACGCACTGTTCGCACTGAGGTGGATGACGGCCCCCGGTCGGCGCGCGGACCTCCTACTGAACGGCTGATCGTGACCGAACCTCTCGATGCCCTGCTCCGTGCATGGCAAGACGATGCACATGCCGGTGTGGCGACAGTCGTTCGCACTTTCAGTTCATCGCCGCGGCTGCCGGGTGCCTTCATGGTCGTCGACGAAGCCGGTGCGGTGACCGGGTCGATATCTGGGGGTTGCGTCGAGGGCAGTGTCTACGAGACTGCCCTCGAGGTGCGTGACGGGATATCGGCGCCCGCATTGCAACGCTACGGTGTCTCCGATGACGATGCCTTCGCCGTCGGGCTGACGTGCGGTGGAACGATCGACATCTTCATCCAGTCATTCTGTCGAAGTACGCATCCGGACTTCGAGCAGGTCGTCTACGACGTGAGAGCGCAAAGGCGTGTCGCTGTTGCGACCATTGTCGACCACAGCGACAAGCACTGGGTCGGGCACCATGTAGTGGTCCGGGACCGCCCCGACTGCCCGGACAGCGCACTCACCCGCGCGCACCCGGGTCTCGTCCCCGACGTTCGGGACGCGCTCGAGACGGGCGAGTGTGCGACCGTGCCCGTGACCGGGCCGACTGGATCCGGAACGGCGTTCGTCTTCGTTCACACGCCACCGCCACTGATGCTCATCTGTGGCGCAGTGGACTTCGCGAGGGCGCTGTCGGTCCAGGGCGCTCAGCTCGGCTACCGAGTCGTCGTGTGTGACGCCCGGCCGATCTTTGCAACGCCACAGCGGTTTCCGGCCGCTGACGAGGTCGTCGTACAGTGGCCGCACCGCTACCTGCAGCGCCTCGCCGAGGGCGGGCGAATCGACGGTCGCACGGTTGTCTGCGTCTTGTCCCACGATCCCAAGTTCGACGACGCTGTGCTCGACGCAGTGCTGCGCTTGCCGTCGGTGGGTTACGTCGGTGCGATGGGATCCCGCCGCACCCACGAGCTTCGACTCCAACGCCTGCGTGAGAGGGGCTGGGGCGCAGCCGACCTGCGCCGCCTTCGCGGCCCGATCGGTCTCGATCTGGGTGCCCGCACTCCGGAGGAAACCGCCGTTGCGATCGCCGCCCAGATACTGGCCGACCGGTACGGCAGGACCGCGGCACCACTCGCGGACACCACCGGCCCAATCCACGCCGAACGTACCCTCCGCACGCCGGAAGAAGGTGCTCGATGACCATCCTGCCGCATCCAACGGTGGCGCCGATGCGCCAGGGACACAGGCTGACCCGCTGCAGCGCCTTGAAAAGTGGTTTTGAGCAACGAGTTGACTCTGTTGGGGTTCGCTGCCAGACGACCATTGAGGGTGGCGGTCGCTCGCAAGATCGACCGAGGATCGCAACACCGACGACCGCATAGTGACATGGCCACGCTGCGGCGGATCCGGAGCGGGTCGAGAATCGGGCGCTCTGCCGGGATTCGTCGCTCACGCTGTCGATGCGGTGTCGAACCCAAGGATCAGGGTGCTTCGCAGCCTGTTACGGTTTCGCCGTCGCGGACGAGGTCGACCGCGGCTTGTGCGATGGCGGACCTGCGGCGTCCTGGTGTTTCGGCCCATGAATGCCACTACTTCGCGCTACGTTTGATGGCGCGACACCTGGGAAAGCCGGTCGGTAGAAGCTACGGCAGGGTTTCGCCCTATTGATGGTCGAGGGCTCGTGCAATCGTTGCAGACCTCGTCGGTAGACGACTCGACCATATCTCGACTGCCCGCACCATCAGGCCGTGGCCTGACTGCCACGTAGAAGAGGAGCGCGATGTCAGAGCAGAACTACACCACCGACGACGCCGGTATCCCGCAACCGAGCGACGAACACTCCCTGACGGTCGGCGCGGATGGTCCGATCCTGCTGAACGACGCCTATCTGATCGAGAAGATGGCCGCGTTCAACCGCGAACGTGTGCCCGAGCGTCAGCCACACGCCAAAGGCGGCGGGGCTTTCGGCACGTTCGAAGTCACCCACGATGTCAGCGCCTACACCAAGGCCGACATGTTCCAGCCGGGCAAGAAGACGGAGATGCTCGCCAGGTTCTCCACCGTCGCCGGCGAGCGCGGCAGCCCCGATACCTGGCGTGACCCGCGCGGGTTCGCACTGAAGTTCTATACCGAGCAGGGCAATTTCGACATGGTCGGCAATAACACGCCTGTCTTCTTCGTGCGCGACCCGATGAAGTTCCAGGATTTCATCCGCTCGCAGAAGCGCCGCGCCGACAACAACCTGCGCGATCACGATATGCAGTGGGACTTCTGGACGCTGTCCCCCGAATCCGCGCACCAGGTGACCTGGCTGATGGGCGACCGTGGCATCCCGCGCAGCTGGCGGCATATGAACGGCTACTCCAGCCATACCTATCTGTGGGCCAACGCCGCAGGGGAACGGTTCTGGGTCAAATACCACTTCAAGACCGACCAGGGCATCGAGTTCTTCACCCAGGACGAGGGCGATCAGATGGCCGCGATGGACACCGATTACCACACCCGTGACCTGTTCGAAGCGATCGCAGACGGCAACTATCCGCACTGGACGCTGCACATGCAGATCATGCCGTTCGAGGACGCGAAGACCTACCGGTTCAACCCCTTCGACCTCACCAAGGTCTGGCCGCACGCCGACTATCCGCTCATCGAGGTCGGCAAGATGACCTTGAATCGCAACCCGACGGATTACCACACCGAGATCGAGCAGGCCGCGTTCGAGCCGAGCAACTCGGTGCCGGGCACCGGACCCAGCCCCGACAAGATGCTGCTGGGCCGCTGGTTCTCCTACCCGGACGCCCACCGCCACCGCATCGGCGCCAACTACAAACTGCTGCCCGTCAATTCGCCACACGCGACCACCGTGCGTTCGTATTCGAAGGACGGGGCGATGCGGTATACCAACGTGAGCGACCCCGTCTACGTGCCCAACTCCAAGGGTGGCCCGCACGCCGATCCCGCCGTCTCCGGCCCCTCCATCGGATGGCACAGCGACGGCGAAATGGTGCGCAGCGCTTACGCATTGCGCAAGGACGACGACGATTGGGGCCAGGCGGGCACCATGGTCCGCGACGTCCTCGACGACGCCGCGCGCGCACGGCTGGTCGACAATATCGTCGGGCATCTACTCAACGGGGTCACCGCACCGGTGCTGTCAAGGGCGTTCGAATACTGGCGCAACGTCGACAAGAATCTCGGCGACCGCATCGAGGCGGGCGTGCAAGCCAAACAGGACGAGCTCGACCCGAAGGCCGCGAAACAGGCCAACCCGGCCCGCTCCTCGGCGCAGCAGAAGGCGTAGTACGAGTCCGGCTCCCTGCGCGGGCGGTGCCCGCGTTGGGACCGTTCGTACGCACCGATACCGGGCGGGCAGCGATCATCGCCATCGGTGCCCGCCCTGTTCGAGTCGGCGAGATCACAGCGTGACGGCCGGGACGATCCGCCCAACAGGCGTGTCGTTGCCACAGTGCATCCGCGAGATCCAGCGGATCGAAGGAAAGGGCGTGTGATGTTCAAGGGCATGGTGCGGAAATCAGTCGTTTCACTGCTAGATACCGGATCGCGACTACAAGCGCCGATCGCGGCGAACTATGTCGAGTTCCTGCGGCGCAGGCACCCCGCTCATTCGCCCGACCAGATCGCCGGCCGGCTCGAACAGCAATACCTGATCACCGTGCTCGGCAGCGGTGTCGCGGTCGGGCTCAGCGCCGCGGTCCCCGGCGTCGGCACCCTCATCGGGTTGGCCGCGACCGCCGCCGAGTCCGCGTTCTTCCTCGAGGTCTCCACCGTCTACACCCTGGCCACCACCGCTGCTCACGGCATCGACCCCGCGCAGACTCCGCGTCGCCGTGACCTGGTGCTGGAGGTCGTTCTCGGCGAGGACGGCATGCAGATCATCGAGAAGAATGCCGCACACTCCGCCAAGAACTGGGAAACCGCGCTGGCCGACAAGATTCCCGGCCTGCGCAACATGAAGGATTCCCCGCCAAAGCGTTTCCTGGTGCACTTCATCGCCAAACGCGGTGTGCTCATGTTCGGCAGGGTGCTGCCCGCAGGCATCGGCGCGGTCATCGGCGGGGCCGGAAACCTCGCGCTCGGCAAGGCCGTGATCAGCAATGCCCAGCGCGCGCTTGGTCCCGCGCCACAGACCTGGCCGACCTCGGAATCCCCTGCCGCAGAGAATGCCTCGATGGCTCCCAGCATCGGAGGTCAAGGCGACAAAGGAAGGCAACTTCCCGAGCCGAGCTCGACGCCGATGCACGCCGTTGATCGAACCGTCCAGCCCTTCGGTAAGCCGACCGGCCCTGCACAACGATGAGTCAGTTCCGGCCCTGACGATGAGTGGCGAGCCAGGCAGCGAGGGCGTGACGGTCGAGCTTTCCGCGCGGTGTGCGCGGCAGGCTCTCGACCGTCAGGAGCTGGATCGGCATGCTCGGGCTCGGCAGGTTCGCGCGCAGGTGCCGCCAGATCTCGTCGTTGCTCGGGACGTCGCCGTGCACCACGATCGCCGCCGCGGGCGCCTCGCCCATACGGGCGTCGGGCACTGCGACGCAGGCGGCCTCCGCGATGCCCGGTAGCGCGGTGAGTGCGGCTTCGATGGCGGCGGGTTCTACATTGAGTCCGCCGCGGATCAGGGTGTCGCTGTCGCGGCCGAACAGCTGTAGGTGATTGCCGACGACCTGACCTCGGTCACCCACCGACATCCAACCGTCGACCGGGCCGTCGGTAACACCGGCTGCGGTGAGGTAGCCGTCGAACAGCATGTCGCTGCGCACGAACACCAGGCCGTCCCGAATCTGCGCCTCGACACCGTCGAACAGCTCACCCGCCGAGTTCTCGTCCATGGACCCGAGCCCTCCATCGAAGGACACGAAGCTCAATTCGGAGGCACCGTAGAAGTGCACCAGCGACGCATTCGGCAACACCTCCCGCAACGCTTCCCGTCCCGTGCGCGGCCACCGCGCCGCCGAGGAAAGCACTTCCCGGACGCTCTGCACCGGACCGATCCCCGCCCGCACCACATCCCAAGCGATCGTGGGGACCGAGTACAGGTGTGTCGCTCCGTTGGTCAACGACTGGGCGACCGGCCGAACATCCACCGTCGCACCTCGGGTAAGAGCGTGCAGCGCACCGTAGAGGAAATGAGTGTGGTCCAAGACGCCGGGTATCGAGACGCGATCGCGGCTGCCGATGTCGAAGGTGCTGTCGGAGCGATCGAGGGTGGTGGCCCAAGATCGTTGATTGCGCACGAACAGCTTCGGTTCACCCGTCGTGCCGGAGGTGACGCCGACCAGCAGTTCGGAATCCGGGTGCACACGACCTGCCGGTCCCCCGGATTCCCGTGCGGCGGAGGTCCACTCGACCCCCGCCGACCCGAGGACGGCAACGGTCGGCATGCCCCCGTCAGACCCGAACGCGACACCGGTCCGGACAACCCCTTCGGACCCGAGCACGGCAACGGTCGGCACGTTCCCTTCAGACCCGAGCACGACACCTGTCGGCTCAACCTCCTCGGATTCCAGCGTGACAGCGGTGTGGACGGCCCCCTCGAATCCCAGTCGTCGCAGTCGCCGGTGTTGGGACGGTACGGCGACGACCGCCCCCGGCTTTGCGAGCTCGAGCACTCGAGCCAGCTGATCGGGCAGCAGGTGTCGGTGCAGGAGAACGACACTCACACCGGCGCGCATGGCCGCGACCACGACAACGAGCGATTCGATATCCGAGGTGGGCAACACCGCAATCCGGCGCATACCGTGCAGTCCGGCGGCAGTGCGGCCGACCCGCGACCAGAATTCGCCATAGTCGACGCTTCCGGTTCTATCGACGACAGCGATCGACTCCGGGTGCTGTCCCACCCGTCGGGCAATCCGCTCGGCGAGCAGCTCAGTCATCGTCGACTCCCCTCGCAGCGAGCGCATCGCCCATCGCGTCCGCGGTGCGCAGCGCCCGCACCAATACCGGCGTAACCAGCGCCGTCATCGACCACTGCAAGCCGCGCGCCCGGCGCGCCTCGGCAACGTCGTGCACAATCCCGGTCAGCAGCGGAACGCACCGGATCGCCAGCGCCAGCAGCAGACCGACCCGCTCGGGATCGACCCCCACCCTGCGCAGCGGCCCGAGTGCGCGCGTCACGGCGTCGAGCATGTCGGTGACGCGAGTGGTGAGCGTGACAAGCGCCGCGAGCGCCACCGAGATCAGCAGCACACCGCACACGACGACAGCCCGCGCGGGCGAGGTGATCCACACCTGAAACGCCGCGATGATCAGCAGCATCCACACCATCGGGCGCAGTTGTGCCACAACAACCTTCCACGGAATACCGGCCACCGCGAACAATCCGGCGGCCGCCAGACCGACAATCCCGACCGAGAGCGGAGTGCGCGCGAATACCGTGGCCGCCACGATCGACACGATCAGTAGCGACAGTTTCAACCCGGCGGGCATTCGATGCAGCAGCGAGTCGCCGGGGCGATATACGCCGATCATTCGTCCAACTCCCCGGACGCGGGGACCGCAGCGCCCAGAACACCCTCGAACGCCACACTCTCGTCGAAGTGGACGACGCGCTCCCGCGGCGACATCTGGTGCACAACGCCGATCATTCGACCGAATTCCGGTACGCGGGAACAGCATCGGCTGGGGTCCCGTCGAACGCAACGGCACCGTCGTCGATGACGATGACGCGGTCGAAGCCCTCCAGCAGCGACAGTTGATGAGTCACCACGATCACCTGCTGGTCCACGGAGTCGAGTGCGTCGGCGACCACGCGGGCATTGCGCAGATCCAGCAGGGTGGTCGGCTCGTCGGCAATGATCACCTCCGGCCTGCGGATGAGGACCGCACCAATGGCGAGCAGCTGCTTCTGACCGCCGGAGAGCAGGTGCGCGGGATGATCGGCGTGCTCGGTGAGCCCGAACCGGACCAGCATCTGCTGCACACGCGCACCGACCTCCGGCTTACTCAGACCGGTCCGGCGCAGCGAGAAGGCGAGATCCTCCGAGACCGTCGGCATGACGATCTGGGTGTCGGGGTCGGTGAAGACGAACCCGACTTTGCGGCGCACCTGCGCGCCCTTTCGCGCCGCGTCGACTCCGTCGACCGTGACGATGCCGGAGGTCGGCTTCAGCAACCCGTTGATCATGCGCGCCACCGTCGACTTGCCGGAGCCGTTGGATCCGATGATCCCGACGCGGCGCTCGGTGATGCGTAAGTCGATATCGCGCACCACTTTTCGGTCGCCGAAGTGGTGGCTCACCGAGTCGAAGACGATCTCGCTCACGACACCCGCTCCACAAGCATTGCGATGCCCTGCCCGCCGCCGATGGCACATGCCGCGAGCCCCAGGGCGGGGCCGCCCTCGCGCAGCATCTGGCTTGCCAACCGCACCAGCAAGATAGCTCCGGACGCTCCCCACGGATGGCCCATTGCGATGGCGCCGCCTTCGGGGCAGATGGTGGACTCGTCCAATCCCAATTCGTCCGACACCGCGAGAACTACCGACGCGAAGGCCTCGGTGATCTCGATGATGCCGAGGTCGGCGACATCGACTCCGTTGCGCTGCAACAGTTTACGTATTGCGGGGACCGGGCCGAGGCCGGGGAACGCCGGATCGGTTCCGGCGACCGCTGACCCGAGTATCCGCAGCGCGGGCATCCCCGCGGCCAGCGACTCGGTGGTGACGGCCAGCGCGGCGGCGCCGTCGGAGATGCCACAGCAATTACCGGCGGTAGCGGTTCCGTCGACGCCGAAGCTCGGTCGCAGCCGCGCGAGCCTGGCCTCGGTCATACCCGAGCGGATGCGTTCGTCGCGGTGTACCTCGCCGATCGCGACGATCTCCGAGGAGAAGTCGGCTGCCGCGGCGAGAGTGTGTGAGCGCGCCGCGTACGCATCCTGTCGCTGCCTGCTGATACCGCGAACGCGCGCGAGGTCGTCGGCGGCCACACCCATATCAGGATCCGGAAAGCCGGGCGGCGCAAAAGGAGCACGGGTGTATCGCACGGGATCCGCCGCGGAGACCGGTGGCCAGAATCGCCACGGCGCCGTGCTCGCCGATTCGACGCCGCCGGCCACAATGAGCTCGTCCGCGCCGCCGCGCACCCGCAACGCCGCCTGCATGACCGCATCCAGGCCGGAGCCACACTGACGGTCGACGGTGACACCGGGAACGTGCACACCCAATCCGGCCTGTAATGCCGCGACCCGCGCTGGGTCTCCGCCCGGACCGAGACAGTTACCGAGCACGACATCGTCCACCTCGGCGTCGATACCCAGCTCGCGCAAGCAGGACAACACCTCCCGCAGCACGGGTGCGGCCAGGTCGGTGGTGGTCAGATCGGCGAATCCGTGCCCGGCGTTGCCGATCGGTGTCCGACGCGGCGCGACCAGTACCGGGACATTCATGTCAGCAAGTCTTTCAGCCGACCTCGGGCAAGCTTGCCGCTGGCGGTCCTCGGCAGTGCGGGCAGCGGGACCCAGCGGCGCGGCATGGCTTCCTTTGTCAGAACTCGGCGCGCTCGCGACCGAATCTCATCGATACCAGCGCCGTCGAGTTGCACTGCGGCCGTGACAGTTTCACCGAATACCTCGTGCGGCGATCCGATGACGGCGGCGGCAGTGACACCGTCGAGCATCTCGAGGATGCGCTCCACATCCTCGGCGACCACGGTGGTGCCGCCGACGTTGATAGCGGACTCGCCCCTGCCGAGGACGGTGAGCTCACGGTCCTCGCCCAACTGCGCGAGATCACCGACGCCGAACCAGTCGGGCGCACCGATGACACGGTAGGGGGATCGGACGTAGAGCAGTCCGCCGCGCACCTCGGCCTCGACGTCGTCGAGCAGTCGAAGCGGCGCGGGAACCCGCCGTGCCGCGATAAGGGAGACCTCGGCGGACCCGTAATACTCGATGATCTCGAGGCCCCGCGCCGCCGCGGTCGCGCCGTCATCGAGGGCGATGCCAGCGACGATCGCTGTGCGCAGCTTCGGAGCAGTGCCTATCACCGCACGCAGTACGGCGGGCACCGCGTGCACCACTGTCGCCCGCGACGGATCGTCGGTGACACACGCGCCGCGCCACAGCGCGTGCAGTGCACCGAACAGGTGCATGGTCGCGTGCAGTGGGCCGGTGAGCAGTACGCGGTCGGTCGCGTCGATGCCGGTGATCGTGGTGAACGCGGGGAAGCTGTCGTACCAGGACGCCGCGGTCCTGGCCAGCGACCGTGGGCGGCCGGTCGAGCCCGAGGTTGTGACCAGGAGAAACGCCGACGGCGGAAAACTCGAGCGATCCGGGCGCGCGTCGGGGTTCTCGACAATCACCGGGACCCCGTGACGCGCCGCAGCACAGACACAGATCAACGCGTCCACAACCGCGAGTCTCGACGCGTCGTAGACCGGCGCGTGCGGCCCCTGCTGCTCGATCCACTGCTCGATCGCCGCGTCGAACTGCCCATAGGTGAACGTGCGGCCCTCGACGTCGATAGCGGGCTGATCCTGCGCGCCGCCGAGTTCGGGGCTACGCACCGATCAAACCGGGGTACGCGCGGTGCACTCCCTTGGCGACCACGGTCGCGACGACGACTTTCAGCAGGTCACCCGGAATGAAAGCAAAATTCGTGGTGATCGCGTGCCGCACCCCGAGGTCCGTCCGCAGCAGCAACCCCAAGGTGCCGAAGAGGTAGATGATCCCGATCCCGCCGATCGCGTTGACGAGCAGACCGAGCACTGTCGGGTACTTCGGCAGAATCCGGGCGGTCAGCAGGCCGATGAACAGGGCCGCGGGAATCCAGCCGACGAGATAGCCGGCACTCGGTCCCGCCAGCGCCGTCAAGCCGGTGCGCCCGCCGGAGAGCAGCGGGAGCCCGATCATCGTCAGCGCGAGGAAGACCAGCACCGCGGCCGTGCCTTTGCGCGCGCCGAGTACCGCGCCGGCCAGAATGACACCGAGGGTCTGCACCGTGATGGGCACACCGCTGAATCCGACTGTGATGGCACCCGGCAGGCCCAACGCCGCGATCAGCGCCGCGAACACGGCGATCTGCGCCATGTCCCGCGCGGACATACCGACCCTCGACGCTCGAGGGTTCTCGACACCAGCCACGACGACATCCTCCACTACTTGAACGACGTTCAAGATAGCAGGTGAGCGCAGTACGGGATCGAACGCGGCGAGGTGGACGTTCGGACACGATTCGCCCGCCACGCCGCTGTGGTCGTTGCTATCGCACTGGTCGTTACCCACCCTTAGCGCCTATGTCCGCCGCCTGCCCCTCCTGCTCCTGGTCCTCGCCGATGCACATCTCCTCACACCGCTCCGTCCAGTACCTACGTTGCGTGTGCGGCAAATGGCTTGTCGCACATCGCGGTGGCGTGAACCTCATCGCGGGTACCGGCAAGAAACCGGCGGCCTCCGAACACCTCGAACTGATTCCGCTGCCCGAGGACTGATCATCGGCGCCGCCGCGTTCCCAGGAACGGGAAGGCGGATGGCAATCCACTCACGGAATTCCGGCTACGCTGCCGAACAGGTAGTGGCGGACGGAAGGTGAATGATGGCTCCCCCTGTCCCGATAGACTTGCCACGGCGTACCGACGCCCCCATCCTGAACACATTCGTCGGCCACATCGAAACAGTGTTGCGAAAGTTTCGGGACGATCTCGTCGGCGACGGCACCGCCGAGCAGATGACGCTGCCCGAGATCGAAAAAATGGGGGATCCGCCGCTCAGCGAGGGCGACATGGTATCGAAATACAGCGCCGATAAAGACCAGGTCAACCTCTATAAAACAGATTTGAATTCGTTCGATGTCAACGTAGCCGATATCGCAAAGAATTCGGCCGGAATAGCCAAAGATGTGAACGATAAACTCACAAAACTCGTGAGCGACATCGACGGAATTTTCAATGGCATTCCACAAAAGCCGAGCATACTCGAGCAGTTCAATGCCATTGGCAAGATCGACACGCTCGTTGACGATATGACGAAGGAAGTTTCCGACGCGAATAAGAAATTGCACGAAAACGCCGGAAATGTGAACGACCCCATTCCTCGGCCTAGCTATGGCAATGCAGCACACCCCGGAGGTGGCCACAATTACGCTCCGGGTAGCGGAACTCCCTCGATGGGCAATCTCACAAATGCCGAGGCCATTACCACCGGCCAGAAAGCAGAAGCAAGCAAGATTTACGAGTACCTGATACAAAAAGGGTTCACACCGGCGCAGGCCGCGGGCATCTTGGGCAACATGCAGGTCGAGTCGGGCTTCGACACCGGCGCTTACAACCCCCGTGAAGGCGCCATCGGCCTGTGCCAATGGGAAGGCGGACGCCGAACGGAACTCGAGGCGTTTGCCGCCGGACGAGATCCAGCACTTCCCGGCGGACGAGATATCGGCGACTGGCACACCCAGGTTGATTTCATGATGAGCGAATTGAGCGGCAGCGAATCCGGCGCATTAGGTCATATCAAGTCCGCGCAAACACCTGGCGATGCAGCAGCGGCCTTCGATCAGTTCTATGAACGGAGCTCCGGCGAAGCCAGAGGGCAACGCGTCGCCAACGCGAACAACATTGCCCAGACCCTGGGTGCCAACATCGCCGTGTAGCACCGTCGGCATTCACGTCGGCGCTACGGCCGTCCGGCACGTGGGACGGCGACCTCGACGGTGAGTACACGGCCGGTACGGGTGGAGAACATCTCGCCCATATTCTCGACGCCTCGCCAGTCCGCGAGCATCAGGAACAGTGTTGTGCCATCCGCGCCGCCGAGCATGCAGGCGAAGCAGGCTCCGTCGAGTTCGATCCGGTCGAGTACCTCGCCACCTTCGCGGACGCGCTGGACGATGGGTTGGTCCCCGGCGACATCGGAGGTCCAGATCGCACCGTCCGCGTCCATGGTGATGCCGTCGCCATTCACCTGGGCCCAGATCCTGCGATGGGTCAGACTGCCGTCCGGTTCGATATCGAAGGCGGTGAGCTGCCGCGCCCAGCTCTCCGCGACGATCAGTGTCGAGTTGTCCGGCGTGACAACCATGCCGTTGGGGAACCAGATGTCCTCGGCGACTCGGCGGATGCTGCCGTCGGGGGTGATCATCGCGATCGATCCCGGGCGGAATTCCTCTTCGCCGAAACGGAATCCGACGCTGTTGACGTAGATAGTGCCGCGGCCGTCCACGACAACCTCGTTCAACGCGCTGCCGACTCCGCGCAGGTCCGCGTGGGTGACCAACGCGCCATCGGACTCGAGGCGCAGCAGTTGATCGTCACCGGTCACGAGCATCCGGCCGTCGGGCAGCCAGTCGAGGCAGAACCCGGCAGGCTTGGGGCCGCGCGCGATCACTTCGGTTTTGCCTTCGAGGTCGGCCGCGACGATCTCCTGGGCGCCACCCCAGTTGCCGAACCAGAGCCTGTTGTCGTGCCAGCGCGGTGATTCCCCCACATAAAGGTCGCTGATCAGTGTTTTCGGCGTGAACATGGTTGCTCCTCGTGCGATCGGATTGCTGAAACCAGGGACTGTCTTCGGTAACTACACGAACGGCGCTTCCCCAAATCGACACACGATCGGTCACCGCACGTATATCCGGATCGCCGGGGTCGCAATCGAAACGACGTTTCGCCTGCTACAACCCCGATTCGAGAGAAGGCAAACGGACAAAACGCCCACCCAGTGCATGCGGCGGTGCGGGCGAAGCTAGGCTCGTGGGGTGAATGTTGAGGTGACACCGTTACCAGGAATCGGTGTACGTAAGGACTTTCCGATCAAAAGCGCGCATCGAAGGATCGGTGTCATCGACCGTCGAGACGGCACGATCGACCTGATCCTCAGCAAGGCCGACAACCCGGATGTCACCGATCAACTACATCTGTCGGCCACCGAGGCCGCGGCGCTGGCGAACCTGCTCGGAGCACCACAGTTGGTGGCGCGGCTGCGCGAAGAACATCGGGAACTCGAAGGAGTCAACACGCGACAGTTCCCGATCCTGCGCGGCTCCCCCTTCGACGGACGCATGCTCGGCGAAACCGAGATGCGAACACGGACAACGGCATCCATCGTCGCGGTGATGCGCGCCGGGCAGGTCATCGCTTCGCCGGGCCCCGATTTCACCTTCGCCTCTGGCGATCTACTCGTCATCGTCGGTACCGCGGACGGCCTCGACGCCGCCGCCGATCTCCTAAGCCACGGCTGATCAATGGTGTTCGAAGGAACCGCGCTCTCGCTGATCCAGCTGGGCGCGGTATTTTTTGGCCTCGGCCTGCTCGGCCGCCTCGCCGCCCGCATCGGAATGTCGCCGATCCCCCTCTATCTCATCGGCGGGCTCGTCTTCGGCAACGGCGGATTCATCGCCTTGAGCAATGTCGACGAGTTCATCCACCTCGCCAGCGAGATCGGTGTGGTGTTGCTGTTGCTGCTGCTCGGCCTGGAATACAGTGCGCCGGAGCTGGTTACCGGGATGCGAAGATCCTGGCAGGCCGGACTGCTCGACATCGCACTCAATGCGACGCCCGGCGTCCTGGTCGCCCTCGCTCTGGATTGGGGTCTCACGGGCGCGATCGCGATGGCGGGCGTCACCTATATCTCTTCCTCCGGGATCGTCGCGAAAGTACTCAACGACCTCGGCCGACTCGGAAACCGGGAAACACCGGTGATCCTGTCGATCCTGGTGTTCGAGGATCTCGTGATGGCCGGCTATCTGCCGGTATTGACCGCGGTGCTCGCCGGTGTCGGATTCCTTGCCGGATTGAAGACCCTGGCCATCGCATTGATCGCGGTCACCGTGGTGCTCGTGGTCGCCTTGCGCTACGGCAAATACGTCTCGGCGGTCGTCGCCAGCGAGGATCGTGAGATATTCCTGCTCAAACTGCTCGGCGCCGCGCTGCTGGTCGCCGGATTCGCCTCAGCGGTCCAGGTTTCCGCGGCGGTGGGCGCGTTCCTGCTCGGTATCGCAATCTCCGATTCGACCGCACACAACGCGACGAAGATCCTCGAACCGCTGCGCGACCTGTTCGCGGCGATGTTCTTCGTACTGTTCGGTCTGACCACCGATCCGGCGAGCATCCCACCGGTATTGGGGTGGGCCTGCCTCCTGGCGGTGGTCACCACCGCCACCAAATTGGCCACCGGCTGGTGGGCCGCCCGGCAGGCCGGGGCATCTCGCTACGGTCGGGCCCGTGCCGGCACCGCACTCGTTGCACACGGCGAGTTCTCCATCGTGATCGCGGGTCTGGCCGTCGCGGCGGGCGCGGTCCCCAACGAGTTCGCCGCGATGGCCACGACCTATGTACTGATCATGGCGGTCATCGGCCCGATCGCCGCCCGCGTGGTCGAGCCCATCCTCAATGTGTCGACTCGCCTGCGGTCCACACCCAAACCCGCATCCGAACCACGGGAATGATCGTGGCGGTGTCGGCCGGCCGACGCCATCGGCCCTGTACCGCAACGGCTCAGTGCGGCCCCGCGCTCGGATACGGACGCTCCGCCGGACCTCGACTCAGCGAAATGTGCGGGGGACACAAGCGCACGGTGTTCGACCAGGACTCGGTATAAGATTCCGCGTACCAGTCGGCATTGGTCCACGGACGCCGTGGGCGGGTCGGTTGCTGTCGGGTGTAAGTCACCCGGGTCGGGATCGGAGACAGTGGTGCCCAAGGTGTCGCACGAAGTCGGTAACGCGACGATTCCTACCGGATCGAACGAGGGACTGCTCTCCGAGCTGGTGGAGCACCTGCGCCAGAACCGCACGATACTGCGGGAGGAATGGGCTCGGCGGATCACCGAGGCGCAGCTGCTGACCGCGATGACTCCGGATGAGATGTTCTCCGAGGCGACGTCGGTGTACGACAACTACGTCGCGGTGCTGGAGACCGGTTCGGTGGAGGCGCTGCAGGACTACGCCCGCGACCTGTCCGAACGCATCATTCCGCGTGGCGTGGAAACAGATGAGGTCCTCGGTATCGTGCTGCTGCTGCGTGATGTGCTCGCGCGTTCGCTGTTCGAGAAGTATCAGGGCGACTTCGAACTGCTAAACCAGGTCCTCGACGTCTACGAACCGGCAGCGAACCGCATCGCCAGCACCGTGGCCATCTCGTTCGTGCAGGAGCGCGAACGCATCATCCGCCAACAGCAGGAAGCGATCCGGGAGCTCTCGACGCCCGTGCTCCAGGTGCGCGAGCAGCTGCTGATCCTGCCTATCATCGGCGTGCTCGACGGGCAACGCGCCCGCCAGCTCACCGAACAGCTACTCGGCGCCATTCGCAACAATCGCGCCAAGGTCGTCGTCATCGACATCACCGGTGTGCCGACGATCGACTCCACCGTCGCCAACCATCTCGTGCAGACGGTCGAAGCGTCCGGGTTGATGGGTGCGAGCGTGATCATCACCGGCCTTTCCTCGGAGATCGCCCTGACACTGGTCACGATCGGGTTGGACCTGTCGAAGATGAACGCGGTCGGTGACCTACAGGGCGGCATCGAGGAAGCCGAACGACTACTCGGATACGACGTCACCCGCAGCGGTACCGGCGAATTTCTACACGCAGGCGAGCGTTGAGTCCCATGCCGTTGTCGCGGCGTCTCGGCTCACTGATACTGGCTGGTGTGGTGGCCGTGGCGCTCGCCGCGTGCGACGGCAGCCGTGTCGACGCACCACCGCCGCCGGGTACGGAGTCCTTCGTTTCCATTACCGACGTGGATCCGACGATCATCGTCGAGGCTCGCTATTTCGGGCAGCACAACTTCCTCGGCACGCGGGTCACCGGGTACGAAGCGCCCAAATGCCTGCTGACCGAACAGGCGGCAGCGGCCCTGGCCCAGGTCCAGCAGGAGTTGCGGCCGATGAATCTCGCGCTGAAGACCTACGACTGTTACCGCCCACAGCGTGCGGTCGACCATTTCGTCGCGTGGGCGCGAGATCTCGGTGATGTGAAGATGAAGGCCGAGTTCTACCCCGCAGTGGACAAGGCGAACCTGTTCCGGGACGGCTACATCGCCGAGAAGTCAGGCCACAGTCGGGGCAGCACGCTCGACCTCGCCATCGTCGCGCTGCCCGCGGCCGAACCCGAGCAGTATCGCGAGGGCGATCCGCTGCGCGAGTGCGCCCTGCCCACCGATCAGCGCTTCCACGACAACATCCTCGATTTCGGTACCGGCTACGACTGCTTCGATCCCGCTGCCCACACCGCGAGTCCAGCCGTCGGCGGCACCCAGCGGGCGATGCGCACGCTCTTGGCGAATCTGATGGACGAACACGGGTTCAAGAATCTGCCCGAGGAATGGTGGCACTTCACTTTGAGGGACGAACCCTTCCCGCAGACCTACTTCGACTTCCCCATCCGCTGACTCCGAGACACCCGCGGTCTATCGCAGCGGCGCTGTGGTCGCGTTCGTCCGCTCCACGTATTCATCGTTGATCAAGTGGTAGGCCTGCCCGAGATCGTCGAGTGCCTGTTGCCATCGGGATTCGGCGTCACCGTCGCCAGGGTTGCGGCTCAACGACAGCAGTGCCTCGGTGGCATCGGCCGACCTGGCCGCCGCATCGAGCAGGATCGGCGCGGGGTCGACCGTCGTCTCGGCGGCCAACGCCTCGATTCGGTCACGCAGCCAGCGGGCGTCGAAACCCGCCTGCTCGCTGGCATTCTCGCCATCGATCTGCCGGGTGCTCGGCGCGGCGGAGTGTGCGCCGCCGCCCTCGGTCATGGTGAGTACTCGCCGCAGTTCGCCACTGGCCGCGCGATAGAGCAATCCGACCAGCAGTGAGCGCTCCGAGACCGGCCCGCGAAATCCCGCACCGTGGTCCTGCCCGCCGATCTCCGCGGGATCGATCCGCAGAATCGCCAACACCGCCCGCAACTGCGCGATGGTTACCATCCTGTACCTTCCCTGTCCGTCGCGGCGGCACTGGGCCGCACCGAGGAAGCTGTTGCCACACAACACGGTCAAGACCACATCATCGAACCATTAACCCGCCAGTAGCCATCACGACGGTCTCTCGATACAGGAACTCCGACTCGCAAATCGGCGGTCGACGCGATGACATCGGTTGCCATGCCTTCGCTGAACCCAGGAAACCCTATACAGACTCGCGCACACTGTCTATCAATCAGACACGTTCGGAGCCGATTTTACCCGCGAGTGCACCATAGCCCGATCCCGGCGTGATCTACCACGACTGCAAGTGGCGCGCGAGGGTCGCGGCCATCGGCTGGCCCGTCGCGTCCTCGTACACGATGTGCCGGGCTCGGATTGACTTCGAAACAGAGAATCCGTCCGTCGGGGAAACGTAGGTCGATCCCGGGCAGCTCCGGCCCGAGACCGGCGGCGGCCAGCTCGTGCGGATGCCCCAGCAGCAGTGAGATCGACTGTGGCGCTCGGGACTTCATCGTCAACACCGAATGGCCCGATTGGCCGGCACGAACGAAGTCGCCGTGGTTAGGTTCATCTGAGTTCGATAGCTGTGGCAATGCGGTACAGGAGGATCAACGATGACAGGTTCGAAGTCGGCGGGCGTTGACACGACCAAACCGAGCATCGCGCGCGTTTACGACGCGCTACTCGGCGGGACGGACAACTTCGCCGCCGACAACGCCGTCGTCGAGCATCTCGCCGAGACGCTGCCGGAGATCAGTGAGGTCGCCAGGATCAATCGGGCGATACTCGGGCGCGGCGTCCGCTACCTCGCCGGTACCGCGGGCATCACGCAGTTTCTCGACCTCGGGGCCGGGTTACCGACGATGGAGAACACCCACCAGGTCGCGCGGTCACTACAGCCGGAGGCGAAGGTCGCCTACGTCGACTTCGATCCGATCGCACTGGCCCATGGACGAGCACTGGTAGAGCACAGCGAAGGCACCGTCGTCGTCGCCGCGGACCTGCGTTCCCCCGCCGAGGTGCTGGCGGACCCCGCGGTTGCGCAGACCATCGACTTCTCCCAGCCGGTCGCGGTCATGCTCGTCGGCATCCTGCACCACCTGCACGACGACGAAGACCCCGCGGCCATCGTCGACAGCTACCTCAGCGCCGTCCCCTCGGGCAGCCACCTGTTCATCACCCACTTCTGCGATTCGGGCCCCGAGGCCCGCGCGCTGGAGAAGTCGTTCCTGGAATTCCTTGGTACAGGGCGTTTTCGGACGCACGAGGAAGTGCTCGGTTTGTTCCGAGGTCTCGAACTGGTCGAGCCCGGTCTGGCATACCTGCCCGAATGGCGACCGACCGACGGAGCACCCGGCGAACTGACCATCACCCAACGGTTGATGATCGGCGGGATCGCCCGCAAACCGTGAACGCCCGACAGGGTGCGGCCCATACCGCTGCTTCGTCTCGGCGCGCGAACCGACGCGACTGAAAGTACTATGTACGTACGCAGAAAGTAGTGTGCGACGGGATGCCGGTCCCGCCACCGCCGCTACTGGAGGTGAAGTATGCGCATACCCAGATTCGGTGAGCTCGAAGCGGTCATTATGGACCGGGTATGGGATCGTGACGAACCAACAACTGTCCGTGGGATTCTCGACGAAATTGTCGCCCAACGCGAGATCGCTTACACCACAGTGATGTCCACGATGGACAATTTGCATCGCAAAGGCTGTCTCGAGCGGGAACGCGTCGGTAAGGCCTACGTGTATCAACCCACATTGACGCGCGAGCAGTACAGCGCCGCGCTGATGCGCGAGGCACTGCACGGCGGTGGTCGATCGGACCTCGTGCTGGCGTATTTCGTCGAGCAGATCGACGCAGATGAGTCCGCGGGCCTGCGTGCCGCGCTGCGGCTTCGGCGAAATCAGGCGCACGCGAAGTCTGCCGAGGGCGCGGCCGCGCAGCAGCGAACGCAGCCGACCACGTAGCACTCGCGTCACACCTGGGCACGGCACGTCACAGCGATACCGAGCCCCGCCGCCATACGCACCGCGAATCCACAAGTTCAGCATGGGGATTCGCGGACATCGCGCACTCTATGGACAAGCAGATATTACGTATGTAGATAGTAGGTGTCCGCTAGATTGAGTGCATTCACGGTTTGCCGCCGCGGCCCGACGCCGATCGATAGGAGGAACGCTTGACGCGTTTTCACGCACTAGAGACTTCGAAGCAACGCGGCACCGAGCTATCGGCACCAATCCGGCCGCCGACCACGCTTCGGGCCGCCGGATGAGCGAGGCGGTTTGCCTGCTTCTCTATAGCTTCGCCGTCGCCGTACTCGCGCCGCGCCCGCTCGCGCGACTGACGCACCGTGGTGCCGCAGCCAAGTTCGAGTTGGTCGCGTGGCTCAGCGCGATCGGTTCCGTGGTCGTCTCATGGGTAGCGGTTCCGGTGATCGTCATCGCCTACGTGATCATCGATGTGGCCGAGCCGGGCCGTCCGGTGCTCGACAGCTGCTACACGCAACTGCACGACGCCGCTACCGGCCACTACGGAGTCCTGGCGCAGGGCGGATTTCTCGCACTGACGGGCTTCGCCACCTGCGCGGGTGTAGTGCTGCTCGTGCGGGTCGGCCGATGGTTCCTGTTGGCTCGCAGCACAACTCACGAACACGCGCGGATGGTGCGGATCGCGGGCCGTCATGATGCCGGACTGGACGCCATCGTGCTCGATGTCGCCGAACTCGCCGCATACAGCGTCGCGGGCAAGCAACACACGATCGTCGTCACCAGGGGCGCGATCGCCGCTCTCGACGACGGCCAGTTGCGTGCCGTATTGGAGCACGAACGAGCGCACCTGGCCGGTCGGCACCATCTGTGGCTCGCACTGACTCGCGGACTCGCGGCCAATCTCGCCAGGATCGAACTGTTCACCCTGGGTGCGACCGAGGTCGCGCGGCTACTGGAGATGTGCGCCGACGATGCCGCGGCTCGGGTGCACGGCCGAGCCGCTGTCTTGCGCGCCCTGCTCACCCTCTCCGGCATCCCCGAATCCGCCTCCCCCGCACTCGGCATGAACGGCGTCGACCTCCCCGCACGGGTCGAGCGGCTCATCCCGCCGATCGAGCCGAGACCGGGCGTTCGCGCTCACCTACTACTTGGGGCCGTTGTCGCGATGGTGATCATCGGCCCGCTGACATCGGCGACGTTGGCCGCCATCGGCATCGCTGTCAGCGCGCAATTCCCGGACTGATCGCCCTCCGGATCCCTTTGCCCGGCAAACCTTTCCGATCCCGCAATCTTGCGTATCACGCAACTTTCGGTACCGTAGGTGGCGTGGCATTCGTACTCGGATTGCGCGAACGCAAGAAAATGGCGACACGCGAAGCGCTGGGATTCGCGGCGCTGCGGCTCGCGGTGGAGCTCGGGCTCGAGGACGTGCTGGTCGAGGACATCGCCACGGCGGCAGGCGTTTCCACGCGCACTTTCAACAACTACTTCGCCAGTAAGTACGAGGCCATCTGCGCGATCGCGGTGGATCGGGCACGACGGATCGCCGACGGGCTGCGCGAGCGGCCGAGCACCGAGTCGCTGTGGCCCGCGATCATCCACGCGGTGCTCACCGAGTTCCGCGACGCCGAAACTCCCGACCCCGCCTGGACGAAGGGCGTGCGGCTGATTACCGGCGCACCCGCGCTGCAAGGCGAATACCTCAAGGCGCAGAACGTGATCCAAGAGGCGCTCGCCGAAGCCATCGCCGAGCGGACCGACCGCGATCTCGACGCCGATATGTTCCCGCGGATCATGGCGGGCGCCATCTCGGCGGCGCTGCACGTGGCCATCACCCGCTGGGTCGACGCCGACCCACCGGTCGCGGCCCTACCCGTCATCCGAGAAGCGTTGCAGCAACTGTCACTACTCCCAGGAGCCTTCCCGATGGACATTCCGACCAACCACACTCTCGCCGTTCCCGGCGCGAACCTCTACTACGAAATCCGTGGCGCAGGCCCGCTTTTGCTGCTGATCCCCGGCGGCAACGGGGACGCGAGCATCTTCGACGCGCTCGCCGAGCGGATGGCCGACCGCTACACGGTGGTCTCCTACGATCGACGCGGCTTCTCCCGCAGTCCGATCGACGGGTCACCGGCGAGCCGGGTGGCCAACGACGGCGCCGATGCCGCGGCACTTCTGCGCCATCTGACCGATCGGCCCGCCTACGTCCTCGGTAGCAGCTCAGGGGCGATCGTCGCGCTGGAACTGCTCAGCACCCACCCTGAGCTCACCGACACGGTGATCGCACACGAACCGCCGCTGGCCACCGTGCTACCCGACGGCGACAAGTGGCTCGCCTTCCTCGACGACATCCACGAAAAGAGCAACAGCGAAGGCACTCTCGCCGCGATGGGCGCGTTCGCCGCGGGTGTCGGCCTGCGGATGCCCGAGCGTCCACCGGTCGAAGACCTGCCGCCCGACGCGGCCGCGATGACGGCTCGGATTCAGCAGAATCTGCAATTCTGGATGGAACACGAACTGCGCCAATACCCCCGCTACACACCGGACCTCATGGCATTGCGGGCGGCATCGGCCAAGCTCGTGCTCGCCGTCGGACACGATTCGAAAGACAGCTTCCCTGCGCAGCCGAATGCCGTTCTCGCCCAGCAGCTCGAGCTCGATGTCGTGGAGTTCGCGGGCAACCATGTCGGCTACCTCATCGCTGCCGACGAGTTCGCCGCGCAACTAGCCGCCATGTTGCCCCGTCGTACCGAGGCGACTGCGTGACCGGTCGGCTATGCCGACTGGCGCAGGGGGTGTAAAGCGGCCAGAGCACGCAGTGCGTCGGCGCGCGAGATCGGCTGGTCGTTCTCCAGGGCGGCGAGTTCGAGTTCGATCCAGTCGCGGATCAGTGCCGACATGGTGACGTTGCGGGTCTCCGCGGCCTTCTTCACTCGCTGATGCAGTTCGAACGGGATGCGCAGCGAGGTGGTGACGGTGACCGCATCGTCGCGCAACACGGGCGGCGCTTCGGCCGGACCCACGGGATCGTCACCGAATTCGAGGCCCGCCAGGAAATCCTGGATGTCCCCCGGGTTCGTCGGATAGTCAGTCATCGGCGTGCTCCCAACGCTCGAACTCCGCGACCTGCGTGTCTGTCATAGCGACAGCACCCAGGATGTCCCACTGCCAGTCCTCGGTCCGGCGGAGGGCGACGATCAGCGGCCTGCCCGCGTCGGTTCGGCCCCATACTGTCAGGACCGCCAGCCCGCCTGGACCGCGCGCCCGCCGAGGCCATCGGCGAACACCGGTGAGCACTTGCTGCACCTCGCGGGGGTCGATCCCGATCAGTGATAGCAAAGCCCACTCAGGCCAGTTATAACCCACAAGCAGGGATAATACAAGTGTATTGCCTTCGGGGACGAGCGGGCCTCCTTCAGCGTGCGCGGGCACGCGACAGATTCCAGCCCTGCCAGCTGTCGCCGTCGAGGTCCGCGCGAATCGGATCGAGCACCTCGGCGCGCAGCGGCTCGGGTAACCGCCGCATGACAGGGAAGATATCGGGCGAGAGCGTGCTCAGGTACTCGGTGTCGAGTTCCTTGCCGTGCTGCCAGCGGTCGATGTTCTTGTCGGCGACAAGGGCTTCCGGGTTCAATACCGCGAGAGCCAGCAATGTCGCCATGGCGGTACCGATCGCGGCGCGTGGCAGCCAGGCACGTTCCAGCCGCAGCACCGCGGCGATCACCAGGAGATAGACAAGACCGAGCCACAGTTCGCAGACCTCGACCAGCACTCGAAGCACCGTGAATCCATATGCCTGCTGATACGTCCACATGCGACCGAGCGCGGACGCGACGATGACCAACGACAGCAGACTGATCGCGCACAACAACGTCCGCAGCCATATGCGATCAGACACCGAGTCCTTCGACGCCCCTCGCAAGACGACGAGGATGACAGCAAGGGTCAACATGGTGACGATCGAGAGCTGCCAGAAACCACTGCGGGCATATTCGGCATAGGTGAGCCCGCCGGTGCGCTGGACATAGCTGTCGCCACCGAACAGCGCGACGAATTGGGCGCCGACGAACACGGCGAACAATGCGGTCAGCGCGCCGACAGGCAATGCCCACTCCAGCCGGTGCAGCGACCGGCCGATCTCGGGTCCTCCCCCGGTGGCCGCCTCGGCAGGAGGCCCGGCCAGCAGGTACATCGCACCGAGGGAACCGAGCCCGACGACGACGAACAGCACAATCCACCGCACTACCGAATCCGCGGCGATCTCCGGTGTCACGCTGGCCAGCATTTTCGCGAACGTCGCATCCGCCCCGCTGAGCAATGGCACGAAGACCGCCAGCAACGCGACTGTCACGGCCACCGATCCCGCGACCCGCCAGGACCGAGTCCCGCCGCTCCCGCGAACCCGGCTCAGCGCCGCATACACCCAGGGCAAGGCAGCGAACGATTCGATCGGCACCGCGATCACGTCGTACCAGACGCCATTGGCCGAACGCCGCCCAACCGCGGCAAGCGATCCAGCCACACACGCGGCAAGCACGCACAGCACGAACAACCACCCGGCGGCACGAAATGTACCGACCGCCAGCAACATCAACGCCGCGGCCGACCACCAGAGTCGGCCCCGATTCCGTACAGTCCCGACATCTCTCGCCCCTGCCACATCCTCGGCGGCTGCTTCGCGGTTGGGCACCGAAGTCTTAGACGGCTGCTGACCGGAGCCCACGGCTGCACTACCGGCACCCACCATTCGCCGATCATCGGCCCCGCGCCGGGCCGACGGCCTATCGCCATCGGCCGAAGCCTCTTCGGCTCCCGCGGCCGCACGCCGAGCACGGTGATCCACCACGAACACCGCACTCGCGGCCACCACTGCGGCCAGCACCCACCCGATCCCGGGGCGGTCCAAGGGGATCAGAGCCGCACCCGAGACTCCGGCGATGCCTACGGCGGGCAACACCCCCCGCGGAACCGCGACTCGTCGCCACCTCGGCGGTACCCATGGTTTCGGCGTGGAGAGCCCCTGAACTCCAGACGGAATAGGCATATCCTTCGACGTCGCCCGCGACTGCCGCCTTGCAGGCGAGACGGGTCGTGCGGGACTCGTCGGCGTCGACGAGTTCACTTGCCGGGCATTCGACGGCTTGGTGACAGGATCCGAATCCGCGCCGTCTCGCGGCACCGTCGGTGTCGGTCCGGGCGCTGCCGACGCGGGAGTCACAGGCGTCGATGCCGGTACTTCCGTGAACGGACGGTCCTGGGATGCCGACATTGCGGGCGGCATCGCCTCCGCTGCACGCTCTGCCGAGATTGCAGCGGCTGCCGAGCTGCCCGGACTGTCGGCGTCTTCCGATGCCGCGCCTACTGCGGCAGGCGCACTGGTCACAGTGCCCCCGGCCACCGATGGTTGTCGGCTCGGTGCCACCGTCGGTGCGGCGGATTCCGCGGCGGCCGGGGTTGTGTCCGGGGCCGGGCTGTCCGACGGGGTCGAGTGTGCCTCGGCGGACGCATTGTCCGATGATGGCGCGCTTCCTGTCGGTCGGGGCGCCTCAGGCGGTTCGCTTTGGGCTAAAGGTTGTTCGGGCATGAGTGTGTTCCCCTCCTGTGGGTGCGGGATCGCCCCGGGTCCTCTCGGACGGCCCGGGTGCGGTGCGGTGGTTCGGGCTGGAAGCGGTTCGGGTGGGTCAGCGGTCCGGCAGGACTACGCGGATGCGGGAGCCGGGGTCGGCAACAGCGATGGTGCCGCCGTGTAGGTCGACAATCCAGCGGGAGATGGCGAGGCCGAGGCCGGTGCCGCCGTCATCGGTGCGGCCGCCGCGGGTAAAGCGGTCGAACACGAGGGCGCGTTCGGCGAGCGGGATGCCTGGACCTTCGTCGTGGACGTCGATGACCAGTCGGCCGTGGTCGGAGTGGGCTGTGATCCGGACTTCGCCGCCGGCCGGGCCATGGCGTGCGGCGTTGTCGAGCAGGTTCAGCAGCACCTGATGCAGACGTGCGGGGTCTGCCGAGATGCTCGCGGTGCTTGGTTGCACGTCGGTGCAAAACCGCACACCTCGTCCGAGTGCTGCCGCCATCACCTCGGCCTCGGCGACAACCTGGGCCAATAGCGGTGCAATGTCCAAACGTTCGCGATCGAGCGGGAAAGCGCCTGCCTCGATGCTGGAAAGATCGAGCAGTTCGGAGACCAGCAGGCCCAACCGCTCGGTCTGCGCGAGCGCGGTGCGCAACGTCTTCGGATCGGGCTCGGACACTCCGTCCACGAGATTCTCCAGTACCGCATGCAGTGCGGTGATCGGCGTGCGCAGCTCGTGCGAGACGTTGGCGATGAGATCGCGGCGCTGCTGATCGGCGGCGGCCAGGTCGGCGGCCATCTGATTGAACGCTTCCGCAAGCTGCCCCACCTCGTCGCGGGAACTCGCGCGCACCCGCCGGGTGTAATCGCCATGAGCCATCCGCTTGGCCGCGGCGGTCATCTCACGCAACGGCCTCGTGATGCCGTGCGCAAGGACCTGCGAAGTCACCAACGCGATAACGACGGCAGCGATCGTGGTCCGCGGCGGCAGCCAGCCGATCTTGAAGCGAAAGAACCCGAAGGCCACCCCACCCGAGACCAGCATCAGAATCGCCAACTTGAGTTTGATCGACCGCACCGGATCGAGCGGGCGCGGCAACACCTCCGCGACGAAATCGCTCACCTTCCGGAGCCCGCGCGAACCCTCCGCGGATATTCCGGATTCCACACCGGCGCATCCGATGTTTTCGGCGGAGGTCACGGCCGACTCATCACGGTTCATCGTGCCTCCAATGCGTAACCGACGCCGTGGACGGTGCGGATGAGGTCGGGCCCGAGTTTGCGGCGCAGGGCTTTGATGTGGCTGTCGACGGCGCGAGTGCCCGCGGCGTCGGCCCAGTCCCAGACCTCCTCGAGTAGTCGTTCGCGGGCCAGCACCACGCGGGGGCGGCGGGCGAGGCGGGCCAGCAGCTCGAATTCGAGTGGGGTCAGCTGGGCTTCGACATCACTGCGCCACACCCGACGCTGGTCGAGGTCGATGCGCAGGTCGCCGACAATGATGATGGCGTCGTCCCGCTCGGCCGCGCGGTCCATGCGACGAAGCAGCGCGTGCACCCGGGCGGCGAGCACCCGCATCGAAAACGGCTTGGTGAGATAGTCGTCGGCGCCGACCCCGAGCCCGATGAGTTGATCGGTTTCATCGGTGCGAGCGGTGAGCATCAATACCGGCACACCTCGCCCGGCCTGGATACGCCGACACACTTCCAGCCCATCGAACCCGGGCAGCATCACATCGAGCACCACCAGATCGGGCGCCCCGGCCTCGACGGCAGCCACCGCGGCAGGCCCGTCATGCGCCATATCGACGGTAAAGCCCTCCGCCCGAAGCCGTGCCGCGACGGATTCGGCGATGGTCACCTCATCGTCGACGACAAGGATCCGCCGCGCTACCTGCTGCCCGGCGACCACTGCGCGCTGCTCCATGATCCGAAACCCTAACCACCCGCTGTGGAGAGAAGCAGCGTCAAGTGTGGAGATTCCGTGGACATGAGGATGTAGCGATCGCGAATCTGCGCTTACGTCAGGTGCTTACGGCCCGATCACGGTCGCGAATTTCGACACCACCAGCGGCAGCTGGAGGCGTGGGAAGCATTCGGCGGGTGGAAAGTGGGTGAGTGACCCGATTCGGTTGCCTTCCGCGGCGAGCACCAGCAACCCGGTGGCGCGGAACTCCGATTCGCCCGCGTGTCGCGCATAGACCCCGAATGCGGGCCCGCCGTTGGCGCGAGTTGCCTCGAGTCGCAACGGATTCCGATCGCGAAAGGCCGGTACGCAGTGCAGGAATGCGGCGATCGCGGTGTGTCCCTGGTACTCGTGGGGCCAGGGCGGCATTGTGAGCCACGCGTCGTCGGTGAGCAGCGCGACGACACCGTCGACATCGCGGGCGGTGTACGCGGCAGCGAAGCGCCGAGTCAGCTCACGCTCGATATCCGAACCGGGATCGGCCCGATCGGTGCGGGCGCGATCGACATCCAGGGTTTCGCGGGCGCGCTGCAGCGCGGACTTCACGGCGGTGGTGCTGGTGCCGAGCATCTCGGCGACCTCGGATCGGCTGAAGTCCAAGACATCCCGCAGCACCAGCACCGCGGTCTGGCGCGGCGGCAACTGCTGCAGGGCCGTGATGAACGCCAGCTCGACCGATTCCCGTAACTGATATCGGTGTTCGGGATCCAGCAGGGCGTCCGGGTACGGCTCGAGCCAACTGACCTCGCCCGCACGGGTGGGATCGGGCACCTCGAAGGGTAGCGGCTGCACCGGTCGGCGATGCGCGTCGCGCTGTGCGTTGAGGCAGCGGTTGGTGGCGATCCGGTACAGCCAGGTGCGGACCGAGGAACGCTGCTGGAAGTCGGCCAGGCCGCGCCAAGCGGCCACCAACGTCTCCTGCAACACGTCCTCGGCGTCGTGGAACGAGCCGAGCATTCGATAACAGTGCAGCTGCAACTCACGACGATACGGCTCGGTGAGCTCACCGAACGCCCGCTCGTCACCGCCGAGGGCTGCCGCCAATGCCTCCGTCATGCCGCCATCGTGGCACCCGGGACCGACATCCGCGGCAGCTCCGGTCCGTTCGTGTGGGTGTCGGTGTCTGTATCAATGAACCCTTTCCATCGACCGAATCGAGGCCGACATGATCAGCAACGACAGCCCCGCCGTCCGGGTGGCCCTGGAATACTTCCACGCCTGGTCCGGCAAAGACATGGACAAGGCCATGACATACGTGTCCGATGACATTGTCTGCGACGCCCCCGCGGGCCGCATCGAGGGCGCCGCCGCCTACCGCGCCTTTCTGGAACCGTTCAGCCAAATCCTCACCAGCGCCTCGATGCTGGCGGCGTTCGGGGATGAGCGCACCGCCCTCGTCATGTACGACACGTCCACCGTCCCGGTCGCCGATGCCCCCGGCGCGGAACTGGTCACCATCCTCGACGGCCGAATCACACAGAGCCGCTTCCTCTTCGACCGGGCGCCGTTCGACGCTGCGCGAGCGTCCGCCGACTGACGGCTCGCCCCTGGCTCATGGGCCGAGCCCGCGAAAGATACAACATGAAAGGCTTTGACCAAGCGCACCGTCCCACGCTGGTCAAAGCCTTTCACCAACAACTACTTGCGGGCTATCCCGCCGACCATCAGCCGCTCGGCAAGGGTGAGCTTGTCGCGCACGATCCGGTCCGGCCGCCATTCCGGCAAGTACACCAGGCCGGGCTCCACCAACTCCAGACCTCGGAACAGCCGCAGGATTTCTTCGCGCGTCCGGAACCGCCCGGTGCCGAGGAATTCCAGGAACGACTTCTCCACCGGCCCCGCCTCGGGCCCCTCGTTGAGGAAGTGTGTGATGAACACATGGCTGCCCGGCGGCACCGCGTCCAGGTATCCGTCGACCACAGCCTCCGGGTTTTCGTCATCGTGCAGGTGGTGCAGCATGCCGACGAGCAACACCGCCACAGGCTCGGAGAAATCGATCAACTTTTGCACATCGGGATGCCCGAGAACCTTGTCCGGCTGACGCAGGTCGGCCGTCACGACCCGGGTGCTCTTGTCCTGCTCCAGCAGAGCCCGCCCGTGCGCTAAGACAATTGGGTCGTTGTCGACGTATACGACCCGCGCATCCGGATGGAACGACTGGGCGACCTGATGGGTGTTCTCCATGGTCGGCAGCCCGGCACCGAGGTCGAGATACTGCTTCAACCCGGCCTCGCCCGCCAGGTATCGCACGCCGCGACCCAGGATTGCCCGATTGATTTTCGCAAGTACATCGACCTGCGGCATTGTCTCGATCAGGTGGTCGACCACTCGCTGGTCGCTGTCGTAAAAGTCTTTGCCGCCCAATAGTGCGTCATAGACTCGCGAAATGCTCGGCTTGGTGGGGTCGATGCCCACCGGTACCGACTCCGAACCCATCATCGTCACCCTCCCATGCGCGATTCGCATGTCTGGATTGTTGAGAGCTACCTAACCATGAAGGCCTGCTCTTACGTGGCCCAATACGTCATTCTGTCGCGTTGGGGCGCGCAATGGAAATCCGGAGCGCCGCAACGGATCTTGGTCCGCGACGCCGTGGTTGCAGCGCACCGCCGACACCGCTGCGAGCAGCACCGGACCGGCCCCTGCGCTGGACGATTGCCTGTCGATGTCCGCGGACATCGACGGTGCCACCGAGCCGACCCAGCTACACCAAACCGTGTCCGACCTGCAACGGAAGGGATGACACAAGATCCGGCACAAGCCGACCGACCCGGAGCACAGTTAGCGGCATGTTTGCCACGGGACGGATCGGGATTCGCGTGCTCGTTGCCGCGGCGGTCGCAGTCTTCGCCACCCTCGAATTCCCCGGGTCGGCGACGGCGGCAGACCGACGTGCGGCGCTCGGCGGCGGATCGGGCATCGTGCTCGGCGGGCAATCGGCCTGCACTGCGCGCCGCCGCGCGAGGGTGAGTCGTCTGCAAGAACGGGCGCACGTCCGGGTTCAACTGCGGGGTCGTATGGGACACGCATCGGTGGTGGTTCCAGAATCAAATCTGCTCACGCCCAGGCGATTCGGGTGGTCCGGTGACCATCGGCGACCGCCTCGTGGGAATGAACGTCGGACACATCGGCGTCAAGGTGCTCGGGGTGACCGTCTTCGACATCGTGTGCCAGAACATGGGAGCACCGGTCCACGACCCGGCCGTGGCCAGTCAGATCGGCATGGTGCTCGACGACATCGACCGGACCGGCGGGATCGGGACCGGCTTCCTGCCCCTGTGACCGCGCCACCGATGGCTCGAATTCCTGATGAACGACACCATCCGGCCGCGCTTCGACATAGCTACTCCCGGTACCGGCCCGACCGTCGCGCAATCCGGTGCGGTATGTCCTACGACCGGAAGTAGTATGAGCCGGTGCGAACACCGACGAAGGCAGCGGCGCGATTGCGCGGCGCATTCGTCGGATCCACGTCCGGTGCGGTGAGTATCGCCGCCCACGCTCTCGGTGGCGGCACCGTCTCTTCCGACCAGCCCTCGCTCGCCCTGCTGCTCGCAGCCTGCGCGCTGGTGGGTGCCGTGGTCGCCTCGATGCGCGTCCGGCACGCCGTCGTCGAGGTGATGACGATGCTCGCGATCGGCCAGACCATCGGCCATCTCGCGTTGTCGTTGTCGCCAGGGCACCACCACAACACACCGACCGGCGCGACGATGCTCATCACGCACCTCATCGCGATTCCGGTTGGGGCGCTGCTCATCCATGGCGCGGAGCGGGCCATCTCGGTTGCGGCATCGAGTGCGCAGCGGGCCGTCGACGTCCTCGGCGCCGGTCCGCTCACACCGCACGCCCCTGCCTTCACAGCGTCTCCCGGCCCGGTGCCGACGCCGAAGCGGCTGCTTTTCAGCTCGGGCATCGGCACCAGGGGACCACCGGCAGCGCGCTAGCCTGCCGCGTGGGCAGTCGATGCTTCAGCGCATCAAGTGCCATCACGCATATGTGCTCGATATCCCTTGTCAGCACAGTGAAATCGTTCGCGTGACCGAGTGCGTCGTCGCGCCGGATTCGAGCGACATCGGATTTTCGGCGACCCGCACCCCAGGCGACTCGGGCCGTTCTCTCGCGGAAACAACGCTGGCACATCACTACTCGACCGGAGTTTTCCGTCGGCGCAGACCTGCACTCGGCGCATATACCGCGCCGCAGTGAGTCGCACGCGACCACTCACCCGACACGGATCGTCGATCGCCCGTCTCGGCGATAGCACTCGCGTGCCTGCCCACCGGGAAACCCCTCACACCCGATCGGAGCCCCCACATGACAACCCGAACATTCGCCCCCCGCACCTCCCGGCTGCTGCGTGGTGCGGCCGCACTCACGGCGGTCCCACTCCTGCTGGTCAGCTGCTCATCCAACGACGCGAACACCGCGCCCACCAAGGCAGCGGATTCGATCACTGTCGCGGATCAGTGGATCAAAGCCGCCGACAGCGAGATGTCCGCCGCGTTCGGCGATCTGAACAACTCCAGCGGCAAACCGGTAACCGTGGTCTCCGCCACCAGCCCCGCATCCGCACGCGTCGAACTGCACGAGATCGTCGCGGCCGCGGACGGAACAAAGAAGATGCAGCCGAAGAAGGGCGGCTTCGTAATTGCGGCGCACGGCACCGTCGCGCTGCGCCCCGGTGGCGACCACATCATGTTCATGGGCCTGACAGCGCCGCTGCGCACCGGTGCGGAAACGCCGGTCACGCTCACCTTCGACGACGGGACCAGCACCACTTTCACCGCTCAGGTGCGCGACTTCCCCGGCAACCAGGAGAACTACGCACCTGACGGCGATCACATGGGTGGCGCCGCACCGGCCCCCGCGCACGGTGGCTGAGTCCTCGGGCACCGGACGCCTCAATCGCCGCAGCCTTTTCGGTGGCGCCGCCGCGGCGGCCGGTGCCGCCGGAATCGGCTGGGGCGCGGTCACGCTCGGTGATCGACAGACCGGTGATTCCAATGATCCGACAGCGGCCGCGACGGAGCCGTTCTACGGCGAACATCAGGCAGGCATCGAGACCGCGCCGCCCACGCATGCGGCATTCATCGGGTTCGATCTGCGCCCGGGCACCGACCGTGACGACATCATCGGGATCCTGAAAATCTGGACCGACGATGCCGCACGGCTCACCCAGGGCCGTCCCGCACTTGCCGATACCGAACCCGAACTGGCACAACGGCCCGCACGGCTCACGGTCACCGTCGGATTGGGGCCGCGGGTGTTCACCGTGGCGGGCCTCCCACAGCACAGGCCGTCGTGGTTGCGTCCGTTGCCGCCATTCGACATCGATCGCCTCGAACCGGCGTGGAACGACGGCGATCTGATGTTGCAGGTCTGTGCCGACGAGGCGACGACGGTCTCGCACGCGGTGCGGGTGCTCGGTAAGAACGTGGCCTCGCTGGTCTCGGTGCGCTGGGTGCAGCGCGGTTTCCGCAATGTCGCACCAGGGCAGACCCCACGCAACCTGATGGGCCAGGTCGACGGAACCGTCAATATCGCACCGGGCACACCGGACTTCGCCGAACTGGTGTGGGACGACGGTCGCGCACACCCCTGGCTGACAGGCGGCACCTCACTGGTGCTGCGGCGCATCGCGATGACACTCGACACCTGGGACGAAATCGACAGGGAGGGAAGGGAACTCACCGTCGGTCGCACACTCGCCGACGGTGCGCCACTGACCGGAAGCAGGGAACTCGACGAGCCGGACTTCACGGCCGTCGACGCGCACGGCATTGCGGTCATCCCGCAGTCCTCACATATCGCACGCGCGCACCACACCAGCGATCGCGAACGTTTCCTGCGGCGCGGCTACAACTACGACGACGCACCGCCGCCGGGCCAGACCTCCAACTCCGGGCTCCTGTTCGCCGCGTTCCAGCGCGACGTGGACGCCCAATATCTGCCGGTACAGCAGCGTCTCGCCGCGTTCGACGCCCTCAACGTCTGGACGACGCCGATCGGGTCGGCGGTGTTCGTCATCCCACCGGGAGTCCGATCACCGGGCCGATACCTCGGACAAACACTGTTCGAGTCGTGACTCTCCTCGCTCGGTTCCAGAGTGCGGCGACCAGCACTCCGCGTCGTGGAACTTCGAGACCCACCCCTCCGATAAACGGACTCCGGCCCGCGCCTTAGTGCGGGCCGGAGTCCGTTTTACGAGGTCAGAGCGCTTCGTGCAGCTTCTTGGAGTCCTTGCGGATACCGAACGAAGTAATCATCTCCATGATGCCGAGGACAACCAACCAGATACCGGCGACCCATGCCAGGGTCGCCACCGACTCGACCGGCCAGACGATCAGCACGACACCCGCGATCGCGGTGATCACACCGAAGAATGCGATCCAGCCACGCCCTGGCAACGCGGGTTCGGAAATCGCGGCCATCGTCGAGGCCACGCCACGGAACAGCCACGCGATACCAATCCAAATACCGAGCAAGAGAATCGAAGCAAGCTCATCACGGAAGCAGAAGACGCCGATCACGATCGACAGGACACCGGTAATGAAGGAGAGCACCCGCATACCGGCGCTCGCCGGTGCACCGAAGGCGGCCAGCAACTGCAACACGCCGGTCACCACCAGATAGATACCGAAGATGATGCCGGCCACCAGCAATGTCTTGCCCGGCCACACCAGAATCAGAACACCGAGGATCACCGAGAGTAAGCCAGTGACCAGAACCGATTGCCACGCACTGCGGGCAAGCGCTTGCAGCGGTCCCTCTACCACGCTGTTTGTCGTCATAGCGTGATATTAGGCCGTGTGGCAGATGTTGTCTGGCCATTTGCTATACAACGCGCCGAGTCGCACCGGCCCCCTGATCGCCCTACTGAGCGGCGGCGGGAGTTATGTTAACCAACCAGGCAACACCGAACTTGTCGGTGCACATGCCGAATTCGTCGCCCCACATCTGCTTCTCCAACGGCACACTGATGGCGCCGCCCGTCACCAACTGGTCCCAGTAACCGCGCAGCTCGACGCTGTCGTCACCGCTGAGACTGACCGAAATACTGCTTCCCGGTGTGTATTCCATACCGGGCGGAGTGTCGGAGGCCATCAGCGTGAACCCGCTCGGCGTCTCCAACATGCCGTGCATGACCAGTTCCGCGCCCGGTGCGTCCTTGTCGCCGAAATTACCGAACGTGTCGATGGACAGCGTGCCGCCGAAGACCTCTCGATAGAACTCGAGAGCCGCCCGCGCGCTGTCTCCGAAACTTATATAGGGGTTGAGCCTGGAGACCATTGGGAACGCTCCTCAGGAGTAGTTGCCACCGCCCCACTGAAGGCTAGTTCCCCGGCCGAGGCCGTGGGAGGGTTACCGCGCTTGTGGGATAGATAACGTCCGAGTCGTCCACGTTTATCGCCAGAGATGGTCGGGTAGTCATCCCTAAGTGACTCTCGGCGCGTACATCCATCGATGTACGCGATCGGGTCGGGTTTCGTAAGTCTCTCGGGTGGCTTAGGAGAAGAGGGTGGCGGTTGTACTCGTGCTGCAGGCACGCGGGCTGGGTGATCTACTCACCGCTGTCCCCGCGCTGCGTGCCCTGCGCAGAGCCAGGCCCAACGACCACATCATCCTTGCCACGCCGCAGCGGCTGAAGCCGATCGTCGACCTGACCGCCTCGGTCGACACGATAATGCCGACCGGTGAGCTCGGCGCCTTGCGCTGGGATGCCCCGCGGCCCGAACTGGCCGTCAATCTGCACGGTGCCAGCGCCGAGAGCATCGTCACGCTGACCAAGGCCGAGCCCGGCCGCATCCTCACCTATCGCAATACCGCCTTTCCCGACCTGGAAGGCCCGCAGTGGCAGTCGGACATGCATGACGTCGAGCGTTGGTGTCATCTACTCGAGTCCGACGGCATCACCGCCGATCGACGCAATCTCGGACTGGTACCGCCGGTCTCGACCGCCAGCCACCGAGACTGTGTCGTCGTCCATATCGGCGCGGGCGCCCCGGCCCGCCGGTGGCCGCCGGACCGATTCGCCGCCGTCGTGCGCCACCTACTGGTGCTCGGCCGTGATGTCGTACTCACCGGCGACGAAACCGAACGCGATATCGCGCTGAATATCGCCGCGCTCGCGAGCCTGCCCACCAGGCGGGTGCTCGCGGGCGAGCAGAACCTGATCGAACTGTCCGCCACCGTCGCCGAGGCCGGGCTCGTCATTTCCGGCGACACCGGTGTCGGTCACCTGGCCACCGCTTTCGGCACGCGGACCGTGCAGCTGTTCGGACCCACCCCGCCGCGCTGGGGTGGACCGCCACCGCATCTCCTCGGCAGGCACGCGGTGCTGTGGGCGGGTCAGGTCGGCGACCCCGATGCCGGCACTCCTGACCCCGGTCTGTTGCGGATCGGGGTCACCGATGTCATCAACGCCGTCAACCAGCAGCTCACCACGCTCAACTGGCAGGCCAACGGCACCGACCGCCGCCGGAGCAGCTACCGCCGCGTGGGCTGAGCGCTCGAAACCCCACCCGCGGTCAGAGTCCCTCTTCGGCCCGTGCGGTACTCAGCGCGGCCGCGTATGCGGCCAGCGCGCTCGGCCAGAACTGCTCCAGGTAGTCGCGCGCGTCGCCGAGTCCGCGTGGGTCGAGGGAACACAGCCGTCGATTCCCGTCTTTGCGCATCATCACCAGCCTGGCTTCATGCAGCACCCGCAGATGCTGGGAGACCGCGGAGCTGCTCACCCCGACGATCGTCGCCAGCTGACCAACCGACAGCGGCGCCGTCGGCAGTGATTCGAAGATGGCCCGGCGAGTCGGGTCGGCGAGCGCCTCTAGCGCACGAGCTCCATTAGTGACCACTTAAGTAGTGTGATCGACTAGCATCTGGTCAGTCAATTCGGCCCACTGACAAATTTCCCCAGGTCAGATCGATCTCCGGGCAGTATCGTTACCTATCCGTGATACCCCACCAGGGCTTTTGCCACACTGTGACGGTAACCACAAGATTGCAGAACATGCATGACACTCCCGTAGGTTCAATTCATGCCCGTGACCGTTTCGTTACCTATCCGCCGTAGCGGCGCCACCACCCATTCCCGCCGCTACCGTGCCGCCACCCGCGCGGTTGCCGTCACCGCCGTCGTGAGCGCCGCACTCGGCGTGCTGGCCGCCGCTGATCAGCATCAGGCCGATTCGTCCACTTCGGCCCGCCTCGTGGCAGGCGAGTCCCCTACCCCGATGACCGACGCCGAGGCACGCGACGCCGTCCAGTTCACACCCCCCGAAGCCCAGATACCGCAATTCGTGCCCGAGGCCGCCCTCTGGGAGCAGAACCAGGTGGCCGTCGAGGCCGCGCGTCCGCGCACCGTCCGCCCCATCGAGGGCATCCTGACCTCCAACTTCGGCACCCGCTGGGGCACACTGCACGCGGGCCTCGACTTCGCCGACCCGATCGGCACCCCGATCGGCGCGGTCACCGACGGCACCGTCATCGAGGCCGGGCCCGCCTCCGGCTTCGGCCTGTGGGTACGCGTCCAGCAGGACGACGGCAGCATCGGCGTCTACGGCCACGTGAACGACCTCCTTGCCACCGTCGGCCAGGAGGTCCTTGCGGGCGACACCATCGCCACCGTCGGCAACCGAGGCTTCTCCACCGGCCCGCACTTGCACTATGAGGTGCACCTGCCCGACGCCGGCCCCGTCGATCCGATGCCATGGCTGGCCGCCCGAGGCATCGACGTCGGACACGCTGCCGACGACTGAGATCTCCGTGGCGTTCGCGAGTCGACGAGGGCTCACGAACGCCTCAGGTCCCACCCCTAGCACCCCGGTATCAGCCGCGAATGGCGCTGTAGCGGGACGTGTTCGGACGTTGCCGATTCCTACCGTCGACACATGCCGACGATCGATATCGACTCCACTGCCCGGGAATCCGCGCCGCGACACCGCCTTGCCGACGCGATTCCCGAAGGCCGACTGCACCGCCCGCTGCTGTGGATGGCGGCCGCGATGGCCGCGCTCATGCTGATCTCGATCAGCGGCATGGTCATCGACGACCGCATGCTGCTCGGCGAGTCGGTATGGCTCAAACCGCTCAAATTCGCGTTCGCCTTCTTGCTCTACAGCTTCACACTGGCATGGCTGCTGTCGTTGCCGCACAAAGGAAGTCGAGCAACATGGTGGCTCGGCACCGTGTTCGCCATCACCGGGTTCGCCGACGTCGCGTTCATCGCGGTGCAGGCCGCGCGCGGCACCTTCAGCCACTTCAACAACGACAGTGGCGACACCGCGACCTCGATCGGCCAGCAGGTGTTCCAATTCGGCGTGCCCGGCCTGTTTCTCGCGAATCTGACTATCGCGGTGATCCTTTCGTGGCAGCGCATCGTCGACCGACCGACCGGCCGCGCCATCCACGCCGGCCTCGCTCTGGCGGTCGCCGGGATGGTGATCGCCTATCAAATGGGTTACACCGGCAAGCAGCGCGTCCGCGACACGGACGGCAACATCGTGGAACTCATGTCCGGGCACACCGTGGTCGAGGACGGCGCGCGGTCCGCGGACGTGGCGCGCGACGATATGGGTGGCATGCCGATCACGCACTGGAGCACAATCGGCGGTGACCTGCGTGTCCCGCACTTCGTCGGGTTGCACGGTATTCAGGTGTTGCTGCTCACGGCCTTCGCCTCGGCGTGGCTGGCACCGCGGTTTCCTTGGCTGCGCACCGAACGCGCACGAGCCTCTGTCATGTCCGTATCGGCGCTCGGCTACGCGGGAATGCTGTCGATCGTGACCTGGCAGGCGTTGCGGGCACAGTCGCTCATCCATCCGGACGGCGCCACGCTGGCCGCGGGCGGCGGGCTCGCGGCAACGATGGTGCTGCTGCTCACCGTCATCTACATGCGCAACCGGTCGACCAGCTCGGACCTGGCGGCCGAGGACTATTTCACCCGCCCCTCGCCGCCGTCGCCGAGCCCTGACCGCATACCAGGTGCTCAGCCACTCGGATAACGCATCCGACGGCGGCGGATCACCGCAAGCGTTCGGCGTCGCGGGTCAGTTCGAGCAGCGTGGCGCTCAAGCTTTTCAGTTCCTCGGCATTCGCGCCCTCACCGATCGCCGTGGCGACATCCTCCGCGGCACACCTCGCGGCGAACCAGCGGTCGGCGAGGTCCGTCGCCTCCTGCGCGCTGAGCACAACGGAGTCGTCGGGAATTCCGGTTCCCTTCAAGCTGTTGCGATGCTCGTAGGCGCGTTGGCGACACGATTGGCGGCAGTACCGGCGACGGCGTCCGGCCTCGGATTCGATGAGCTCTCTTCCGCACCACAAGCAGGACAGCAAGCGTCGCGACATGACGCAGAACATTAGTGGTCCGGCTCACTCGATGGATCCCGAGGTCCCCAGCAATGGCGACACCGCAGGCGTGGCGTAGCCGACGCGGCACAGCGACTACAATGGAACGGTTCACCGTCGCCGTGTCGGGAACTATCAGCGCAGGCCTGTTCGTTGCACATACGTCATACGAGCGTGAGCTCGGTCGGACACGGTCGCAGCGAAACAAGACTCGAGCACCTAGGGAGAGGCACACCATGGCAGATCGCGTACTCCGGGGCAGTCGACTCGGAGCGGTGAGCTACGAGACCGATCGCGACCACGACCTGGCTCCGCGGCGGATCGCTCGGTACAAGACGGACAACGGCGAGGAATTCGACGTGCCGTTCGCCGACGACGCCGAGATCCCCCCGACCTGGCTGTGCCGCAACGGCCAGGAGGGCGCCCTCATGGAGGGCACCACCCAGGAAGCCAAGAAGGTCAAGCCGCCGCGCACCCACTGGGACATGCTGCTGGAGCGTCGCAGCAAGGACGAACTCGAGGAGCTCCTCAAGGAGCGCCTCGACCTCCTGAAGACCCGTCGGCGCGCCTGACAAATACTGTGGGGCGTAAGCCCGATGGCCGCTTGCCTCGATTCCGTTCGAGGTAGGCGGCCTTTCACATGTCGACGCTACGTGCCAAGAGTCTGCAGGTCACGCAGGTAGATCTCGCCGACCGGTTCGACTTCTCCGACGCCATCGCGGACATCAATCCGAGGATTCCACCGGAGGGCACCATCCCGTTTCGGGAGACGTACGCGGACAAATCATCGATATTTCAGTTCACTCTGCAATCGAGGATGTTGCGAACGATCGCAGTGCACCAGAACTGAGCTGCGGTCCTGCCGACAGACAGGACCGCAGGCCAGATTCCTTGCCGATCAAGATCTCTTCAGTGGCTGGCGACCTTTCGGTAGCGCAGCAGGGAAAGTGGAACGGCGATCGCCAGGATCAGCAGCGAGCAGCCGATGGCATATTCGATGCAGTGTTCGGCAGCCCAGCCCGTGGCGGGGACGAAAGACGGTGGGGCACTGTTGTCGAACAACCGCCTGCCCGCCGCCGAGACCGCCGTGATCGGATTCCATTCCGCGACGGCGCGCAGCGGGCCGGGCAGTGTCTCCGCGGAGATAAAAGCCGAAGAGATGAAGGAGAGCGGGAAAAGCCAGATCAGTCCGGCGCTTTGGGCTACCTCGACCGTCGGCGAGAGTAGGCCGGTGAGTGCGCCGACCCACGACATGGCGAAGGCGAACAGCAGGATCAGCCCGAACGCCAGTGCGGCGTCGAGGAAGCCGCCGTTGATCCGCCAGCCGACCGCATAGCCGCAGCCGACCATGACGGCAAGGCTCAGGACATTCACCACGAGGTCGGACAGGGTGCGTCCCATCAGCACCGCGAGCCGCGACATCGGCAGCGTGCGCATCCGGTCGATGATGCCCGTGTGCAGATCGCCCGCGAGCCCGACGGTCGTGAAGGCCGCGTTGAAAGCGACTGTCTGGGTGAAGATTCCGGCAAGCAGGAATTCACGGTACTGTCCACCGCCGAGCGAGGCGCCGAAGATATACGCGAACAGGAACACGAACATCAGCGGCTGGATCGTCGCGGTAACCAATAGGGTCGGCACCCGCAGGATGGTCAGCAGGTTGCGGTGGGCGACAATCGCACTGTCCCGAATGATCCTCGCCCTCGGTTCATGCGCGATCCCGTGGGTCGCTTCTTCTTTCGCCGGGGTCGGCGCCTCGTCGCGCGCCAGCGTCGGGGTAGCACTCACGAGTGCACCTCGCGAGTACTCGGCACGGCGGTTCGGTCACTCAAGACAGGATCTCCTCTTGTGCGTCGTCGGTTTCCGGCTCGAGGCTTACGGCCTTGCGAGCCTCGGAGCCGGTGAGGGACAGGAATACGTCGTCGAGACTTGGCCGGTGCACCGTCGCGTCCACGACGCATACGCCGGCGTCGTCGAGTCGCCGCAGCGCCTCGACCATGGTTCGTGAGCCGTCGCCGACCACCACCGTCACCTCGTCGAGGCCGCCATTACAGCTCGGCTCGCCGATGCCGACCTGGGCGAGCACCGACAGCGCGGGCTTCGCGTCCTGACCTGCGGCAAGTGTGACGGTCAGCCGGTCGCCACCGATAGAGGTCTTCAGTTCGTCGGCGGAGCCGCGGGCGATGACCCGGCCGCGGTCGATAACGGTGATCCGATCGGCAAGTAAATCGGCCTCCTCCAGATACTGCGTGGTGAGCAGCACCGTTGTGCCGTCGTCGACGAGATCGCCGATGACGCGCCACATGTCGAGCCTGCCGCGCGGATCCAGGCCGGTGGTCGGCTCGTCGAGCACCACGACAGCGGGCCGGGCAACCAGGGCACCCGCGAGGTCGAGGCGGCGCGCCATACCTCCGGAGTAGGTGCCCGCCCTGCGGTGCGCCGCGTGGTTCAGACCGAAAGCATCGAGCAGTTCGTCCGCGCGAACAGTGGCCTGGCGCTGCGTCATTCCGTACAACCTGGCCACCATGCGCAGGTTCTCGTAGCCGGACAGGTTGGCGTCGACCGCCGCGTATTGACCGGATAGGCCGATACGCCGACGCGCCGACGCGGGATCGCGCAGCACATCGACGCCCGCAACCCGCACCGACCCGGCATCCGGACTCAGCAGGGTGGTAACGATACGGACAGTCGTCGTTTTGCCAGCACCATTGGGGCCGAGCAGCCCCATCACCGTGCCTGCCGGGATCTGCATGTCGATATCGTCGAGTACCCGCACCCGGCCGTAACTCTTGACAAGGCCGAGTACCTCCACCGCCAAACTCACGACCTCGCCTCGCCGTCTCCGAATTCCGACGCGGTCGAAGGTGTTGCGCTTACGGTTCGCTCGCTCACCTGTGTGCCTCCTTGGGTGTGCTGCCGCCGTCCTGGTGCCGCGCGTCCAGGTACCGGTCCAGTACCGGCCCGATCACGGCGAGCGACTCCGGTGTCGTCATGGCCGAGTGTCGGCACGGCAGGTGATGGTCATGAATTTCCCCGGTGACGAACGGCTCCCATGCCGACGCGCAACGGGCGGGGTCGGTGCGGTTGTTCTCGTCGTCGGCGGCGGTGAAGAACAGCAGATCGCCGTCGAAGGTGCGCGGCCGGAAGCCGTGCGCCTGCACCGTGCCGTCGGTGTATCCGGTGTAGAGGCGCTCCAGATCGTCGACGGTGAGCGCCGCGAAAGGACCGGGCTGCGAACGCAGCAGTTCCGCCGCGTCGCTCAGGTTCATCGTCTGGTCGAGCTCCGCGCCGTCAGCGACCAGGTCAGCGCCGAATTCGCCGATGATCTCCGCGACACCGGGGATGGCGTGTTCGAGCCACTCATCGGAGAGTTGGTAGCTGTCCATCATCGACAGCAGCGCGACCTCTTCACCGGCCTCCTGCAGCTGGACGGCCATCTCGTGCGCGATCAATCCGCCGAGCGACCAGCCGAGCAGATGGTAGGGACCCTCCGGCTGGATCGACTTCATATGCGACACATAGTGTCCGGCGGCCTCGGCGATCGAAGCGAACCCTTCTTCCCCAGCGACGTGCGGCGCTTGCAGGCCGTATAGCGGTCGGTCCGGAGCCAGGTGCGCGAGCAGGCCCGAGTAGCACCAGGCCAACCCGATCGCGGGATGGACGCAGAACAGCGGCGAGCGCGTCGACGTCGTGCTCGGGCGGATCGGCAATACCGGCTCCAGCGACGCGGCGATGGCCATGGCGGCGGAGCCTGGCCCGTCCAGTCGGGCCGCGATGGCGGCCGGGCTCGACTCGCCGAACATGAGCTGCATCGGCAGCTCGATCCCGGCCGCCCGCAGCAGCGCAACGACTTTCGTTGCCAGCAGCGAGTTGCCGCCGAGTTCGAAGAACCCGTCGTCGGCACCCACCGATTCGACACCGAGCACCTCGGCGAAGGCGGTGCACAGCGCCGCCTCGGTCGGAGTGCCCGGCGCGCGGTAGCCGTCGGTCCCGCGGAACACCGGCTCTGGAAGCGCTTTACGGTCCAGCTTGCCGACCGGGGTCAGCGGCAGCTCATCGATCAGCATGATCGATTGGGGCACCATGTAATTCGGCACCAGTTCGGACACGTGCTCGATCAGCTCGGCGACGGTGGCCGCGGTTCCGGTGCGCGGCTTCACATACGCCACCAACGCCGTGACGCCCGCGGGTGTGCGATGCCCGATGGTGGTGGCGAATTCGACGTCGGGGTGCCGCGCCAGCGCGGTGTCGATCTCGCCGAGCTCGATACGGAAGCCGCGGATCTTGACCTGATAGTCGGTGCGGCCGACGTATTCGATATCCCGCGCCGTCTCGGACTGCCCGTGCCAGCGCACCAGGTCGCCGGTGCGGTACATCCGGTCACCCGGTTTGCCGTACGGGTCGGCGACGAACCGCTGTGCGGTCAGCCCCGGCCGGTTCAGGTAGCCGCGGGCCAGCGCAGTGCCTGCCAGGTGCAGCTCACCGGTGACGCCGATGGGCGCCGGGTGCAGGCGGGCGTCCAGGATCGTCGCGCTGACACCGCGGATCGGCCCGCCGATGGTTATCGGGCCCCGTGGCACCAGCGGCTGCGAAATCACCGTGACGATCGTGGTCTCGGTCGGGCCGTACACGTTGTATAGGTTGCGACCCGGCGCCCAGCGGGTGACCAGGTCCGGCGGCAATGCCTCACCGCCGACCAGCACGTGTGTCAGCTCCGTGACCCCGGTCGGGTCGACCGTGCCGAGCGCCGAGGTGGTGATGAACGCGTGTGTGATGCGCTCCTCGATGAACACCTGCGCCAGGTCGGCCCCGCCGACCACGCCGACGGGCGTGATCACCAGTGTCGCCGCGCCACCGAGGGCCAGCAGCAGGTCGAGCATGGCGGCGTCGAAGCTCGGCGTCGCGAAATGCAGGACACGGCAACCGGGTTGGACGTCGAAACGCTGCGCGGTCTCCGCGGCGAAGTTGGAAAGGCCGCCGTGGGTGACGACCACGCCCTTGGGTGTGCCTGTCGAGCCGGAGGTGTAGATCACGTAGGCCGGATTGTCCATGCGCAGCGGTGCGGTGCGCTCCCCCGCCGCGATCGGCGCGTCCGAGGTATCGAGCACCTCGGCACGGAAGTCCTCATCGTCGAGAACGATCCACTCGGCACCGTCGGGCAACTGGTCCCGATACTGCTCAAGTGTAATGCCCAGTGCCGCACCGGAATCCGACAGCATGTGGCTGATGCGATGCTCGGGATAGAGCGGGTCGACGGGCACGAACGCCGCACCGGCTTTTGTCACCGCGAGCATGGTCGCTACCGATTCGACCGAACGTGAAACCCCCAGTGCCACAAGCATTTCCGGGCCGACGCCGCGACCGATGAGCACGCGGGCCAGCCGGTTGGTCCACCGGTCGAGGGCATCGTAGGTCACCTGAGTGTCGTCCGCGCGCAACGCGACCGCCTTGCGATCGATATCGACCGCCTGAGCGAACAACTCCGGGAAGGTCACCGGGCGCTGCGCCTGGCTGCCGCGCACCGGAGCGAGCCCGGACCACTCGGCCGGATCGAGCAACTCCAGATCGCCGACGACGGTGGTCGGATTCGCGGCAATGGCGGCAAGCAGCCGCGCCATCCGCCTACCGAGCCGCGCCGCGGTCGCCTCGTCGAACAAATCGCTCGCGTAGGTCACCGACAGCGTGATGCCGTCGGGTTCCCGCAGCGGTGTCCTGGATTCGGTGAGAGTGAACTGGAGATCGAACTTCGCCACCCCGGTGTCCACATCGGCGGCCTCGATCCGCAGCTCCGGCAGCTCGAGCACCCGAACAGGGTGGTTCTGCACCGAGAGCATCACCTGGAACATCGGGTGATGCGCCTGCGAGCGAGCCGGGTTGAGCACCTCGACGAGGCGTTCGAAGGGCAGATCGGCGTTCGCGAACGCGTCCAGGTCGGTGTCGCGGACGTGGTGCAGCAGGTCGGTGAACCTGTCATCGAGATCAATACGGGTCCGCAGCACCAACGTGTTGACGAACATGCCGATCATCCGGTCCAGCGCGGGATGTCCGCGCCCGGCAACCGGGGTGCCGATGGCGATATCGGCGGCCGCGGTCATCCGGTGCAGCAGTACCGCGAGCGCGGCATGCAGCACCATGAACATGCTGACGTTGTTGCTCGTGGCAACCGTCTGCAGCTCCCGATGGGTGAGCGCATCGATGGTGCACTCCACGACGCCGCCACGATAGGACGGCACCGGCGGACGCGAACGGTCGGTGGGCACGGCAAGCAGTTCGGGGCAGCCATCGAGAGCGCCGCGCCAGTAGTCGAGCTGGCGGCTCACCACAGAGGCGGGATCGGCCTCGGTGCCGAGCGTGTCCCGTTGCCAGAGTGTGTAGTCCGCGTATTGGATCTCGGGTTCCGGCCACTGCGCGGCCTGCTCGTCGCAGGCCGCCCGGTAGGCCATCGCCACATCGGCGGCGAGCGGCTCCAGCGACCATCCGTCCATGGCGATGTGATGCACCACTAGGACCAGGACGTTCTCGACGGACGCGGCAGGTTGCACCGAATCGTCGGCGCCCGCGGAATCGACCGTGATCAGCGCGGCACGCATCGGCACCGCCGCGGCCAGGTCGAAGCCCGGTGCGGCGAAACGCCGTACCGCTTCCGTCACATCGTCGGGTCGCGCGGTCGCGATGAACAGGGTGATCGCGGCCGTCACCGGATCGAGGACCAGCTGCGACGGTTCGCCATCGATCTCGGGGAACACGGTGCGCAGGGTCTCGTGCCTCCGCTGCACCGCGTGCAGCGCCCGCACCAGCGCGTCGACATCGAGCGCGCCGTGTAGACGCAGCACGACCGGAACGTTGTAAGCGCCCGTAGCGTGGCCCGACTCCGCGCCCTGTGCGCCGACCTGGTTGAAGCGGTTGAGGAACCACAGCCGATGCTGCGCGGCCGACAACGGAATCCGCTCCGGGCGCTCGCGCCGAACCAGCTCGGGTCCGCCGGTCTGACCCGCGGGACCGGAGTCGAGCAGTGCCGCGAGCTCGGCGACCGTCGGTGACCCGAAGACGGTGCGCACCTCGAGCCTGATATTCGTCACCGCGGCCAACCGCGCCACGAGTTGGGTTGCCAGTAGCGAGTTTCCGCCGATATCGAAGAAACTGTCGTCGGCGCCGACCGTGTCGATGCCGACCAGTTCACCCATCACGGCCGCGACGAGACGTTCGGACTCGGTCTCCGGCGCACGATCGACGGTGTCCGCCATGAGTTGTGGTTCGGGCAGCGCGGCGATGTCCAGCTTGCCGGTCGGGGTCAGCGGGATCCGATCGAGCACCGTGATGCTCGCCGGAACCATATGCACGGGCAGCTGTTCGGCGAGCCGGGCACGGACCTTGTGGATATCCACGCCCACCGCGTCGTCGGCGGCCTGCACGAACGAGACGATCCGATCCGCACCCGCAATTTGCCGAACCTCGGTGTGCGCGAACCGCACGTGCTCGTGTTCGGCCAGCGCCGCGGTGACTTCGCCGAGTTCGATGCGGAACCCGCGCAGCTTCACCTGGTGGTCGCTGCGACCCAAATACACCAGCTCGCCCGAACCCGTCCAGCGCACCAGGTCGCCACTGCGGTACATCCGTGAGCCCGCGGGGCCGTAGGGGTCGGCGATGAACCGGGACGCGGTCAGCCCGAAGCGCTCGAAATACCCTCGCGTCACACCGAATCCACCGAGGTAGAGGTCACCCGGCACACCGACAGGCACCGGACGCATGCGCTCGTCGAGCACCAGCGCACGCGCTCCACGCACCGGCGTGCCGATGGTGATCGGTCCGTCGACGACCAGGTCCGAGATCGTCACGACGACGGTGGTCTCGGTGGGCCCATACCCGTTGAACAGCTGCCGTCCCGGCGCCCACCGGGTCACCAGATCGTGGCCGTATGCCTCGCCACCGACCATCAACGCGCGCAGGTTCGGCAGGGGCCAGCGGTCCCGATCGATAGTCGCCAGCGCGGCGGGGGTCATGAAGGCGTGCGTGACGCGCTCGCGTTCCAGCAGCGCGGCGAGTTCGTCGCCGCCGTAGATATCGGTCGGGCAGATCACCATTGCCGCACCGGATCCCAGCGCGAGCAAAAGGTCGAGGATCGCGGCGTCGAAACTTGGTGAGGAGAAGTGCAGGGTGCGCGAATCTCGATCGACCTGCATACGTTCGCGAATCTCGTCGGCGAAGTTCGACAGCCCGCTGTGCGTGACGGCGACGCCCTTGGGCTTGCCGGTGGAACCGGAGGTGTAGATCAGATAGGCGAGATCGCTGATCCGCACTGTGCGCAACCGGTCGAGGTCGTCGACCAGGCTGTCGTCGAGCTCATCCAATTCGGCGACCAGTTCGGGATCGTCGAGCAGCAGCCAGTCGGTGGTGGGTGTGGAGCTCGCCGTCGACACCGCATCCTGCGCGCCGCGGGCCCGAAGGCGTTCGGCGTGCTCGACGACGGTCAGCCCGACCCAGCAGCCGGAGTCCACCAGCATGTGCCTGATCCGGTCGGCCGGATACTTCGGATCGATAGGAACGAATGCCGCGCCGGACTTGGTGACGGCCAGCATCGCGATGACCGATTCGATGGAGCGGGTCAGCCCGAGTGCGACACGATCACCGGCCCCGATGCCGCGCCCGATCAGTGCGCGAGCCCATTGATTCGACCGCCGGTCGAGCTCGGCGTAGGTGAGTGAATTGGTGCCGTACCGCACGGCGGTACGGTGCGCATGCATGTGCGCGGTCGCCGTGAAATAAGCGGCCAGGGTGCACTGTGGGGTGGTCGGGCCACCATTGGCCGGTGCGAGTGTGCGCCGTTCGCCCTCGGTCCTCGCGTCGATGTCGCGCACCAATACCCGAGGATTCGCCGTGACGGCGGCCAGCACCCTGAGGAAGCGGTCGGCGAGTGTCTCGATGGTCGAGGCATCGAAAAGTTCGGTGGCGAAGACGAATTCGAAGGCACGACCCGGTTCGCTGGAACCGGCGTCGCCACCGATCTGCGCGACCCGAAGCTCCAGATCGAACTTCGCGAGCGCGATGTCCAGCTCCTCGGCTCGCAGCTCGAGGCCGGGCAGTTCCAGGGTCGGAACCGGACCGTCCTGCACCGTCAACGCCACCTGGAACAGCGGGGGGCGGCTGCTCGCACGTGCCTCACGACCCAGCTCTTCCACGACGCGGTCGAACGGAATGTCCGCATGCGCCATGGCGGCCAGCTCGGTATCCCGATCCGCGCGCAGCAGTGCCGCGAAGGGGCTGTCGGGATCCACCTCCGATCGCAACACCAGGGTGTTGACGAACATACCGACGAGCTCGTCGAGTTTGGTGTCGGTACGGCCTGCGATCGGGGTGCCGATCACCACGTCGCGGCCGCCGGTCACGAAGCGCAGCAACACCGCGAGCGAGGAGCGCAGCACCATGAACAGGCTCACGCCCTGCTCACGGGCCAACTGCCCGAGCGCGTGCTGCATCGGTTCCGGCACCGTGAACCGCACGGTGCCGGACCGCAGCGTCGGGTCGGCGGGCCGCGGCCGATCGTAGGGCAGCGGCAGCTCGTCGGGCAGGTTCCGCAGCGCGGTACGCCAGTACTCCAGTTGGATGCCCGCGATGCTCTGCGGGTCGGATTCCTCGCCGAGGCAGGCGCGTTGCCACAGCCCGAAGTCGGCGTACTGCACGGGAAGCGGTGCCAACGCGGGCGCACTGCCCTGGTGCCGCGCGATATAGGCGGTGGCCAGATCCCTGGTCAACGGACCGAGCGACCAGCCGTCCGCGGCGATGTGGTGCATCACGATGCCGAGCAGGTGGTGATCGGAACCGGTGCGCAACAACATGGTTCGAAGTGGAGTGGTCCTGGTCAGATCGAAACCGTCGCGCGCGAGTGTGTGCAGTGCGAGATCGGCGCCCACCTCGTCGACCGCGATCGGCTCGAGGACCGGCATGGCACGCGAGATCGGCAGCACCACCTGATGAGCGCCGATATTGTCCTGCGGGAACACCGTCCGCAGCACCTCGTGCCGGTCCACCAGGTCGATGAGGGCCGCACGCAGTGCCGTGACATCCAGATCGCCGTCGATTCGAATGACGAATGCGATGTTGTAGGCACTGGATTCGGGAGAGAATCGGTTGAGGAACCAGAGTCGCTGCTGGGGCAGCGACAATGGAATGCGTCCCGGACGTGGGGTGTGCACAGCCAGCGCCGCCCGTTGCGTCCGGGGCGCTTCCGTAATGCGCTCGGCGATACCCGCGACCGTCGGCAGTTCGAAGATCACCCGCACCGGCAGATCGACACCGAACTCCGCGTGCAGCGCGGCGGCGAGCCTGGTGGCGAGCAGCGAGTTGCCGCCGACATCGAAGAAGCTGTCCTCCGCACCGGTCACCGGCCGCCCGAGGATATGGCCGAACACTCCCGCGACACGGGTCTCCAACTCGGTGTTCGGTGCACGCGAGGCCCCGAGCGCGGCGAAGACCGGTTCCGGCAACGCCTTTCGATCGAGCTTGCCCGCAGGGCTGACCGGCATTTCGTCGAGCACGACGACCGACGCGGGCACCATGTATCCCGGAAGTCGCTGGCGCGCGGTCTCGCTGACGGCAGCGGCGTCGACCGGCTCATCGGCGGTCAGGTAGGCCGCGAGCCTGGGCTGCCCCTGCTCGTCGATATGTACGACGGTGAGCGCGGAGCTCACACCCGGATGCGTGCGCAGCACGTGATCGATCTCGCTGAGCTCGATGCGGAAGCCACGAATTTTGATCTGGTCGTCGGCGCGGCCGAGGAAGCGCAGCTGTCCGGTCGAATCGGCGACCACCAGGTCACCGGTCCGGTACATCCGCTCGCCACGCCGTCCGTGCGGGTTCGCGGGAAAGCGTTGCGCGGTAAGGCTGTAGCGACCGTGATAACCGCGAGCCAGGCCGGGACCGGACAGGTACAGCTCGCCGGGCGTCCCCGGCGGGACCGGATGCAGCCGTCCGTCCAACACGAACAGTCGCATGCCGCGGATGGGAAGGCCGAGCGGCACCGGCACACCCGCCACCATCGGTCCGCTCGCGGTGGCGGCGACGGTGGCCTCGGACGGGCCGTACATATTGTGGATGCGGTGTTCGGCCGACCAGGTCGCGACCAATCCCGCGGCACACGCCTCACCGCCGACGATAACCGCATCGAGTTCGGGCAGGCCCTCGGGCGGCACCGTAGCCAACGCCGCCGGGGTGATGAAGGCATGGGTGATCCGTTCATCGCGCAACAGCGCGGCGAGTTCGGTGCCGCCGTACATCCCCGCGGGTGCCACCACGATCGTCGCGCCCGCGGCGAAGCCGAGCAGCATTTCCAAGACCGACGCGTCGAAGCTCGGCGAGGAGAAGTGCAGTGTCCGCGCCGAATCCGTCACGCCGAACAGATACTTCTGCTCCTGCGCCAACGACGCGAGTCCGGCGTGGGTAACGATGACGGCCTTCGGTTGCCCGGTGGAACCGGATGTATAGATGAAATAGGCCGGATTGCTCGTGCGCATCGGGTGGTGGCGATCGGCGTCGGTGATAGGCCCCGTGGAGTAGTCCGCGCATTCGGTTTCCAGCTCGTCGGAGCCGAACACCAACCAGTCGACGTGGTCCTTGCGGTGCTTGCCACGCACAGCGGGCCACGCGGGCATAGCGGCCTGGCAATCCGGGACGGTCAGCCCCAGGATCGCGCCCGAATCGGAGATCATGTGCCCGATCCGCTCGGCCGGGTAACTCGGATCGATCGGCACGTAGGCGGCGCCGGTCTTGGCGACGGCCCAGACCGCGGCGATCGAGTGGAGGCTGCGCGGCAGCGCGATCGCGACAACGACCTCCGGACCCGCACCGTGTTCGATCAGCACTCGTGCCAGGCGATTCGACATCTCGTCGAGCTCGCGATAAGTGGTGTCGACGCCGAGGTATCGCACCGCGACCGCGTCGGGCAGCCGCTCGGCGATGTCGGTGAGCAGCCGGGCAAGGCTGGTCGGGGGCTCGGCGGGCGGTCCGGCGATCGGCACCAGGTTCGCGGACTCGCGACGGTCGAGAATCTCCAGGTCACCGATCGGCATGCTCGGCGCGGCGACCACCGCGTTCAGCACTGCGACGAATCGGCGCGCAAAACCCTCGATCGTACGCTTATCGAAAACATCTGTGGCATAACCGAATTCGGCTGACAGTGGTCCGTCACCGATGCTGTCGTGCACCTCGAGCTGCAAATCGAACTTGGCGACGTCGGAGTTGACCGGCAGAATTTCGGCCAGCACGCCCGGCAGATCGATGCGCATTTCCGGTGCGCGGTCGTAGGACAGCATCACCTGGAACAGCGGGTGGCGCGCCGCCGAACGCTCCGGGTTGACGACCTCGACAAGGCGCTCGAACGGAACGTCAGCATTGGCGAAGGCGTTGAGGTCGGTCTCGCGCGCCACATCCAGCATCTGGTCGAAGCCGGCGGCGAGATCTACTTCGGTGCGCAGCACGAGGGTGTTGACGAACATGCCGACCAGCTCGTCGAGCGCCGGGTCCGAACGACCCGCGATCGGCGTGCCGATGGCGACATCCGTTGTCGCGCACAGCCTGGCGAGCAATGTCGCCAGCGCGGCGTGCAGCACCATGAACATGCTGACGCCCCTTGCCGCTGCCAATTCGGCCGCGGCGCGGCGAGTCGCGGGCGCGATCGTGAACTCCACCCGGTCACCAGTGGTCGATCTACGCATCGGACGCGGGCGGTCCAGCGGCAAATCGAGCTGATCGGGCAGGCCCGTCAGCGCCGAACGCCAGTGGATCAGTTGGTGGCTCAGCGCGCTGGCCGGATCGGCCTCCTCGCCGAGCAGTTCGCGTTGCCACAGTGCGAAATCGGCGTACTGCACCGGCAGCGGCGCCCACTGCGGCGCTGTCCCGCTCGCCCGTGCGGCGACGGCCGTCATCAGGTCACGCGCCAGCGGCGCGATCGACCAGCCGTCCCCGCAGATGTGGTGCAGCACAAGGAGGAACACATGTTCATCGGGACCGGTGCGCCAGAGCGCGACCCGGATCGGGGCCTGGCTGCGCAGATCGAAACCGTACCCGGCGAATTCGGCGACAAGCACAGCCACATCCGCACCGACCGCGTCGATCGGATCGAGAGTGAGCGGAATTTCGCCCGCGGGATGCACGACCTGGCACGGTCCCTCCGCAGCATCGGGGAAGGTGGTGCGGAGGCTCTCGTGGCGTTCGATCACATCGACGAGTCCGGCCCGCAACGCCTCGGCATCCAGCGGGCCGCTGATACGGACCGCGAGTGGCATGTTGTAGGCGGCGGCATGTTCAGCGAATCGGTTCAGGATCCACAGCCGCTGCTGTGCCAGCGAGAGCGGAATCCGAGCCGGGCGGACGACCGGGACCAGTTTCGGCGAGGAGATGTCGGGTTCGTGGGCGGCGAATCGTTCGGTGAGCGCGGCGATCGTCGAGGCCTCGAACAGGTCGCGAATGGTGAGCCCGGTACCCAGGGTGGCGTTCACGCGGGCCACCGCACGGGCGGCGATCAGCGAATTGCCGCCGAGATCGAAGAAGCTGTCCTCGACGCCGATGCCGTCGGTGCCGAGAACCTCCGTGAAGATGCCCACGAGCGCCCGCTCCACTTCGGTGCGTGGCTCGGCGATGATCCCGCCTGCCGGGCGCACGCTATGGGTCGGTGCGGGCAGGGCCTTGCGGTCGATCTTGCCGTTCGGGCTCAGCGGTAGTTCATCGAGCGCCATCAGCGCCGACGGGACCATGTAGCCGGGCAGAGCGCGGCGCAGGGTCGCGAGCAGCGCGGCGGTGTCCAGGCCCGCTGCGTCGGTGTTCGCCGAGGGGGCAGCGACCACATAACCGATGAGCTCGTCACCGGTTCGTCCTGCCAGCGCCACACACACCGCACGGGCGACTCGCTCGTCCGCGAGCAGCGCCGCCTCGATCTCGCCGAGTTCGATGCGCAGGCCACGGATCTTGACCTGGAAGTCGCTGCGGCCCAGGTACTCGAGCACACCGAGGGAGTCGTCGGCCTGCCAGCGCGCGAGGTCACCGGTGCGGTACATCCTGGCGCCCGGCGTGAACGGATTGGCCACAAAGCGATCCGAGGTCAGCCGAGGCTGACCGAGGTAGCCGCGGGCCAGCTGGACACCGGCCAGGTACAGCTCGCCCGCCACTCCGGGCGGTACCGGTTGCAGGCGCGAATCCAGCACGTAGGTCTGGGTGTTCCATACCGGTGACCCGATGGGCACGCTCGGCGCGTCGGCTGTGCACGGCCAGTAGGTGACGTCGACCGCGGCTTCGGTGGGGCCGTACAGATTGTGCAGCCGCGATCCGTGCAACGCGGCGTAGAAGTCACGGACCGTAGCCGCGGGCAACGCCTCGCCACTGCAGAAGACTCGACGCAGCCCGGTGCAGGCGCGCACGTCGGTGTCGGTGACGAAAACCGACAGCATCGAAGGCACGAAATGGGCTGTGGTGATGCCCTTTTCGGCGATGGTTCGGGCGAGGTAGGCGGGATCGCGGTGCCCGTCCGGTGCCGCGATCACGAGCCTGGCACCGATCTGCAAGGGCCAGAAGAACTCCCACACCGATACGTCGAAGGTGGCGGGGGTCTTCTGCAATACCGCGTCGGTCCCGTCGAGCGGATATTCATGCTGCATCCAGCGCAACCGGTTGACGATCGCCGCGTGGGTTACCCCGACGCCCTTGGGCTTTCCGGTCGAACCCGAAGTGAAGATGACGTAAGCGAGATGGTCGGAGCGCAAGGGCGCGCGGCGGTCGGTGTCGGCGATCGAGCGCGGGTCGTAGTCCGACAGCTCGACGGTATCGATGGCCACCGGCGTGGCGTCCGCGGGCAGCGTCAGCTCCTCACGCGCCGCGGTGAGCACGCAGACCGGCGCGGCCTGGTGCAGGATCTCCTGGAGCCGGTCGACCGGGTGATCGGGGTCCAGCGGCAGGTAGGCGGCGCCGGTCTTGACGATCGCGTACATGCCGACGACGAGTTCGATACTGCGTTGCATGCACAGCGCGACCACTGTGTCGGGCCCCGCGCCGCGGGCGATGAGCAGCCGCGCCAGCCGGTTGGCCCGCTCGTCGAGCTCGCGATAGGTCAACGTCTCGTCACCGAACTCGAGCGCGATCGCGCCCGGCCGCACCACGACACGATCGGCGAAGAGCTCGCTCAGCGTCCCCTGCTGCGCAACCACCGCATTCGAGTTCCACTCGTGCAGCACGCGTTCGCGTTCGGCATCGGTGATCGCCGTCAATGACAACGCCGGGGTGCTCGGTTCGGCGGCGAGGAATCGGGCCAGGAAATCGAGGAAGCGCGTGTGGTGCACCGCCAGTTCGGCGTCACCGTAGAGCCGGGGGTTGGCCTCGAAATCGACGTGGATGCGGTTGCCCTCACCGTTGTACAGGTTGATCGACAGGTCCTCGACGGGGCCGGTCGCCAGCACGTGCAGGGAGCCGAGCAGACTGCCGAACTTCAGCTCGGTGTGGAACAGCATGATGTTGACCATCGGCCCGAAGAAGCCGCGCGCGTCACGGGAGTAGCCGCAGTCGCGTCGGATGTCGTCGTGCTGGTAGCGCTGATGGCGCAGTGCGCCGGTGATCTGCAGTTCGGCGGCACGCACGGCGTCGCGCACGGTGGTTTCCGGCCCGAACTTCAGCCGGATAGGCACCACATTCGACACCACGCCGGCCGAGCGGCGCAGTGCGACGGTGGTGCGCGCCGACACCGGCAGGCTCAGTACTACATCGGGGTTTCCTGTCACCGAGCGCACATAGCTGGCCAGCGCCGCGACGAACAGCGTCGAGTTGTGCGTCTCGCACGCGGCCATCGCCGAGACCATCGCCGCCTCGGTCGCTTCGTCGAGGACGGCGGCCGCACGCCGCCTGCCCACCTCGAGTGCGGAGGTGGTGTCACTGACGTTCGACAGCGTCATCGGTTCGCCCGCGCCGGCCAGCTGCTCCAACCAGTAGTCGCGGTCGGTGCGGAACCGGCTGGAGTCGCGGTAGGTGGAGGCGTCGGCGTAGATCGCGTCCAGCGGCGTCGCGCGGGAGACCGAGGGCTCGATGCGGCTCTCGACCGCGGTGTAGATCTCGGCGGTGCGGGTCAGCGCGTTCATCGCGCCGTAGCCATCGATGACGATGTGATGGGCGCGTGCGTACCAAATGTAGTCCGAATCGCCGGTCCTCAGCACCACATTGGTAGTGAGGGGATCGCGTTCCAGATCGATCGGCGAGCTCGCGTGCGCGTTCATCCAGTGCAGCGCGGCGGCGTGCGGGTCGGCCTGCTCACGCAGGTCGATCCTCGCCCAGCCCGGGCGGCGCGCCGGGTCGATCACCTGGTGCGGCACGCCGTCGATCTCGACAAGGCGCACCTGGCCGACCTGGCTCTCCGCGCCGAAGCGTTCGACCGAGTAGAGCAGTCGGCCGACATCGAGGTCACCGTGGAGCTCAACGTACTGAGCGATGGTGAGCGGCACATCCGGACGGATCCGCTGGGCGTACCACAGGGCCGTCTGCGCGGGCGACAGTGCAAAGGGTGGCGCCGAGAATTCACCGGAAGAACATTGGGCTACACGGTCTGTGGCCAATGAACTCATCAATCACTCCATTTCTGCCGCTGTTGACGCGCTCCCCAAAGCACCACCACAGTCAGCGCGCACGCGCCAGCCGTAGGACGTGATCCACGCCCTATGATTCGGAGCATCACATCGACCGGATGGCCAGCGTTTTGGATTTGTTTCACATCCAACGCTGGTGGCAGCAACCCACTCGCTATGGCTACATCTCCGCAAACTCAGTGATTATGCAGCAAAATGGGCACAAATGTCAGGATATGGCGGCATATATGGCGACGAGTCGTAGCCTTGGTTACGAGCTGGCGAATAGCACACAAGGCGCGAGACAGACATCTTTGGGCCACACCAACCCCAAAACATACCGAATGTTTGGTTGTTTTGTAGGCGCGTCGCCGCGCTCGGCGGCTCTTGCTGTGCCGGGCAGTTCGGTTGCCCACGCCGGTAGTCCGGTCACCGCGTGAACCCACCGGCAGCCACGCGGGTCGATCGGCCGGCTCAGCCGACCGTCTGATCGACGGTGGCGGACTCGTCTGCCGCCTTTTTACCTCGGGCATTTCGCCGCCGGACAGCCGCGACCAGTACGGCGGCAGCGGTCAGAATAACGGAGAGCAGTTCCGGCGCGGGTCCGATTCGGGTCGCGAGAGTGCTGGAGCTACGCAGCGGAAGCTCGGCAACCAGCGCGGCGGGCACGAACTTCGCCGTCTCCTGCTGCACGGCGCCATCCGCACCGATGATCGCGCTGACCCCTGAGGTCGCGGCGACGACCAGAGCGCGGCCATGCTCGACCGCACGCACGCGCGACATGGCCAGCTGCTGGTAGGTCATCTCGCTGTCGCCGAAGGTCGCGTTGTTCGTCGGCACGGTCAGCAGTTGGGCGCCCGCGTCCATCGAATCACGGAAGGCCCGATCGAAGGCGACCTCGTAGCAGGTGGCCACGCCGATCTCGACACCGTCGGCGCTCACCGCGCCGTCGCCGTGGCCCGGCACGAAGTATCCGGCACGATCGGCGTATTCGGAGAACAGGCGGAAGAAGCCGCGCATCGGCAGATATTCGCCGAACGGTTGGATGATCTTCTTGTCGTGCCGCTCCCCCGGGCCCGCCGCGCCGTTCCATACGATCACCGAGTTGGTTGTCGTGCGATCGGCGTTCACCAGCACCGCGCCGACCAGGATGGGCGCACCGATCAGCTCGGACGCCTCGGTGATCAGTGCGGACGCGTCGGAGTTCCGCAGTGGGTCGATGTCCGAGGAGTTCTCGGGCCAGATCACGATATCGGGCTTGCGTGCCTGCCCGGCCGCGACTGCTTTTGCCAATTCCTCAGTGCGCCGGACGTGGTTGTCCAGCACTGCGCGCCGCTGCGCGTTGAAGTCCAAACCGAGCCGTGGCACGCTGCCCTGGATCGCGGCGACCGTGATCATCCGGTCGCCATCCACTGGGGCGGGCAGTGCGAACCGAAGGAGCAATCCGGCGAAAGGCGTGATAGCCAGAGTTACTGCCACGGCGAGAATTCCGAGGCGAGATGCCGTGTTCCGGGAGGCATCGACGTCCTTGCGCGACCACACCAGGAGCACGAGTGCCGCCGCCGCGGCACCGGTCAGCGCGACCGCGAATCCGATCAGTGGCGCGCCGCCGAGCATGGCCAGCGGTAGATACCAGCCATCGGCCTGGCCGAATGCCAAACGGCCCCAAGGAAAGCCGCCGAACGGGAAACTGGAGCGGACCCACTCCGTCGTCGTCCATGCCAACGCCACCCACAGCGGCCACGCAGGCAGCACGCACAGCAAGCGGGCCAGCACCCCGAAGAGTCCGATGTACACCGCGCACACCGTCGAGAGCGCGAGCCACGGCACCGGGCCGACGTAAATCCCGGTCCACGGCAGCAGCGGAAGAAAAAACCCGAGCCCGGCCAGGAACCCGTAGCCGAACCCGCCGCGTAGCTTGCCGGTGCCGCGCACGGTCAGGGTAAGCACGGCGATGCCGAGCGGCGCGAGGAACCACCACGGGCGCGGCGGGAAGCTGCCGAACAATAACAGCCCCGCGAGCACCGCCGACACCGACCTCGAGAGCACACGATGCCGTCCGATCGCCGTCCTGATGACGCCGCTCGAGTCACGCCTCATGAATCGTGACTCCACGGTGCACGGTGCGCAGACAGGTCGGCAAGGTCGAATTCGGGTCCAGCGGAGGCAGTCCCGGGACTCGGGAGCGTGGGTCGGTGGACCAGCGCTGCACCGTGGCGGCCGCCGTGGCCACGACGAGTTCGTCGGCATCCCACACCGCGTAGGAAGCGGGAGCGCCGGGGACGAGGGTGCCCGCGATGCCGTCGCGGACCCCGCCCGCACGCCACGCTCCCCTTGTCGCGGCCGCGAAGGCGGCACGCGGGGACAGGCCGTGTCCGGAAGTGCGGTGATGCACCGCGGCGCGGACAGCCGACCATGGGTCCATGGCGGTAACCGGAGCGTCCGATCCGACCGCGAGCGCAATGCCGGCGGCGGCCATAGCCGCGAAGGGATTCAAGGTCGCGGCCCGCTCGGCTCCGAGGCGGGCAGCATACATGCCGTCAGCACCACCCCAGGCAGCGTCGAAAACAGGCTGTACGCTGGCGATTACGCCCCAGGCACCGAGTTTGCCGATCTGCTCGGCATCAATCATTTCGGCGTGCTCGACACGGTGTCCGCACGTCGCGACGGCCGGTCCGCCCAGTGTCGTGACCACCCGCTCGAATCCGGCGACGACCGCGTCCATCGCGGCGTCGCCGATGACGTGGAATCCCGCCTGGATTCCGGCCTCGGTGCAGGCCTGCACGTGTGCGGCGATCGCGTCGGTGTCGATGTAGGCGATGCCGGACCCGGCGTCGTCGGCATACGGTTCGCGCAACCAAGCGGTATGCGAGCCGAGGGAGCCGTCGACGAACAGATCGCCGCCGAGCGCGTGCACGCCGAGTTCCTCGACAAGCGCCCGTGCCTCGTCCGCGGTGCGCACCAGCTCACCCCAGTACGCGCGAACCTCGACGCCGTGTTCGAACTCGAGCAGTTCGCGCACGTCGGCGCGGCCCGCGATTTCCGGTCCGGCGCACTCGTGCACGGCGACGATCCCGCGTGCGGCCGCGGCATCCAGTGCCGCGCGGCGGGCCCGATCACGTTGTGCCCGATCCAATCCCGAGAGCACAGTCGTGCGGACCAGGTGGTGGGCGGCGGCGCGCAACGGTTCCCCCAGGGTGAATCCGCTTGCTCCGAGCACAGTGGGCACGGCATCCAATAGCGCCGAGGACACCGCCGCCGAATGCGCGTCGACCCGCGACAGATACACCTGGCGTCCGGCGCCCGCGGCGGCGTCGATCTCCTGGACCGTCGGCGGCCTGCCCTCGGCCCAACGGGTCTCGTCCCAGCCGTCACCGAGGATCGCGCCATCGGGCTGCGTGGTCGCATAGTCGCGCAGCAACTCCAAGCAATGCCCGAGCGAACGGGCCGACGATAGGTCGAGGCCCGTCAGTTTCAAGCCGAGGGCCGTTACGTGCACGTGCGGATCGACGAACGCCGGTGCCACGAACGCGCCGCCGAGGTCGATGATCTCCGCATCGGGATGCAGTGCGCGCCCAGGTCGCTCGGCACCCAGCCACACCACGGTCCCGTCGCTCACCGCCATCGCCGTCGCGTCCGGTGAACTGGAACTGTAGAAGCGACCGCCGATCAACAACTGGGTACTCACGGAGGACCAGTCTGCCGTATGCGGCTTATCAGCCCTTCAGCACCGCATGCCGTGACTCGTCCGGCGGCAATGCCAACAGCGCCATGACTTCGACATACGCAGGCGCCTCGGCACCTGACCCGCACCGCATGCCCGCCTCGACGGCGATGAGTTCGAGCCGCAACGCCGTGGCCGTAAACCCGGAAATAGATTGTCCCGCAGCCGCCGCTGCCCGTCGTACGGCCGCGGCTAGCTCCTCGCTCACTGTGACAGTGAGCTGCTCGGTGCTCATCACGGCACGATAGCCCTTCCAACGGCTGGTTGGAATAGGCGCCCGCGCCGCACCGGATGCGCTGGGCCCGATCCGAACTCGAATCACGGCCCGATCGCGGGGCGAGTCACCGGCTTTCCGTCGTCGTACCACTCGGTCTCGACGACACCGTCGACGATATCGTCGCGCTTGATGACCTCTTCGCCATCGATGACCACGCCGCGGTACGGCATCGCGGCGGCCAGGCGGCCGAGGCGGCGAGCGCCGAAGGCGGCGACAAGGGGCCTTATCACGAAGCGGGTCGGCGGCAGCAACAGAAGCACGCCGACCACCGAGGTGACCAGGCCGGGTATGGAGATCAGGAGTGTGGCCACGGCAACGAGAAGGCCGTCGGTGACGGCGGCGCCGGGGGCGACCTCACCGCGCCCCGCGCGACCGAGCTGTTCGAATACGCGCTTGCCCTGAGATCTGATCAGCATCGCGCCGGCGGCCGATACTCCGATCAGCACAAGGATGGCAGGAAAGGTGCCGATCAGCTGGCTTAAACCGAAGAGCGCGGCGAACTCGACGATCAGATAGAGCACGAACAACACGGCAGGCATGGCGCCCCTTTCGGACGGTCTACTCATTGCAACGCACGATGAGCCTGCTTTTCTCCCGAACGAGCCTGATATCTCGCTGAGACCGCCTATCCACCCGGACGAACCAAGCCGGTTTCGTACGCGAGCACCACCGCCTGAACCCGGTCGCGCAGGCCGAGTTTCGTCAGCACCCGGCCCACATGCGTCTTGACGGTCGCCTCGGAAAGGTACAACTGCTCGGCGATTTCCGCATTGGAGCGCCCCGCGGCGATCTGTTCGAGCACCTCGCGCTCCCTGGCGGTCAGCACGTCGAGGATGCGGGGGTCGCGCATGTCGCCGGGGTCCTCGGCGATGAGCCGATCGAGCAGTCGTTTGGTCACCTTCGGCGAGACCACGGCGTCGCCCGCCGCGACACTGCGAATGGCGGAGATCAGGTCCTCGGGCGGGGTGTCCTTGAGCAGGAAACCGCTTGCCCCCGCGCGCAGCGCGCCCAGCGCGTGTTCGTCGAGATCGAACGTCGTCATCACCAGCACCCGGCAGCCATCGCCCGCATCGACGATCCGCCCGGTCGCGGTGACACCGTCGACGACGGGCATCCGGACGTCCATCAACACCACATCCGGGCGCAGCTCCTTGGCGCGCGACACCGCTGTCGCGCCGTTCTCGGCCTCTCCGACCACCTCGATGTCGGGATGCGCGCCCAACACCATCTTCAGTCCCATGCGCATGAGTTCCTGGTCATCGACGACAAGCACGGTGATCGGCACATCACCAATCTATCGCCCGCCCACTCTCCTCAACTCTCGTCGGCGGTATCGAGCGGAATGGTCGCGTATACCCGCCAGGCACCGTCGGGCGCGCGGCCGGTTTCGATGGTGCCGCCGAGCACGGCGATGCGTTCGCGCATCCCCGCAAGCCCCATCCCACCTCCCTTGATCGCGTTCCCGGTCGGGTCATGGACCGGGATGCCGCCGGAATCGGTCACCTCGATCACGATGTCGGTGGCACCGCGCAGCACCCGAACCCAAGCCTTCGGGTGCGCACCCGCGTGGCGCAGGGTGTTGGTCAGCGATTCCTGGACGACGCGGTGCACGCCGAGGCTGACCTCGGGTGGGACGCTGTCGAGCTCACCCGTCAGCTCGAGTTCGACGGCGAGTCCGATGCTGCGCATCACTTCGACGAGTTTGGCGATGCCTGCCGTCCCGTGCTGCGGTACCTGCTCGAGCGTTGGTTCGATGCGCAGCAACGAGACGGTGCGGCGTAGCTCGCGCAGTGCCTCGCGGCCGGTACCCGCGATGGTGGTGAGTGCTTGTTCGGCGATGTCGGGGTCACGGCGCAGTGCGTACCTCGCGCCGTCGGCCTGCACGATGATCACGCTCACCGCGTGCGCGACGACGTCGTGCAGTTCACGGGCGATGCGGGTGCGTTCGAAGGAAACCGCGTCGTGCGCGCGACGCTCCCGGTCATAGTCGGCGACCGCGAGCCGCGCGGCCACCTCGGTGTCGTAGGCGTGGCGTGCACCGATGAACTCCGCGAGCGTCCAGCACAGCAAGTAGAACATCGCGGTGAACAGGGCGTCGGTGCCCGAGGGTTTGTCCAGCAGCAGGAAGGAAAAAGCACTGTCGGCCACGAGGCCCCCGGCGTACCACAGCCCCTCGCGGCGGCCGACATACGCGACGAGCGTGTAGAGCATGATGCCGAGCCCGAGTAGGGCGATGTGGTCGGCATTGTCTTCGGTCAGATATCCGATCACAGCGGAGGTGATCGACAGCACCAGCATCGCCGCCGCCATCACACGCGGATACAGCCGGCGGAACGCCACCGGCACCGGCAGCAGTACCCCGATCCCGAGGTAGGTCAGCTTGTGATCGGAGTTGGCGACGCCGAGAACTTCGAGCAGCAGCAGCGCCGCGGCCAGCACCGAATCCGAGACGAGGGGCCTATCACGAAGCCACAGACTGAATCGGCGCACGAATATCAGCCTATGTCGGGGGTGGCAGCGTATGGGCGCCGGGAATCGGGCACATGCTCATCTGGTTGGCTGGCTGCGTGGATTTTGCAGACTGGGCGGCCCTATTGGTCGCCGCGACGGCCGCTGGCTGGGTGGATGCCGTGGTCGGCGGAGGCGGGCTGATCATCTTGCCGACCTTGTTTCTGGTCGCACCCGGAATCACACCGCAAACCGCACTCGGCACAAACAAATTCGCGGCGGTCGCAGGGACCGGAGCCTCGGTGGCGACCTTCGCACGGCGAGTTCCGATTCGCTGGCGAGTGCTGTTGCCAGCGGCGGGCATCGCCGCGGTGACCGCCGCCGCGGGCGCGGCCGCGGTGTCGCTCATCGACCGCGACCTGTTCATTCCGATCGTGATGGTGGTGTTGGTCGGGGTCGCGGTCTTCGTCACGCTGCGTCCGGCCATCGGCATCACAATCGCAACGCACGCACCGACGCGGCGCAAGTTCATCCTGGTGGTGGCGCTGGCCGCCGGACTGGTCGGGTTCTACGACGGCCTGCTCGGTCCCGGCACCGGCACCTTCCTGATCATCACCTTCGCCACCCTGCTCGGCACCGAGTTCGTCCGCGCGGCGGCGATGGCGAAGGTCATCAACTGCGGGTCGAACCTCGGCGCGCTGATCTTCTTCGCCGCGACCGGTCACATCATGTTCGGACTCGGCGCGGCCATGGCGGTGTGCAATGTGGCAGGCGCGATCGCGGGCTCACGCATGGCTTTACGCAAGGGCGCCGAGTTCGTACGGATCGTGCTGCTGGTGGTGGTGATCGTGATGGTGATCCGGTTGGGCTGGCAACAATTCGGCTGACCGGCTCAGCCGACCGGTTCGGCGTGCATCGTGGAATTCGAGGCGAGCCATGGTTGCAGCACGCGCGAGGTCGTCTCGTGGATGCGGCGATGTAGCCGCTCACCGTCCTCGGAAGCGGCGTGCGGGCTCTGGAACAGCACCGTGAGCGCACCGGAAACCGCGCCGACGACCGCGCCGACCAGTGCCGCGGCCCCGACCTCGTCCAGTTCGGACGGGAAGGCCATATGCAATTGCCTGGCGATCTCCCGCTGCGCGACCAACTGCGCGTGGGCCGCGCGCCCGCTCACCGCGGGCACGATCCGCGACACCTGCGCGCGCAGTGCGGCGATCCTGGCGCTGAGATCATCGACGAGATGCTCACCCGGGTTGTCACCTGCCGCGCGCAGCGCGCGCAGCAACACCTCCACCGGACGTTCGCCGGGGCGACGGCTGCCGATCGCAACGACCGCGGCGCGCACCCGCTCATCCTGCTCCGGGAACAGCAACTCTTCCTTGCTGGCGAAGTAGTTGAAGAACGTGCGGGTGCCGACCTCCGCGGCGGCGGCGATGTCGGCCACCGTCGTTTCCTCGTAACCTCTCTCTTCGAAAAGTTCGACGGACGCCTCGAGCAGGGCGCGGCGGGTACGTTCTCGTTTGCGATCGCGGAGGGCGGATGGCGGCACGCGCGGCACAGTACGGCATTTGGCGACGTGGGTACGGCATGCGCGGGTTTCGCGCGTGCCGTTACCCATTCGCGATGGTCGTCCACCGATTCGCCCAGGTAAGCGGTAGCGATCGAACCTTCGCCAACCCTCGATTTCCGACGAACTCGAGACTTGAATCGGGTGGCGTAGCGTGACGTGGCCGGTCCGTGGCAGCCGAACATCCACCCGGTCAAGCATTTTGGCGGTGGCTGAATACGCTCTGCACCAAGGATCGTGTGCGACTTTGCGGTTCATGCGTGTTTTGCGGTGTGCGCGTACTCGCGCGGCGTGTACGCGCGAGTATCGCGCGACTTGCCGGTGGGACCGACTACGTTGGTGCGGGTGAGTATCGCGACTTCCAAGGACGTGGACGCCGAGTTCCTTTCGCTACCGCTGACCGCGCTCGCCGACGCCGCCTTGTCCGCGGCGAAAGCGGCGGGTGCCGAGCACGCCGATCTGCGAGTGCACCGGTTGGTCACCCAGTCGATCCGGCTGCGTGACGGCCGGGTGGAGGCGATCACCAACGCGACCGATCTCGGTTTCGCTGTCCGCGTGGTCGTCGACGGCACGTGGGGTTTCGCCTCGCACGCCGCACTCACCACGCAGGCGGCGGCCGAGGTGGCCCGCCGCGCGGTGACGGTGGCGACCACGCTGCGCGCACTCAACCGCGAGCGCGTCGAGCTCGCCGCGGAGCCCCGCTACGACAACGCGCACTGGGTGTCCTCCTACGACCTCGACCCCTTCAGCGTGCCGACCACCGAGAAGGTCGCTCTGCTACAGGACTATTCGGGCCGCCTGTCCGCCGCCGACGGCGTCGACCACGTCTCCGCGTCGGTGCTACAGGTCAAGGAACAGACCTTCTACGCCGACACCGCAGGCTCGACAATCACCCAGCAGCGGGTGCGCCTGTTTCCGCAATTCGAGGCGACCACAGTCGATTCCGCGGCAGGTGTCTTCGAAACCATGCGCACCCTCGCGCCGCCGGCCGGACGGGGCTGGGAGTACCTCACCGGGACGGACGACAGCTGGGACTGGATCGGTGAGCTCGCGCAGATCCCGGCGTGGCTGGCCGAGAAGGTGAAAGCCCCCACCGTGCGGCCGGGCCCCACCGACCTGGTCATCGACCCGACCAACCTGTGGCTGACCATCCACGAGTCCATCGGCCATGCTACCGAATACGACCGCGCAATCGGTTACGAATCCGCGTATGCGGGGACCTCGTTCGCGACGCCGGACAAGCTCGGAACTCTGCGATACGGCACCCCGATCATGCATGTCACCGGCGACCGCACCCAGGAGCACGGCCTTGCCACCGTCGGCTACGACGATGAGGGCGTCGCGGGGCAGCGCTGGGATCTGGTGCGCGATGGCGTGCTCGTCGGCTATCAGCTCGATCGCGTCTTCGCCCCGCGTCTCGGGCTCGACCGCTCCAACGGCTGCTCCTACGCCGACTCTCCGCACCATGTCCCGATCCAGCGGATGGCCAACGTGTCGCTGCAACCGGACACCACTCGCGACACCACCACCGAAGAACTCATCTCGCGCGTCGAAGACGGCATCTACATCGTCGGCGACAAGTCGTGGTCGATCGACATGCAGCGCTACAACTTCCAGTTCACCGGCCAGCGGTTCTTCCGAATCCGCGACGGCAAGCTGGACGGCCAGCTCCGTGACGTCGCGTATCAGGCGACCACCACGGACTTCTGGGGCTCGATGGAGGCGGTGGGCGGGCCGTCGACCTGGCGGCTCGGTGGCGCCTTCAACTGCGGCAAGGCCCAACCGGGTCAGGTCGCCGCGGTCAGTCACGGCTGCCCGTCGATCCTGGTGCGCGGCATCAATATTCTCAACACCCGGACGGAGGCGGGCCAGTGAACGCGATCGGTACCGGCCTGATGCCCGCGGGCGCTGTGGTCGAACAGGCGCTCGCACTCTCGCGCGCGGACGAGGCGATGGTGATCGTCACCGACGCCGGCGAGGCATCGCTGCGCTGGGCGGGCAACTCGATGACCACCAACGGTTCCTCGATTTCCCGCGACTGGGCAGTGATCTCGGTCTTCCGCGACGGCCCGAACTCCGCACGGGTCGGCAGCGTCAGCTCGACCAGCGTGGACCCCGACGATATCGAGGCGCTCGTGCGCGCCAGCGAGGAAGCCGCCCGCAGCGCCGAGCCCGCCAAGGACGCGATGCCGCTGCTGACGCCCGACACCGACGATGCGCAGGATTGGGCCGCGGCACCCGGCAGCACCGGCATCGAGGTCTTCACCGACCTCGCCCGCGACCTGTCCACGGGTTTCGATGCGACCGATCAGCTCTACGGTTTCGCCCACCACCAGATCCACACCACCTGGCTGGGAACCTCGACCGGTATCCGCCGCCGATTCGTCCAGCCCACCGGTTCGGTAGAAATCAATGGAAAGCGCGGCCAAGGCGCCGACCTGGCCAGCGCCTGGGTCGGCGTCGGCACCGCCGATTTCACCGATGTCGATATCCCCGGCCTGCTCACCGAGCTCTCCCGCCGCCTCGACTGGTCCAAGCGTCGCGTCGACCTGCCCGCCGGTCGCTACGAAACCCTGCTGCCGCCCTCGGCGGTCGCCGACCTGATGATCTACATGGCCTGGGAAATGCAGGGCCGCGGCGCCCAGGAGGGCCACACCGCCTTCGCCCGCGCAGGCGGTACCCGAATCGGCGAGCGGCTCACCGACATTCCGCTGACCCTGTACTCCGACCCGAACGCGGATGGCCTGGAATACCGACCGTTCGTCGCGACCTCTGCGTCCTCGGAGACGCTCTCGGTCTTCGACAACGGTCTGCGGGCGCAGCGGGTCGACTGGTTGCGCGACGGTGTCATCGAATCCCTCGTCTATCCGCGCGCCATGGCCGCCGAATTCGACGCGCCGACCACGCTGCCCGCCGAAAACCTACTTCTCACCGGTGGATCCGGCGCGAACCTCGACGAGATGATCGCCGGGACCGAGCGCGGCCTGCTGCTCACCACCCTCTGGTACATCCGCGAGGTCGACCCGGCCACACTGCTGCTGACCGGTCTCACCCGCGATGGCGTCTACCTCGTCGAAAACGGGGAAGTCACCGCTGCCGTCAACAACTTCCGCTTCAATGAAAGCCCCATCGACCTGCTCCGCCGTGCCAGCGAAGCCGGTGCGACCGAGACCACGCTCCCCCGCGAATGGAAGGACTGGTTCACCCGAACGGCCATGCCGCCGTTGCGGATTCCCGACTTCCACATGTCCTCGGTCAGCCAAGCGACCTGATTTCCGGCACCGGAACGATCAGGCGGCAGGCGTGATCTCGAGGCCGATGGTGCCGGCCTTGCCGCGGCGCAAGATGCTTCCGAAGATGACGATCGGGCCGAGTAGCCAGTATTTCCTCCTGAGCAGCTTGCGAACCTGCTCGGTGCCCTCCGCGTCGAGCACCCGCCCGGTGCCCTCGATCACCTCGCCGTGCGGCTTGCCCGACGGGTTGCACGGCTGCAGCGTCACGGCTGGATTGCGGCGCAACCGCTTCACCTTCCAGCTGTCGGTCGGCGTCCATGCGTACAGCTTGCCTTGGTCGGCCACCGCCCACACCGCGGTGGCGACCGGTGTGCCGTCCTTCCGGAACGTCGTCAGCAGAACGTAATCGGCCTCGCCGACGGCTCCGAGCGTGTTCGTCATGATGGCAGCGTATTCGGTTTGTCGGACATGCGGTATTCCCCGGCCTCCATGCGTTCGAGCAGGCCGGCGGTCCAGCCCGCCAGATGCCCGAAGACCCCGCTCCACAGTTCGAGCAGGTCGGCGGAGTGCGGCGGTTCGTGTCGGCCGGGGAAGGTGGGGATCATCGCGAGCAGGTCGGCGCGGACCGCCTCGCTGCGGCGACGCTGTTCGCGCAGCTTCTCGATGACGTGTGCGCGCGGCAACGCGTCCATGAAGGCGATAGCGGCGCCGAGCTCTTCCATGTCGACACTCACCAGCGCCTCGTCCATCAACATGCGGAACTCGGACTCACCCGCCTCGGTCACCGCAAACAGCGTGCGGCCCGGCCCCTGATCACTGCCTTCGGTCCCGTGGGTGCTGAGCTTGCCTTCCTGTGTCAGCTGTTTGAGCGCGTGATAGATCGATCCCGGTTTGACGTTCGTCCAGGTCTCCGCACGCCAGGACAACAGTTCGCGACGCACGGCATAGCCGTAGGTCGGCTGACGCAACCGCATCACGCCGAGGACGAGCAGCCGCACGGCCGACATGGACGAGCTCCCTTCAGAGCCGGAAAACACCTATGGTACTCAAACTTGACTTCCGACCGAACAGCACCCTAACCTCTGGTAGTCAAATTTGATTAGTACATACGGAGGCAACAATGGGCGACACGGCGGTTCCGATTCTCTGGAGCGGCACATTGACCGACACCCTGGACTTCTATCGAGCCATCGGCTACACCGTCACCTACGAACAGTCCCGCCCCTACCCGTACGGCGCGGTCGAGGCACACGGATGCGCCCTCCACTTCGCCTCCGAGCCCAAGGGCACCGAACTCCCCGCCGAACAGGTCAGCTGCCTGGTCATGCTCGACAATGTCGCCGAGCGCCATCGCGCCTTCACCGAGGCGCTGCGCACCCGCTACGGCAAGGTCCCCGCGAAGGGCTGTCCGCGAATCACCCGATTCCGGCCGGGTCAGAGCAGATTCACCGTGGTGGACCCGGTCGGCAATTCGGTGATCTACATCCAGCGTGACGAACCCGAAGACGTCGACTACGGCGGCTCGCGTGAACTCGAGGGCCTGGCGAGGGTTTTGGACAACGCGCGGATTCTGCGCGACTTCAAGAACGACGACAAGACCGCGGTCCGCGTCATCGAGGTCGGATTGGGCCGATTCGGCGACGAAGCGCCGCGAACCGACAAGGCAAGGGCACTGGCCGCACTGATCGAATTGGCGGTCGCCTTGGACAAACCCGCTCGCCGCGAAGAATTGCGCGCCGAATTGAAGGCGATGGAACTGTCCGAGGATGAGCGCGAGTCGGTCGCGGGCGAACTCCACGCGGCCACCGACCTGGCCGACTGGCTAGCCGAAGAAGGCTGAGCGTCGGGCTCACCCGACCCGAGTCAAAACCTCGGGCCCCTCGGCGGTGATCGCCACCGTGTGCTCGGAATGCGCGGTCCGTGAACCATCCGCGGAACGAATTGTCCAGCCGTCGGGATCGGTGAAGATCTGATCGGTGGTGCGCGCGAACCACGGCTCGATGGCGATCGCCAACCCAGGCCGCAACTTGTAGCCGCGCCCCGCGCGCCCCACATTCGCCACGTGCGGGTCTTCGTGCATTGTTCGCCCGATCCCATGCCCACCGAATTCGGTATTCACCGGATACCCGTAGCCGTGTGCCACTTCCGCAATCGCGGCCGAGATATCGCCGATCCGATTACCGGGCAGCGCCACCGCGATCGCGGCCTCCAAAGCCTCCTCGGTCGCCCGCACCAACTGCACATCCGCCGCCGCGGCCCGGCCGACGATCACGGTTACCGCCGAATCCGCCACCCACCCATCGACGCCGATCGCCAGGTCCATGCTGAGCACATCACCATCGCGCAGCACATAGTCGAACGGAAGACCATGCAGCACAGCATCATTCACCGACAAGCAGACAGTATTGCGAAACGGCCCACGCCCGAACGACGGCGAATAGTCCCAGTAGCACGACTGCGCACCCCGCTGCCGGATCCGTTCCCGCACAATGGCTTCCAAATCGAGCAGGTTCACCCCGACCTGCGCCCGCTGCCGCAACTCGGCCAGAATCCCCCCGACGAACTCCCCCGCAACCCGCATCCGCGCGATCTCGTCCCGACTCTTCAGCTCCACCATGCAACCCACTCCGTTCGGTATTTTAATACCACCCTAACTCACTCGGTATTTTAATACCAACGCTTGCGGTATTTAAATACCGCTCATACTCTGGTGCCATGGTTCGCCTCCCACTGACCCCCGCACAGATCGAGGCCGGTCGCCGCCTCGGCACCCGGCTGCGCGCCGCACGCGCAGACCGCGACCTGACCGACACCGCGACCGCGGCGGGCATCTCGCCGGAAACCCTTCGCAAGATCGAAACCGGCCGTCTCCCCACCCCGGCCTTCGGCACGATCGTGTCCATCGCCGCCGTCTTGGACCTTCCACTGGAAGAACTCGCCGACACCTGGCGCTCGGCCCGCCTCGCCGAATCCGCCTGAAAGCGCAGAGCAGCCCGCGGTAAAGCGTGGTGGGCGCCACGACCTGCCCGACAGACTTGGCTACTTTGGAGAACGCCCGATCAGAATCACTCAGCGATGGTTCGCCGGATCATCCGCCCCATAGCCGAGTTTCACGTCGTGAACGACTTCGCCGCCCACCACCGTGACACGGCTGGAGACCGGCGGGTAGCCGCGGGCCACGACCGTGTACTGCCCCTCGGGCAGATCGCTGACGACGTAGCGACCGTGCTCATCGGTGCGCGCGGTCGCGGTCAGATCGCCTTCGGCATCCAGGACGGTGATCTGGACGTCGGGAACGTGCCGGTCGCCCTCGGACCATGCTGATCCGGCCAGCACCGCCATCGGGTCCAAGTCGATGTCCTTGCGCAGCAGACCGCCCTCGGACACGGTGAGCGTCGTGGCGTTCGGGCGCATATGGTCGGCGACGGCAACCAGGGTGTAGGTGCCGGAGACAACACCGTGGCAGACATAGACGCCGTCACCTGAGGTAATCGCCGCGCCGACGACCTCGCCCCGCATATCGGTCAGGGTGACGGTCGCGCCGACCAGCGGTTCACCGCGTCGTGCCGATCGGACAACGCCCGACAGCTCACCGGAGCCCATGAGCGTCAGATCCATTTGCAGGGTGCGGTGCCCGACTGCCACGCTGACCGCCTCCGGCTGATGCCCGGACGCGGATGCGATCAAGACGAAATTGCCGCCCGCCGGCACGCCGATGATGTAGCCGCCGTGCGGATCGCCTGTCGCCCTGGCAACCTGGTGTCCGCGCTGGTCGATCAACGTCAGCGCAGCACCGGGCACCGGGCGTCCGTCCCCGTGCCGAATCCGGCCACGGATCGATCGGCGCTCCGGTTCGGGGAACCCCTCCACCAAATCCTGCTCCGCCACCGCAGTTCCCACCACCGCGACCTGATATACACCGTTGCCCTGATGATCGACCGAAAGGTGTCCACTGCCGGCGAGCACCGGGGCGGGCTCGGACAGTGCCTGCGCGGCGCCCTCCCAGACCTGCGATTCCTCCCAGGTCGATTCCTCTCCGACCAGTTCGGCAACCTTCGCCACCGGAGCCGGATCATCTTGCAGCGGAATCTCTTTCATGAACATCAGCACGACCGCACCAAGCAGCGCTACCGCGGCGGCCACGTAGAACACCCCCGACATCGAACTGGTGAACCCGGTCAGGATCGGAACCCGCAGTTCCTCCGGCAGATCCGCGATCCCACTCGTGTTGCTCTGTATGCCGCCGAGCTGGGCGGCATCGAACCCGTCGGGCAGTTGCCCACCGAATGCATCGATGATCTTGTGCGGCAACAGGTTGAACAGGATCGTCAGGAAGACCGCGACCCCCAGCGTCCCGCCCATCTGCCGGAAGAAGGTCGCCGCCGCGGTGGACACGCCCATATCCGAGCGCGGACCGGCGTTCTGCGCCGCGATGATCAGCGTCTGCATACACCCGCCGAGGCCGAGGCCGATGATCCCGGCATACACCAGCGGCTGCCACAGCGGGCTGTCGTAGAGCACGCGCGCGTGCAATGCCGCACCGACCGCCATCACGAACGACCCGAGCACGGGCAGCGCCTTGTAATGGCCGGTGGCCTTGGTGATCCGTCCGGCCGTCTGCGAGCCGATCATGATGCCGAGCACCAGCGGCAGCATCATCAGACCCGAGTTCGTCGGCGAGTAGCCGCGCACCACCTGGTAGTACTGCGGCACCATCACGATGGCGCCGAACATCGCGACACCGACGATGAAGCCGCCGACGATCGACACGCTGAAGGTCGAATTCCTGAACAACCGCAGCGGGATCAGCGCCGCGTCCTTCATCAGGAACTCGATGAACAGGAACAGCACCAGCCCGGCCGCGCCGATGCCGTAGCAGATCAGCGCCCGATCGGAACTCCAGCCCCAGTTGCGGCCCTGTTCGGCGACGATCAGCAGCGGCACAACGCAAATCGTCAACGCCAGCGCACCGAACCAGTCGATCCGGTGCTTCTGGCGCTGATGGGGCACATTGAGCACCTTGGCGACAACACCGAGCGCGAGTACGCCGATCGGCACGTTCACCAGGAACACCCAGCGCCAGCCCTCGAGCCCCCACAGATGGTCGTAGTTGGAAAAGAAGCCGCCGAGCACCGGGCCGAGCACCGTGGCCGAGCCGAAGACCATCATGAAATAGCCCTGGTAGCGCACTCGTTCGCGGGCGGGCACGATATCGCCGATGATAGTGAAAGCCAGTGACATCAACCCGCCGGCGCCGAGCCCCTGGAAGGCACGGAATCCCGCGAGTTCGTACATCGAGGTCGCGAAGGTGCAGGCAATCGATCCGAGGATGAACAGGCCGATCGCCGTGAGATAGAACGGCTTTCGCCCATAGATGTCGGCCAGCTTGCCGTACAGCGGCGTGGTGATCGTCGCGGTGATCAGGTATGCCGTTGTCGCCCACGCCTGCTGGTCGAACCCGTGCAGGCTGTTCGAGATCTTTACGATCGCCACGCTCACGATGTTCTGGTCGAGGGCGGCCAGAAAGATGCCGAGCAGCAGACCGGACAGGATGGTCAGGATCTGCCGGTGCGACAGTGCCGCGCCCTCGCCCGCGTCCAGGCCCGGCGGCATTGCCGGTGCCTTGGTCGTGGAATTCGTCATTTATGCGCCCTAATTCTGATCGGCTAGCTGCGGTGAAGTTTCTGGAAAACCTGTACACGCGGGCGCGGCCATGAAGCGGTCGACCCGACACTCGACGAGGCCATGCGCCTGGAGATCTCGGCTGCAGTAGCTCGGCGAGCTTTACCGGTGCACTGCGGCCCGTCATCGACGAGGCAGCGCAGCACGGTAAGGCCGGCAGTCGATCCAGCCGGCCAAACATCATTAGCACCTGAAACTAGTTGCGACCGCCCACTATACAGACGCCCGAACAGCACCCCAACGCCCCTCACCCAACCCAATCCACCTGGGCGAACAGGGAACGGCGCAGCACTGTTTCTAGCTCGCGTCCAGTACGCGGATCGTGTTGCGGGCGGTGACGGGTTCGTAGTGATCGGTGAAGAGTTTCGCGACCAGCTCGCCACGGCTGGTGACGCCGACCTTGTCGAAAATCGCCTTGACGTGATCGCGCACCGTATGCGGGGAAAGGAAGAGCCGGGTGGCGATTTCGCCGGTGGACAGGCCACGAGCGATGAGTTCGGTGACCTCGAGCTCGCGAGAGGTGAGTTCGTAGGCCGCCACCAACAGTGCCGCGACTTCGGAGGCTTTGGCGGGCTCGACTACCAACACAGTTGGGCCGCTGCGGCTGTCGGCGTCGCGGAGGCAGGAAGCGTGGCAGACCAGCCAGCCCGTGCTGGTTCGGATGCGGATGCGAGCACCGGCGCCGGCCAGCCGAGCCCGGCCTGCGGTGCTGAGAATCCATGCGGGAAGCGATATTTGGATACCACATGGCGTCACCGTGGACGGGCCGGGCGGCAGCAGTGCCAGCAGGTGGCGGGCCTCGTCGTTGATCGAGATCAGGCTGCCGGCGGGGTCGAAGAGCAGCATTCCGGGGGTGTCGATGAGCGCGGACGCTGATGTGGCCGTGGGTTGCGCGAAGCCGCGCAGCCGCCGCGCCATCGGTGTGCAGAGTGTGTCGACGAGTGCGATGTCGGTGGCATCGAAGGAGTCCCGGCCCCGCGCGCGAAACAGACTCAGCTGACCCCATGGCCTGCCGCCGACCCGGAACACCGCCCGCAGTTCATCCTCGAAACCGCGGGGCCGCATGAAGCTTCCGTACAGCGGGCTCAGCGAAGGCCTGTCACCGGTCATCGCACGCAGCCCGGCGACCGGGGTCTCGGCGCGCGCCAGATCCCGGAAGAGGTTCACATGCTCGGCGAAAAGCTCCGACTCCCAGTAGGTTCCGCAGCCACCCTCGTGCAGGTTCTCGATCCGCACCGGTGCGGTGGTCAGCCCGTTGATGGGATCGGTCGCGACCCAGACGGCGGCGTCGAACGGCGCGATCCGGCGCAGGCGGGTAGAGGTCTCCGCGAAGAGCGCGTGCGCGTCGGGAGCGGCCGCGATCCCGGCAAGCAGCGCAGCCACCAGGCACCGGTCGGCATAGTCATACCCACCATCTTGCGGTGCCCCCGAAGCGCGCGCCATCCCACACATGAGGGGTAATGCCCAGGCGATCGGCGAAATTCCCATGCCAGGTGACGCGGTGGGCACCGATGCGCAAACCCCTCGATCGAGGGATATCCGGCAGCTAGGCCTACGGGCGACTCTGGTCGAGGTCGAACCACTGGAGACCAGGGCGAATTTCGAAGGAGATCTCATGCACATCGGAGTCATCGGCGCGGGCACGGCGGTGGTCGGCCTGCTCGACGCACTGGCCGCGCTGGAGGAAAAGCCGAACCGAATAACGGTCTTCGAAGGTTCGCCGACATTGTGGCGGGGCCGGCCATACCAGCCGGACCTGGCGGCCGTGCGGGTCAATGTGCCGCCGATCAGGATGTCGATGCGTGTCGGTGATCCGATGCACTATCAGAGCTGGCAGGCCGACCGCGACGTGACGGCGTATCTCGACGAGGGGCTGGGTCAGCCGCTGGTGCCGCGCAGCGTGTACGGCGAGTACCTGGAGTACACCGCCGCGGCCGCCATCGGCCGGTTGCGCGACAGCGGCTGCTCGGTCCGTATTGTCCGCGCAAACGTCATCGGATTCTCCCGCGAGAGGCACGATGTGCTGCACACCGACAACGGCGACCATGTTCCGGTGGACCGCGCGGTGTTGTGCGTGGGCAGCGGCCGCCCGCGCGACCACTACGGGCTCACCGGCGCACCCGGATACGTCAATGAGCCCTACCCCCTTGCCGATTCGCTGTCGGAGATCCCTGCGGATCACCATGTCGCGGTATCGGCAGCGGGCTGTGCGCCGTCGATGTCGCCGTCGGCCTGTCCTCGAACGGGCACACCGGCCCGATCAGTCTGCTGTCGCGCAGCGGCGTGCTGCCCGACGTACAACAACGCCCCGTCCGGCTGGAGCTGAAACACCTCACCCAGGACAATGTGCTGCGCTCGGCCACCGAACACAAGTCACTCACCTTCGCCCAACTGGTTTCGTTGATGCGCGCCGAACTCGCGGACCTGAGCGAGGATTTCGATTCCTTCGCCGCCGAGATCTCGAACACCGAATCCGAGAACCCGATGGATCGTCTCCGCCGCCAACTGGCCGCGGTCCATGGGCCGCACCACGGACGGCGACTCTTGGTCATGGCCATTCGCGTCGTCGGCCCGATCGTGTGGTCACTGCTCGCGGAGCCGGACCGGGACATGCTGCGCACCCACTATTTCCGCACCATCAACAGCCTCAGCTCGCCCATGGTGCCGCACAACGCGAAGATCGTGCTCCGACTGCTCGACTCGGGACAGCTCCGACTGCACCCCGGTGTCACCAAGGTCGCGGCCCGCTCCGGCGGCGGTTTCACCATCACCGACGATTCCGAGTGGACCGCCGACACCGTCCGCAACGCGGTCAACCCGCCCGCCTACACGACCCCATCGGAAACCGAGTCTCTGGTCGGCGCCCTGCTCACCGCGGGCGCGGCCGAACTCCACCCGGCAGGCGGCCTGATCGCGCAACCCCGCACCCGACGTCTGCTCATCGCCGACCGACCTGACCCTACTTGGCACGTGCTCGGCAATCTGGCCGCTGACTCCATGTTTATTGCCACCAACCCGCCGGGCCTGGCCGCCGAGGCCGTGGTCCTCGCTCAAAACCTCTTCGGCCGATCAGCGTGATCGGCGCACCTGTTCGACGTCGACTTCGACGTACTGGACGCCCCGGAACTATCCGTGCACCTTCTTGCCACCGCCGAGCGATTCCGAAAGGCGGCGGGCGATATATGAAAGGAGGAATTGGAATACGGCCGATCCACCGCCAGCCATCAATCGTCGGCTCCGATCGATTTCCCCCGGATGCGCAATGGCGACATGGCAATCCGGCCGCACCGGCAACACTCCGATCGCGGCCGAACCACCGTTCATGTTTCCCTTCTGTCGCCGCTTACTGGTTCGCGCCGATGATGCCGCCGATGATGCCCCCGACGACACAGCCGACGACAGCGCCGACAAGGATGAACCAGACACCGATCAGGATGCCGATCGCGCAGCCGATCAGCACGCCCGCCACCGTTGTTCCCGCATCACCGATGGCTTGCAGGGCAATGGATTCCGGCGAGTTGGTAGCCGCGGCGACCGGCCCGCCGACCGGCGTGAGAGTCAGCTCGGTACCTGTGCTGTTCAGTGCGGGAGTGACTGCGAGCTCTTGACCGGTCTGCATCTGTAGCGTCGTCGGAATGACGCCGACCACCGCACCGTCGGGCGCCGTCACGGTGACCGCGTCCGGTGCGAGCGTGAACGTTCCGGACGCCAGTGCGACCGTAGCGCTCGAATGGTCGGGTGCCAGTGTGGTCGTGTACGCGACCGCGCCGTCCACCCCGCTGATAGTTGTGCCCGGCAGCCCTGCTTCACCATGTGCGGTGACAGTGGCGATGCCGGTGGCAGCGATCGCCATGATCGCGATCACCACCAATTTTTTGATCATCATAAGACTTTCCCAATCAACCTGCCGATTCGATTGGCGTTTCCCCGTAAACGGCCATTGGACATCAACAATCATGCGCCCTTGACGTGGCAGCTGTCGAGAGAATCGGAGAGTCGAATTACGTTGCAAGATCATATAATTCGATTACCCAGTAATTGGGGGGTTGATTTCCCTTGGCATTTCGAACACAATTCGATCTCCAGGGCGAGTCGACGTATCGGATCACGGGCCACCACTCGACCTCCACTCGGGGAGTTCCCAGCGACATGCAGCGCGACCCACCGAAGTCGTACTTCGGCGGGTCGCGAACTCCGAAACGTCAGTGCCCCAAGAGCTACTCGAGTTCACCCTCGGTCTCCAGGTAGACCTGTCGCAGCCGGTCGAGGGTGGCCTGTTCCGGCTTCTCCCACAGGTCGCGCTCGGCGGCTTCCAGCAGCCGCTCGGCAATGCCGTGCAGCGCCCACGGGTTGGACTGCTCCATGAACTTCCGGTTCACATCGTCGAAAACGTAACTCTCCGCGAGCTTTTCGTACATCCAGTCGGCCACAACATTAGTGGTCGCGTCGTAGCCGAAGAGGTAGTCGACGGTGGCCGCCATTTCGAAGGCGCCCTTGTAACCGTGGCGGCGCATCGCCTCCAGCCAGCGTGGGTTCACCACGCGGGCACGGAAGACACGGGAAGTCTCCTCTGAGAGGGTTCGGGTGCGCACCGCATCGGGCCGGGTGCTGTCGCCGATGTAGGCCTCGGGGTTCTTGCCGGTCAGTGCGCGTACGGTGGCGACCATGCCGCCGTGGTACTGGAAGTAGTCGTCGGAGTCGGCGATGTCGTGTTCGCGGGTATCGGTGTTCTTGGCCGCCACCGTGATCCGCCGGTAGGCGGTACGCATATCGTCGGCAGCGGGCGCGCCGTCGAGGTCACGGCCGTAGGCGAAGCCGCCCCACGCGGTGTACACCTGCGCGAGGTCGTCGTCGTTGCGCCAGCTCTTCGAATCGATCAGTTGCAGGATGCCCGCGCCGTAGGTGCCCGGCTTGGAACCGAAGATGCGGGTGGTGGCGCGGCGCTGGTCGCCGTGCTCGGCGAGGTCGGCCTGTGCGTGCGCGCGTACGTAATTGGATTCCAGCGGCTCGTCCAGCTCGGCGACCAGCCGGACGGCGTCATCCAGCAGCGCGAGCACGTGTGGGAATGCGTCGCGGAAGAATCCGCTGATGCGCACTGTGACGTCGATGCGGGGGCGGGCGAGCTCCTCCAGGGCGATGATTTCCAGGGAGGTAACGCGGCGGCTGGCCTCGTCCCACACCGGCCGGACCCCGAGCAGCGCCAGGACTTCGGCGATATCGTCGCCGGAGGTACGCATCGCCGAGGTGCCCCAGACCGAAAGGCCCACCGAACGTGGGTATTCGCCATGGTCGGCCCGGTATCGGTCCAGCAGCGAATCCGCCATGGCCTGACCGGTTTCCCAGGCCAGTCGCGACGGCACCGCCTTCGGGTCGACCGAGTAGAAGTTGCGCCCGGTGGGCAGCACGTTGATCAATCCACGCAGCGGCGACCCGCTCGGGCCCGCCGGGATGAAGCCGCCGTTGAGCGCGTGCAGAATCCGGTCGATCTCGATGCCGGTCTGGCGCAGTCGCGGCACCACCTCGGTGGCGGCGAACCGCAGCACCTGCGCGACCGCGGGGTTGTCGGTAATGGTGTCCACCGCATCGGCGGACCAATCCGTTGCCTGTAGCGCGGAGACCAGTTCACGCGCTTGGGCTTCGACCCGGTCGACACGTTCGCGCGCCTCGCTGCCGGATTCGTCGAGTCCGAGCGCCTCACGCAGGCCGGGCACGTTACGCTCGCCGCCCCACAGTTGACGGGCGCGCAGCATGGCGAGCACCAGGTCGAGCTCGCTGTCGCCTACCGGCGCCTGGCCGAGAATGTGCAGGCCGTCGCGGATCTGCACGTCTTTGATCTCACAGAGCCAGCCGTCGACGTGCAGCAGCATGTCATCGAAGACGTCCTCTTCCGGACGTTCGGCCAAGCCCAGATCGTGGTCCATTTTCGCCGCCCGCATCAGCGTCCAGATCTGCTGGCGGATCGCGGGCAGTTTGGCCGGGTCCAGCGTGGAGATATTGGCGTGCTCGTCGAGCAGCTGCTCCAAACGCGAGATGTCGCCGTAGCTTTCGGCGCGTGCCATCGGTGGGATCAGGTGATCGACGAGGGTGGCGTGCGCGCGGCGCTTGGCCTGCGTGCCCTCACCGGGATCGTTGACCAGGAATGGGTAGATCAGCGGCAGCTCGCCGAGTGCGGCATCGGTGCCGCAGGAAGCGGACATACCGAGGGTCTTACCCGGCAACCACTCCAGGTTGCCGTGCTTACCCAGGTGCACCATCGCGTCGGCGGCGAAACCGTCCGGCGCGGAAATCCAGCGGTATGCCGCAAGATAGTGGTGGCTCGGCGGCAGATCCGGGTCGTGGTAGATGGCGACCGGGTTCTCGCCGAAACCGCGAGGCGGCTGCACCATCAGCACCACATTGCCGAAGCGCAGTGCGGCGATGACGATTTCCCCGTTGGGGTCGGCGGAGCGATCGACGTACAGTTCGCCGGGCGGCGGGCCCCACGCCTCGATCACGGCCGCGCGCAGGTCGTCGGGCAGGGTGTCGAACCATGCCGAATACCGTGCCGCGCTGATCCGGATCGGGTTGCCTTCGAGCTGTTCGGCGGTCAGCCAATCGGGGTCCTGGCCGCCCGCGGCGATGAGCGCGTGAATCAGTGCGTCGCCATCACGCTCCGCGAGCCCGGGTACCTCCCCTTCGGGGCCCAGATCGTAACCGGCCGAACGCATTTCGCTGAGCAGCCGGATCGCGCTCGCCGGGGTGTCCAGGCCGACCGCGTTGCCGATGCGGGCGTGCTTGGTCGGGTAGGCCGACATCATGAGGGCGACCCGACGTCGCTCGGTCGGTATATGTCGCAGTCGAGCGTGGCGCACCGCGATACCGGCCACCCGTGCCGCGCGCTCCGCGTCGGGCACATAGGTGGACAGACCGTCGGCGTCGAACTCCTTGAACGAGAACGGCACGGTGATGATCCGGCCGTCGAACTCCGGCACCGCGACCTGGGTGGCGACATCGAGCGGCGAAAGGCCGTCGTCGTTGGCCTGCCATTGCGCGCGACCACTGGTCAGGCACAAGCCTTGCAGGATAGGCACATCCAGCTCGGCCAATGCCGCGACATCCCACGCCTCGTCGTCACCGCCTGCCGAGGCGGTCGCGGGCTTGGACCCGCCCGCCGCGAGCACGGTGACCACAAGCGCGTCGGCCTGGCGGAGAGTATCGAGCAGTTCGGGTTCGGCGGTGCGCAGTGAGGCGCAGTAGAGCGGCAACGGCCGCGCACCCGCGTTTTCGATTGCGGCGCACAATGCTTCGATGTAGGTGGTGTTCCCGGCCAGGTGCTGTGCACGGTAGTAGATGACCGCGACGGTCGGGCCATCGACCGGTGCCGCGAGGCGATCCAGCCGACCCCAGCTCGGCAACTGCACCGGCGGTTCGAAGCCGTGTCCGGTGAGCAGCACCGTGTCCGACAGGAAGTTGTGCAACTGACGGAGGTTGCCCGCACCCCCGGCCGCGAGGTAGTTGTGCGCGTCGGCGGCGACACCGCCCGGCACCGTCGAGCACTCCATCAGCTCGGCGTCCGGCGCCAGCTCACCACCGAGCGCCACCACCGGTACCCCGCTGGCGCGCACGGCTTCCAAGCCCGCCTCCCAGGCCCGCTTGCCGCCGAGGATCCGCACGATCACCAGATCGGCGCCGTCGAGCAGCGCGGGCAGATCCTCGACCAGCAACCGAGCGGGATTGCCCCACCGATAGGCCGCGCCACTCGCGCGCGCGCTCAACAGATCGGTATCGGACGTGGACAGCAGCAAAATCACAGGTGACGGCCTTCCTCGGGTGACGCGCCCATCGGGTTCGTTGCTCGCCGGAGAGGGTCTGGCTTATGACAGTGGCGCGACCGCACCGGATTTTCACCGGTTTCCTCATCGCCCGCCGAGCATCCAGATGCTACCTGCCACGCGGACTCGCTCCTGCCACGTGTCCAACGGCCCTTCGCGGCCGGACTCGCCGAGGGTTCGACCGACGCGGACGACTATCTACAGCCGCGGGTCGAAGACCAGCCGGAAATCGGTCAGGGATTTCCGGTCTCCGGTAGCGCTGAATTCTCGCCCGGGCAGCTCATTGATCGGCAACCCGGCTTGTTCGGCGATCAGCGCCGCCGGCACCCACATCGGGTCCCGGTGCGAATGCCACGGTGTGTCCAGCTGCGCACGATCCCCGAACACAAGAATCACGCGAACCTGAATGCGTTCGGACTCCATAGGTCCATCATGAACGTCCTAGAACGCCAGCGGATAACGATGGCGGCTCATCCGCGGTAACGCGGTCAGCCGGTGGTGGCACGGGCGGCGAGGAAGTCGTCGACGATGCGGACACAGTCGGCATGGGTGGTGTGGCGCAGGCCGGTCAGTCTGCCGAAAATGAGCGGGCCGATGAGCTGGGCCTGTGCGAGGCCGAGGTCGAATCGGCCCAGCTGCGCACGGACTTCCGCACTGTCGAGCAGTTCGTCGAACGGCTGGCGGTAGATATCGATGAGGCGCTGCCGTAGCGAGGCGACGGCGGGCCCCGCGCCGGTGCCGGGACGATCGGATCCCATCGCCAGCCACGCGAGCGTGGTCAGGTGCAGGGGCGCGTCGTTGATGATGGCGGCCTGTCTGTCGAGCAACTCGATCAGGCGATCGCGCAGCGATCCGGTGGCCGGCGGCGCGACGACCTGCGGGATGAGGCGCTCGAAGGTGGCGGCGCGCAGGTCCATGGCGTTGTCGAAGTGACGGTAGAGCGTGGTCTTGGCGACCTTGGAGACCCGGGTGACCGCCTCGATGGTGACGGCATCGACGCCGCCGGTCTTCAGTAGTGCGGTCGCGGCGTCCAGGAGCCGGGTACGCGAGCGCAGTTTGCGGGGATCGGTCGCGTCGGTGTCGGTGTCGCGAGAGTGGTTGCGCGGCAACGACTCGTCGGCCGATCCGGTCGATGGCATGGTCCAAGCATTCCTTGTTCGCCGGAGCCTATCGCTGCGCACCCTACTTATGCTACTCATAGTAGCGTAGCGATACCCTTCGTACTGTTCTACCGGAGGCTCGATGGATTCCACCGACCGCACCACCACGCGGCTCTCGCCGATGCAGCGGTGGACGTTGCTGATGTCGTGCCTGGCGGTGGCCTTGGTGATCGCGTCTATGGCCGCGCTCTACACCGCGCTGCCGCAGATCGCGGGCCGCACCGGCGCCACCCAGCAGCAGCTCACCTGGATCGTCGACGGATATACCCTTGCGCTGGCCTGCCTTGTGCTGCCCGCGGGCGCACTCGGAGATCGGTACGGACGCCGCGCCGTCCTGATCGTCGGACTCCTGGTGTTCTCCATCGCCTCGGCGGTGCCATTGCTGCTCGACGGGCCCGTATGGTTGATCGCCGCCCGGGCCGCGGCTGGGGCGGGCGCCGCATTCGTGATGCCCTCGACGCTATCGCTGCTCACCGCAGGATTCCCACCCGACAGAAGGGGAAACGCGGTGGGAATCTGGGCGGGTGTAGCCGGTGCCGGAGCGGTGCTCGGAATCATAGGCTCCGGGCTGCTGCTGGAGCGCTGGTCGTGGTTGTCGGTGTTCGTCGCCATGACCGTGGCCGGTACCGCACTGCTCATCGCTGGGTTCACCATCCCCGAATCCGTCGACGATCAACGGCCCCCGATGGATCCGTTGGGCGCGATCAGTGTGGTCGCCGCGGTCGGTCTGATCGTGGTCGGTGCGATCGAAGCACCGGTGCGTGGGTGGCTCGACCCGACGGTGGTCGGCCTTTTCACCTGCGGTGTGGTTGCCGCGGTGGCCTTTGTTGTCATCGAATTGCGAGTTGCGCGGCCCTTGTTGGATATGCGGCTGTTCGCCGGACGCGGCTTCGGCAGCGGCACCGCATCGGTGACCATTCAGTTCCTGGTGACCTTCGGCATCTTTATGTTGCTCGTGCAAACCCTGCAACTGATTCTCGGCTACCGACCGCTGACCTCGGCGCTGGCCATGGCGCCGATGGTCGCTCCGCTGATGACGATTTCGATGGTCGCACCGTGGCTCGCCGAACGATTCGGGCTGCGGATACCGACCTTCGTCGGACTGCTGGTGCTCAGCATCGGGCTGTTCGCCATGGCCGGGCTGGACCTCGGCAGCACCTATCTCGATCTGCTGTGGCCGCTGCTTGTGATGAGCGCCGGTCTCGGATTGTGCACCGCACCCGCGACCGCGGCGATCATCGCGGGCACCCCCGTCGAAAAGCACGGTGTCGCAGCAGCGGTCAACGACGCGGCCCGCGAAATCGGCGCCGCCATCGGCATCGCGATCGCGGGCAGCATCTTGGCCGCCGGTTACAGCAATCGCATCGCACCCGCCCTCCCACAACTTCCCGAACAAGCCCGCGGCCCCGTATCGGATTCTCTGGCCGCCGCCCTCCAGTTCACCGAACGAGCAGGCCCCCCAGCCGCACCACTGGCCGATTTCGCCAAGACCGCCTTCATCCACGGCGCCCAACAAGCCTCGCTCGCACTGGGATTCATCGCGTTGGCCGCCGCCGTGCTGATCGCCGCGTGGGCGCCGGGCAAGCAACGACAACCCACCGGGCCCGACACCGAGGCGGTGCGTGCGGCTCCAGCGGATTCGCGGGTCGGGTAGACAAACGCGCTGGTTGTCATGCTGGCTGGCCGAGGTCAACACCTCGGTTCGGCGAGAGGTCCTCGGCGACCACAAACCGGCGTTGACCGTCGTGCTGGCTGGAATCTTCGATCCACGCTGGCTACTCGAGATCGAGGTCATCGCTGCCGAATGACGACGAGCCCGAACCGTCGGCGCAGGGTCAGCGAGAAGTAGACCAAGCCGACGAGTACGGGGACTTCGATGAGCGGGCCGACGACTCCGGCCAGGGCTTGGCCGGAGGTCGCGCCGTAGGTGGCGATCGCGACGGCGATGGCGAGTTCGAAGTTGTTGTGCACTCTTTCGGTCCAGACGCACAGCGGCGGCCGACCCGAGATCGGGTCGGCCGCCGCGGACTTTTGCAGCCACTGCGGTTACCTCGTCTCTTGAAACGGGGATAACACCTGGTCAGTGGACAGACTAAGCCGCGCAAGCTCGGTAGTGCCGTCGAACACGCCAGGCCTCCGAACGACGACGGTCTAGGTGAGGTCGGCGTTTCCTTCGATGGCCTTGAGGTGATACTGGAAACGGTTCACGCGCCAACCGGAATCGGTGCGTTCGGCGCCCAGGGTGTAGCTGCCGATGAAGGTGCGGGTCGTGCCGTTCTCGGCGTCGTTCTTCAGGTGAACGGCGATAGCGTCAGCGTGCACCGCGGCATGGTCGGACTCCAGCTCGATCAGGTAGTTGCCCGCTTGGTGGTGCACCGCGTCGAGATCGGAGAGGCCGGTGCGCCAGTCGCCGACGATGTCCGAGGCATCGCGAACGCCGACCGGACCGCCGAAGCCGCCGTCGAAATCGACCTTCTCGGTGAACACCACATCGAGCAGATCGTCCCAGCGCTTCTGGTCGGTGTAAACGAACATCCTGGTCAGAACCTCGACAATCGCGAAACGGTCGGCGAGGGATGAAGATTCGGTCATGGCAGCAGACTAACGAGCGGGGCAGAGCGCCGCCACGCGATAACCGCACCGCCGCAGGTCATGCGCGTCGGGGTGACCTCGGGCCGGATATTCGACCAGGTCGTACGCTGGACAGGTCATGACGCGTACAACTCCCGATTCCTGCCCCGGCGTGCTGCGGCTGCACCAGGCCGCCGACGGGCCACTGGCCCGCGTCCGGGTGCCCGGCGGACGGCTGGAACCCGCGCAGCTGCACACGCTGGCCGAAGCCGCACACGACCTCGGCGACGGAAGTATCGAACTGACCTCGCGCGGCAACGTGCAGCTGCGTCGGGTGCGCGACGCAGCCGAGCTCACCACGCGACTCGAAGCCGCCGGGCTACTGCCGAGTCACACCCACGAGCGGGTGCGCAATATCGTCGCCTCGCCGCTGGCGGGCCGTCTCGGCGGCCGGGCCGAGGTCCACGTACTCGTTTCCGCACTCGACACGGGCCTGCGCGCCGCGCCTCGGCTGGCAGAGCTGCCCGGCCGGGTGCTGTTCACCCTCGACGACGGTCGCGGCGACGTCAGCGGTCTCGGCGGCGATATCGGCGTGCACGCCGTCGAGGCCGACGCATTCACGGTGCTGCTGGCCGGGCGTGACACCGGAATCCGGGTATCGGCCAATGAAGCTGTCGACGTGATGATCGCCGCCGCACACGGCTTCCTCGACCTCAGCTCCGGCCAGTGGCGGCTGCACGAAATCGAAGACGGCGCCGAACGCGTTGCCGAAGCACTCGGCCTGACACCGGGCACGGATCGGCTGGAACTCGGTGCAACCCACGACATTCCGATCGGCTGGCTGACCCAGGACAACGGTCTGGTCAGCCTCGGCGCCGGAGTGCGGCTCGGGTCGCTGCCCGCCAACACCGCCGAATTCATCGCCGCCATCGAACGACCGGTCTTCCTGACCCCGTGGCGCAGCCTGGTCATCGCCGACCTGGAGGAGTGGCCTGCCGAGCAAGTGGTGCGAGTGCTGGCCCCGATGGGCTTGATCTTCGACGCCGAGTCCCCCTGGCTGCTGGTCAGCGCCTGCGCGGGACAGCCGGGGTGCGCGAAATCCATCACCGACGTTCGAGCCGACGTGGATGCGGCGGTGGACTCGGGCCGGGTTCGGATTCCTCGCCAGAACACCGAGGCGGAGACCATATCCGGCGGCAACGCGACTGTCGACAGCCGCGTCGAAACCCACGAACCAGCCGAACGCGCACTGCCGCATCATGTTCCGGTGGCGACCATCAACTCCGTCGTCGCGGCCGATCAGGTGGTGGTCAGCGGACGTCAGCATTGGTCGGGCTGCGACCGTCGCTGCGGCAGGCCGCGCGGTGCGGTGACCGATGTGGTCGCCACACCGCACGGCTATCGCGTCGGCTGATCGGCGATCAGGCCGCGTTCTCCGCGATCCTCGGATCGTCGTGGATTTCCAGGGTGCAGCACTTGACCCCGCCGCCCGCCTTCAGTAGTTCCGATAGGTCGAGGCCGACCGGGTTGTATCCGTGCCCTCGCAACGTCTCGATCAGATCGACCGCACGGTCGCTGACGAAAACGTTCAGGCCGTCGCAAACGCCGTTCAGACCGAGCACCACCGCGTCGGCGTCGGTGGCGACGATCGCGTTCGGATACAGCTCGGCGAGGGCCGTGCGGCTTGCCGCGCTGAAGGCGGGCGGGAAGTACGCGATGTTCTCATCGTCGAGCGCCATCATTGCCGTATCGAGGTGATAGAACCGTGGATCGACCAATTCCAGGGACACCACCGGCAGGTCGAAGAAACGCTCCACTTCCCGGTGTGCCGCAACCGAACTGCGGAACCCGGTCGCGGCGAGGATCCGCTCTCCCACGAGCAGGAAATCGCCCTCGCCCTCGTTCACTTCCTGCGCGCCGACGAGTTCGGTCAGTCCGCGCTCGGCGAACCAACGGTGATAGGCGGGGCCTTCGGCCGCGCGTTCCGGATGGGTGAAGCGGGCCGACAGTGCCCGGTCGCCCACGATGAGCCCGCTGTTCGCGGCGAACACCATGTCGGGCAGTCCCGGCTCGCCGGGCACGAGGTCGACCTGGTGGCCGTACCGCTCGAAGGTCGAGCGCAGGGTTTCCCACTGGTCGAGGGCGCGAGCCCGGTCGACCGGGTCGGTCGGATCCATCCATGGATTGATCGAATAGAAGACGTCGAAGTGATCAGGACGGCACATCACGAACCGACGTGGCGATGGCTGCCGAGGAATGGCGGGCTCATTGTGGAGCGTGGCGACGGAGGTCAACGTGTCTCCCGACGGGTAGGCGCGAATCATTCAACTCACACGAAGGTAAGTCGCCTACTATTGCGTCAGAAACAACGAATCGTTGCGCATTTATGCAGTGTACCGGCGAATCGTTGCGCGACGACCGAACGGGTGTGGTGTGGACGATATCGACCGGCGGATTCTGGCCCACTTGCTGCGCGAAGCGCGCGCGTCGTTTCAGGAAATCGGTGCGAAGGTTGGCCTTTCGGCGCCCGCGGTCAAGCGCAGGGTCGACAAGATGGTCGCCAGCCGGCAGATCACCGGATTCACCGCGATGGTCAATCCCGCGGCGCTCGGCTGGAAGACCGAGGCCTACGTCGAGGTGTATTACCGCGACAACATCTCCCCCGCCGACCTGCGGCGCAGCCTCGAACGTATCCCCCAGGTCGTCGGTGTCTGGACGATCGCGGGCGAGGCCGACGCGCTGGTGCACGTAATAGCCACCGACATGGCCGAGATCGAGTCGACCGTCGAACGCATTCGCGAGAACACCCGGGTCGGCCGCACCCGCAGCTCCATCGTCATGTCGCGCATCCTCGAACGGCCGAGGACCTGACCCGCGCAGACAGCACACGACAGACACCTCATAGGGTGGTCCGCATGTCCGACGTACGTGCCAGCTACCTCACCGACGGGGCCGAGATCTATCGGCGCTCGTTCGCGACGATCCGCGCCGAAGCGGATCTGAGCGCGTTCCCGCCGGATGTGGCCCAGGTAGTGGTGCGGATGATCCATGGCTGCGGCCAGGTGGATCTCGCGCAGGACGTGGCCTTTTCGACCGGCGTGGTGGCCGTGGCCCGTGCCGCGCTACGCGCCGGTGCGCCGATCCTGTGTGATGCCACCATGGTCGCGTCGGGTGTGACGCGCAAGCGGTTGCCCGCCGATAACGACGTGCTCTGCATGCTCACCGATCCACGTGTGCCGGAACTGGCCGCCGCGCTTGGCAATACCCGCTCGGCGGCGGCGCTGGAGCTGTGGCGCGATCGGCTCGACGGCGCGGTGGTCGCCATCGGCAACGCACCCACCGCGCTGTTCCATCTGCTGGACATGATCGAGGCGGGCGCCCCACGCCCCGCCGCGATTCTCGGCATCCCCGTCGGCTTCATCGGCGCCGCCGAATCCAAGGACGCGTTGGTCGAATTCGACGGGATCGAATTCTTGACTGTGCGCGGCAGGCGAGGCGGCAGCGCCATCACCGCGTCGGCGCTGAATGCGATTGCGAGCGAAGCCGAATGACGAACACGGTCCATGGCAAGTTGTGGGGTGTCGGGCTAGGGCCCGGCGATCCGGAACTGGTGACGGTCAAGGCGGCCAGGATCATCGCCACGGCCGATGTGATCGCCTTCCACAGCGCCAAGCACGGCCGCAGTATCTCGCGCGCGATCGCCGCACCGTACATGCGCGAAGCGCAGCTCGAAGAACACCTCGTCTACCCGGTGACCACCGAGACCACCAACCATCCCGGTGGATACCAGGGCGCCATCGACGAGTTCTACGAGCAGGCAGCCGAGCGCCTCGCAACGCATCTGGCCGCGGGTCGATCGGTGGCGCTGCTCGCGGCGGGCGATCCCCTGTTCTATAGCTCGTACATGCACATGCACCGTCGGCTCGCCGACCGATTCGAGGCCGAAATCATCCCCGGCATCACCTCGGTCAGCGCCGCCTCCGCAGCCCTCGGCACCCCGCTGGTGGAGGGCGAACAGGTGCTCACCGTACTGCCGGGCACCCTGCCCACCGAAGAGCTCACCCGCCGACTGCGCGACACCGATGCGGCCGCCATCATGAAACTCGGCCGCACCTACCCCGGTGTGCGCCGAGCACTCTCGGACTCCGGGCGGCTCGACGACGCCTACTACGTCGAACGCGCGAGCTCGAATCGACAGCGCGTACTGCGCGCCGCCGACGTCGCCGACGCGGATGTCCCGTACTTCTCGATCACCCTGGTGCCGGGCCCGCAACCGACAACCCCACTGCGCCTTGCGAACAGCACGCAAACCCAGCGACAGACAGCGACAGAACCGGCAGCGTCGGTATTTCCCGGCTCGACCGCGGCCGAATCAACTGCGGAAGGAGCCGTTGCGGCAACTTCGTTCGGCACGCCGGGGGAAGTTGTCGTGGTCGGGCTCGGCCCCGGTTCGGCCGACTGGACAACGCCGGAGGTGAACCAGGCCCTCGCCGAGGCGACCGATCTCGTCGGCTACACCACCTACATCGATCGTGTCCCGGTACGCCCCGGGCAGCACCGGCATGCCAGCGACAACCGCGTCGAATCCGAACGGGCCGCTATGGCACTGGATTTGGCCAAGCAGGGCGCGAAGGTTGTGGTTGTCTCCTCGGGTGATCCCGGGGTATTCGCGATGGCCGCAGCGGTCCTGGAGGAATCCGCGGACCAGCAGTGGGCGGGTGTGCGGGTACGGGTACTGCCCGGCATGACCGCCGCCAACGCCGTCGCGAGCCGGGTCGGCGCACCGCTCGGCCACGACTACGCGATGATCTCGCTGTCGGACCGCCTCAAGCCGTGGGAGGTTGTCGCACAACGCCTCTCGGCTGTGGCTGCCGCCGACATGGCGATCGCCATCTACAACCCCGCCTCCTCACAACGCACCTGGCAGGTCGGCGCGATGCGGGATCTACTGCTCGAACACCGCAAGCCCGACACTCCCGTGGTGATCGGCCGCGATGTCGGCGGCCCCACCGAGTCCGTCCGCGTCATCTGCCTCGCCGAACTGGACCCTGACGAAGTCGATATGCGCACGCTGCTCATCATCGGCGCATCCACCACGGCATCGATGGACACCGACCACGGCCCACGCGTCTACACTTCGCGGCGCTACCAACGCTGACCGATCTCGGACACAAGTCGCGCACAGGAGGCCGTTCGCCAACCCGTAGCCAGTCGTATAACATTCCACTATGGAACGTTGAGAGCGAAGGGAGCTGTCCGTTGACGAATACCGCGACACAACGCAAGCCGCTCAATTCCACGGCCGCGTCACTGCTCGGGTTTCTGCACGAGGGTCCGATGTCGGGGTGGGACCTGGTTTCCACCGCGCAGGACCGTATCGGCGACTTCTGGACGATCACCCAGAGCCAGGTGTACCGGGAGTTGGCCTCGATGGACGCGACCGGGTTGGTCCAGAAGGGCGAGCCAGGAGCGCGTGAGCGGACGCCCTACCTGATCACCGATGCCGGGCGCGAGGCGTTCATGGAATGGATCGCGCGCGACCCGGGTGGCGAGACCATTCGAGTGCCCTTGCTACTGACGATGTCCTTCGGCGAGCGCCTCGATGCCGCTCGCCTCGATCAGATCATCGCCGCGAACCGGGAGATCCATCAGCAACGGCTCACGCAGTATCTTTCTCAGGACTGCCATGAAATGCCGCCGCATCAGCGCGCGACGCTGGAGTTCGGAATCGGTTACGAGCGAGCGGTACTCGCGTGGTTCGACAGGCTGCCGACGCTGCTCGGCCGCTGACAGTACGTACAAAGCACTCTCCCGCATACCCGTTGCCGCATACGGTCGGGAACATGGTTCGCGGGAAGTCACACCGTGCCGGCTGACGTGTATGGCTCAGGGTCGGGATGCGGCCTGCGCACGCAACCACTCCCGGGCGTCCCGGACGTTCTGTGCGACGATCGCCTCGGCCGGGAGCGCGGGGCGATCGATCATGACGACCGGGATACCCGCGGCGTGGGCCGCCACGAGTTTAGCGGCGGTCTGATCTCCCCCGCTGTCCTTGGTGACCAGCACGTTGATGCGATGCGAAGCCATCAGCCGCGATTCGTCGTCGACGGCGAAAGGGCCACGCGCCAAAAGTAATTCGTGATGCGGTGGCAGGTCGCCATCCGGCGGGTCGATCGCGCGGATCAGAAACCATGGCTCGGTCAACCCGGCGAAAGCGCCGACACCCTGCCGACCGATCGTCAAGAACACTCGATCGCCCAGTCCCGCAACGGTTGCCGCGGCAGCATCGAGATCGGGTACGCGCAGCCATGCGTCTTCCGGCCCCTCGGACCAGCCGGGCCGCCGTAGGTGCAGCAGCGGCAGATCCACGCTCGCGGCGGCGGCGGCAGCGTTCGCACTGATCGTGCCCGCGAACGGATGTGTCGCATCGATCACTACCTCGATCGCGTTGGCTACCAGCCATTCTCGCAGACCGTCCACACCACCGAAACCACCGATCCGCACCGCACCCTCGGGCAGTAGCGGGTCGCGAACGCGTCCGGCGAGCGAGGAAACGACATCGTTTCCTCGCTCGCCGGATGCGATGTGGGCAAGTTCCCTGGCTTCCCGGGTTCCACCCAGAATCAGGATCCTCAGGGCTGGCCGCTGAAGTAGGCGATGCCCGCGTTGATCAGGTTCGGTCCGCCCGCGATGAGCAGGCCGATGAGCGCACCCACCGGCAGACCGATACCGAAGAAGAAGAACCCGATGACGCCACCGATGATGGCGCCGAGCGACGCGCGCTGCAGTTCGGAGAAGAACCAGTCCTGCGTCGCACCGATCTCGGCCGCGGACGGGGCGGCCGCGGTCGGCTTGACCTCGGGGGTCAGCGTCAGCCGCTGGGCCACCGGATCGATGGTGGCGGCGATCGGGATGATCTCCCCATCGCCCACCTTGGCCGCGAGCGGGATCGAGGTGACGACCGCGCCCGCCTCGTTCTTCACCGTGACGTTCTTCTGGTCGGCGTCGAGGCTGAACGCGCCACCGGTCAAGGTGGTCACGATCGACTTGTCGACGATCTGCACCGCGTATTTCACGGCCTGGTCCTCGCCCGTGACGGTCGGCGAGGTGGCCTGGTTCTGCACCGCGGGTGCGGGTGCGGACGGCGCAGCATAGGACGTACCGGCCGCGATACCCGTGGCAGCGATGGCCATCAGCGAGGTAGCGGCGAACTTCTTGTACTTCATCAATCTCCCAATCAGGAACCGGAATTCCGATCACAATCGGATATCCGGCCCGACCCTACCTGTTCACCTCAGCTTGTCTCACCCTCTGATCGAGGCTTTCAGTACGAGTCCTCACGCTTTGCGCACCGACCACTGCGCGACCGGCAGCTGTGGTCGCCATGCCGTGAATGTCCCCAATGGTTCCGCGCGATAGATCTGAAACTTTCTAAGTTCACCGCCGTGCGCTTTTGCCCAGGTCAGCAGCAGGGCTTCCGATTCCGCGGTCACCGCGTTCGCCACCAGTCTGCCGCCATGGCGCAGTTGCGACCAACATGTCTCGAGCAGGCCATCCTGGGTTACCCCACCACCGACGAAAATGGCATCGGGAGGCGTTGATTCGGCCGACTCGACCTCGAGGCGCACCTCCCCTCGCACGACGACTTGCGGAACACCGAGAGCGGCGGCATTGTCGGCGATCTGCCGACGCCTGTGCTCGACCCGCTCGAAGCTGACCGCCCGGCAACCCGGGTGCGTACGACACCACTCGATCGCGATGCTGCCCGAGCCTCCGCCGACATCCCACAGCAGCTCCCCCGGCGCGGGTGCCAGCGCCGCGAGGGTCAGTGCCCGCACTTCTGATTTGGTGAGTTGCCCGTCACCACCGAACAACTCGTCCGGTAGGCCCGGGATCCTGGTAGCACGCGGAACCTCGGCATCCTCGACGCATTCGATCGCGACTATATTCAGCGGATCGCCCGCAGGCAGGTCCCAACTGCGCGCTGCTGCCGCCCTGATCTGCTCGTCCGGACCACCGAGCTGCGCAAGCACCGTCACCGTCGACGCACCGAACCCATTGCCGCACAACAGCTCCACGATCCGACCTGGCGTGTGCTCATCCGCACTGAGCACCAATACCCGCCGCCGATCCACCAGCTCCGGCAGCACCGCGCGTACCGGCCGCCCGACCGCACTGACAACCGGCACCTCGGCGAGTGCCCACCCCAACCGCGCACACGCCAGCGAAGCCGACGACGGCTGCGGCAGCACCCATAACGCCTGCGCACCGAACAACCGCGCCAACGTCACCCCGATCCCGTAGAACATCGGATCACCACTGGCCAGCACACCGACCCTGGCCCCTGAGTACCGATCGAACAGCCCCGGCAACGCGGGCACCAACGGCGACGGCCATGTCACCCGCTCGACCACCGAATCCACTGGCACCAAATCCAACTGACGCTGCGCCCCGAACAACACCGTGCACCCGGCGATCGCCTCCCGCGCTGCCCGCCCGAGCCCGTCCCATCCATCCGCCCCGATCCCGACGACCACGATCGGCGGACCCGACCACGAGGCGGCAGCGGTCGCTGCGGGTGTGAGGGCTTGCTCGATCCCCGTTGTGGCGGAACCGGTTCCTGTCGCATCGTCGCGCTGGTTGCTCCCCGACGATGGTGGAGCCGATCCCCCGGCAGGCGTCGGTGCGGTCACCGAGGCATCCGCCGCCACACTGCTTGCGGCAGTAGGCGCATGACGAAGAACGCCGGTTGCAGCACCCGCGGCCGCCACACCAGCCGGGCGCGACGCACCAGCCCGTTGACCACGGCCTCGGCGACCTGGTCCGGTGTGCTCGAAAACGGGGCCGGGTCCATGCCTTCGGTCATCCGCCCGATCACGAAGCCGGAACGCACGAGCAGTAGGTGAACACCGCTGCCGTGCAACGCATCCGAGAGCCCACTCGCGAAACCGTCGAGACCGGCCTTCGCCGAGCCGTACACGTAATTGGCGCGCCGCACCCGCACCCCGGCGACCGAACTGAAGACCACGATCTGCCCGCTGCCCTGCGCCCGCAACAGATTCGCCAGTGTGGTGAGCACACTGATCTGCGCGAGGTAGTCGGTATGCACCACCGCGAGCGCGTGCGCCGGATCCTGCTCCGCCCGCGCCTGATCACCGAGCACACCGAACGCGAGCACCGTCACCCCGAGCCCGCCGTACTCGGCCGCGAGCTTCGCAACCAACGCGGGATGACTCGCCGTGTCATCGGCATCGAACTCCACGCAGTGCACCGATGTCGCCCCAGCGGCAAGCACAGCCGCACTCTCCTCGGCCAACTCATTGCTGCGCCGCGCCGCGAGAATCACCACCCGCCCCTGCGCCAATCGCCGCGCCACCTCGAGCCCGATCTCACTGCGCCCACCGAGCAACAACACCGGTCCGTCGGCAATCCCGCCGCCTCGCAATCCCATGGGGCCAGTCTGCTCCCCCTTACCTGCGCGCCCCTCGCCGACCGTCGTGAGAGTGGAGAGTGAGCCGCTATCGGCGCGGGTGTCGATCACGGCTACCGTCGTGGGATGCCGACCAGCACAACGCAGCTGTCCCCGACCGCGCTCGAGTTCGTCTCCGAGCGGCACCTCGCGACGTTGACAACGTTGCGCGCCGATAGCACGCCCCACGTCGTTGCGGTGGGGTTCACCTGGGATCCCGAAGCGGGCATCGCGCGGGTGATCACCAATGACGGGTCGGTGAAGGTGCGCAATGTGCGCCGGTCCGGATACGCGGCCGTCAGTCAGGTCGACGGTATTCGCTGGCTCACCCTCGAAGGGCCCGCGACCGTCCTCGACGATCCCGAAAGCGTCGCCGACGCGGTGGATCGCTACGCGGGCCGCTACCGGGTGCCCCGCGAGAACCCGACACGTGTCGTGATCGCGATTCAGGTGCGACGTGTGCTGTCGAGCAGCACACTCGTGACACCCGGCTAGGTACGAGCGCTACTACTGCGGACCGACGGCCCACGGACGGACTTACAGCACCGTCAGTCCGTGGGGGCGGTTGTTCATCGACTCGCAACCGTCTTCGGTGACTACGACGATGTCCTCGATACGGGCGCCCCAGTCACCGCGGAAGTAGATGCCGGGTTCGATGCTGAATGCCATGCCGGGCTGCAGGATCAGGTCGTTGCCCTCGACGATGTAGGGCTCCTCATGGACGGACAAGCCGATGCCGTGGCCGGTGCGATGCACGAAGGCGGGGCCGAAACCAGCGGCGGTCAACGGGTTTCGCGCCGCGGCGTCGACCGATTCGGCGCTCACGCCGGGGCGCACGGAGGCGACAGAAGCGGCCTGCGCCGCTTCCAGCTCAGCGAATTGTGCGGCAACCACCGGGGTCGGGTCGCCGAGCACGTAGGTGCGGGTCGAGTCGGAGTAGTAGCCGGGCTCCACCGGGCCGCCGATGTCGATGACGACCACGTCACCGTTCTCGATCACCCGCTGCGATACCTCGTGGTGTGGGTCCGCGCCGTGCGGGCCGCTGCCGACGATGACGAACGCGGCGGCGGTGTGGCCTTCCTCGACGATCGCATCCGCGATATCGGCGCGCACCTGCGCCTCGGTCCGCCCCACGCGCAACCACTCGCCCATCCGCGCGTGCACCCTGTCGATCGCGGCGCCGGCCGTCCGCAGCGCATCGATCTCTGCGGCGTCTTTGATCATGCGCATTTCGCGCAGCACGGGGGTGGCCGAAACCGGCAGGCCGCTAATGGATTCCGCCAACGGCAGCAGATGCAGCGCGGGCATCGCATCGGTGACCGCGACACGCGAACCGACGTGCAGCGCCGACTTCACCATCTGATACGGATCGGTGCCGTCGACCCAGTCCAACACCGGCAGACCGAGGTCGCCGGCCGCCGAGCCCTCCAGCGCCGCCAGCTCCAGCTTCGGGATCACGACCGAGGGAGTCGCCCCGTCGGCGGGGATCACCAGACACGTGAGCCGCTCGAAGGACTCCGCCGCCGACCCGATGAGATACCGCAAATCCGGCCCGGGCGTGATCAGCAGAGCGTCCAAATGAGCGGCCCGCATCAGCTCCACCACCCGCTCGAGCCGATTACCGTAGACATCCGCCGCGAATCGTGACTCCGTGTGCGAGCTCATACCGCTCGACGTTACCCGCCACCGCTACCCGACAGGCCGCATACCCTGCTTCGGCAGCAACGGCCTCTGGATGCGGGCCTGCCTGACCCGCGGCGGCGCAACACCGGCAATCACCGTAGCTTGTCGGGACGGGCAGGTAGCCTCACCAGCGTGACCTCAGCTGCGACTTCCGGTGCACCCCTGCTGTTACTCGACGGTGCGAGCCTATGGTTCCGGGCCTTCCATGCGATCCCCGAGAAGATCACGGCTCCCGACGGCCGTTCGGTGAATGCGGTGCGTGGTTTCACCGATATGGTCGCATCGCTCATCACCAAGCATTCGCCGAGCAGGCTTGTCGTCTGTCTCGATTTGAATTGGCGGCCGACGTTCCGAGTGGATTTGGTGCCGTCCTACAAGGCGCACCGGCTCGACAGTTCGGCAACGGCCGCCCCTGGCGCCGAAGAGGTTCCCGATCGGCTCACACCGCAGGTCGAGATGATTCTCGAGGTGCTCGCTGCGGCGGGAATCGCCACCGGCGGCGCGGATGGGCTCGAGGCCGACGATGTGCTCGGGACGCTGGCCACCCGGGAGCGCACCGACTCGGTAGTGGTCGTCAGTGGTGATCGCGACCTTTTGCAGTTGGTGCGCGATGAGCCGACGCCACCGGTGCGGGTGCTCTACGCGGGTCGCGGACTGGCCAGGGCCGAACTGTTCGGCCCAGCCGAGGTGTCCGCGAAATACGGTGTGCCCGTGGCGAATGCGGGCCGGGCCTACGCGGATATGGCGACGCTGCGTGGTGACGCGTCGGACGGGCTGCCCGGGGTCGCCGGTATCGGCGACAAGTCCGCAGCGCTGTTGATCTCCCGATTCGGTTCACTCGAAGCGCTGCAATCCGCCCTCGACGATCCGGCCGCCGATCTTTCGCAGGGTGTGCGCGCCAAGCTTCGTGCGGCCGAAACCTATCTGAAGGCCGCCGCACCCGTAGTGCGCGTGGTCTGCGACGCGGACGTCGAACTGTCCCGCCCGGACACGCTCCCCGCGACTCCGGCCGACCCGGGTCGTTTACTCGAGCTCGCCACCGAATTCAACGCCGAAAGCCCGATCGCACGCCTGGTCAAAGCCATGACCGCGGCGCACTCTTCCTGACCAGGGCACCCGACCGACCGTAGGTATGCCCGCGGCTGTGACAACTGACGCCCCGGTCCGGCGCGACAGCAACAAGTCAGCCCGGAGCCCAGCGGAACAGCGACGACGAGTACAGGAGTGGACGCTCGGCCCACCGACGCCAGGTTGTGGCCGCGCGTTGCACCCAACCGGCCGCCGTCGAACAGCGACGCCGGGCAGTCGCGGCCCTCCGGGCGCCCGCGCTATAGCGCGGGCGTTCCGGTAGATCAGTTAGTTGGGACGGCCGACTTCGTAGGTGCCGTCGTCCTTCGTGATCTTGACGGTGACCTTCTTCTCTTCACCGCTGACCTTCAGACTGCAGGTAAAGGTCGCATCGACCTCGACCTTCTGGCCGGAGGGGCAGGACACGTCGGCGACGTCCTGGATGCCGTAGGAGTCCGAGAGCACCTTCTTGACGCCGTCCTGCACCGCGGAGTTGTCCAGCTCATCCTTGCTGGTCAGCACCAGTATCAGCGCAACGATGGCGCCGATCACGAGCAACGCGCCAACGCCGAGGCCGATGAACAGGCCCTTGCCCTTGCCGCCGCCTTGCGCGGGGGTCTGCTGAGCACCCCATTGCGGCTGCTGAGCACCCCACTGTGGCTGCTGACCCTGCTGGGCCCAATCCTGTTGCGGCGGCTGCTGACCTTGCTGACCCCAGTCCTGCTGCGGCGGTTGACCGGGCTGCTGACCCCACTGCGGCTGATTCGGCTGACTCGCAGGCTGCTGGCCCCACTGCGGCTGGCTCGGCTGACTCGCAGGCTGCTGGCCCCACTGCGGCTGATTCGGCTGACTGGGCGGCTGCTGGCCCCACTGTGGCTGATTCGGCTGACTCGGAGGCTGCTCGCCCCACTGCTGGGTGGGCGGCGCAGTCTGCGGCGGCTGTTGCTGACCACCCCACGGCGACGGCGACGCGCCACCGGGCGCCTGCTGTCCGCCCCACTGCTGGGTGGGATCGTTGCGTCCCTCCCCGGGACCAGGGGCGTCGTTCGGTCCGTACGGGCCGCTCATCTGCTTGCCTCCACTCGCATCGTTGTACATACGGTAGCCCCCCGCGTGAGACTCGTCGCATTACAGGACCAATCCCATTTCCGAACCGATCCTGTCCGACTCCTCCGCCACGGTCGGTACGCGAAAGAAATCAAATCACAATCGAATCGCCTACGCCGCGTCCACCGCAACGACACCCCGTCGGATTGCCCGCACCGCCTTGGCGGCGGTCCCCGCGATCTCCGGGTCGTCGGCGGTGCCGTGAATCTGATCGAGCAGGTCGATCACCTGCCTGCACCAGCGCACGAAATCGCCCGCCGACAGCGGGGTGCCCCGATCGCCGCTGGCCAGCAACGACTCGGCCAACCCATCGCCTCGCGCCCATTTGTACACGCCGGTAACGAACCCGGCATCCGGTTCCCGGGTTGGCTGCAGCTTGTGCCGCGCCTCGTCCGTACGCAGTCGCGTCCACACCTCGATGGTGCTCCCGACAGCCCGTCGAATCGGCTCCGTCGGTCCGCTCGCGCCGAGATATCCACCCTCCTGGCGTGATTCGAAGACCAAGATGGACACCACCGCGGCAAGCTCGGCCGGACCGAGGCCGCGCCACAATCCCTCGCGCAGGCATTCGGCGACGAGCAGGTCGCTTTCGGCGTAGATGCGCGCCAGCCTGCGGCCCTCCGCTGTCACCTCGCCCTCGGCGACGAAGCCGCGCTCCTGCAGCAACGCGAGGATCCGGTCGAAGGTGCGGGCCAGCGAGTTCGTCGTCGCGGCAACCTTCTGGCGCATTGTCTCGGTCTCCCGCGCCAACCGGTTGTAGCGTTCACCGACCCGATTCATCTGCTCGCGATCGGTCCTGGTGTGCGCCGGATGCGAACGCAGACTGCGCCGCAGCGTATCCAGTTCCCGATCGTCGGCGGCGTTGGAGCGTGCGCCGCGCCGCGGCCGACCCGGCGCCGAGATTCCGGTGCTGCGCAGCGCCGAGGCGAGATCGCGACGCGTGCTCGCCGTGCGGTGGTCGACCCGCCGCGGCAACCGCATGTGGCCGAGTGCCTTCGCGGGCACCGGGAAATCGGCGACCGATACCCGCCCAGCCCATTTGTCCTCGGTGAGTACCAGTGGGCGCGGGTCCCCCGGCGTGGCATCCGGCTCCAAGATGACCGCGAGCCCAGCACGCCGCCCGATCGGAATAGCCACCACATCGCCGCGGCGCAGGGACGTCAGCGAGCTCACCGACGCGCCGCGGCGGTCCGAGCGGCTCTGCTGTTCGAGCAGCCGTTCCCGCTGCTTGATCCGCTCGCGTAGCGAAATGTATTCGAGGAACTCGCCATCCACGCCGCCGAGCTGAGTGCGCAGCTTGCGCAATTGATCTTCGTTACGTTCGATGCCGCGGACAAGCCCCACCACCGAGCGGTCGGCCTGGAACTGCGCGAACGAACGCTCGAGCAAAGCACGTGCCTCGTCGGCGCCCATCCGGTCGATCAGATTGATCGACATGTTGTAGCCGGGGCGAAACGAGCTGCGCAGCGGATAGGTCCGCGTCGAGGCCAGACCCGCCACCGCACTCGCGTCGACCTCGGGCTGCCACAGCACCACCGCGTGACCCTCGACATCGATGCCGCGGCGGCCCGCACGGCCGGTCAGCTGGGTGTATTCGCCGGGGGTGAGCTCCGCGTGTGTTTCACCGTTGTACTTGACCAGACGCTCGAGCACCACCGTGCGCGCGGGCATATTGATGCCCAATGCCAATGTCTCCGTGGCGAATACGGCCCGAACCAGCCCGCGCACGAACAGTTCCTCGACGGTGTGCCTGAAGGCGGGAAGCATGCCGGCGTGATGCGCGGCAAGCCCACGGTGCAGCGCTTCGCGCCACTCCCAGTAACCGAGCACCTCGAGATCGTCCTTCGGCAGATCTCCGGTGTGCTTCTCGATAATGGCGTCGATCGCCTCGGTTTCGTCGGCCCGGCTCAGGTCCAGCCGTGACCGCAGGCATTGCGCGAGCGCGCCGTCGCAGCCTGCCCTGCTGAAGATGAAGGTGATCGCGGGCAACAGCCCTTCCGCGTCGAGATTGGCGAGCACTTCTGGACGTGGCAGCGGGCGGAAGTCCCGGCGCGGGCCGCCACGGCCGTTGCGCGGCCCACCCCAGCCGTTTGCCCGGTCCGCTGTCTCGCGCTGGCGGATATAGCGGACCAGGTCCTCGTCGACAAGGATCTTCTGGTCGCTGGATTCGGTGTCGAACAGGTCGAACATCCGCCGCCCGACCATCACGTGCTGCCACAGCGGTACCGGGCGCGTCTCGTCGACGACGACCGCGGTATCCCCGCGCACGGTCTCCATCCAGGCGCCGAACTCCTCGGCGTTGCTCACCGTCGCGGACAGGCTGACCAGCCGCACATCGGGCGGCAGGTGCAGGATGACCTCTTCCCACACCGCGCCACGGAATCGGTCCGCGAGGTAGTGCACCTCGTCCATCACCACGAAGGCGAGCCCACGCAGCGCGTCAGAGGAGGCATAGAGCATGTTGCGCAATACCTCGGTGGTCATCACCACCACCGGCGCATCCGGATTGATCGACTGGTCACCGGTGAGCAAACCCACCTTGCCGCGGCCATGTCGTTCGGTGAGATCGGCGAACTTCTGGTTGGACAACGCCTTGATCGGCGTGGTGTAGAAGCATTTCCCGCCCGCGGCCAGCGCCAGATGCACGGCGAACTCACCGACGACGGTTTTACCCGCACCGGTCGGCGCACACACCAAAACCCCGTGCCCGCCCTCGAGGGCCGCGCAGGCGTTGCGCTGGAATGGATCCAGCGTGAAACTCAGCTCGGCGGAAAACTCTGCCAGCTCGCCTACCTGCGACCGGTGATATGACACCGTCAGAGGGTATCGGAGTAGTCCGACATCGGTCGCCCAGATTTCTCCGGCGGTTCGACGATCGACTCCGAGGGCCGGATCGGCTCGGGACCGCTCAGCGAGGACGCTTCCTCATCCGAGAGCGCTGCAAGACTTTCGCTTTCCTTGCGCGCGCGGCGCCGATCGTTGATCCGCGCGAACTGCACGGCCACCTCGAACAGGACGGTCAGCGCGAGGGCAAGGGCAAGCATGGAGAACGGGTCCTGCGGAGTCACGATGGCCGCGAACACGAAAAGTCCGAAGATCAGACCGCGTCGCCAGGCCTTGAGCCGCGCGTAGGTCAGCACCCCGACGAGGTTCAGTCCGACTATCAGCAGCGGTGTTTCGAAGCTGATGCCGAAGATGATCAGCAGCTGGATGATGAAACCGAAGTACTGCGAACCGCTCAACGCCGTGATCTGCGCGTTGTTGCCGATACTCAGCAGGAAGCTCAACGCATGGGCGACTACGACGTAGGCCAGGACCGCGCCCGTCGCGAAAAGCACCGTGCCCGACGCGACGAACCCGACCGCGTACTTGCGCTCCTTGGCGTACAGACCCGGGGTGATGAACGACCACAACTGGTACAGCCAGACCGGCGCGGCGAGCACGACACCGGCGGTCATACCGACCTTCATGCGCAGCATGAACTGCTCGAACGGAGCGGTCGCCAGCAACCGGCACGAGCCGTCCGGCGTCAGCGCGGCGCGCGCGGACGAGGGCAGTGAACAGTACGGCCCGATCAGCACGTCGCCGAGGCTCTCGATGCCGAAGATCGTGTGCGCGTACCAGAAGAAGCCGAACAGTGTGGTCACCAGGACCGCGGCGATCGAAATCAGTAGTCGGCTGCGCAGCTCTTGCAGATGCTCGACCAACGACATAGTGCCGTCGGGATTCGTCCTGCGCTTGCTGTGCCGAGGATCGAACGGGATTCGCATGGTGGTGTGTTGGCCCCTGGGTTGGGTGTGCCCGTATCGGCGGCGGCGCCGGCGATACGACGGGCAACAGCGCTATGCCCGGAGTGAGTTCGACTCACCCCGGCACTGAAGCTCGACTCAGAGCGACTTCGGCTGGGCGTGGGGCTCGGCGACCGTCGCCTGCGCGATGGTGGCCTGTGGCTGTACGACAGCCGTTGGCGGCAGCTCCTGGACCGGTTGCTGAGCCGGTGCGGGGCTCTCCGGGGTGGTGCTGTCGCTCTGCATCTGGCTGACTTCGCTCTTGAATATCCGCAACGACCTGCCCAGGCTGCGGGCGGCGTCGGGCATCCGCTTCGCGCCGAAGAACATCACGAAGAGCCCGGCGATAATCAGCCAGTGCCAGATGCTCAGACTGCCCATGGTTAACCTCCCAAGAATGTGGTAGCTCCGATGCTACCGGACCATGACGTGGGCGAACGCCCCCGTCGATACTCGTTTGCCGGGCGTTCAGCCCCGGCCCGTCGCGGCCGCCGTCCGCAGCTGTTCCAGCAGTTCCTGCCCCGTCCAGATGCGTCGGTCGCCGTGTTCGGCGGCCACGATCAGTTCGATCAGGCGTTGATTCACCGGTGTCGGCACCCCGACCATGGCGCCGAGGCTCAGAATTTCGCCACACAGCCAGGACATTTCGGTCTTGCGGCCGAGCGCGAGATCGTCGGCCATCGACGAGCGCGCGACCGGGTCGATCGCCAGCACCTGACCGGCCACCCGGTGGAAGACACTGTCCGGGACGGTCAGTAGCCGCGCCATCAGCCGGGGCGGCAGCGGCGTCAGCCTGGCCGGGCGAATTCGCGCTCTGTTCATCGCGTCGAGCGCCTCGTGCTGAGTCAGCGCCAGGCAGCGACGGTAGTTCCGGTCGGCAAGTTCCTCGCGCAGCGGCCTGCCCGACAGTGCGTTGATCGGATTGTTGAGATTGAGCAGCAACTTGGCCCACTGAACGGGGAGCAGGTCGGGATGCCGCCGCAGCGGCAGACCGGCCTGCGCGAAAAGCTCGACGAACGGCTTCAGCGCCGGATCGTCCTGCACCGCGAGCCCGCCGTCGGTACCGCGATGGAGGTGACCGTCCCCGTGCTGGACGACGTTGAACATCACCATGCCCGCCAGCACCGCGCAGGTGGGCAGGACACCCCGGATCACCGCGTCGTTGCCGATCCCGTTCTGCAGGCTCAACACCACGGTTCCCGGGCGGATCTTGCCCGCCAACGCGCGCACGGCCTCGGCGGTCGCCGCCGATTTCACCGTGATGAGCACTAGATCCGCCGACCCGACGTCCTCAGGTTCGGTGGCTACGTCGAAGCCGTCCCCGGCGACCACGTCCTCGCCGCCCTGGAGGTCGGTCAGGCGCAACCCGGACGCGGTGATCTCCTCCAGCATGCGAGGCCTGCCGACGAACGTCACCTGAGCGCCCGCCGCCGCCAGCTTGCCGCCGACGAAGGTGCCGATACTTCCGGCGCCCAGCACCATCACCTGACCGGTCACGCCGATCCGACTTCCGCAGGTCCGGCCGCTTCATACGCGGCAAGCGCGGCATTAGAGCGCTCCCGCACCGCGGCGACCAACTCCGGCGGACCGAGCACGGTGACGCCGGAGCCGAAGCCGAGCAGCAGCCGCGCCATCCAATCGAGGGTGGCGAACCGCATGCTGGCCTCCAGGCTGCCGTCGGGGTGCACGGCCAGGCGGTGCATCGGGTACTGATCGAGCACCCAGCCATAGTCGCCGCGAATCCGTAAGCGGGCCAAGGGAACCGCGGGATCGTCCTGGAACAGGTCGAGCGCGGCGGACTCCTCGGTCGCGTGGCTCGGTGGGCGGGCATGCTCGTCGAGTTCGGTGGCGGCCTCGATCCGGTCGAAGCGGAACAGCCGCACGCCTTCGGCCTGCCTGCACCACGCCTGCAGGTAACTGTTGTTGTCCACCAAGACGATCCGAATGGGATCGACGATCCGTTCGGAGACCACGTCGCGACTTGCCGAGTAGTAGACCAGCCGCAGCGCACGCTGGCGGGCCAGCGCCGAGCGCACCGTCGCCACCGCGGGCGCCTCGACCGGCGCGGTCTGTGGCTCCCCTCGCCCCACGCTGTCGGCGGATCCACCGTTCGAGATGGCCGATTCGATCTTGGCGATCGCCGCGTGCGCCGCCGTCGGATCGACCATGCCCGGCATATCCACGATCGAGCGCAATGCCACCAGCAACGCCGTCGCCTCGGTGGAGGTCAGCCGCAACGGCCGGTCGATGCCCGCGGAGAAGGTGACCTCGATGCTCTCCTCGGAGAACGACAGGTCGATCAGGTCGCCGGGACCGTAGCCGGGCAGCCCGCACATCCACAGCTGATTCAGGTCACCCATCAGCTGTTTGGTGGTGACGCCCAGATCGACGGCCGCCTCGGCGGCGCTGATGCCGGGATGGGCGATGAAATACGGGATCATGTTCAGCAATCGCGAAAGCCGAACGGACAAACGCGAACTCACGCGGTAACCTCCGTGCGATCGAAGACCGAGCGTAGTCTCGCGACGACATCGGCGCGCAGCTCCTCCGGTGCCAGCACCACCGCGTCCGGACCGAGCCCGGTGATCAACCGCGCCAGCCAGTCGCGCGAGCGAATGGGCAGCTCGACCACAACACCATGGCGGGCGCCGATCGTCTGTTCGCCGGTAATCAGGCCGAGCCTGCGGATCTCACGGCCACGGTCGTCGGCCACCCACACGGTGGCCGAACCGGTCACCGGTGCGCTGCCGGTGACGGTGTCGACGATCGCGCGCAGATCGACACCGTCCGGCTTATCGACCGCGTTCGGCGGACCGTAGGCGGTCACATCGTCGCCGATCCGCGACAGCCGGAAGCTGCGCACCGCGTCCCTGTCCCGATCGTGGCCGACGAGGTACCAGCGGCCGTGATGGGTCACCACGCCCCACGGCTCCACCTCACGCATGAGATACGGCGCGTTGACGGCGCCACGGTGCTCGAACCGCACCGCCTGACCCGCGTCGATGGCCGTCAGTAGTTTGCCGAGGACCGGCTCCGAGCCTCGGGTCCGCGCGGGCACCGCCGGCACCGACGCCACGGCCGCATCGGTCTCGACATGAATGCCCGCCGCACGCAGCTTGAGCAGCGCGCCCTCCGCGGCCGCGGCGAGTTCCGGCGATTCCCACATCTGCACAGCGACCGCGACGGCGGCGGCCTCCTCGCTGCTCAGGTCGATCTCGGGTAGTTCGTAGGCATCGCGGTTGATCCGGTAGCCCTCCATCGTGGAGAACCGGCCCACCGGACCCACTTCCAGGGGAATGCCCAGGTCACGTAGCTCGTTCTTGTCCCGCTCGAACATCCGGCTGAACGCTTCGTCGCTGATCGACTCCTCGTAGCCGGCGACGCTGTCCCGAATCCGCTCCGCGGTCAAGAACTGCCGGGTCGACAGCAGCGCGATGACCAGATTCATCAGCCGCTCGACCTTGGATATCGCCACCCGAACAGGGTAATGGGCCAGGCTCCCGAGCGGCGCGGCGGCGCACTATTCGTGCGCGCCGGCCATGTCACATCTACCGCGGATATGATCGTGGGCCCTGGTTCGTCGCGACGAACCAGGGCCCACGATCAGGAGCCTGCTTGCTACATCGAGGCGATGAGCCGATCGACGCGTTCGTCGACCGAACGGAACGGGTCCTTACACAACACGGTGCGCTGGGCCTGGTCGTTCAGCTTGAGGTGCACCCAGTCGACGGTGAAGTCGCGACCGGCCTCCTGCGCGGCGGTGATGAAATCGCCGCGCAGCTTGGCCCGTGTGGTCTGCGGCGGGGTGTCGACCGCGGCATCCACGGCCTCGTCCTCGGTGACCCGTTTGGCAAGGCCCTTGCGTTGCAGCAGGTCGAAGACACCGCGGCCGCGCTTGATGTCGTGGTAGGCCAGATCCAGCTGAGCGATCTTCGGATCCGACAGCTCCATGCCGTAGCGGTCCTGATAGCGCTGGAACAGCTTGCGCTTGATCACCCAGTCGATCTCGGTGTCGACCTTCGCGAAGTCCTGCGCCTCGACCGCGTCCAGGGTCCGGCCCCACAGCTCGACGACCTGGTCGACGTGCGGATCGCGGTCACGGTTGCGCAGGTGCTCGACCGCGCGGGCGTGATATTCGCGCTGGATGTCCAGTGCGCTGGCCTGCCTGCCGCCCGCGAGCCGCACCGGCCGCTTGCCGGTCAGATCGTGGCTCACCTCGCGGATGGCGCGGATCGGGTTGTCCAGGGCGAAGTCGCGGAACGAGACGCCCGCCTCGATCATTTCCAGCACCAGCGAGGCCGTGCCCACCTTGAGCATGGTGGAGGTCTCGGACATGTTCGAGTCGCCGACGATCACATGCAGGCGGCGGTATTTCTCGGCGTCCGCGTGCGGCTCGTCGCGGGTGTTGATGATCGGTCGCGAACGGGTAGTCGCCGAGGACACCCCCTCCCAGATGTGCTCCGCGCGCTGCGACAGGCAGAACGTGGCCGCCTTCGGCGTCTGCAGGATCTTGCCCGCGCCGCAGATGAGCTGGCGGGTGACAAGGAACGGCAGCAGCACATCGGAGATCCTGGAGAACTCACCGGCACGCACCACGAGGAAGTTCTCATGGCAGCCATATGAATTGCCCGCCGAGTCGGTGTTGTTCTTGAACAGATAGATATCGCCGCCGATACCCTCCTCCGCGAGGCGCTGTTCGGCGTCGATCAACAGCTCCTCCAGCACTCGCTCGCCCGCCCTGTCATGGGTGACAAGCTGCGCAAGGTTGTCGCATTCGGCCGTGGCATACTCCGGATGCGACCCTACATCGAGGTAGAGCCGAGCACCGTTGCGGAGGAACACGTTCGAGCTACGGCCCCAGGAAACTACCCGGCGGAACAAATACCGGGCTACCTCGTCGGGGCTGAGCCTGCGGTGTCCGTGGAAGGTGCACGTCACACCGAATTCGGTCTCGATCCCCATGATTCGTCGCTGCACACCATCGACATTACAGCCATGTCATGCACTCGCGTGGAGCTGCGGACAACCCGGATGCATACGTCTTCACAACGATTTCGCATGTCAGTGCAACATTAGCCGGAAAAGTACCGGCAACGAGCAAGGCCCCGGCGCTCCGTAGTACGGAACACCAGGGGCCTCGACGAGACTATGCGGCGACGATTACTCCGGCTTCGGAGCGTCCTCCGCCTCCGCGGCGGCGGTAGCTGCCGCAGCCTTGCTCTTATTACCCGACTTACTGCCGGCAAGCAACCCTTCCAGGGCGGTAGCCGAGATCCGCCGGAACGCCCGCCGTGGCCGCGCCTGCTCCAGCGTGGCGACCTCGAGCGAGCTCACCCCGAGTACGCGCTTTTCCTTGTCCGCGCCCTCGGGAACCCCCGCCGTCAGCGCCTTGACGGCCACTCCGATGGCGGAGGAAAGGTCGAGCCCGGACTGATAGGACTCCTTCAACGCGGTGAGGATCGGCTCGGTCGTGCCGCCCATCACCACGTATTCGCGCTCGTCCACGATCGAACCGTCGAAGGTGATCCGGTAGAGCACCGAGGTCGGCGACTGCTCCGGATACCCCACTTCGGCCACACAGATCTCCACCTCGTACGGTTTGAGCTGGTCGGTGAAGATGGACCCGAGGGCCTGTGCGTAGGCATTGGCCAGGCCACGACCGGTGACATCGCGCCGGTCGTACTGATAACCCTTCAGATCGGCCTGCAGGATGCCGCCGCGGCGCAGCGCCTCGAACTCGTTGTACTTACCCACCGCGGCGAATCCGACGCGGTCGTACAGTTCGCTCACCTTGTGCAGCGTCGCCGACGGGTTCTCGGCGACGAACAGCACACCCTTGTCGTACACCAAAACGATGACACTGCGACCACGACCGATGCCCTTGCGCGCGAGTTCGGTCTTGTCGCGCATGATCTGTTCGGCCGACGCGTAATACGGCAGTGTCATGCGCGAGCACTCCCCTCTTCCGCGGCCGCACGGTCCGCGGCGATCCCGCGAGCGATCTCCGCCAAGCGGTCCTCTGTCACCAGATCGGCACCCTCTTCGTTGACGACGATCGCCGTCGGATAGATGCCGCGCACAATATCTGGACCGCCGGTGGCAGTGTCGTCGTCGGCCGCGTCGAAGAGCGACTCGACAGCGATGCGCAGCGCGCGGTCCTCGTCGATTCCCTTGGCGTACAGCTTCTTCAGCGACGACTTGGCGAAGTTGGAACCGGAACCGACCGCGGCGTAGCCGAAGCGTTCCTCGCTGCGACCTCCGACCACATCGTAGGAAACGATGCGGCCCGCTTTGTCCGGGTCGGTGGCGTACTCGTCGTAACCGACAAGTACCGGTACCACCGCAAGCCCCTGCAGCGCCGCGGGCAGATTGTCCCGCACCATCTTCGAGAGCTTGTTCGCCTTACCGTCGAAGGTCAGCGAAACGCCTTCGATCTTCTCGTAGTACTCGAGCTCCACCGCGAAAAGCCGCACCATCTCGATGGCCATACCCGCGGTACCCGCGATGCCCGCCGCCGAGTAGGTGTCGGTGATGTACACCTTCTCCATGTCCCTGCTGGCCAACAGGTTTCCCATGGTGGCCCGCCGGTCACCGGCGATCAGTACGCCACCTCGATAGGAGACCGCGACGATGGTGGTTCCGTGCGGAGCCAGGTCCTTCGCGGCGGTGCCACCGGAGATTCCGGTGACCCCCTCTATCGCGGCGAATCTGTTGCCGGGCAACAGTTCCGGTGCATGCATGCGTAGGTGTTCGGTGAATGACGAGAGCGCGTGTCCCGGGTGGAGACGCAACGGGTCACCTGCTGTCACTGGCCGCCCTTCTGCACGTACGCACGAACGAAGTCTTCCGCGTTCTCCTCGAGCACATCATCGATCTCGTCGAGCAGGTCGTCGGTCTCCTCCGCCAGCTTCTCGCGGCGCTCCTGTCCGGCGGCGTCTACGCCCTCCGGGCCCTCATCCTCGTCGCCGCCCCCGGCGCGCTTGGTCTGCTCTTGTGCCATCGCAGCCGACCTCCTCTGTCCTCATCATGACCAGGGCTCATGGTCCGAGCACGGCCCTGATCATGAGCAATGTCCGTGCTCGTCCTTCAACACTACCCAGCGACACCGACACGGTGTCGTATTCCGTGCCGATGTGCGGCCGAGTCGACACCCGAATGGGCTCAGGTTGTCAGCTGTTCGACAAGTTCGGCGGCGGTGCTCACACCGTCGAGCAGCTTACCCACGTGCGCCTTTGTCCCGCGGCGCGGCTCGAGCGTCGGGATGCGCACCAGCGAATCACCGCCGAGATCGAAGATCACCGAATCCCAGCTCGCGGCAGCGATATCGGCGCCGAAACGACGCAGGCATTCGCCGCGGAAGTAGGCGCGAGTGTCGGTGGGCGGCATGGTCATCGCGTCCAGGATCTGCTGCTCGGTGACCAGTCGCTTCATCGAGCCGCGAGCGACGAGGCGGTTGTAGAGGCCCTTGTCGAGCCGCACATCGGAGTACTGCAGGTCCATCAGGTGCAGCTTGGGCGCGGCCCACGTCAGGCCCTCACGCTTGCGCATGCCCTCGAGCAGGCGCAGCTTGGCGGGCCAATCGAGCAGGTCGGCGCACTCCATAGGATCGCGTTCGAGCAGGTCGAGCACCATCGCCCAGTTCTCGATGATGTCGCGAACCCTCGGGTCATCGTCGGCGGTGCGTGCCACGTACTTCTCCACCCGGTCCAGGTAGATGCGCTGCAACGCCAGGCCGGTGAGCTCGCGGCCGTCGGCGAGCGCCACCGTGGCGCGCAGCGTCGGGTCGTGCGAGATCTGATGCACCGCAGTGACAGGGCGGGCCAGCTGCAGGTCCGACAGATCCTCGCCCGCCTCGATCAGATCGAGCACCAGCGCGGTGGTGCCGACCTTGAGGTAGGTGGACATCTCGGCCAGGTTGGCGTCGCCGATGATCACGTGCAGCCTGCGGTACTTGTCGGCGTCGGCGTGCGGCTCGTCACGGGTATTGATGATGCCGCGCTTGAGGGTGGTCTCCAGGCCGACCTCGACCTCGATGTAGTCGGAGCGCTGGGACAGCTGGAAACCGGCATGGTCACCGGACTGGCCGATGCCGACGCGACCGGAACCCGTGATCACCTGACGCGACACGAAGAACGGGGTGAGCCCGACGATGATCTGGTTGAACGGGGTGTCGCGGCTCATCAAGTAGTTCTCGTGGGTGCCGTAGGAGGCGCCCTTACCGTCGACATTGTTCTTGTACAGCTGCAGCCGAGGGGCGCCCGGCACGCTCGACGCGTGCCGTGCCGCGGCCTCCATCACTCGCTCGCCCGCTTTGTCCCAGATCACCGCGTCCATCGGGTCGACGACCTCGGGTGCCGAGTACTCGGGGTGGGCGTGGTCGACGTACAGCCGCGCGCCGTTGGTGAGGATCATGTTCGCCGCACCGACCTCGTCGGCGTCGATCACCGGAGCGGGACCGTTCATCCGGCTCAGATCGAAGCCACGCGCGTCACGGAGCGGCGACTCCACCTCGTAGTCCCATCGGGTCCGCTTGGCGCGCGGCACACCTTCGGCCGCCGCATAGGCGAGAACCGCCTGGGTGGAGGTGAGGATCGGGTTGGCGGACGGCTCGGTGGGGGTGGAGATGCCGTATTCGACCTCGATGCCGATGATGCGCTGCATAGCACCGAGCCTAGTGTGCGGTCATGCGAGGCCGTCGACAGTCCCGCAGTTGGCCGAACGCGGCGCGGCCGTCGCCCGTGCCCACTCGAGGAGGTTCGTTCGCGGCACCTGCGACCGATCGCAGGCGTCGACCATCCGGAGGACCTCAATCTCATACTGTGGGTGGTACTTACGGAGGATCCGCGCAGGACGCGGCGGACGGATATTCGGACCATGACCGAATCGATCGCCGACCCCCAGCCGGATATCGCGGGGCGACACCAGAAACCGGACGCGATCGGCACTCCCGCGCCGACTCCGGCCACGCCGTCGCGACTCGTCGCGCTGGACGTGCTGCGCGGCATCGCAATCCTCGGCACCCTCGGCACGAATATTTGGATCCTCACCGATGCCGAGGGTCTGCTCGGCTACATCGGTGAGCTGAGCGAGCCGGCGACGGGCTGGATGTGGGCCGAACGGGTCATGCAGCAGGTGGCCCAGGGCAAGTTCCTCGGACTGCTGACCATCATGTTCGGCATCGGACTCGCCATCCAGCAGGGTTCGGCCGCGCGGGCGGGCCGCCGCTTTCCGGGTACCTACCCGTGGCGGGCCGGGCTGCTTTTCCTCGACGGCCTGCTGAACTTCCTTTTCATCGCCGAGTTCGACGTGCTCACGGGGTACGCGGTCACCGGGCTGGTCGTCGCCTATATCCTCGCGACAAGCCAACGGGCGCAACGTCGTTGGCTGATTGTCAGCGCGAGTGTCCACATCATGATGTTGACGCTGATCGCGGTCGGCATGGCGTTCGCTGCTGGGCAGGACTCGACGCCACGGGAGGCGCTGGATCCCAATCCCTATGCCGACGGATCATTCTGGGATCTGGTGCTTTTCCGGTTGCAGAACGTCGGCGCGTTCCGCCTCGAGACGATCTTCGTGTTCCCCATGTCGATCGCATTGTTCCTGGCCGGTGCGCGACTGTTCCATGCCGGGGTATTCCGGACCGAGGGCGCGCGAATCCGAAAGCGGCTCATGGTCGCCGGGTTTGCGGTTGCCGCGCCGCTGGATCTGATCGTCGGTGTACTCGGTGGCGGGGACATGCTGCTGTTCACTCGGTACGGCACGGCACCGTTCGTCGCCTTCGGCATCCTGGCCTCGGTCGCGGAGCTCTATCTGCGCCGACCACGCGTCGGATTCATCGGCCGCCGTCTCACCGAGGTCGGCCGCGCTGCGCTCAGCTGCTACATCTTGCAGAACCTGGTGGCGTCGATCCTGTGCTACGGCTGGGGTTTCGGGCTCGCGACACGGTTCTCTCCCGAGAGTCGCATTCCGTTCACCGTCGGTATCTACCTGATGGTCGCGCTGATCATCGTCGCCTTTGCGCACCTGTGGCTGCGCCGCTTCGAGCGCGGGCCGGTGGAGTGGTTGTGGAACACCAGCTACCGCGCCATCACTCGCGAACGCTGAAGTCACTCGCAAAGGCCGAGCTCGCGACGAATCGGCGACGTACACCGCACCGGTCCAATCCAGCGCGAGCGTCTATGACTTCATTGCCACCGAATGGCAGGACACCTCCGACGGCGCGGACCCTGCGGGTGTCGCCACCATCGGCGAGGGCAGCTTCATCATGCACCCCGACCACCCCGCGTCCCACCCATTGCCCGCCAAGAAAGGCCGCGAGGCGCACTTCAATCACATCCATATGCAAATCGGCAAAACCGGCACCGAATAGCTACCGTCGTAGGTGTGACGCTCGCCGACCGATATCCCTTGCTGCACACCCCTACTCGCTGGGAATGGGGCGGTTTGGACGTCTTGTTCGCCACCGACCCGCCACCTGACGAACTCGTCACCAACATCCACGCCATCTGTTTCGTCGGCGACGAGATCGTGCTGTGCCGCGACGACCGTGACGTGTGGCTCGTCCCCGGCGGCACCCGCGAGTCGGGCGAGAGCATCGAGGACTGCCTGCGACGCGAGCTGCGCGAAGAGGCCGGTGCCACCCCGGTGGGTCCGGTCCGATGGCTCGGCGCCCACTACGCGACCACCGATCATCCCGCGCCCTACCGCGATTGGCAGCCGCACCCGCACAAGGCGTGGCTGTGGTGTGCCGCCGACGTCGTGCTGGATTCGGCTCCGAGCAATCCTGATGACGCCGAGAACATCCTCGAGGTGCGCGCGTTCCCGATCCCCGAGGCGATCGCGCTCTCGCGCACCGATGGCGATTACCTGGCCGAATTACTCGCGCTCGCCGTGGAACTGCACCGCCCGTAGTTCCTCCGGCGCGCGGGCCGAGGGTTTCCTGCCGGGCCGGCAGATCGCCGACGAGGGTGTCACGGTCGAGCGGAACACCGAGGCTGCGCGCGTTTCCTGACCGCCGGGGTGCGCCCTACCGTTGCGCTGTGATGAACAGGGTCGAGCGCATCGGTCCCTCATCCAAGGGCCGCTGGTACTGCTGCCCCACGTCGGTGGCGAGCGCCGTCGAGACAGTCCAGCCGTGCTCGGTCAACCAACGGTCGGCATGGTAGTTCTCTTGGTCGGGCCACAATTCGGTCACGTCGAGGCCCATCCGCCGGCCCATCCGACTCCAGATTTCCTCGAAATTCGGATCCCGGCGTAGCGCCGCCATGTCCTCGATGGATTCGATCGAGATGCTGCTACCGGGCGCCGTCAGATCGTGCACCGTGGACAACAGCAGATCTTTCGCCACGTTCGGCAGAAACGGCAACAACCCCTCCGCCAGCCACGCAGAACGCCGCGAGGGATCGAACCCAGCGTCCAGCAGCGCCGGTGCCCACTGTTCACGCAGATCCACAGCGACCGTCCGACGCTGGGCGCGGGCTGTCGCATGCTCGGCTGCCAGCACCCGGTCCTTGAAGGCCAACACCTTCGGCGCGTCGATCTCATAGACCACGGTCCCCGCCGGCCAGCCCAAACGGTGGGCGCGGGTATCCAAACCGGCGGCAAGGAGCACCATCTGATCCACCCCCGTCGCAGCCGCAGTAGCGAAGTACTCGTCGAAAAAGCGCGTCCGCACCCCCATGTACGTCGCCATCGACGCCCACGGGATCTCGGGATCATCGACATCCACCGCATCCAACCGGGTAGGCATCGGCACCGGCGGGTTCGCGGCCTGCACAAAAGCCTCCGCATACGGATCGCATATCAGGCTGTCGTCGCGGTGCGTCTCCATCGCCCGCCCTGCAGCCACCCCCAGTGCGGTCAGCCCCACGCCCGTGACGATATCCCACTCCGCTGAACCCGAGTCCGTCATGGTTGCCGACGATATTGCAGCGCGCACCACGCTCGCCGTACAACACGCCGACCGCCGGTACCAGAGTGGTACCCGAGCGAAGCGCCTGTGGATGGCGTCGCACGCCTGGCGAGAATGTCCAGCCAGACGCTGTTAGCAGCGGTTTTACACGAAGCAGAGCTGTTTACGCCGGTCTCGTGCGCGACCTCGACAGTGGTCGAGAGGCGATCGGCCGTAAGCCGAGGACCCGCCCGCGGGGTGCCATATCACCCCCGGCCGCGCCGGATTTGAGCAATTCGATCGAAGATGAAGTGTCAGCGCGAATTCCAGCCATCGAGCCGATGAATTTGGTCAAGTGCACAGCCGCGCGGGCAACAGTCTTGGCGTTTGCCGCTACCGCCGCAGCTCGTTCATGCGGTGAGGTAAGTGGTGACAATGAGGTCAACCGCGTCGCCACGACGACGGTTCGGCCCGCCCGTTGTGAGCAAAAGGTTGGGTCTTGGTTTCATCGACAGTCCCGGCGGGCGCGGCCCGGCCGGACACACTGTGTGCCGCGTTCCAGGCGAATGCCGCGAAATATCCGGACGCGGTCGCATTGCGCACCATTGGCGGCGGGGTCGCCATCACCTGGCGCGAATACGCGAAGCGAGTGCGCACCATCGCGGCAGGGCTGGCCGGGCTCGGTGTGCGCCCCGGCGACACTGTCGCGCTGATGATGACCAACCGCCCCGAGTTCCATCTGTGCGACACCGCCGTTCTGCACACCGGCGGCACCCCGTTCTCGGTGTACAACACCAACCCCGTCGACCTGCTCGCCTATCAATTCGGCAACGCGGGCAACAAGGTGGTGATCTGCGAGCGTCAGTTCGCACCGCAGATTCTCCAGGCCGTGGCCAAGGCTGCGGAGCAGGGCAACGTGGTCGAGCACGTGATCTGCGTCGACGAAGCGCCCGACGGCACCGTGGCGCTCTCGACCGTGGAGGCGGCCCCACTGGATGGCTTCGAATTCGAAACCACCTGGCGTGCGGTGAAATCCGACGATCTGCTCACCATCGTCTACACCTCGGGTACCACCGGCCCACCCAAGGGCGTCGAGCTCACCCACACCAACTTTATCGAAAACGCGCGCATCATCGAACAATTCGGCGGCAGCGGACCCGACGACCGGGTCATCTCCTACCTACCCGACGCGCACGCCGCGAACCGGTGGTTCGCGCACTACCTGACCATGCTCGAGGGCGGCGAGATCACCACTGTCGCCGACCTGAAGACGGTGGTGCAGGCACTGGCCGAAGTGCATCCGACCGTCTTTCTCGGCGTACCGCGTGTCTGGGTGAAAGTCAAAGGCGCACTGGAGGATCAGTTTGCCGCCGAGAGCCCGATCAAGCGCCGGCTCGTGCGGTGGGCGATCGGCATCGGCCGCGCGAGGGCCCGCGCGACCTCGGACGGCCGCGCCCTCGGCCCGCTCGATCGACTCCAGCACCAGCTCGCCGAACGGCTCGTGCTCGCCGCCATTCGCGAACGCCTCGGCCTGGATCGGGTGCGTGTCGCGGTCACCGGATCGGTGGCCATCCCGCCGGAGGTGCACGAGTTCTTCCTCGGTCTCGGTCTGCCGTTGTGCGAGGGGTACGGCATGACCGAATGCACCGCGGGAGCCACGTTGAACGGGCCGGAGCGGGTCAAGATCGGCACCGTCGGCACGCCGCTGCCCGGCGCGGAGGTGACGCTCGGGACGGACGGCGAGGTGCTGATCCGCGGCAAGATGGTGATGCGCGGCTACCGCAACGACCCGGAGAAAACCGCGGAGACCGTGGACGCCGATCGCTGGCTGCACACCGGCGACATCGGCACCATCGACGCCGATGGCTACCTCTCGATCGTCGATCGCAAGAAGGAACTGATCATCAACGCGGCGGGCAAGAACATGTCGCCGTCCAATATCGAGAACACCATCACCGAGAACTGCCCGCTGGCGGGCACCGTCGTGGTGATCGGCGAACAGCGCCCGTACAACACCGCGCTGATCTGCCTGGACCCCGATCTGGCGGCCGCCTTCGCGCAACGCAACCAGCTGCCCGAAACCACCATCGCCGAGCTGGCAAAGAATCCGGAGGTTCTCGCCGCGATCGAACAGGGCATCGCGGCAGCCAACGCCGAGCTCTCCCGCGTGGAGCAGATCAAAAAGTATCTGGTGCTGACCGAGGTGTGGGAGCCAGGCGGCGACCTACTGACCGCCACCGGCAAAACTCAGGCGAACCCCGATCGCGACCCGCTACACCGATACCATCGAGTCGCTGTACTCGAAGTAGTCCAGGACGGAGGACAGCAATGATGCGAGCGCGGACACGGAGATTCGGATGAGCGATGCTGGCGAAGCCCCGCTCATCGGAGCCGACCGGGCGCGGGTGTCGCGCACATCGCGGGTGTTCGACGATTTGCACCGCAGGGCCGCGTCGATGATCGAGGGGTTCTACACGGCGCTGCCGCCGTATCAGCGGCTACCGAAATCGCTTGTCGAGACCGACTTCGCCCGAGGGACGAAGCTCAACGTCGACCTGTTCTTCGAGTACCTGCGCCGCGACGCGGAGCCATCGGAGGAGGACACCAGGGAACTCGTCGAGCTGGCGATGGAGCGGATGCGCGACGGCACCTCGCTGCCGGAGGTGCTCGATCGCTACCGGCTCGGCGCGTCGTTCATCTGGGAGCGGCTGCGTGAGTCGGCCTCGCCGACCGAGCGCGAATTGCTACTGGACGCGTCGCTGGTGCTGCTGAAATACGTCACGCTGGTGACGGGGCGCATCGCCACCGCAGCCACCCAGCGTTCGCACGATCCCCGCTGGGAGCTGCTCGAGCGCAGGCGCGGCATCGCCGATGCCCTGCTCACCGGTCGCGACCCGATCGAATGGGCCAATGACCCGGTGATCCCGGTGGCCGACGCTTTCCTCGTCGCGGTATTCCGCCTGTGCGGCACCCGCGGCGGGCCCGCCGCGGCGCTGCGGCACCGGGTCGAGGCGATCCCCGGTGTGTTCCTGCGCCTGGACGCGGGCGGCTGGACCGCGCTGATCCCGCTGCCGCCGGGCGACGACGGCACGGCCACGCTGACTGGGCTCACCGCACGGATGCCCGCGCAGCTTCCCGGCCGGCCGCCGCCGTACTGGGTGGGAGCCGGCGCCGCACACTCACGTACCGAGATTCCCACGATGTTCGCCGAGTCGCGGGTGCTCGCGGAGCTCGGCCGCTGCTTGGCTCGGCGTGAAATCCTCTGCCGCAGAATGAATTTGCAGTTCGAATACACCGTCGCGGTGAGCGACGCGGCCCGGCCCGGCCTCGCCGCGGTGCTCGCACCGCTCGACGCGCAACCGATACTTGCCGAGACGCTCGAGGTCTTCGTAGACAGCGGCTTCAACCAACTCGCCACCGCACGCGCACTCAGCGTGCACCGCAACACCGTCACCTACCGACTCTCGCGCGTGCACGAACTCACGGGCCTCGACCCACACCGGCCCGCGGACGCGATGACCCTCTCGGCGGCCCACCTCGCGCGCCGCCTCGAGTCCGCCCACTTCGCTCCCTGAACATCGACTGTTCAGTCGGTGCGCAAGGGATCGACACCGATGTTGGTCACGAGCCGACGCGACACCTCGTACCGAGTCGACTCGGGGTGCCCCGCAACACATTCGGCCCCATTTCTGCTACTGGAGCCGTAAAGCTTCCGCAAACCTGGGATGAATTCCACGTGGCTCGAACTTCCGATCGCAGCACACTTCCAGTTACCTGAAATGTGGTTCCCGACACCGATATCCGCCTCGTCGCACGGCCCGCGGTGCGAGCAGGCCCTCGAGAGGAGCTGCGCGGCCTGCTCCGAACCACACTCGACAATGCCTGCACCCCATACAGTTTCGCGCCGCACTTCCTCGCTGCCATCAGTCGTGCCGAAACATCCACCGTGGTCGTATGATTCGACCACGGGATCTGCGAGCTATGGTTCACCCGCGACGACGACGGTCTCGCACTGCACACCCGAGACCCCCACGGCTCGGCCGTTGATCGCCGAGTTCCTCGATCGGGTCGCCGATACCCTGACAACCGCCGCGCGGCCGGGATAGTCTCGGCGGGGATCCGAACCGGGATTCGTAGTCTGCCGGGAGCATCCGATGATGAAGGCTCTGGTTACCTCGACCTCACCCCGCGCCGCGGGCACTGCCACCGGGCAGGCGCGCGAAGCACGCCGAGACAGCACCGCACTGTTGCGGGCAGGCGTGCTGGCCTTCGGCGGTCCGATCGGTCCGACCACGTTGCACGCCCATCACGCGGTGCAGATCGTCACCACCAGCACCCCGGTGATCATGGTGGACGCCAGCGGTATTCGTCACCAGGGCACCTACGTGATCGTGCCCGCCGATGCGCCGCACCGGATCACCACGGGCGCGGAGTGCGGCACCGCGATCTATCTCGATCCCGAGACCATCGCGGGCGCGGCCGCCGACCTCAGGGCGCACACCTACGGGTGGGCCGACAACGCGCACTCGCTGCCGGTCGATCCCGTGGCGGCGGCGCTCGCCGACGTGGTGGCCGACGTCGTCCGCGATCTCCAGCACGATGGGCGGTGCGGCATCGAGACCGAACGGCACGCCGCGGTGACCGAAGCTTTGGGGTTGCTACCGGCTCTGGTCCGCAATGGCCCGGTCCGCGGTGCCGACGTCGCACGCAAGCTGGGTATATCGGCGACCCGGCTGACCCATCTGTTCACCGAACAGATGGGAATCCCCTTGCGCCCCTATATCCTCTGGCTGCGTTTGCACGTCGCGGTGACCCGGGTCCGATCCGGCGACGACCTCACCGCCGCCGCGCATGCCGCCGGCTTCGCCGACAGCGCCCAACTGGCCCGTACCTGTCGCCGCACCTTCGGGCTGCCCGAGTCCGCGCTGAGCCGCCAGGCCGAGTGGGATCTCGGCGACGAGTCCTGACCTGATCGATCAGCGGGTCCGGGTGAACCAGGCGCTGGAGTCGCCCTTGCACAGCAGTACGACGACAACCATCGATAGGCCGAGGCCGAGGAAACCCGTCAGTGGTCCGATGGCGACGAGCCCGAGGCAGACGAAGGCTTCGAGCGCGGCGAGGGCGACCCCGATCACCTGGGCCGATCGACCGACGATGCCGAACGCGCAGGCGACGACGGCAAGCACCCATGCGAAGAAATATCCGAATACCATGGCGCCGGCCAATTCGAAGTTCTCGGCTCGCCAAGCGATGATTGTCAGCGTTGCGCCGAATGCGGCGAGAGACCAGGCGGCCAATCGGGCCGAATGCACGGTTCCCGGCATGCGCATTGCGGGTCGTGAAATTTCCTGGTGCGTCGAGTCGTCGGGGACAGATTCGTAACTCACCGCGCACTCCTCCATTCACCGGTCAAAACGAATGACACCTGTGTGGAGCTTCCGGCGAACCATAACGTCGGCGCTTGTTTTCACCGACCCGACGCGCTCGAAAAGTGGTCACCCAGCGAGAGGATGTGGCGCCGACCGGATACCCCCAGGACGAAGTCCGCGCATGGCCGGAGCGAAGGCGCAGGTACGCTCGGGGAATGTTCGCGCGGGTTCAGCTCTCCACGGTTGCGGTTTTCGCACTCGTGCTGCCTGCGCTCGCCCTGATCGTGGCTCCTACGAACGAGCACGGCTCGCTTGCCTTGTTCGGCGTGGTCGCTGCCTCGGTGGTCTTCGCGCTCATCACGTTGCAGACCACACGCAGGCTGCCGCTACTGGTAGCCAGGTCCGGCCCGCCGCCCTCCGCGCAACGCAGACGGCGTGGCTCCTTTCTGCGCCAGAGCAATCCTGATACCGAGGGTCGGCCGCGCCCTCGAGCGCCCGGTCTCGTCATCGCCTGACGGCTACCTCGCACTCGCGGCGGGGTGTCGTCGGCGTTCCGGCTGACCATTCCCGTTCCCGTGCGCTCGCACGTCTCGCAGTCAGGTATTCATCATGCTCGACTTCATCTATTACCCGGTTTCGGCCATTCTCTGGATATGGCATACCGCATTCGGTGCGGTACTCGGCCACGACAGCGGACTGGCGTGGGTCCTTGCCGTGGTATTCCTCGTCGTCACCCTCAGGGCAGCGCTATTTCTGCCATTCCTGAAACAGGCACGCACCCAAGCCGCGATCAAGCGGCTGCAACCGCAAATCACGGCGTTGAAAAAGAAATATGCCGACGATAGGCAACGTCAGACCACCGAGATCCAGAAGCTGCACAAGGAACACGGCGTCAGCCTGCTGGCCGGCTGCCTGCCGATACTCGGGCAGGGCTTGGTGTTCTTCGGTCTGTTCCACGTGCTGCGGTCCTTCGATCGCACCGGCACGGCCGGGCACCTGCCGTTCCTCGCCCCCACCGCGCCGATGACGGCCGCCCAGAATGCCGTCACCCCCAACTACCTATTCGGCGCCGCGGACGTGCAATCGTTCATGCACTCCGAACTGTTCGGCGCGCCCTTGTCGGCAACCTTGGCCAACGCCGGCGGACTCACCCTCGCTATCGCGCTGATCGCGGTCCCGTTGATGCTGATCGCCGCTGTCGCAACACATTTCACCGCTCGCGCCTCGATCGCACGGCAAGACCCCACCGCGAGCCAGCTACCGCTGATGAACACGCTGTCGCTGTGGATGTTCCCTGCGGGCGCGATCGTCGGTGGCGCACTGCTGCCGGTGGCAATCCTGCTGTACTGGGTGTCGAACAATGCGTGGACCCTCGCCCAACAACACCTCGTCTACCGAAGGCTCGACGCCGAATCGGCCGCCGAGGCGCGACGTGTCGCCACGATACGCGCGAACACCGCTCCGAAACCGGGTGTGAAGCCGGACCGACGTAGGCGCTGATCGGCAATACCGGACGCAGAACTCACCGCCGCGGGTCATCGAATACCGCTGGGGCGAAGCGATATTCGATGACTCGATTCACCTGTGCAAAGCAGGTTCGTGCTCATCGGCCGGATGGGCGAGAGCCGCAGAACTCGGGTCCCGAGCGGGTGCCGCGGCTTCGGGGTGCATCGGGTCGAGCGCGGGATCAATGTCGATGGTGCGACGTAGGGGCCGGTTCGGCAGCAGTGTGGTCGCGATGACGGCGACGATGGTCGCGAATGCGGCGATGAGGAAGATTCGCCCGGTCGCGTCGCCGTACGCGGCGCGCACGATGGTGAGAATCGGTCCGGGCAGGTGGGCGATATCCAGATTGCTCCCACCGGAGGAGGTGGTCTGAATACCCTGCTCGGCGAACGCTTTCGCGGACAACTCCCCCACTCGAGTCGCCAGGACCGAGCCGAGTACCGAGACCCCGATCGCACCGCCGAGGGTGCGGAAGAAGGCGACGCTGCTCGACGCGGCACCGACATCGTGCACACTGACGGTGTTCTGCACCGCCAGCACGAGGTTCTGCAGCATCATGCCGACACCGAGGCCGACGACCGCGATGTACAAACCGACCCGCCACACACTGGTCGCGTGGTCGATCGTCGATAGCAAACCGAATCCGACCATCAGCAGCGCGCCACCGGCGACGACGAATCGCTTCCATTTGCCGAGACGGGTGATCAGTTGGCCGGAGCCGACCGACCCGGTCAGCATGCCGATAACCAGCGGGATGGTCAGGATCCCCGCCACAGTCGGCGAGTATCCGCGCGCGGTCTGGAAATATTGCCCAAGGAAGGTTGTCGCGCCGAACATGCCTACACCGACGGCGATCGAGGCGATGATCGCCAACCCGGTAGTGCGTTCGGTGACGATCCGCAGCGGAATGATGGGCGACTTCGCTCGAGACTCCACCCACACGGTCGCGACCAACAGCAGAACTCCACCGCCGACGTAGAGCGCCGACTCGCGGGAGAACCAGGCGTAGTAACCGGCCTTCCCGGCGAACGAGACCCAGATCAGCAGCACCGAGACTCCGCCGGTCAGCAGCGTGGCACCGAGCCAGTCGATCGACACGCCCGTTTTGCGCTCGGTAGGCAGTCGCAAGGTGCGCTGCAACAGTAAGAGCGCGATCACCGCGAGCGGCACGCAGACGAAAAAGCACCAGCGCCAACCGAGTGGGCTGTCGACGATCACACCACCGAGGATGGGGCCGCCCGACATCGACACCGCCATCACCGCACCCATATAGCCGGAGTATCGCCCGCGTTCACGCGGCGCCACGATGGAGCCGATGATCGCCACGACGAGCGCGGTCAACCCACCCATGCCGATGCCTTGGATTACGCGTGCGGCCAGCAGCATCGGCACATTGCCCGCGACACCGGCGATGATCGAGCCGATCACGAAAATGATGATCGCCGACTGAACCAACAGCTTCTTGTTGAACAGATCGGCGAATTTGCCCCAGATCGGGGTGGATGCGGCGTTCGCGAGCAGCGCGGTGGTGATGACCCAGGCATACGCGGTCTGCGATCCGTGTAGATCGGCGATGATCGTCGGCAATGCGGTCGCGATGATCGTGGTGCTGAGCAGCGCCGTGAACAACGCTGCCAGCAGTCCCGTCATCGCTTCCAGGATTTGGCGGTGCGTCATCGCTTTCGGATCGTGCGGCGCCGCTACTGAGCTAGACATTTACTTCCTGATTCTCTTCGGGTATTTCGGTCACCCGGTGCGCAACCGCCGGAGCGGGGTGCGCGTGGGCGACCAGGGCGTTCCTGAGTTTCTGCACCGCGACGTGCGCCTGTTCGGCTTCGTCTTCACTCCAGTCCGCGAGCACCCGCTGCAACCCCCGCGCCCGCGACTCCCGAACCAGCTTCAGCAGGTCGCGCCCTTCATCGGTGACCTGAATGAGCGTGACCCGGCCGTCGTGAGGGTCGGCGCGGCGACTGATCAAGCCGGAACCGACCAACTCGGCGACGTGCCTGCTCAAGGCCGATGGCCCGATGCACAGGTCGACCGCCAGATCCCCTTGTCGGCATGAACCTTTGGATTCGAGTGCTCCGAGGACACCGATGCCGCCCGGCAGCAAGTGCCCTTCCTCTGGGTGCAGGAGGGTGGCGCGGATCGCCCGGCCGATCAGATACAGCTCCCTGATCAGGTCTTCAGCCGTATCGGTTGACACTGCCATGTCCACTCCCCGCATATATAGTTACTTGCAGAATGCAACTATATACTCATTGCTTGTGCTAAGCAAATGAAAATCGGGGCTGTCGGAAGAGCACCCGGCGCTGTCGCCGCTACACACCCCGCAGGTCGCGTCGATGTCGAGCACTCAGGTCATCTTGGATCCGCGATCACAACTGACAACGACCGCTGATCCCCTTGTGCCCGCCAGGATTACGTCATTCAGGCGAAGCCACTGTCGTTCGCGCTCGTGTCTGTCTCAGATCCTCGGCCAGCCTCCGGCTCAGCCGGAGACCTCGCGCCGATGTCGATCATGTGTTGCCCGGTCGGCTCGTGCTTCTGGATGAAGTCGTCGATCAGCGTGTTCACGCTGCCCGGTACCTCCAGTGCGACAAGGTGTGCGGCGTCCTCGATGAGTACGAACTCCGAGTTCGGTATAACCGCCGCCATCCGCTGCACCTCCGCAGGAGGGAAGGTGGCGTCTTCCCGTCCCGCGATGATCAACGTCGGAGTACGGATCGTCGCCAGCAGCTCACGTTGATCCGGCCGCTGCGGTACCACGCTGCGCACCGCCTGCACTATTGACGCCGCGTCTTGACCGCGGGCGATATCCACGATCAGCGGACCGAGCGCTGGACGCGTCTTCCGCGACGTCGGACCGAGAAACGCACTGACAACGGACCTGGTCAGCGGCGGCCGGATTCCTCGCATCATCCGGATGATCGTCACGAGTACGCCGTACTCGACCTTCTGCCGCGCCGGAGCGGGAGAAGCGGTGCCGTTCATCAGGATGCTGCATCTCACCCGCTCGGGATGCCGCGCGATAAAAGTCGCGCCGACCATCGCACCCCAGGAGTTCCCCAGCAAATGTGTTCGCTCGAAACCGAGGGCGTCGAGAATTTCGCCGATGCACGTAGCGCATTCGTCGAAGGTGAATGTCCTGGTGAGCCGACTGCTCTTGCCATGACCGGGCGGATCGAGCGCGATCGTTGTGAACCGCGTCGAGAGATGCTCGACCTGAGCATCCCAGAGGGAGTGGTCCATCAACAGGCTCGGCCACATCAGGATGGGATCCCCCGCTCCGCTCAGCCGAACCCTGACCGTGCCCAACCGAGTGGGAATGTACCGATCCTCGACCACCACGGACTACCACCTTCCACCACTACACCGACGCCCCTTCTATACCACGCCCACCGCAAGCACGCATTCATGTTGCCGGACAGTCGCTCCGAGTCGCCGTTAGCGGCGGGATTGCTTATGATCTCGTTGCTCATTGGTAACTATTTGGAAGCACTCATGCTGCGAACGTCATCCGAAACGCACGGCATCGAATCTCTCGACACGATCGCAGCCGCCGAGTGGGACAGCCTCGTCCAGCCCGGCGATCTGTTCTGCAGTTACGCGTGGCTGCGTCATCTGGACGAAGCCACGACACCGCATCGTGTGGTGACGATGCGCGTCGATGGGCGACTCACCGGGGCGATGCCGATGTGGGACGGTGAGCAGGAGCCGGGGTTGTTCTGGTTACCCGATTTCTTTGCGGGACTGGCCGGTCCGTGGGAGGAGCCATTCGTCTGGCTCGGCGCTCGCAGAGCCGTGCGCAATGGGCTGATCTGCGTGGACGGTCCGCAGCGGTCGACGACGCTGCGCAGGCTGCTTGCCGAAAGTGTCGAATACGCCAAGGTATCGGGCCGGGCGGGCGCGATCATGCCGTATCTGCCGGTTGCTGCCGCTACCGAACTGGCGCGAGCTGCCCCCGACGCTGTCTGCCTGCTACATTCCGCCGAGGCGACAGTAGGTGTGCCGCCGCAGGGGATGGACGACATACTCGCGAACGCCAACGGGCACAACCGCAAGCGACGGCGTCGGGAATTACGCGAGTTCACCGGTACCGGCCACACCCTCGAATGGACCGACATCACAACCGAAGTCGCCGATTCGATAGCGCCGTTGATTGCCAATACTCGCCGCAAATACGGCACCACCGACGACGCGGAATGGATGCGGCGGGTCTTCGCCGCCCAGCGACGAGTGGGTCTACTCGATGTGGCACAAGCCGTGCTGTGCAGGCGAAATGGGCGCTTGATTGCCGCCGCGGTGTGCTATCGGCATGCCGACAGCCTGCACGGCCGGTATTTCGGTGCTGCCGAAGATGCCATCCGTGACGGATATCCGTACTTCGTCACCACGTGCTACGCGCCGATAGACTACGCGGCACGCAACGGCCTGCGCCAGGTTTTCCTGTCGACATCCTCGCTCGAGGCGAAACTCCGGCGGGGCGCGACCGCGGAACCACTGGCGGCGGTCGTAATACCTGTCCACGGCGCACCGAAGACAGCCGACGTGCGGTCGCACAATCAACGGGTGGCGCTCGACTATCGCAGCCGGTTCGCCGCTTACTCCTCCTCGATGAGCCCCCGCTGGCTCGATTTTCTGTCCTGACCGAGTTCGAATGGGAGACCCCGATGCTGCATCTTGTCTACCGATTCCGGCCCACCGCAAAGGCTCGCGGCGATATGGCCACGTTCTGGCGTTGGATTGCCGATCGCCAGCTGTGGTTCTATGCCGACTTGGACATGGTGCTCGATACCAAGTGGTACACGGTGACCGTCGGAGATGACGTGCATTGTCTCGAACATCACGTGACATTCACCGACGAGGCTGGATGGGGCACCTACCGCCGTGAAATCAGCCGACGCTCAACCGATCCCGAATGGGAGCAGCGGCGCACCGGACAGGACGAATGGTACGAGATTTTGGATGCCCGATTGCTGACCGATCCACCGATTCCTATTCCGCTTCCGGTGCCCGAACAGCCGCGACGGGAGTCCAATACGGCAGATATCGCCGCCCTGGTCCAACGAAGCGACCTGATTCTCGACCGGGCCCGCTTTGTCACACTCGCCACCGGTGGACCGGGCGGACCGTGGGCCAGCACCGTCAACTATGTCGCGCTGCGACGGCCACTGCGGCTGATGTGGTACTCCCTACGTTCGGCCAAGCACTCGGTAAACCTCGCCGCTCAGCCCGGCGTCTCCGGTTCGCTGTTCCTTACCGGCCTCACGGGCGCCGATGCCCCCGCGGGCATCCCGATCGACGGCGCTCAGTTCACCGGCGAATGCCGCGAAGTCACCGTGGACGAACTGCCGGAATACCACCGCCACTACTACCACTCGAATTTTCCCGACCCGGCCGTTCGCGAACAGTGGATGCTCCCCCTCGACGAGTTTCGCGGCGACGGCCCGCGACGGTTCTATCGCCTCGATATCGATCGCTGGTGGCTTTACGATGCGCAGCGTTGGACTGTGGACAAACACGACAGCAGGGTCGAAGTCCCCGTCGCCGCCATCGATCGGTAATCGGGTTGGTCGGCGAATCCGATGAGTTCGGTAGGTTCCCGTCATCCGGCGCGGTTACCACGGACCCCGGCCGAATACGATCTCGTACGGGCGTCCCCACCCGAGGTCTACAAAAGCCTGCGACAATCTATCGATAGTCGTTATCTGAACCGCATCCGTTACTGCGGAAAAACCAGTTTTCGGGTCGTGCACAAAGTCGTTCTTTGGCGGAATCCAAAACGAAAATACTTCGGGAGATCCATCCGACCCGGTACGCCCTGTGGCCATCGCGACGTGGGAGGCTATCTCGATCTCGTCCTCGATCTTCCGGCTCCACGAAACGATATCGCCACGTTGCGGACGTCGGTCGCCCGAATCCTGTGCATAAATATTCCTCTCCCCAGGAATCAGACGACTCTCCACTGCGGCGGTCCAATCCCCTTTGGCTCTGTCATCAGGATCTCTCGGCGGTTCGAGCAACTCACGAAGCGCGGGTTTCGCGAGAAGCCCTACCCTGGCGGCGGCATAACAGATCATTTCCCAACAATTCAGGCCGAAATGGGGGTCCAGCGGACCGAGCGGCCCCTCTGTTTTGAGCCACATCTCGAGCTTCCGCACACCATATCGATATGTTGCAGGCCCAAGGCCCGCCCACCTCGCCGTTTCACCCTCTCGCCACATTCTCTCGAGTTCATCCGCGATCAGCAGCGGGGCATTCTCCCGTGTTGAAACCTCCGTCGGCGGCCGCCCTGCGCTTGCCCCACTCCCTGTCGGCCCGCCGGGCGGTCCGGGGTTCGGCCGTGGGTGGGCAGTGCCGCCAGGGGCGTCACCGTCAGCGTCGCGGTGAAGTAGCGTCAGCGTTTGTTCGAATGCGTCGTCCGTGTCGTGGGGTATTGCGCTCGTATCTGGTCCTGCGGTATGGGAGGGGGTTATTGCTGCCGGTGGGATGTGGTCAGGTGAGTCGATCGGGTCGGGTCTCCGATTTTCCACTGGCACGGTATTGCTGTCGGCAGCCCACGAAGCGCCCGACTGAACCAGCCAGGATGTCAGTCTGTCGTGCAGCATCCGCACCGCCGCGGCGGCTCGCATATGATCTCGCCCCAGGTCGACGTGACTGTACCGAGCAGTGACCGTGTCACCGTCTTGGTGCACCGTCACGGTCACTCGTGCGGGATCGCTGCGCACCGGATTGACGATCACCGTGAACAAGACACCGTCGGCCGACGATTCCACGTTGGCGAGATCCACCCAGAAGACCACGCGATTGCCGGTGCTCTGTGGGGTGACACCGTATCCCGGCAAGATCCGGTCGAGCCCGTTTTGCCGGATCGCCTCATCGATGCGCGGCGGCGTTGCGTCCTCGCGCCACAACGTTCCCTGGTGATCGGCGCCGAACTCGTCGAACTCGCATCGGCTGAGGTCGGCGCCGCGGTCGAGCAGCGCGGCCAGGATTTGCGCGGGAATCATCGGATTCCCGTTCGCCTCCACCGATCCCGGCCAGTATGCGTCGATCTTCTTGACCCGACCACTGATTCGCCAGGTTCCGAACCCGCTCACTTCGACAAAGCCGTGTTGATCGTCGAGCATGTTTTGATCAGCGAGTACGTCTTGAAGGGCGAGTGTGTACGGCAGATCGTCGTGTGACGCGTGCTGCGCCGTGACGAACTCGCCGTTCGCGAGCAACAGGAAGGGTTCGCCCAAGCGATGTTCCGTGTGGTGGGGCTCGTCATCCGGCCCGCGGAACCACCCGCGTGCGCCCACTGCGGGCCGAATGAGATCGACCTCCATCGGGTCCTCGTCGAAGGCGATCGGCAGAGCCACCGTCGCGTACTCGGTCCGGCTCGGTTGCATCCCAGGGCTGTCCGGGGTGTGATCGGCGGTGGGTGGTCCGGTGATGTCGCGAACCGCCTGGTCCTGCCCCACCAGAACTCGCGCCTCGCGAGACATCGCATCCGCGAGGTGCCCCGAAAGCGCATCAGCGGCCAGCTCGCCACGCTGGGGCGTCGACGGCGCGGGATCGACTGAATCCGTCTGCGGCGCAACATGTTCCGACTGCCGATTCGGGCCATTGCCGGTCGGATCATGATGGAAGACGACAGCACCGGGATGGAGTCCGGCGAAGCCGGGCCCGCCGACGACCTGCCGAGGACGCTTCCCCGCAGGGAGGTCGAGGGCAGCACGGAAATCGAAGCCAGGGGCGAAGTTCGCCGGTCCAACAGACGGTCCGGCGGTTCCTGGCGCTTTCGGGTGGTCACTACCTTCGGAGTTGTCGCGAGTCTCAGGTGCATCGTCACGGAGCGGACGCGCCTGCGATCCCGAGGTGGCCGTGCGATCACCCGATTCGGGCGACGACACTGCGGCACTATCGCTGGTGACCGTCGGCGTCGATTCTGTGATGAGCTCGGCTTCCAGTGTGCGGACGCCATTTTCCACCCGGGGTTCGGTGAGAATCCGCAGTGTCGACCCCCTCGGGATCAGGATCTCCCGTTCAGCGTCGCTCTTCGGCACCCCCTCGTCGAATAACGACGAGAGGCAGAGCAGCGTGGCACCCGCGTCCGCGTAGATGATGATCTGGATGGGTGAGCCGACGTGGCGGCCGGGCTCGGCCGAGGTGGACATGTATCCGGTGTCGGTGAGCTCGGTATCGGCCAGGTCGCGGTCGCGGCCGAACACTTGCTCGAGGCTGTCCACTCTCCGGTACAGCTTGACCGGCCCGGTGGAAGCGCGCGCATGCTCGAACGCCCAGTCCATCCGGTTGATTTCCGCCGCCGAGGTCGATGCCCTTGCCCGGTCCCGCGGCGTGTCCTTCGCCCCCTTGCTGCGGCTGGCGTCAAACACCTCCTCAGCCGTCACCTCACGCAGAGAAAGCTCGGTCCGCTGCTGCGGTGTCAGCTGCCGTCCCATCGCACGCAGCATCGAGTTTGCGGAGGCGGAACCGGTGTATGACCGCAGGGCATCGATGATTTCGTCCGCCTGCCCGGCGGTCGGGTCATGCCACAAGTGCACCCAGCCCACACCGTTACGAACGCGAGCTACCGCCTCGTCGCCGTCGACCGCGGTTCTGCGCAACCAGTCGAGCCGCGACTCACCGGCCAGCGCGACCTGCGCTACATCGTCATCCGCCGGTATCGGAGACACTGACGGTTCATTCGTGGTGAGAGCTCCGACTTCGGTCGTGGATGCATCCAGCTCCGGAGCGAGCTTCGGCTGTGGACGGAACCCCGGTATCCGCCGAAGAATGCCGGATAAGCGGGGGCGTCGCCCGGCTGTGTCGGGCGCGACGTATTCGGTCGAACCGTCACCGGCTGGTCCCGGTCCGGTCCGGCGTTCGGTTCTGGTGGTGGCGTAGGCGAATCCTGCCGCCACGGCCGTCATGGCACCGAAGCCGCCTGCGTTCATCCACGCAACCGGGATCGCGCCGAATTCCGAGATCGCGAGGCCACCGAACCAGCCACCGATCGCTGCGCCGATGCCGTTCACGATTCCCACGGTGGACAGTGCTCCGCCGAGAGCCTCTTTGGGAACCCGCTTTTGCCGTTCCTCGGCGAGTTTCTTGCCGGTGAGCATTACGGCTGAGCCCATGAGCAGCGAGGTCGGACCGATGATCCACGGTTCGCTCGTGGTCGCGTACATAACCCCGAGAGCCGTCAACGAGGCCGCGCTCGTCGGATACATCCACTTCAGGGTGATACGTTCGTTAACGACTTTCTTCGGCACCGCCAAGGCGGCCAGTACGACTCCAGCGCTACTCGCGCCCAGTACCGCTCCCTTCTCCAGCGCCGAATAGTTCGCAGCGTTCATGAGGCCGGCCAACTGCACGATAGAGGATGTTCCCGCGAGGCCCCAAACAAAATCCAGTCCGGTGTAGAGGCGCAGCGAAGAGTCCCGCACAGTGGCGCGGGCGCCGTCGAGCAGGCGGGACCGCTGTTCCGGCGGTGGCGCGGGCGGAAGCTTGCTGAGCATCTTCAGGTTCAGGGCATTGAAGACTCCATCGGTCAAGAAAGGGAACGCTGCCGAGAAATCTCCGAGTGCAGGGATGAAAGACCTTCCGACTGTGCCGGCGGTTGCCGTCGTCGCCATTGACAGCGTGATCGCATCCTTTTTCTGTTCCTCTGTTTTCGCCAGGCTGCGCATGTACGTCGCGTGGCTGGTCATGCTGATCGTGCGAGTTGCCGCGATGACGCCCACCGATCCGACGACGACCTCCAGTGCACCGGGTAGCCCGGCGAGCAACCAGCCGCCTGCGGAGCCTGTTACGGCGATTGTGGTTGCCGAGGTGAAAAGTAACGTTTTGCGGTTCTCGACGTGGTCGGCGATGTATCCCGCCGGAAGATGCGCGATCAATGTCATTACTGCGGGCGCCGACATCGCGATGCCGGTCCACTGTGCGGAGTCACTGTAATCTGAGACCCACACCGGGATGAAGGCGCTCAGGCCGAAGCTGGCGGCGGTGGTGAGAAAGGCGCTGGTGTTGAGGCCCGCGATGTCTTTGTTTTCGGGTTGGGTTTTGAGACGGATCGGGGTCCAGATCCGGTTCAGGAACCAGGATCTCGAAGATTCCGTCGGTGTCTCGGCGGGCGGCTGAGGCTGCGCGGAGGCCGCCCTGGCTCGCGGCTCGCGTTCACCATTCCCCTCGGTTTCGGAGTTTTCGGTCGACTCCGGGGCGCCATAGGCGGTGCTGCCATCTCCGATGTCGGGTTCGGTGGGGTTGTGTTGTGCTGGGTCGTCGGTGTTCCGGTATGGCCGACCATCCTCGTCGTCGGTGTGATGATGGTTAACGGTGCCGCCGATTTCGTTGCCGTGCAGTCCTGTTCCGGTTCGGAGCGGTCGGTGGTTCTTGCGCAGTGGCGGGAGGCCGCGTGCCGCGCGGTCGATGTCGAAGTCGTAAACCTGTGTGACCGGGCCTGCGGGCGAGTCGTCGGTTGCGGATCCACCTCGGGCGCGGGGGGTTTCAGCGGTGGCAGGTCCTTTGTCGGTCTCTGTGGCGGGTCCTGCCGCAGACTCCGTGGTGGTGTCATCGTCGGCGATACCTACACCCGACGCGGCCAGCAACGGCGCGGTCAGTGATGTGTGGACCTCACGTTGGGCCAGGGCAGTACGCGACGCGTGCTGGCCCAGCTCGATATTCGTGTACCGGGCAGTGGTCACTCCGTCCGCTTCGGTGAATACGAGCGTAAAAGACGCCGGATCGCCGCTGAGCAGGTTGATCGTGTAGCTGATCGACGTTCTGCCGGGGACCGATTCCACAGCCGCGACATTCACCCAGAAGCCCACGCCGCAACTGTTGAAGAGCGTATCGGCGCTCATGTGGGGATAGGTGAACAGTTGTTCGACCGATGTCACCGACGGCGACCACGGCCGCCAAATCGTGCCATCGACGAGGCCGTCGACCCCGACCTTCGCCAGATTCACCCGATGCTCGACCAGCCAGTCCCGAAGCTGGGCAGCGAATTTCATCCGATCTTCGCTGAACGTCCCAGTGACGAATTCCAACATCCTGAGCTCGCCGTTTCGAATCAGCCAGACCCCGAAGCCGATCGGCCCATCATCAGGATCGCCATATGTGCTGTAGAGCACCTCGTGCGGAGCCATATCGCGCGGCGCGTCGGCGCCGATTTCGTCCGCATTGATCGACCGGACATCCGCCGGGTCGACACCGACCAGGAAGTACTCTTTGCGGGAACTGTTGTAAAGCTCATCATCCGGTCCGTAGAAGAGCCCGTCCTTTTTCAATTTCGGGCGGCGGACTCGCACGCCTTGAACCGCCTGCGGCCGATACGAATCGGGCCCGTTCGGCGCAGCGACATCATATTCGGGCGAGGTAGTGGTGCGGGCCGGTGACGCGCCGAGCTCGGCAGCCTCCGCTGGCTCGAACGTCGCGGCCCAGGGGGTCGGGCGACCGGACCGGCGATCATCCCGCGCTGGCGGCCGCGCGAAACGGGCATCCTCCTGGCTCTCGCCAGGTGCACCAGTCTCCGACGCAGCCCCTGTCATTGAGAACTGATTGCCGCTCCATGGCGTCGGCCCGGATTCAACCGGATCGTCACCGAGCCGAGGCGGCCGAACGGCACTGCTGTCGACGTCGCCCCGCGACTCAGCAGAGCGGGCATCCGCCGACGCGGCCGACTCGGGCCGGCCCTGCGACGATGCTCGCGGCTTCTGAGCTTTCCCCGGCCCGTGGCCGATGCCTACCGACGCCTGGTCATTCGTTTCATACTGAGACGGCGGCTGCGGCGGAAGAGTTTTCGGCTCGAGTGTGGATTCTTCCGGCTGGACCGGCATTCGCCGCTTCTTGCCTGTGCCTTTGCCGTTTTCGTCTGCCGACGCCTGGGCCGTCGGGACCGGGCGGGCCGACTCCACCTGACGCTGCGGTGCCTGCGCCAGTTGCGAGGGTGGCGGCCCGGCCACTTGCGGGATGCCAGTGTTATCGCGGTTGTACTCGAGGCTGTTCGGATCGAACAGGGGGTTGTTCGTCGGATCTTGTGGTGCGCCAGGGGCGGTCGGGTCCGGGCGAACGTCGTAGCGGACGGATGAGGGTGACTCGTCTGCACCTGTCACGGGTGTGGCGGGCAGGTGAGTTACGGGCGCGGCCGGGTGGCGTGGAGTGGGTGCGATATCCGGCGGCGGCGAGGTCTTCCGATTGTCTTGGTCGTCGGTGTCGTCCGAGCCGGGGATCAGTACCGGCGGCCGGTACGCCGGCGGCGTGGCAGGTAACTCTGCCGGTACCGAGGACGGCAGGCGCGGCACGGCAGGTATGCCGTTGGGAGGGGGGCCGTCGGGTGCGATCGGGACGCCGGGTATCACGTAGTCCTGCGGCGTTTTCGACGGGTACGCCTCAGGCTTTTCCATCGGAAGCTCCGGCACGGGCAGTCGGGTCGGGTCGGGAACGTAGGCGGGCACGACAGTTGGCGCCTCGGGCGGCAGCACGTCGGGAACCATCTCGGGGTCACTCTGGAGTTCGTCGGTGTCGCCGCCGTGTCGGCCGCTCAGTGCGCCGATCGACTCGGTCGCGGACCGCGATGCCTCAGCGGCGGCCGGAGCGACTGCCGTAGCCCCCCTTAGAGGTGCGACGTCCTGCGCCGACGATGCTTCGTGCAGCGGCCTGGGCATGGCTGCCCGTACGACAGAGCTATTCGTATCCGGAAGTCGCTGAGGTGCCGCGGTTGATGTGGCTTGCTGGAACGCGTCCGGTCCAGGACGATGCGGTACATCCCCCGGCGGGTTGATCTGGACGTCGGGCCTCTCGACGGTTGCGCTCGGTGCCGTCGCCACATCTGCATCACTGTCGTTACGCACTTCCGAATCATGTTGTGCGACTTCTTTTTCAGCCGCGCGCGCCGGGTCACCCGTGGAAGTCGTGACCTTGCTCCGCGCTGGCGGCGCCAGCTCCGGGGCCTGCCCGGTGTTGCCGTGGCCGGAGGAACCGGTACCCCAAGGCGACATCGAGGGCGGCGACCAGGAACTCGGCGATGATGGCGAAATAGGGTGCCCGCCAACCTCTTTCTGATGGACCGACACCCCGCCTCCCAGACCCAGGTCCGCGAGCATCCGCCGGTGCTCCGCGTCGGCCATGTGCTGAAGTTCAGCTACGTCCGGCTTCCGTAGCTGGGCGATATCGGGACTCTCGACGGGAGTGCTCCGCGCGATCGCGACATCTACGTCACTGCCGGCACGCGTCTCCGAATCATGTTGTGCATCCCGGGATTCAGCTATCCGCACTGGCTCACTCGTGGAGGTCCCGACCGCGCTCCGCACCGGCGGTGCCAGCTCCGGCGCACGTCCGGTGTTGCCGTGGCCGGAGGTACCGGTACCCCATGGCGACATCGAGGTCGGCGACCAGGAGTTCGGCGGTGACACCGGCGAACCGGGCGGTCCGCCATACCCTTTCGGATTGGGAGGCGCCTCGCCCCCCAGACCGAGGTCTGCGAGCATCCGCCGGTGCTCGGCGTCGGCCATGTTCTGAAGTTCGGCTACGTCCGGGTTCCGTAGCTCGGCGATGTCAGGCTGCCGAAACCTAGTGGCCGCACCAGCCGCCGGGCCGGAATCGGTGGCGAGCTTGCGCGGTGCCCCGGCTTCGACGTCGGTGCGCTTGCCGGTCCAGGCGAGGTTCGGGAAGACCTCATCCACTGCCGCCCTGATAGCGCGTGGCCGCGGCGCGTGCCCGTCCCCGGCCGCGTCCACCAGTTGCCGTGCAGGAGCCGGGGTCCCGTCGGCACCTGGTCCCTCCGGCACGGTCACCGGGCCGCGACCATTCCCAACGGCTGATGCTCCCCCGGTCCGTATGCTCCGGAAACCGGCGCCGACGCCACCGAGCAGGCCGCCACCGAATCCCATAAGCACCATCTCGGCCAGATTCTCGGTCTCGAACTTTCCCGTGGTCAGATACCCCGCGGTTAAGCCGGCCGCCAAACCACCGGCCGCACCACCGGCCGTCCCGGCCGCCATCACCCCCGCCACCCGCCAACTCAGCTGCGCCGCCTTCGGCACGGCGTCCGCCCCCAAGCGACTCACCGCGGGCGCGACGACAGAACCGAGCGCCCCGCCGGCCGCCCCGCCGACCCCGCCGGCCGCGGCCGCGATTCCGACCGCTTTCCAATCCACTGCCACCCGGTCCCCATGCGCGATCTGGACGCCTTCGGCAATCGCGCGGACCCCGCCCATGGTCGCCGCACCGATAGTCGCACCCCGAGTGGCCATGGCGAGCACAGGACGCTCCGCCGCGGACCTCAAAGTCAGTTGGCGCAACCTCATCACCAGCTCGCGCCACGCAAGTTTCATCGCCGCTTCGGCCGCGGTCCGATCGGCGACAGCCTTCGAGAGGCCCGGCGGGCCCAACAGCAAATCCAACGCGAGCTGCGCCCCGAGCACCATGGCAATGCCACACACGGTATAGATCTCGAGCTCGAGCGCCGTGGCACCCTCATACAACTGCTTCGCCATGCTGTTGTTGTAGTCGATAAGCCGCCGCGTTTCGTCTGCGAGCGCCCGGAGCTGCTTCCGTACCGCATCAGCGGTTACTCCGCCGGACGCCGCCTTCAACGCTTTCACTTCCGATGTTGCGATTCCCTGTAGGACCAGCACAAGCCCATCGGCCGAGTCCGACCAGGCGTCCGCGGCCCGCCGCATGCCTTCGACCTTCGCTTCGGGCATATGCCCGAACACCATGTCCTGCAAACCCGGGGGGATTCCGGGGAGTAGCGGCCCTGTCACGCGCTGTCCGAACACACTCGCGCGTTCTCGACTACCAAGCGGCGCAAGATGTCCGCGGGCCCGTGGGACGTCTCACCGAGGACCCTGCCGGGCCATTCATTGCCCCGACACTCGAGCCCGCCTTTCACAGTTTTCGGATGTTTCCGTGTCACATCGGCCAGGACGGCGAGTTCCGGTGCCAGCGTCCGTAGCAGGCCGGTATCGACGCGCAACGGTTGAACCATGCTCGGCAGCCCCTTCGAATTTGCCCTGCGGAGGGGTGCTCCAACGGCACCTGAAGCAGCCAACCACGGTGTTGGATGTTGTTGCGGCCGAGTTGGTTTCGCTGCGGCGACAACCGTCATGCTTCATAGGGCAGGTTTCGGAGGTATAGGTTTCCAGTCCACGCCATCGCAGATCAACACCGAATGCCACAACACTCCATGACATATCAGTCATGTTTGAGCGAGTCGATGACGTCAGGCGGCAAACAGCCATGACAGCCCAACGAGATTCGACACCCGACCCCCAGGTACACCTGGTGGCGTCCTGCAAGTCGTTGTGCTGGTGTGTAATGGTTGGTCGGGGTGAGTACCGTCCGGCCGGGTTGTGTCTATCGAAAGAACTCTCCTGACGACTCCCGTGCCCCGCACTGATCGAAGACCTCCCGCACTCCCGAGAGCAGCGCCGCATTCTCATCGTCTTGCCGCTCGAGGTCTCAGCGGCGCCGGACTTGCGGCCGGTGTGACCGTCGGAGCCCCTGCTCGCGCAGCACCCGACTGGTCATGGTCGCGATCATGACGATGACAGCCGTCCACATGCACGATCACGATCACAACGCCGCGGCAGCCGGCCTCGTGATCGCTATTCACATCGGCGCGATGTCTTACCCTCGCCCTGACCGGCTGGCTCGTCGACCGCTACCGCCGCCTCACGATCGCCGCTACCTCGGGGCTGGCTGCTGGCCGCCGGCCGCCGGCATCGCCGCCACCAACGCCCCCGACGATTCCGTCGCCGCATTCGCAGTGGCCCTCACGCTGCTGGGTCTCGGCTGGAACTTCGGCCTCGTCACCGGCACCGCGATCATCACCGACGCCATTCCGCTGGCCACCCGTGCCAAAAACCCCGGGCCTGGTCGATGTCTCCATCAGCGGCGGTCCTGGCACCGGCTATCGTGCCTGCGGTCGTCGTCTCCGCCCGCCGCCATCGAGCTCTTACCTGCGGCGGCAAGGCCCACGTCCCTCATCCCGGTCAGCAGCTCTGACCTCAGGAGCCCGACACTCGGATGAGCAGGCCGAACCCGCACACCATAACGAGAATCCCCAAGCTACTCAGCCCGTCTACTTGCGCCGTCGGCAGGCTTGGGCAGGGAGCGAACGGGCTCTTCACGACGCCGACGCAGGGTATATAAACAGCACCCTGACCGGGGCAGGAGGCGAATACCGCGATTTCCCGCACAGCCGAGCTCGGCAGCGACCGAATCGGCGGGATACCGACGGGCATCGCTCGCCGGTTGCGACGGCAACTCGCGATGGCCGCCACATACCACAACTGAGCTGCACCGACCGGTAATATCCGGCCCGCACATGCCGAACAGAATCCGCGACGATCGCCGGTGCATGAGTCCGTTTGTGAAGTTCCGTTTCGACGACTACTCGACTGGAGCGTGATGAACCGCAAGCATTCGCATACCCTTGCCACGATCACCGCGGTAATACTGACTACCACCGGCGCAGTTGCCGCTGTCGATACCGCTGCCAACGCGGCCCCCGGCGAGGTCAGCTCCGCCGGACTACACCTGATCGCGTCGGCGGATGCCAGCAATGTCGTAGGCAGTGATGTCGCATTAGATGTGCCGTTCGCGCACGGGGCCAGGGTGTCCGGGAACTTTTCGATGGTCTCCGACGGACCCTCGTCGATGCGTCGCGGGAAGATCGCCGCCGGATATCTGATCGGCTGCGCGGTGGACGTTTCCGATGGAATCTCGGTATCCATGGGCGCGCTCGAAGGCGCCAGCACCGGTGTTACACCCGGAATCGCCGTGACACTCGTCCCAGAAGACGGGGTGGGCGCAGTCGTTGTCGGTGTGGACGCCAGCCTAAGTGGCACCGGGGGACTCACCCAGGAGATCACCACATTTCTGGCACCGGGCAGTGTGACCGCGGTAGTGATCGCCGAGGCAGAGCTGGACCAGGAGTCGACGTTCCCCTTCACCTTCGCGCACACCAATACCCCTCTGAATGTCAATGGATGCCTCTCCCCGGCATCGGCCATGTCATTCATCACCGTCCGAGCCGACGCCACCAACGGAATTGCGCAAACGACCGGCTACGGCGCTAAATTCGTGTTCTGACGGCCGGTTGACCGAATTGCCCTCCAGGTCACCTACAAACAAGTCCGGCGCCACCATCGTGCTGGCGGATCGCTCGTTCCTATCGAGTCGGTCTGTTCCCGCTGCGACACCCGCAATCGTGAACTCACTTTGGCTGACCGGGTTTCCCATGCGGATACGTGGCGAGTCCCTACCAAATCAGCTGAATATCTACGACCACCCTGCCCGTGCCAATTTTACAACGCCGTCCATCGATGTCAGTTCGGCGCTATTGTGCGAACTATCGATGGGTCGACCTCCACGCCTTGATCGCGCAGATGATCTACGACTTGCTGAGTATATTCTTGTCGTGGCTCGTAATGACCACTCTTATCTGAGAACATTCGAAGTTCACCGTCGACCGCCCGGAGTTCACCCGCGCCTGAGACGGGCTGCCCGCCGAAGAAACTCGAGTGATAGAGACTCCCATCGAATGCCTCCCAATCCTCGTCATCCCAGTCTCTCCAGTTCTTCCCCTCCTCTTCGGAGGCAGCGTACATCGTTCCTTTTTCATCTGTTACCCAGATTGCCTTGCCATTCTTGGAACGTGTTGTGTCGAATCTTCCATTGGCGTCGTATATCTTTCCATCACGGATGGTCAGCATATAGGATTTCCGTTCCTCATCGGTAAGATATTTGGCAAGCTTGGGCGGAAATAAGTCGTTATCCGGAAGATGTTCGCCGCGGTAGTATTCAAGCATTTCGGTAGTCTTGAATTTCCTTTCAGACGATCTCAGCGACGGGTCGAGTGACCCAGGCGCGCCTGCCGGTGGCCCTCCGAAACCGGACTGCTCGATCTGATGCCGGCCCTCCAGGTCACGATCGGGCACTGTCTTCCCCACGAACTCCGTCAGGGTTTCGGCGGTCTGCCGAATTGGCTTCTCCGTCGCACGGGCGGCGGCGGGGATGACATCCTCGGCCAGCTTCTTGGCCGCATTCCTACGGAACCACTTGCCGATCACCGCGCGACTACACCGGAACGCAACACTGTTGCACGATGAAATCCGTTGTATCGCGCAATATCCCACCTACCGTGATCGCGGCCTTCGTCGTCCCGATTCGGCAGCCGCCGACCCACGCCACACTGCCCGAGGCCGGTGACGATGTCGATGAGGTCGCGCAGGTTGCGGCCGAGCCGGTCAATCTCCCAGACGATGATGGTGTCGCAGGGGCGCAGGTCGGCCACCATGGCCGAGATCGCCGAATCCTGCGGCGTCACACCCGTGACCGTCGACCAAAACATCCGCATCGACGCTCTTGGGCCGGATTCGCTATAGCGACCACTACCGTCATCACCGCCAGAGTCCTCGGCATCCGGCATCCAGCTACCGGCGAACGAAAGCCCGGCGACGCCAAGCCCCTCCAGTCTGATCAGATCTTCGATGCCCGTGCCTTCTGCGAGATCCCTCGGCCCACGCCACGGCATCGGCGGCCACCCAAAGCCAGGTGTCCGAGCGCCACTTGTCTCTCCCATGCTTCGTAGGTACCTTTTCAGACCGATCCACCTTCCCAGCCCACATCACCGCAGATCAATGCCCAATTCCGCAACGCTCCATGACACATCAGTCATGATTGAGCGAGTCGATAACATAGGCGGCAAAAGCGCCATGACAGCAGGGACATCAATGGAGTTGCGGGACATCGAGATCTTCTTGACCCTTGCCGAGGAGTTGCACTTCGGCAGGACCGCACAACGGCTGCACGTGACCCAGTCCCGGGTCAGCCACGCCATCAAGAAGCAGGAACGCCATATCGGCGCACCGCTGTTCATCCGCACCAGCCGCAGCGTCACACTCACCCCGATCGGGCAACGACTACGCGATGACCTGCAGCGCGGCTACCAGATGATCCTGTCGGCGGTCGCCCGCGCACGGGCATCCGGGCACAGCATGGGCGATCGGTTGACTCTCGGCCTCATGGGTGCGCTCAGCCATATACTGCAGCCGGTCTTCGACGCGTTCCTCGCTTCTTACCCCGAGGTGGAACTCGACGTCCGCGAGGTGTACCCCACCGACCCGTTCGGGCCGATGCGCGCCGGCGAAGTCGACGTCCAACTGCTGTGGAAGCCGGTCGAGGAGCCCGACCTGACGGTCGGGCCCTCGGTCTTCAGCGAACCGCTCTACCTCGCGGTCGCCTCGAGTCATCCACTGGCCGAGCGAGCGACGGTGTCGGTGGAAGACCTCGGTGACAACGTCGTATTCGACCTCGGCGCACGCGTCCCCGCCTATTGGGAGGAGGCGATGGTCCCTTTCCGGACACCGTCGGGTCGGCAGATCCGACGCGGTCCCGCTGTACAGACCTTCCAGGAAATGCTCGCGTTGACCGGGGCGGGCCGCGCAGTCACGCCTGCGCAGGAACATTGCCGGTACTACTACGCCAGGCCCGGTATCACATACGTGCCGATGCCCGACGCTACGCCGTGCACATGGGGTTTCGTGTGGCGCTCTGCCGCCGAGACCGACCTGATTCGCGCGTTCGCCGCGAGTAGCGGCGCCGCGGACGCACCCGAACTCGCCCGAATCGCCCACGGACCCCACATCCTGCGGCGATGACGAACTGGCTTGCGTCTGCACCGAACCTCCGACGCATGGCTGTCCTCGCGTGACCGGTGGTCTGTCGTCGAGGCCGGGCGGCGGTTCGGCACGCCGCCCGGCTCCGTCGCCGAGCCGAAGCCCCTCATAGTTCCGGCTCGGAGGTCGGCTCAGCGCGATCCGATGACCTGCTGTTCGGCTTCGGCCGAGACAGAAGCGCGGCGCAGGCGCTCCGAAATGTAATAACTCATCGCGGCGACAAGGGCCCCGGCCAGCCACGACAGGTCGGTGTTCTCGAAAGCGCGTGCCAGCGGGCCTTGCATGGCAGGCACGGTTCCGTACTGCCATGACCACGCCGCGAGAATGCCGATCGAAAGGCTGAACAATGCCCCGATCCGAACGGTGCCCTGGTTCGTCCCCTCGCCACTTGCGTAGAGCTCGGGGACCCACAGCACACGGCGGCGCACAAGGTAGTAGTCGGTCAGCACGATCGCCGCCCACGGGCTGATCCAGACCAGAATCGACACCATCCAGCTGTCGAACGCGTGCGCGAAACTGGTCGCGTTGACGAACACGGCCAGGACCGCGGAAGCGACCACACCGGCGAAAAGGGTGAGCTTCCAGCGCGGAACTCGAATACCGATGCTCAGCGCCGCAAGCGAGCAGGAGTACAGGTTGAGGATATTGGTGGCGATCGGGCCGTGCATGATGAGCAGCAGCACCGGAATCGCGAGAACTCCGAATGTTTCGACTACCAATGCCGACGGGTCGGCGTTACCACTGACACTGGCGAGGCAGGCACCGAGCGCGGCGAGCCAGACAGTCGGCAGGAACATGCCACCGGCCGATGACCAGAACACGCGCGCCGCAGATATATTCGGACGTACGAATCGACTGTAATCGGCGGCATAGGGAATCCAGGTGAGGCCCCAACCAATTCCGATAGCGGTCGCGAGTTGGGTGATCGCAGTGATCTTGTCACTAGAGGACAGCGACGAATGGCTCGCCCAGTTGATTTCGGAATGCGTGAGTGCGATCACCGTCATCACGATCATGACGAGAACGGTCACGGGGACGGTGTACTTCTCGAAGGAACGAATCGCGTAGAACCCGTACAGCGCAAGGACCAACTGGCCGATCATGATCGTCGCCGCGACGATGATCTGTAGTCCCATTCCCCCGTGGATACCGATCTGGCCGAGGACCGCCAGCACCAGATCGAGGACAACCCACGTGTTGACGCCTACCCAGGCCATCGTCATGAGACCTTGAATAATTGCCGGTAGCGCCGCGCCTCTGATGCCGAATGCCGCGCGTCCGAGGACCATTTGGTTCACCGCGGTGCGATGACCGATGACGTTGAACAGCCCGAATATGGCGCAACCGAAGAAGTTTCCCACCACCACGACGATGAGGGTTTCGGTCAGGCTGAGTCCGAGCACGATGCCGAGGGCCCCGAGTACCCAATTGATCGGAGCGATGTTGGCCCCGGTCCAGATCCAGAACAATTCCCAGGACGAGCAGTCACGTTCGTTGTCGAGGATGGGCGCGATCCCGTGCTCGTCGAATCGGACGCCTGCCTCCTCCTGAAATCGGCCAGGGTTCGGGGCGGTCACGAGCGGCGCGCCGTCGGGTTGCGGGGAAATCATGGTAGGCCCTCCTTCTTAGTGATCTGCCTCATAGGATCGCCTCCCGCACGGGCACTCACAGATATGTGTACGTACATACTTTCCGCCCCGACGATGTATGTTCTGACAGATGCTCACGATTCGCCGCCTGGTGGCCGAGCCTTCGCTCGGTTTGCGCGTCCTGACGCCCGAACTCGGCGATTCGCTAGAGAACGAGATCGTCTGGCTGCATACGACGGAACTTCCCGACCCTTCCCGCTACGTGCGGTCGAACGAGTTGGTGTTGACCAATGGCCTGTGGCAACCGCAGGTATCGGCAGAGCGTTTCGTCGACGCGGTCGCGGGTGCGCGTGCTGCCGGTCTGGTGTTCGGATTGACAGCGCAGACGCCCTCGATTCCGCCCAGCCTCGCCGAATCGTGTCGAACCCGCGGACTGCCCCTGATCGAACTGTGTATCGGGGTGCCATTCGCGGCGGTGACCGAGGCCGCCGCACACCTGCGAAACGAGGATCTGCAGGCGGAGTTGACCGCTACCGTGCACCGCAGCAACGCGCTGGCGGCCTCACTGTCGCGAGGTGGCGGCGCAGCCGGAGTCCTCACGGTACTGCGCCGCGACAGCGATCTACCGCTGATGGTCGTCGACCGCGCGGGTCGATGTCTCGCCAGCATCGAGTGTCAACCGACCGACACACAGGTCCGCGACGCGGCCGCGGCGTTGCATCGAACGCCGCCGCCACTCGAGGTCGTCCTCGACGACAGTGGACCCGCGGTGTTGTACCTGGTGCAAGGGGTGCTGGGAGACATCAACGCGGGCCTGTTCTGTTTGCGCCCGGCCGCCGACCTCACGGCGACCGACAAGGAAGCATTGGCCCAGGCAGCCCGCTTTCTCAGCGTGGAAGTGACCAAACAGCAGGCGCTGCACGCGATCGAAGCACGGTTCGCCGGTGAGCTGCTGGAGATGATCCTGTCCGGTCCCGGCCGATCCGCCGAGGTGGCACATCGCTTGCGCTCCTACGGGGTTCCCGCGGATCGGACGCTTGCGGTGTTCGCCTTCGCCGCCGCTGATCCGGCCGACCAGGACACCGCGGTACCCGACGGCATCATCGACGTTATCGCCGCGGTCTTGTCAGCGCACGGGATCTCTGCGTTCACGGGCGCCGCGAGCCGCGACGTCGTGGCCATCTTCCCTTGGGAACTGGGTACCGACGAACTGACGCACGTGGCTCGGGATATGTCGGCCGAGGTCGCAAGGCGAGCGAATCAGGCGCGGATCATCATCGGTGTCGGCGACCTCGCCGCCGGCGCGGGGGCACTGCGTGAACCATTGGTGCGCGCACGCGAGGTCTGCCAGGTTTTGCGCGTGACCGAGGGCAAAGACACCGCGACCTTCGCCGATATCGCGACCTTCCGCATGCTCTTCGGCCTGCTCGACGACCAGGTACGGCGTCGATTCGCACAGCAAGTCCTCAGCGTCATCCGCGAGCACGACCTCAGGGCGAACACAGAACTCGAGCAGACATTGCGGGTGTTCCTCGCCAATGACGGCCGTTGGGCCGTCACGGCCGCCGAGCTACACCTGCACGTCAATACACTGCGCAATCGCATTGCACGGATCACCGAACTGACCGGTCGAGACGTCAATCGCCTGGAGAGCAAGATCGATCTGTTCCTCGCGCTATATCTCGTGCCCGACGAGTAAACCGCAGCAGCTGCGATGCGCCGACACAAACCACGATGCGCCGCCCCGATTTTCTCCGGCGCATGCGACCCGAACTCAATCCGGGTATACCTGCGGGTCCAGCTCGTAGCGAGGCAGCGGGTGGTGCATCAACTCAGTGTCTTCCATAGCCCACTTCGCGATGTCCCCACACTGCGCGAAAGTCACATCGCCGCACTCGAGTGCGTAGGTGATGAGGCGACGCAGCGCCATCATCCGACCGGGACGGCCGGACAGAAATGGATGCATACACAGGTTGAACAGACAGCGATAGTGACGCATACCGTCGAGCTCCGCGCGCCACATTTGTTCGACCTTGATCGGTGATTCGATCCCAGGACCGATATTCGGGTCCGGCAGGAACGCGTACTGCTCCCAGTCGTCGAGCGACCAATGCACAGGCAGCTCGACGATATTCGTCGCCGACGCTTCCACCAGATACGGGCGGTCATCGCCCATCAACGACGAGTCGTAACGCAGCTTGTACTCGGCTATGAGATCGAAGGTGGTCGTGCTGGCCTCCCACATAGCCGCCCGATGCCCGATGATTTCGATCTTCTGGGCCGCGAAAACATCCAGCGCCCGTTCGAAGTCGGCACGTTCCTCGGCGGCGGTCATCGTCGTCGGCGACCGATGACTGTAAGAGTGGTGCGCGACCTCGTGCCCGCGATCCACAATCGAGGAAGCAAGGCCGGGACGTTGCTCCGCCACCCAGCCAGGGACGAAAAACGTTGCGGACACATCCATCTCGTCCAGGAGGTCGAGAATTCGCGGAACACCGACATCTGGACCGTAGGACTGGTGCGACATCACCATGGGCCGATCAGCGAACCGACCTCCGTGTGCAAGTATCGGCGTTTCCGCATCCACATCGAAGGTCAACGCCGCCACCGCCGCCGCGCCATGGCTCCAACCGTGGTTCATCACCGCTCACCTCCGCCGATTCGTATCTCACTGGTTCGCAGACCAAGACCGGGCGTTGCCCAGTGTCGCCTCGGGTTGGAGCATCTCATGATCGAACGAAGCCAGCTTCCGCGCGGTAGCGACCCGTTCGGGCAGATCGGGATTCGCCAGCGCACCACGCCCGAGTGCGAGGAGGTCGGCGTGGCCGTCCGTGAGCACCTCCGCGGCCTGCGAAAGGTCGTGCATCCCACCGTTTGCGATGACGGGGCGGCCGGACAGCTCGCGGGCGAGTCGAGTGATCGTCGAGCCGCTGGGAAACCGTGCGGTCTCGATGAAATCGCGTCCCTCGCTGGCGATGTGGAGGTATGACGCGTCGGCAAGTGCGGGAAATATCACCTGTGCCGCGGCATCGGCATCCGCCCACCGATGGGTGAAGTCGTTGACCTTCGTCTGAGACAGACGCACACCGATCGGGAACCGACCGACCGCTTCGCGGATTTCCCGAACGACCCGCACAATCAGCCGGAGTCGATTCGCCAGCGATCCGCCGTACTCGTCGGTGCGGTCGTTGGTGTAATCGGTGAGGAATTGATCGAGCAGATAGCCGTTCGCGGCATGGATCTCGACACCGTCGAAACCGGCCGACCTGGCATGCTCGGCCGCTTCGACGAAACCGCCGACGACATTGTCGATATCACGCGGTTCCATCGCGCGCGGGACCTCCCATGCGCCGCCCGCACCGCCGTACTCCTTCATCATCTGTCCACGCGGACGAACCGCGGACGGCGCGACTGTTTCGACACCGTAGGCGTTGCCCTGGGAGAGCGCCCCGGCATGCATCAGCTGAGCGACGATCGGCGCGTGCCCGGTGTGGACGGCGTCGACGACTGCTCGCCATCCCGCGATGTGCTGCGGGGTGACCAGTCCGGGCTGGTTGAAGTAGCCCTGGCTGTGGGCGGCATCGGTGTAGATGCCCTCGGTGATGATCAGCCCGAAGCCACCGGCGGCGTATGCGCGGTAGTACTCGGCCATCTCCTCGGTGGGGGTGCCGTCGGGCCGCGCGGACACGCGCGTCATCGGCGCGACAACGAAGCGGTTGCGCAAGTTCAGTCCGTCGAGCTCTACGGGCTCGAGGGCGGGATGGGTGGTCTCGGTCATCGACATGTGTGGTTGCTCCTAAAGGGAAGGAAGGACCTGCAACGACAGCGGTGTGGGACCGGGGCCGTTGATGACGTTGTGATCTTGCGGACAGGCCGAGACGACGATGACGCAGTCCATCTCGGCGCGCAGCACGACCGAATCGCCGGGTACGGTCGGCGCACCGAGCCAGGACAGGGTGCCGTCCTCCGTTGCGACGGGGATTTGCATGAAGACGTTGATCGGCTGCGGAATGAACGACAGCGGTGGGTGGCCGAGCTCGGCCATCGCGCGACGCAGATTGTCCGCGCACGAGGCGTGTACCGGATCCCCTAGTGCCGCATAGCGTTCCGGATCGCACGCGGCGATCAGCATGTCGTGCACACCGGGTGAGGTGTCCGCGAGGTAGGTGAGGATCGGACGTCGTCGGTTGGTCACGAAATACTGGCCGAGGCTCGGAAACAGCCGACTGTTGTGCGTGCGAGTGTGCGAGGCACTGTGATGCTCGGCGATGTCGTAGGCGTTGTAGACGAAAATGTCGCCGACCTGCCCGCCGAGCACGTCGGTTATCTGCACTCGATTCCCTGCGCGCACAGTCACCGACCGTGCCTGTCTGGCCGGAATGTGCACGGGATCGGCGTTGCCAATTTGGGTCACGTCGGTTAGTCAACAGCCAGATATCCCGTCCGGCAATGGATATTCGGACGACAATTGGCCCCGTTGCATGGATGTTCAGACATCCCGCGCCGGGTCATCGCCACGATACGGTGGGCGCACCGAATCTCGAGAAAGCTGCTGCCGATGACAGGTTTGCCTTGCATGGAGTGCGCCGCACACGCCGTCGCGCGCAGCGGCATCGACGCTGTCGTCAGCGCGCGAGTGCGCAGATGAGGGCCGTCGACATGTCCGCCGCGCTGAGAGCGGGCCGTGTCACGGCGACCCAGGTGGCGGCAACCGCGGCCGAACTCGCCCGCGCCCCTCGGTCGAAAACGGGCCTTATCACCGCCACCGACGAACTCGCCCGCGAACAAGCCGAGCACAGCCAACGCCGCCACAACGACGGCAGCCGTCGCAGCGCACTCGACGGCGTCCCGATCGTGTGGAAAGACCTCTTCGACATTCGCGGCACGATCACCACATGCGGTTCGGCCACGCGTGCCGAAAGCAGGCCGGCCGAGCACGACAGCCATCTGGTACGACAAGCCCACGGCAGCGGCTTGATCACCATCGGAAAGACCAATCTCAGCGAGTTCGCATTCTCCGGCCTCGGCATCAACAGTCATTTCGGAACACCGATCAACCCACTCGACCCTCGGCGGGTGCCGGGGGGCTCATCCGCTGGTTCCGCGGTCGCGGTCGCGGCAGGCGTGGTGCCGCTCGCCGTCGGCACCGACACTTCGGGCTCGGTGCGCGTACCGGCCGCGTACTGCGGAATAGTCGGCTATCGGGCCACCCGCGGCCGTTATGGACCGCACGATTTCGCACCACTGTCGCCCACCCTCGATAGCATCGGCACCTTCGCGACCACTGTCGAGGACGTCATCGCGTTCGACGAAGTCATCACCGGTCGACACACGCCCCGCCCCTGTCGAGCGCCGGTGTTCATCGTTCCCCTCGGTGAATGGTCAGAAGACACCACACCCGACATCGACGACCAATTCGCTTCCGTGGTAGCCGAATTGAGATCAGCGGGCGCGCAGATAGTCGGCAGGCGCCTACCGTCACTCTCGGCGGCCCAGGCTCTGCTCGACACCCACGGCACCATCGTCGGCGCCGAAGCCTTTCTCCTGCATCACCGCCACCTCGACCACCCTCTTGTCGAGGCCGCGACCAGACGCCGCCTCACCGCCAACGCGAGCACCGCGACCACCATCGAGCACGGCTACGCCGCGATGAGCACCCTGCGCCAGAGCTTCGCCGCCGAACTCGACGGCGCCGCACTGTTGTGCCCCACCGTCCGGCACCCGCCGCCCATGCTCGCACCGCTCGAGCACGATGCCGGTCGCTACGACCGAGCCAACACCTCGACCCTCCGCACGACCATGCTGCTCAGTTATCTCGGCACCTGCGGCATTACCATCCCGGCGCCGATTACCGCACCGGGCACCCGGGCCGGAATTCTGCTGTCCCGGCCGGGCAACGACGACAACCTGCTGCTCTCGGAAGCTCGGTGGACGGAATCGGTGATCGAAGTGGCAAAACACCGTCACCGAGAAGAGGCAGCCGACCCAACTCGGCGAAAAGATTCGCACTACGACAGAACATGACAGAACGAATTGGTTTGCAGCACAACGAAAAACAACTGTCGTGCCATTGGCCTGATCTATGCGGGACTAGCCTGCACATAGTCAGTGGCCGAGATCGTGCTCAATACCTGCCGCAGGCCGACCGGCGCCCACGTCGCCGACGGATCGTGTTCGACTACCGGGCCGACGAGCGAGACCACTTTGCCCTTGATCTCCATGTCGAATGTGCCTGCGGCGCAAATATTTCTGACCCAGTCGACATCGCGGCCGTAGGTCAATGCGATGCGGTAGACACCGTCGCCCTCGAAGACCCACACGGGAGTTCGGTAGGCGCGCCCGGATTTCCGGCCCTTGTGGATAACGATGCCGAAGGGCGGAACCTTACCGGCAAGCATATTAGCCACAGGATTTGTCACATGCCGGTTGAAATTCGCCAGTACGCGTGGAAGCACCATCGGGACGGTCCTCTCTCCAGGTGGCGTGCGACCCCCACGTTACTCTCGGGTGGTGTCAGCTCAACCGAACTCCGAGATGATCGCGGTCTATGACCGGGCAGGTCGCGAGGTAGGGGTGGCCGATCGCGCCACGGTTTACCGCGACGGACTCTGGCACGCCAGTGCCGGTGTGCTGGTTCGCTCCGCGGACGGCGCGCGCATCTACGTGCACCGCCGTACCGACACCAAAATGGTGTTCGCGGGTATGCACGACTGCCTGGCCGGTGGCGTCGTCGAGCCGGGCGAGACGCCCGCGCAGACCGCCCTCCGCGAGCTCGCGGAGGAATTGGGCATAACGCTGCCCGAGGGCGCGGCCCTGCCGCTGCTGGTCAGCGACTCTTGGGACGGCGAGTGGGCTGGCAGGCCGATGCGCTGCCACCTGTACGCGTATGAATTGCGCTACGACGGCCCACTGCGGCACCAGCCGGAAGAGATCGCCGACGGTTGGTGGTGGACCGACGCCGAGCTCGCCGCCCACCTGGCCGACCCCACCTGGCCCTTCGTTCCCGACACCCGCGTCCTCATCGAAAGGCTCGCCGGCTGACTCCCCTGTCGTCCCGACAGCCGCAGGAACCCACGTCCATAGCGAGCGTCGCGGTGCCGCCGGGATAACGTCGGGGAGACACTATTGCCGCAGTGGTCAGGCAGCGCTGCCGCTGAGGACACCCAACAGCGAGCTGACGATCGTGGCGGCAACTTCGAGCAGTTCCATGTTTTTCCCAGCTTCGTACGGTTCAGGGTCGACGAAGCTGGAAGTCTCGACGATGGAGATGCCCGAGAGGTTACCCGACCGTGAAGAGCCTGCTCAGCCCGAGGAGGCGACCGATCCAGCCCAAGCGGCAAACGCGCCGGGGTTGCGGGTCTGTAGCAGCACCCGGCCGGGTCCGACGAAATCGAAGACGAAGCCCTCGCCGGATTTCAGTGACTGAATGGACCTCCCGGAGACCGCGCGGCGCATAGTGAAATTCATGGCCAGGTCATAGGCCACCACGTGACCGGTGTCGATGGTGATCGGTTCACCAGGCTGCAGATCGATGACGTCGATTGCCCCGAAAACGCCGACTACGATTTCACCGTCACCGTGCGCGCGCAGTCCGAAGCCGCCCTCGCCGCCGAACAGGTTCGCGAAACCGCCCCACTTGCTTTCCACCTGCACGCCATGGGAATTCGCGATCCAGCCGCCGCGGCTGATGAAGAACGGTCGGTCCGGCGTGATCTGCAGATTCAGCATGTCGCCCGGCAGCGCGGGCGCTACATCCACCCAACCACCCTGCTGCGGCGCGGTGAAGGTGGAGACGAAGAACGATTCACCCGCGAGCACCGAGCGCTTCAGTCCGGCAAGGATGCCGCCTTCGGCCTTGGCCTGCAACGTGACTCCCGCCGAATGCGCGACCATGGCGCCACTTTCGACCCGCATGGGCTCGCCGCCCGCGAGGAAGCACCGCGCAATGGTGGACGCGGGGTTATGGCGCAGTTGTACCTTCATAATCGCCGACCCTACCGCCTCATGGCAGTCGCCGAGAGCCCGCGATCGCAGGGGCATCCGGGGCCCTCCCGCACTCACAGCACCAGGTGCCACCGCAAGACGGTGCCGCACACCAAGGGCGGGTCAGGCCAGCGTGTGCAGCGTGGCGTCGTCCCGTGCGACTATGCCGCCACCGTCCGCGGTGAGCACGATGGGGCGCTGGATCAACTGCGGATTCGCGGCGAGCGCTTCGATCCAGCGATCCCGGTCGGCCGCCTCGCGACCCCAGCCGGACATGCCGAGATCCTTGGCAATCTGTTCGCCGGTGCGGGTGATATCCCACGGCTGCGCGTCCAACCGCTCCAGCACCGCGCGCAGTTCATCGGCCGTCGGCGGATCGTCGAGATAACGCCGGACGGTGTAGTCGATGCCCGCCTCGTCGAGGAACGCGGTGGCATTGCGGCTCTTGGTGCATCGCGGGTTGTGCCAGATCTCGGTCTGCCCAGAAGTCATACGTGCACACTATCGCCTTCACAGGTGCATCCAGATCGGCCGCACCTGCGACAATGGGTGGCGCATCGATTTCGCCGCCGACGGCTCTCGGTTGGGTGCCGATATCTATCAGACCTGTCAGGCCGCACCGACGTATTCGTCGGCGACCTCCAGCACTTCGTCGACGATCTCGAGCCCCGTGCGGATTTCGTCCGCCGAGGTGGTGAGCGGTGGTGCGATCTGAAAACGGTTGCCCGCGTTGAACGGCCACAGTCCGCGTTCCTTCGCGGCGGCGGTCACCCTTGCCATCGGTGCCGCGGCCTCGCCCGCGGCGGCAAAGGGGATCAGCGGCTGCCGGGTGTGCGGATCGCGCACCAACTCGAGAGCCCAGAAGAAGCCGAGACCGCGTACCTCGCCGACGCTCGGATGGCGAGTGGCCAACTCGGCCAAGCCTTTTCCGAGGACGTCCGCACCGACCGAGCGGACGTGGTCGAGAATGCCGTCGCGCTCGAAGATGCCGATCGAGGCGACCCCGGTCGCACAGGCCAGCGGATGGCCCGCATAGGTGAGGCCGCCCGGATACACCCGGTCGTCGTAACGCTGGGCGATCCGTTCGGCGATCAGCACACCGCCGAGTGGAACGTAACCGGAATTCACGCCCTTGGCGAAGGTGATGAGGTCGGGCTCGACGCCGAACGCCTGTACCGCGAACCACTCACCGACCCGGCCGAAGCCGACCATCACCTCGTCGGCGATGTAGACGATGCCGAATTCGTCGCACAGCGCGCGCACTCCGGCCAGATAGCCGGGCGGCGGCACCAGCACGCCGTTGGTGCCGACCACCGTCTCCAGGATCAGGCCCGCGATGTTCTGCGGACCTTCGAGCTCGATCACCTGACGCAGATGATTCAGCGCCGCAACGGTCTCTTCCTCGGGAGTGCTTGTGTTCCATGGCGATCGGTAGGGGTAAGGCCCGAAGAATCGCACCACGTCGACATTGGTCGGCTCCGCGCCCCAGCGGCGCGGTTCGCCGGTCAGGCCGATCGCGACGCCGGTGCCGCCGTGATAGGAGCGGTAGGCGGCGAGCATTTTGGTGCGCCCGGTGAAGCTGCGGGCCAGCCGCACCGCATGCTCGACCGCCTCCGCGCCGCCGGTGGTGAAGAGCACCCGGTTGAGGTCACCGGGTGCGCGTTCGACGATCAGCCCGGCCAGTTCGCTGCGCGCATCGTTGCCGACCGTCGGTGAGATGGTGGCCAGCTTCTGCGCTTGGGCGATGATCGCGGCGACCATATCCGGATGCTGGTGGCCGATATTCACGTTCACCAACTGAGAGGAGAAGTCGAGATATCGCTTACCGGAGTCGTCCCAGAACCATGAACCCGACGCACCGACAATCGGCGTCGGATTCGCTCCGCCCTGCGCCATCCACGGGTAGAAGACGTGATCAGTGGTCATCTCCGGTTGCTCCGCTCTTGCCCTTCGGCATCCATCGTTCGATCGCTCGGCTCCGGCCGACACCGCACCTACTTACCACCCTCGGTCAATGTCACCTGGCTCGGCGCGAAACTCGTTCCGGTGATATCGGTTCCGCCGGATTTCAGCAAATCCAGTGCCTTGGTGACGTACTCGTTGGTGTACGCCTCGGCGTCGGGATCCTTCTTCAGTACTGTCGCGCCTTCTTGATTGCGGGTTTCCTTGCCGATCTTCACCGTTCGATCCCACGCGGCTCGATCGATGAGCCCGACTCCGGCGGGTGAGGGCCAGATCAGCTTGTTCACCTCGTTGACCTGCCACTGCTGATGCGTCGCACCCAGCGTGCTGCCCGCGGCGACGGTGATGTCGCGGCACTTGTCGACGTTGTCACGGCAGAACGCCCAGCCTTTGAGCGAGGCCGCGATGAATTTCACCGTCTGGTCCTGGTACTCGGCATCTTTCAGCTTTTCGGTATTCGCCCAGATCGCGTCCTGGAGCATGGCCACACCCTCGTCGTTCCAGTCGATGGTGGCGAAATCCGCTGCCGTGTACAACTTTCCGGTTGCCGGATTCTTCGTCTCGAGCAGCTGCGCGTACTCGTTGTAGGACATCGCCTGTGCGGCATTGATGTCCTTGGAAAGGAAGGCGTTCATATCGAACTGCTGCTGGACCAGTTTGACGTCCTTGGCCGGGTCGATGCCCGCCTTGGTCATCCCCGCGAACAGCTCGAATTCATTGCCGTAGCCCCAGTTTCCGACGGTCTTGCCCCGCAACGCGGATGGTCCCGCGATATTGTCGGACTTGAAGGAGACCTGTTTGGTACCCGAACGCTGGAAGACCTGCGCGACATCGGTGATGCCCGCCCCTGCCTCGCGCGAAGCCAGCGCCTTCGGCACCCAGGCGATGGCATAGTCGGCCTGGCCCTGGGCCAGCACGGTCTGCGGCACGATATCGGTTCCGCCGTCGAGGATATCGACCGACAGGCCCTGCTCCTTGTAGTAGCCCTGATCGACCGCAGCGAGGTAGCCCGCGAACTGGCCCTGCTTGAACCACTGCAATTGCAGGCGAACCTTCGTCAGTCCGTCGGAGGTCGTCGTCGAACCGTTCTCGGTGGTGCTACAGCCGGTCAGCGTCGCGGCGGCCAACGCGGCCAGCGCCAGACAGGCGCGCAATCGCTTGGGGGTGCTTGTCATTTCGATCTCCAAAAGGTGTTGCGGGGTCGTCGGGTGAGTTGTTCGAGGAGCAGGACCGCGGCCAGGAAGAGCAGGCCGACGAGCATGGCGCCGACCACGTAGGCCCAGGCCCTCGGATATGCGGTATTGGCCGCGGCGGAGGTGATCCGGCTGCCGAGTCCGTTCTGTAGACCGCCGAAGTATTCGGCGATGATCGCGGCGATCACCGCGCCGGGCGCGGCGATCCGCAGTCCGGTGAACAGATACGGCAGTGCCGCGGGCAGCCGGACGGTGCGGGTGATCTGCCAGCCGCCTGCCGCGTAGGAGGCCATCAGGTCCGAGTGGACCTGCGGGACCTGGCGCAGTCCGCGCGCGGTGCTGACGAACATCGGGAAGAACACCACGATGGTGACCACGATGCGGCGCGGGGTGTCGGTGGTGGTCGAGTACATCGAGTTGAGCAAGGGCGCCAGCGCGACGATCGGCACCGCGGCTGCCGCGGCGGCCAGGGGCGTCAGCAGCCCCTCGACCAGCCGGAAGCGCACCGCCAGCGTCGCGGCGGTAATGCCGAGCACAGCACCGAGCAGCAAGCCGATGAGCGCGTTCATCCCGGTCGCGCTCGCGGCGTCGACGATTCGCCCGAAGTTGTCGGTGAACTCCTGTGCGATCGCGGTCGGGGCGGGCAGCAGGAACGACGGCACACCCGCCGCGACGGTCAACAGCTGCCAGAGCGCGAGCCCGCCGACACCGAACACCAAGGGCGGCAGCACCACTCGCAGCGGTAGCGCGCTACGCGCCGACAGCGCCGCTTTCATCGCACGTCCCGTCCGGCCAACGTGGCGTCGGCGCCGTGACCCTCGCGCAGCGCCGCACGCACCGCGGCGACAGCGTCGAAGAACGCGGGGCTGGAACGCACATCGTCGCCGTCGACGGCCGCGTCGCGGCCCCAGCCATCGGTCGCGACGATGTCGGTGATGCGGCCCGGTCGCGGCGACATGACCACAACCCGATCCGAGAGGAACACCGCCTCGGGAATCGAGTGCGTCACGAAAACGACAGCAGCACCGGTCTCCCCCGCAATCCGCAGCAGCTCACCCTGCATCCGCTCGCGGGTCATCTCGTCGAGCGCGCCGAAGGGTTCGTCCATCAGCAGCAGCGACGGCTTCCGCGCCAGCGCCCGCGCGATCGCCACCCGCTGCTGCATGCCGCCGGAAAGTTCCGCGGGATAGCGGCGGGCGAAATCGGTCAGCCCTGCCATGTCCAGTAGTTCCGCACTGCGGGCCCTGCGCTCGGCCTTCGCCACCTTGCGCAACTCCATCGGCAGCTCGACATTCGCCTGCACCGTGCGCCAATCCAGCAGCCCCGCCTGCTGGAAGGCGATGCCGTAATCCTGGTCGATCCTCGCCTGCCGCGCGGTCTTGCCGTGCACCGCGACGGCTCCGCTGCTCGGCTGCTCGAGGTCCGCGATGATTCGCAGCAACGTCGACTTGCCGCAGCCGGAGGGGCCGATCAGCGAGACGAATTCGCCGGGGCCGACGGTCAGCGACACATCCGTCAGCGCGGTGACCGCGCCGCCGGCGAAGATCTTGCCTACATGGGCGAGCGAAACGGCCGCCACCGACGCGGCGGTAGCTCGGTTCTCCGGCAGGGCACCCTCCGGCGCTGCTGCTGACGAGATCGCGCCGTCCGCGGCTTGCCGGTCTGCCTTGGCGATCAACGGGTACCTCCTGAAGAGCTGCGCGCCCCGACCGGGCGGCTGTAGCGACGTAGCACGAACTCGGCGAGGCCGACGACGGCGGTGACCGCGACTCCGAGCAGGGCGGCGGCGAGGACGGCGGCATAGAGCCTGGAGGCATCGCCGGTGGCCTGTTGGGCGAAGACAATGATTTGGCGTCCGATGCCGCCTGCGGTTCCGGTGGAGATCTCCGCGACGACCGCGCCGATGACCGATGCCGCCGCGGCAAGCCGGAGCGCGGGCAGGAAGTGCGGCACCGCGGCCGGGAAACGCAAGTGCACCAGTGTCTTCCACCAGCTCGCCGAGTAGCTGTGCAGCAACTCCACCGACGCCTTCGACGGCGCTTGCAGACCACGCAGCATGCCGATCGCGACCGGGAAGAAGGCGAGATATGCCGCGATGACCGCGATGCTCATCCACGGCCGCCACGGCTCGCCCGCGATAACGATCTTGCCACCCCACCCTGCGACGAGCGGAGCGAGGGCGATCAGCGGAACCGTTTGCGAGACAATGATGTACGGCAGCAGCCCGCGCTCGACAAATGCGAAACGCTGCATCACAACAGCCAACGCCACCCCGACCACGGTGCCGATCAACAGTGCCAGCAGAGCCAGTTCGAAGGTGAATCCCGCTGTGCGCAGGAGTGTTCCACCAACGGTGCCACTACCGTCCTTTTGCCCGAGTACGGTGATCACCGACCACACATGCGGCAAAGCGGTGTCGCTGGTACGCGGCAGTATCCGCTGATCGCCGATGCTGACCCCGCGTTCGGGCACCACGAGTTTCACCAGCTCCCACAGCACGACCACCAGCACGAGCGCCCCCACGGCATACCCGATCTGCCGAGCCCGCCGCGTTCCCGCGATCATCGGACACCCACTGACGCCCCGCGCAGCACGCGGGCCGTGGGTTCACCCGGGCTGTCATACAGCCGCCTCGTCTTCATTGCTCACCTGCCGCAAGTGCCGCCGCGGCGGCGACCTGCGCGATCACTCGGCCGCCTCCGTGGCGGTGACCGGGTGCGCGATACGCGGAATGACCGACTCGCCGTAGGCCTCCAGCGTCGCGGTCTTCGCGTCGTGTTGGAGATACACCGCGAACTGGTCTACCCCGAGCTTCTCGAGTTCGTGCAATCGAGTGATCTGATCGTCCGCTGTACCGATCAAGCAGAAGCGGTCGACGATGGTGTCCGGAACGAAATCGGCGTGGGTGTTGCCCGCCTTTCCATGCTGGTTGTAGTCGTATCCCTTTCTGCCCGCGATGTATTCGGTCAGCGCGACCGGAATATCGCTGCCGGTCCCGTATTTCGTGACGATGTCGGCGACGTGGTTGCCGACCATGCCGCCGAACCAGCGGCACTGATCGCGCGCGTGCGCTGTCGCGGTGTCGGAGCCGTCGGTGACGTAAGCCGGCGCGGCCACACAGATTTTCACCGCGCCGGGATCACGGCCGGCCCGCTCCGCGGCCGCCCGCACCCGCCCGATGGTCCATGCGGTGATGTCCGGATCGGCCAGCTGCAAGATGAAGCCGTCGGCGACCTCACCGGTCAGGTCCAGTGCGCGCGGACCGTAGCCCGCGACCCAGACCTCGAGCTGCGAGGCGCCCGCCCACGGAAAACGCACGACCGTGTCGCCGACGCGGGCACTGCGGCCGTTGCCGAGTTCCCTTATCACCGCTATGGATTCACGCAGGGTGGCCAAGGTGGTCGGCTTGCCGCCCAGCGTCCGCACCGCCGAATCGCCGCGACCGATACCGCAGACGGTTCGGTTGCCGAACATGTCGTTGAGCGTCGCGAAGGTGGACGCCGTCACCGTCCAGTCCCTGGTGGCCGGATTGGTCACCATCGGACCGACGACAACTTTACGAGTGGCGGCGAGGATCTGGCTGTAGATGACGTAGGGCTCCTGCCACAGCAGGTGCGAGTCGAACGTCCACACGTGCGAGAAGCCGTGCGTCTCGGCCTGCCTCGCAAGCTCGACCACCCGCGAGGCAGGGGGCGTGCATTGCAGCACAACGCCGATGTCCATGCGGCACTCTCCGTTTCAGATCAGGTTTTGCGATAGCTCGCGAGTGATGAACCGGCCATGGCCCTTGCTACCCAGATATTCGCCGCGGTCGATGACCACCCGACCGCGCGAGAGCACCGTGTCGACGTGGCCGTCGATCTCGAATCCCTCCCATGCCGAGTGGTCCATGTTCATGTGATGGGTCTTGCCCAGGCCGATGCTGGTGTGGCCGTGCGGGTCGTAGATGACGACGTCGGCGTCGGCGCCCGGGCTGATGACACCCTTGCGCGGATACATCCCGAACATGCGGGCCGGGGTGGTGCAGCAGACCTCCACCCAGCGCTCCAGCGAGATCAAGCCGTTCTTCACGCCCTGGAACATCAGATCCATCCGGTGTTCCACGCCGCCGATCCCATTGGGGATCTTGCTGAAATCTCCGACGCCGAGTTCTTTCTGGTCCTTCATGCAGAACGGGCAGTGGTCGGTGCCGACGGAGGTGACAGCGCCGGTGCGCAGATACCGCCACAGCTCATCCTGGTGGCCTTCGGCCCGTGACCGCAGCGGTGTCGAGCACACCCATTTGGCACCCTCGAAACCCGGCGCGCCCAACTGCTCTTCGAGCGAGAGATACAAGTACTGCGGACACGTTTCGCCGAAGACGTTCTGCCCGTTGCCTCGTGCGGCGACAATCTGTTCCATCGCCTGCTTGGCCGATACATGCACGACATACAGCGGCGCACCGGTCAGCTGCGCCAGCATGATCGCGCGATGGGTGGCCTCTTCTTCCATCTGCCACGGCCGCGTGACACCGTGGAAGTAGGGCGAGGTCTCGCCGCGGGCGAGCGCCTGCTCCACAAGGACGTCGATGGCGATCCCGTTCTCGGCGTGCATCATCAGCAACGCGCCGAGGTCCCCCGCCGTCTGCATGGCGCGCAGGATCTGGCCGTCGGTGGAGTAGAAGACGCCGGGATAGGCCATGAACAGTTTGAAGCTGGTGACTCCCTCGGCCACCAATTCGCTCATAGCCTTGAGGGATTCCTCGTTCACCTCTCCGATGATCTGGTGGAATCCGTAGTCGACGGCACATTCCCCCGCGGCCTTTTCGTGCCAGGCACCGAGGGTGTCCTGCACTCGCTGCCCCGGCTTCTGCACCGCGAAGTCGACGATGGTGGTTGTCCCGCCCCAGGCCGCGGCCCTGGTGCCGGTCTCGAAGGTGTCCGATGCCTCGGTGCCGCCGAAGGGCAGTTGCATGTGGGTATGCCCGTCGACGCCACCGGGAATCACGTACTTGCCCGTGGCATCGATGGCGACGTCCGCGGATCGGGTGAGGTCGGAGCCGAGTGCGGTGGCGCCGGGCGCCAGGACTGCGACGATGGTTTCGCCGTCCACGAGCACGTCGAGCAATTGCGAGCCGGTGGCCGAGACGACCGTGCCGCCGTGAATGAAGGTCTTCGTCATATCAATGTCACCTGCCTCAAGGGGCTACCAATGGCCCGTAGGCGTCGGGACGGCGGTCGCGGTAGAAGGCCCACCGGTCGCGCACCGTCTTGATCAGCTCCATGTCCAGATCGCGGATAACAAGTTCGGGGGCGGTGTCGGAGGCGACCTCACCGACGAATTTGCCCTCGGGATCCACGAAGTAGCTGGTCCCGTAGAAGTCGTCCGCGCCGTATTCGGCCTCGATACCCACCCGATTGATGGCACCGATGTAGTACTCGTTGGCGACCGCGGAGGCGGGCTGCTCCAATTTCCACAGATAGCCCGACAGGCCACGCGAGGTGGCCGACGGATTGAATACGATCTCCGCCCCCGCGAGCCCCAGAGCCCGCCAGCCCTCCGGGAAATGCCGGTCATAGCAGATATAGACGCCGACCTTGCCGACCGCGGTATCGAACACCGGCCAGCCGAGATTTCCAGGACGGAAGTAGAACTTCTCCCAGAAGCCGTTGACGTGCGGGATATGATGCTTGCGGTATTTGCCGAGGTAGCTGCCGTCGGCATCGATCACCGCCGCGGTGTTGTAAAGCAGGCCCGGCTGTTCCTGCTCGTACACCGGTAGCACCATGACGAGGCCCAATTCCTTTGCCAGGGCGGCGAAGCGCTCCGTGGTCGGACCCGGCACCGATTCCGCGTAGTCATAGAACTTCGCGTCCTGTAACTGGCAGAAGTACGGGCCGTAGAACAACTCCTGGAAGCAGATCACCTTCGCGCCTTGCGCGGCGGCCTGACGTGCATAGTCCTCGTGCACTTTGATCATGGACTCTTTGTCGCCGGTCCAGTTCGTCTGGACCAACGCCGCTCGAACGATTCCCATGCTTTGTTATACTTCACTCCGATCCAATTCGGTTGTGTTACAAGATTGCGGAAACAGTTTCGTAGCCGTAAACCTTGGTGCCGATGATGGTGAGGCCACTGTGCCCGAAGCAGAATGAGCATGTGACAATCGAGCCCGCGACGATCTACGGCACACCGGACAGCGCGGCCTCCACCGCGGCTGTTGTGTCACCTGCCGAATTCATCGCGGATCTCGACGATCGCACCCCGGCGGGCATCGCCGCCGCCGTAAGCCGTCGGATCCGTTCCGGCGCACTGCAACCCGGCTCTCGACTGCCCACCGTCCGTGAGGTCGCCAGGCAGTTGCGAGTGTCACCGTCCACCGTGAACCAGGCTTGGCGTGCGCTGGCCGCCACCGGGGCGATCATCGCCCGTGGGCGGGCCGGGACGTTCGTCGGCCAACCGGAGGCCGCGCGACCCACCGCCCCGACCGGCCGCTACCAGCGCCTGCACCCGCCTTCGGACAGCGCGTTCCGTATCGATCTCTCGCGCGGCACCCCCGACCCGCACCTGCTCCCCGATCTCGCGGCCGCGCTGCACGACATCGCCCGCAACGGCGGCGGCGACCTTGCCGCCGACTACCTGGGTGAGGCGGTATTGCCGAACCTCGCCGCGCGGGTTCGCACCGACTGGCCCTTCCGCGCCGAGCGCCTCGCGGTCCTCGACGGCGCCCTCGATGCCGTCGACCGGCTACTGACCGCGCATATCCGGCTCGGTGACGCCGTCGCGGTCGAAGATCCTTGCTTCCCGCCGTTTCTCGACCTCTTGGCCAGGCTCGGTGCGCGCCCGGTGCCGGTCGGCATGGACGAATCCGGTCTACTGCCCGCCGACCTGACCCGCGCGGTCGCCCAGTGCACGGTCACCGCACTCGTCCTGCAACCCCGCGCGCAGAATCCGACCGGTGTTTCGCTCACGGCGGGTCGTGTCCGCGAACTGTCGGACATTCTGCTCAGCACCGCCACCCTGGTGATCGAGGACGACCACTCGGCCGGAATCGCCGCCGCCCCGCTGCGTTCGCTCGGCAGCCGACTCCCCCGGCGCACCGTGCACATCCGCTCGTTTTCGAAATCCCACGGGGCCGATCTGCGCCTCGCGGTGGCTGGCGGCCCTGCCGAGTTGCTCGATCCCGTTATCGAACGCCGCATGCTCGGCCCCGGCTGGACCAGTCGCCTGTTGCAACGCGTCCTGCTCAGCATGCTCGACGACGAAGACGCCGGCCACGCCGTCACCGCCGCACGTGCCGAATATCGAAGACGCTCGGCCGAGCTCCGGCGCGCGCTATCCAGAAAAGGCGTCACCATCGCGCGCGGCGACGGCATCAATCTCTGGCTCCCGGTCGCCGACGAAAACGCCGCGATGATCTCGCTGGCCGCCGCAGGCATCAAGGTCGCCCCCGGCGGACCCTTCGAGGTCGGCGACCACCCCCGTTCGGACCACCTGCGCATCACCATCGCCGCGATCACCGACGCCGATCTCGACTGGCTGGCCACCGAATTGGCCGCCGCCACGACAGCGGCACCGACATACCGACGCGTACGCCGGGCCTGACGACGCGGACGCAACCCACTGCGCAGGCTCGGGGCCGTCCGTAGCGCTACCGGATCACCGGCCAGACCATCGATGTCGCGGGAGGTAAAGTCACGGGCTGACACCAACCTCCCACGCGCGACGGGGCGAGATGGAATGATCGCCCGCAGCATCGCCCGGTGCGCCATTCGATAGAAGGAGACTCCAACCGGTGAGCAGCGAACTGCAGCGAGAACTCGGCCATGATCGACGCAACCGGCAGCAGCATCGCCGAATCGGAGTCCCGTTGCGGGCACTACGCATTCTCGGCATCCTGGCCGCCGGGGCGACTGTGGCGGTTCTTGCCGCGGGCGGCGTCTCGGCTGACACCGGGGTCCGACTCGAAAAGGGACCGGGCGCAGGATGTTCCGACCCGGCCGCCGGTCAGCCCAACGGCAAGCAGTGGCAGGCCGAACCCGGTATGACCGTCGATACCAGCGCCGGGTACACCGCGACACTCGAAACCACCTGCGGCACGGTGACAATCGCACTGGACCCCGCGCGAGCACCGCGCACCGTCAACTCCTTCGCATTCCTGTCCGGCGAAAAGTATTTCGATCACACCAAGTGCCACCGCCTCACCACCCAGGGCATCTTCGTCCTCCAGTGCGGTGACCCGACCGCTTCCGGCACGGGCGGTCCCGGCTACAAGTTCCCCGATGAGAACCTCGCGGGCGCAACCTATCCTGCGGGCACGGTCGCGATGGCGAACGCCGGCCCCGGCACCAACGGCAGCCAGTTCTTTCTCGTCTACCAGGACACCAGGCTGCCCGCGAACTACACCCCGTTCGGCCGGATCACCAGCGGCCTTGACGTTCTCGGCAATATCGCCTCGGCGGGGGTCATCGACGGCTCCGGCGACGGCGCCCCAACCACCGACGTGATTCTCGATTCGGTGACGACCGAACGTAACTGATCCGTTCCCGATACGCCGACAGCCCACCAGACCTTCTCGGTCCGGCGGGCTGTCGGCGTTGTTACCGCGTGCGGCGTCAGTCCAGGCGGAGCAGGTCCGGCCACGCCCGCGACCACGCCTGCCGCGGCCGATCACAACGCCAGATAGTGACGTCGCGGGTGAGGTCCGGGAAGCCGAGACGAGCATCCGAGCGACCGACCGCGGTCACAGTCTCGAACATCGAACGCAACTCCGCCTCGTCGCCGCCGACCCACAGCACCGTCGTCGCCGAGTCCGGTGGCGTACCGAAGTAGCCGAAACCACGGTTCGGGCTGTACACGGAAGGCAGCCCATCGCGCTGGCGGTCCATATCCAATGCACCTGCCTGCCAATAGGAGTCGGTGATCACCACGGTCTCGGCGCGGTCGGTTTCCGGTAGCGCCCGATAGGCTTCGACGGTCGCCTGGCGCAATTCCGGCCAGCCGAACCTGCCGTATATCGTGATCTGTAGGCTGGCCGCGGCCTTATCGTTTGCCGGATCGATCGACGACTCCGATTGCAGGGGCAGCGAAATCAACACCAGTGCCACCGAAAGCGCGACAAGCGGGACTCCGACGAAGGTACGCCAGCGCACGGCGCCCTGCGTCCACCACACCGCACCGGCCGCCATAATGGCCGCGTAGCAGCCCGCGGCGTAGTACGAGCGCCCATTGGTGACAATGAAGACCAGGGCGAGCAGCAGCGGCAGCATGGCGAGGAATCGGTACGGGCGCAACGACTCCGAGCGAAACAGTGCCCAGATACCCGTCAACAGCAGCACCCCGCCGAGCACCCCGGCTGCGCCGATCGCAAGCGGCAGCCACGTAAGGCGGCCACCGACCATCCCCTGTTCCGCGCCTACGACCGCGCCGAGTCGCAACTGCGGCCAGCCGTGACTCGCCTGCCAGATCAGGCTCGGAATCGTCGCCACCACCACGATCGCCGCACCCAGCCACAACGCAGGGCGCCGCAACAGCTCCCGCGGACCATAAATCAACACGCCGATCGCGACCGCGATCCAGAAGAACGGGATCAACCACTTCACCTGCATGTCGATCGCGGTCACCACCGCCGCCCACACCAGCAGAGCATCCTGGCGGGTGCGCACCCATCGGATCAGCAGCCAACTGATCAGCACCCACAACGCGGTATCCACCGTGTTGGTGGCCAACTGATTTCCCTGCACCAGCAGAAACGGCGAGGTCGCATACGCGGTCGCCGTCAGCAGTTGCGCGCCGCGAGATCCACCGAGTTCCCGCGCGATCTGCGCACTGATCATGATGGCCGCGACGGTGACCACAGCCGCCGGAATACGAAGCGCTATCAGCGATCCCGGCGCGATCAGGTCCATCAGTCGCGCGATCGCGGGCACCAACGGACCTTGATCGGCGTACCCGAAAGCGAGCCTGCGCCCAGCGGACACGAAATAGAGTTCGTCACCGAAGAACCCGTAGCGCCCCAGCGTCGCAAGCAGCGCGATCGCTGATACCAGGGCGATCGCCCCGACACCGACCACCGCATAGGGCGGCAGGAGGTCGGGTCTATCCCGTTCCCGCACATCGGTTTCTTGCACGCTAGTCATCGCTGGTCGCCTTCCGGGTCGCCACATCGAACAGTCGGCGTAGATGCGCCGAGTACTTGCCCATATCGAAATCCGGCTCTCGAATCGAACGCCCCGCCGCGCTGTCGATCGAATCGCGAATCGACTTGGCCATCATCACCGTGTCGAACTCGCCGAAAACCCCTGCGTCCTGCCCCTCGCGCAGCATCGTCACCAGCGGCTCGAATACCTCGCGCTCTCCGTCCTGGTTCGCGAAAACCAACTTTCCTTCCGCATCACGAAGATTCACCGCTACGTCGGTCACCGCCGCGACGTAGTTCTTGTTCGCCTCGATGAAGGCGAGATTCGAATCCACATACGTCAGCAACCGATTTCGCGGGCCCTCGGCCGCGGTGATCACCGGCACCATGTACTCCGCACCCCACACGTACAGCTGAATCACCAACTGCGTCATCAGATCGTCTTTGCCCTGAAAGTGATATGAGATCACTCCCTTCGAGATGCCCGCATGCTCGGCAATCCGCGCCAACGAGGCGTTCCCGTATCCCACCTCCGAGATCACCTCCACCGCCGAGGCGATGATCTGCCGCCGCCGCGCCTCCTCGATGAACGACCTATGCTGACCGCTCGGACTATTTTCTGGCCGCATGGCCAAATATTAGCACGAACAGTCACCGAATCCATCGAGATACGTCGCGGAACACCACCCGCGTTCGTCTCGACGATCATCGCCGCGCCGCTATCGGACAGGGGCCTACGCTGGGCTGGTGGAATCGGACACGCCGCCGCTGGACACCCTCGACCTGCAGCTGCTGCACGCACTCGAGATCGACGGGCGCGCGTCGTTCAGCAGGATCGCCGAAGCGCTCGGCGTCTCCGACCGCACCGTGGCCCGTCGCTACGAGCGGCTGTGCGCCGCGGGCAAGCTCCGGGTGATCGGTGCGGCCGACAGCAGCCGATCGGGCGCGGCGGAGTGGCTGGTGCGCCTGCGCGTACTCCCACACGGCACCGAGGCCCTCGCCCACGCATTGGCCCGCCGCCCCGATACCGCCTGGGTGACCACGATCTCGAGCGGCACGGAGATCACCTGTATTTTTCGCGTGCCCGCCGGTGGATCGGTACCGCTGGCCGCGCTCGCGCGCCACCCACAGGTCCGCGACGTTTCGGCGCAACAACTGCTGATCCACCTCATGAACGGCCGTTGGCGTGGCCGCACCTCGGCGCTCACCGGCGACCAGATCGCTGCGCTGCGGCCCCCGTATCCGAACGAGGCAGCACCGGTTTCCCTGATCGATCTCGATCGCGCACTTGTTCCCGCACTCGCGGCGGACGGCCGCGCTACCTATCCCGACCTCGCACGGCGCCTCGGCTGGTCGGAATCCGCGGTCCGACGCCGGCTGGAAGAACTACGGCGTGCTCAGGTGCTGCGGCTCGAGGTCGAGGTCGACCCGGCACAGTTCGGCTATTCGGCTCAGTGCGTGCTCTGGCTGACCATCGCCCCTGCCCAGCTCATCGGTGTCGCCAAGGCGCTCGGCACCGATGACGAAGTCGCGTTCGTCGGCGTGACGACCGGCGCGCACAACCTGATCGTCGTCACGGTCCTGCGGGATTCTGCCGCACTGGCCACCTACCTGACCGAGCGCATCGGCGCGCTCGACGGCATCGAACGCATGGAAGCGACACCGATCACCTCGTACACCAAACGCACTGCGCCCCGGAGCTGACCGCTACACACCCGAAAAAGCCGCGCTCCCAACAGAAACGCGGCCCCTCGATGACAAACCCCCTACAGATACTGCCCGTATTCGACTCGGTGTCGATCGCTCGACTCGCCGAGGCGTTCTTGCCGGTGAATCAGACCCTGCCGGATGTAGACCATTCACTCGCCCGAAAAAGCCGCGCTCCCAACGGAAACGCGGCCCTTCGATAACGAACCTTACAGATACTGACCCGTATTCGACTCGGTGTCGATCGCCCGACTCGCCGAGGCGTTCTTGCCGGTGAATCAGACCCTGCCGGATGCAGACCATCCACTCGCCCGAAAAAGCCGCGCTCCCAACGGAAACGCGGCCTTTCGATAACGAACCTTACAGATACTGACCCGTATTCGACTCGGTGTCGATCGCCCGACTCGCCGAGGCGTTCTTGCCGGTGACCAGCGTGCGGATGTAGACGATCCGTTCGCCCTTCTTGCCCGAAATGCGTGCCCAGTCATCGGGATTCGTGGTGTTGGGCAGGTCCTCGTTCTCGGAGAACTCGTCCTGAATCGAATCGTAGAGGTGCTGGATGCGCAGACCAGGGTTGCCGGTGTCGAGCACTGCCTTGATGGCGTACTTCTTGGAGCGGTCCACGATGTTCTGGATCATGGCGCCGGAGTTGAAGTCCTTGAAGTACAGAACCTCCTTGTCACCATTGGCGTAGGTGACCTCGAGGAAGCGGTTGTCATCGCTCTCGGCATACATCCGGTCGACGACCCGTTCGATCATCGCGCGGATGCACTTGGCCTTGTCGCCGTCGAACTCGGTGAGGTCGTCGGCGTGCAACGGCAGGAATTCGGTCAGGTACTTCGAGAAGATGTCCTGTGCCGATTCCGCGTCCGGCCGCTCGATCTTGATCTTCACATCGAGTCGACCGGGTCGCAGGATCGCGGGGTCGATCATGTCCTCACGGTTGGACGCGCCGATCACGATGACATTTTCGAGGCCCTCGACGCCGTCGATCTCCGAAAGCAGCTGCGGCACGACCGTGGTCTCCACATCGGAGGACACGCCCGATCCACGGGTACGGAAGATCGAGTCCATCTCGTCGAAGAACACGATCACCGGCGTACCTTCGGACGCCTTCTCGCGTGCCCGCTGGAAGATGATCCTGATGTGGCGCTCGGTCTCGCCCACGAACTTGTTCAGCAGCTCCGGGCCCTTGATGTTGAGGAAGAACGACTTGGCTTCCTTGGCATCCTCACCACGGGATTCGGCGATCTTCTTGGCGAGTGAGTTGGCCACCGCCTTCGCGATCAGCGTCTTACCGCAGCCGGGCGGACCGTAGAGCAGCACACCCTTGGGCGGGCGCAGCGCGTACTCGCGGAACAGTTCCTTGTGCAGGAAGGGCAGTTCCACCGCGTCGCGGATCTGCTCGATCTGGCGACCGAGTCCACCGATATCGGTGTAGTCGACATCGGGCACTTCCTCGAGTACGAGGTCTTCGACCTCGGCCTTGGGTACGCGCTCGAAAGCGAAGCCCGCCTTTGTATCCACCAATAGCGAGTCGCCAGGCCGCAGCTTGCGGATGGGCGAATCGGGGTCGTCCATATCGTCGAACTCCGCGAGCTTGGCCAGCGGGCCCGCCAGCCACACCACGCGCTCCTCGTCGGCATGGCCGACGACCAGCGCCCGGCGTCCGTCGTCGAGGATCTCGCGTAACGTGCCGATCTCGCCGATCTTGTCGAAGAGATTCGCCTCGACAACCGTCAGCGCCTCGTTGAGGCGGACGGTCTGGCCGTATTCGAGGATCGTGGTGTCGATGTTCGGTGAGCACGTCAGCCGCATCTTGCGGCCCGAAGTGAACACGTCGACCGTTTGATCCTCGTGTACGCCGATCAGAATGCCGTATCCGCTCGGTGGCTGACCCAGCCGATCGACTTCCTCACGCAACGCGACGAGTTGCTGTCGCGCTTCCTTGAGTGTGTCCATCAGCTTGCCGTTGCGAATCGTCAGCGAATCGATGCGGGCTTCCAATTCCCGCGCTTGATCCGGCGAATCGGCGAGTTGCCTTCGGAGTGCAGCCGCTTCGGCGCGTACCGCCTCGAGCTCTCTCCAGGCCGCCGAATCCGAATTCTCGATGGGGCTCATGTGCTGCTCCTCCCGTTCCCGGTCTATCAACGCTACCGGGCGCGAACCGTTCTCGCTTTCCGACATGGTTTCGTCGTGATCACATCTAGGCTGCGGTCAGCGGCCGGACGAACCATGTTAGCCTGCCCTAACCTGCTTCCGGCGACTATCTCGCCGACTGAACCGAAAGGTTGCTGACGATGCTCCTCCCCGCCAGGACACTGCGCGTTTCCGTGGCTACCGCTGTGGCGGCCGTCGCCGTTACCGTCGGGCTCACAGCCTGCGGCTCCGACGATAAAGCCGATACCGCCGAGGCGAGTACCACCACCAGCGCGGCGGCCACCAGCGCCGACCACGGCGCGCACGGCACCGAGACGGCGCCGACGGCGGACGACCTGAAGGCCACCCTGGTGCTGGTCGCGGACCCTACCAAGTCGACCGCCGAGAAGACCGCGGTCATCGTCAACGGTGACAAGCGCACCGCCAATATCGATCAGATGAATCAGGCGCTCGGCGCATACGGCACGCTGATCTTCGCTGTGACCGACGTCAAGGTCGAAGGCACCACCGCGACCGCGCAGGTCGTCATCACCTCCCCGCACGGCAGCGCCCCTGCCATGCCGATGACGTGGGAGCACGTCGATGGCAAGTGGAAGCTCTCCGACGCCGCCGCCTGCACGATGCTCGGCTTCGCCCAGGCGGCCTGCACGCCGTAGCACGCACGGACCGAAGGCCGCCCTCGCCCGATACAACGGGACGAGGACGGCTTTTGTTCGATCGGTCATGTCGCGCTCGCTGCCTCAGCCCTTGGACGGCCGGCGCTGCGGCTTCGGCGTGACGGTGCCCTCGGCCAGTCGCCGCGCACTCACCAGGAATGCGGTGTGGCCCTGCATCCGATGTTCCGGGCGCACCGCGAGTCCGACCACATGCCAGCCACGCACCATCGATTCCCACGAGCGCGGCTCGGTCCAGCACTCCTGTTCACGCAGGGCCTCCACAACCCTCGACAGCTGAGTGACGGTTGCCACATAGACGACAAGCACGCCGCCGGGCACCAGGGCCTTGCCCACCGCGGGCAGCGCATCCCAAGGGGAAAGCATGTCGAGCACGACACGATCGACCGGTTGGCCGTCGTAGGCAGCGACATCGGCGACGGTCAGCGACCAGTTAGCTGGACGTTCGCCGAAGAAGGTCTCGACGTTGCGCACGGCGTGCTCGGCGTGGTCGTCGCGGATCTCGTAGGAGATAACCTCGCCCTGCGGGCCGACCGCGCGCAACAGCGAGCAAGTCAGTGCGCCGGAACCGGCTCCGGCCTCCAGCACCCGCGCACCGGGGAACATGTCACCCTCGTGCACGATCTGCGCGGCGTCCTTGGGGTAGATGACCGCAGCACCGCGTGGCATCGAAAGCACGTAATCGACGAGCAACGGACGCAGGGCGAGATAGGGCGTGCCGTTGGTCGAGTTCACCACGGTGCCTTCGTCGGCTCCGATCAGGCTGTCGTGCTTGATCCCGCCGCGATGCGTGTGGAACTCCTTACCGGGTTCCAGCACCACCGTGTAGAGGCGCCCTTTGGCATCGGTCAGCTGTACCCGGTCACCTGTGGTGAATGGACCGGTCCGTCTGGCCGTCATGAATCTCCGTTTCGCTGGGTTCCTGGAGTGATGGCACCGGCGTGTCGGTACCGCCGGATAGCCTGCCAGGTATGCCAGTGCCCGTAACGACGCCCCCCGCCGACGCCGACAAGTCGCTCGAGCCCGCAGCCGCGACACGTCGCTCCCGCCCGGCGTTGTCTCCTTCGCGGGCAATGGATTTCAAGCAGTGCCCACTGAAATATCGATTCCGCGCCATCGATCGAATTCCCGAACCGCCCTCGCGCAACGCGGTCCGCGGCACGGTGGTGCATGCGGTGCTGGAGGACCTCTACGGACTACCCGCCCCAGAGCGCGCACCCGAGCGCGCTGCGGCCCTCGCCGAACCGGCGTGGGCCCGAGTGCTCGCCGAGCAACCCGAGATCGCCGAACTCGTGGCCGAGGGCGGACTCGACGAATTCCTCGGGGAGGTGCGCACGCTCGTCGAGACGTACTACCGGCTCGAGGATCCGACGAGGTTCGAACCGGAATCCTGTGAGTCCCGGGTCGAGGTCGAACTCGACGACGGTGTGCTGCTGCGTGGTTTCGTCGATCGCATCGATGTGGCGCCGACCGGTCAACTCCGGGTGGTCGACTACAAGACCGGCCGGGCACCTGGAGTCGCGCACGAGGCCAAGGCGCTGTTCCAGCTGAAGTTCTACGCGCTGGTCGTGTTGCGCACCCGCGGCATTCTGCCCACCCAACTACGACTTATCTACCTAGCCGATGCGCAACTGCTCACCTACGCCCCAGACGAAGAGGAACTGCTGCGCTTCGAACGCACTCTCTCCGCGCTGTGGCAGGCCATTCTCGAAGCGGGTCGCACCGGCGACTTCCGACCGAGCCAGAGCTGGCTGTGCGGCTTCTGCGCCTATAAGGACCTGTGCCCCGAATTCGGCGGCACACCGCCGCCGTACCCTGGGTGGCCCGATGGCGGAACCCGCGAGACACCGGATGAGACGCTGGCCGACGCGGTATCCGATTGAGCGCCGATCGACGCTCGAGAGCGAGCCCCGAACGCGCCGCACCCGCGGCGGGGCGCGGGGGGGCTCAGATCGTGAAGTTGCGGAAAAGCAGCACCGAAAGCCCCAGGCCGACAAGCAGGTTCACCACGACCGCCGAACCGAAAACGACAATGGGGCGCCAACCCGCCGCACGCAGGCCGCGCAGCGAGAACTCGAGCCCGATAGAGACGAACGCGAGGATCAGGAACCAGGTGCGCAGGTCGTTGATGATCGCGATGTGCGCGGCACCGGTCTTCTTGTCCACCGACTGTAGGTAGAGGGTGCCGATCACCGACGCGGCGACGAATCCGATCACGAACTTCGGAAACCGCGCCCAGAACTGCCGAAACGACGGGCGCGCCGCGCTCGTGTTCCGCTCGACGCGGAGGGTGAAGTAGGCGGTCAGCGCGATCGCGACAATCCCGATCAGCGCGTTCTGGGTGGTCTTCACAATGGTGGCGATCTGTAGCGCCTGCTCCCCCGCGAGCGCTCCGGAAGCAGCGACTGCCGCGGTGGTGTCGATGTTGCCGCCGATCCACGCACCGGCCACCGCGTCCGACAGCCCGAAGACATCGGCGAGCCATGGCAGCACGAAGATCGATGGCAGCGCGAAAATAATCACCAACGACGCCGCGTACGCGATCTGCTCCCGCCGGGCCTGCACCGCGCCCGCGGCCGCGATCGCCGCGCTCACACCGCAGATCGAGACCGCTGAGGACAGCAGAGCACGCAGCTTGTCGTCGAGCCCGAGCCGCCCGCCCAGCCACCAGGTGAAGGCGAACACCGAGGTGATCAGCAGCAACGCCTGTAGGATCGACGGGCCCGCCGCGGTAACCAAGATCTTCAGGTTGATCGACGCACCGAGCAGCACCACACCGGTCTTGATGAAGAACTCGGTGCGAAAACCAGCCGAAAGCCGTTCGCGCAGATCGAACTCGGCGAGCACCACATTGCCGAGCAGACCGATCACAATGGCGTAAACCGGGAACTCGATCGATTTGGCGACCCGCTGGAGCGGAGTGTCGATCGCCCAGTGCGGCACATGGGTGTCGAAGTAGCGGGTCAGCGCGCCGAGCAGGATCACGACAGCGACGCCTGCCACGACCTCGGCGATGCTGGGGCGCGATATCGCTTGCAGTGCAGCAGTTTCGGATCGCACCGGGGCGACCTCGGCATCGGCATCGGCATCTACGGCAACCGCAGTCGTATCGCCCGTCTCGGGAGCCGCGTCTTCGACTGCCCCGGTCCCGGCGCTCACCTCGATTTGGGTGTCCGATTCGGTATCCGACATCACGGCACCAGCCAATCCGGGATAACGCCGACGAGAACCAGCGCAACGAGGACAAGGCCGACGATTGTCGCCAGCCAGTCCTCACTCCATGCGAATGTGCTGCCCGAAGGTTTGTCGGCCGAGGTCTGTGACACGGTGCGCTCCTTGCATTTCCTCATCGAGAGGCCGCACGGTAGCAACGTTCTACGAGGCAGCACACTGGTTGCGCGCGGCCTGAATTAATCACTCATACAAGACAAACCGACCACTCGGGCCACATGCGCGTACGCGAAGCGCGACAACTCGGACACGCCGAATGGCCGATGCCATGGCGACGGACCTCGCGAGCATCGGCCATTCGGCGGCAGCCCCCGACAGGGAATCAGAAGGCGCGGCAGGACCGGATATCGAAGGCCAGGATGGCCTTTGCGCCGAGCTCCGCGAGCTGGTCCATGACCTCGTTGCCCTGATTGCGCGGCACCATGGCGCGGATCGCGACCCAGCCTTCGTCGGCGAGCGGGGACACGGTCGGTGACTCGAGGCCGGGAGTGATCTCGACTGCCTGGTCGAGCAGCTCCTTCGGGCAGTCGTAGTCCAGCATGATGTATTGCTGACCGAACACGACCCCCTGGACGCGGGCGATGAGCTGGTTGCGTGCGCGGTCCTGCTGGTCGGAGCCCGCTCGTTCGATCAGCACGCCCTCCGAATCGCACAGCGTCTCGCCGAAGGCGACCAGGTTGTGCTGGCGCAGCGTGCGTCCGGAGCCGACCACATCGGCGATGGCATCGGCGACGCCGAGCTGGATGGAGATCTCGACCGCGCCGTCGAGCCGGATCACCTCGGCCTCGATTCCGCGCGCAGCGAGATCGCTGAGCACCAGGTTCGGGTACGAGGTGGCGATGCGCTTGTCGTAGAGGTCCTCGACCTTCCACTCGCGTCCCGCGGGGGCGGCGTAGCGGAAGGTGGACCGGCCGAAGCCGAGCGAGAGCCGTTCCTGGACGGTGGCACCGGAATCCAGTGCGAGGTCACGACCGGTGATGCCGAGGTCGAGTTCGCCGGACCCGACGTAGATGGCGATGTCCTTGGGCCGCAGGAAGAAGAACTCGACCTGGTTGGCCGGATCGAGGACGGTCAGATCACGAGAATCGGTGCGCCTGCGGTAGCCGGCCTCGGACAGGATCGAGGTGGCGGACTCGGACAGGGCGCCTTTGTTGGGGACTGCGACGCGCAGCATGGGGATGGTGTCCTTTCGGAAGGGAGAAACTACGGAATCCGGCGACCGTCACAGATGTCGGTACACGTCTTCGAGCTTCAATCCGCGGCCGACCATCATCACCTGGACCCAATAGAGCAGTTGCGAGATCTCCTCCGCGAGCGCCTCGTCGCTCTCGTGCTCCGCGGCCAGCCAGACTTCACCGGCCTCCTCGAGCACCTTCTTACCCTGGCTATGCACGCCCGCGTCCAGCGCGGCGACCGTCCCCGACCCCGCGGGGCGGGTGACTGCACGATCCTGGAGCTCGGCGAACAGGGTTTCGAAGTTCTTCACGAGGTGACATTCTTTCAGACCCGGATGCGGGCCTGTTGCCGCGGTACGCCGATGGGTTCCGGTCGCCGCGTCACGACAGCGACCGGAACTTCGACATCGCCGATTCAGGCGCCCGCGAGTAGTGCCTCCAGATCGGCGACGGCCGTGCGCAGATGATCGGCGAAGGCATGCATCTCCGACGCGACCGACCTCGGTGTCGCGAGGTAGAGATTCCACCGATCCGGCAGCAGCACGTACGCGATCCCGATGCACTTGGGGCTGGTGGATCCGAACCCGAAGTAGCGAATGTTGACCGAGGGGGCCGAGCTGGTGCTCAGGTAGTCATCGCGCATGATCGTCCAGCCCGGGCTTTCGTAGAGCGCGATCGGCGCTTCGACGCCGAGTTCGACACCACGGCGGCGCTGGATCCACTCCAGTTCCCAGAGATGCTGTTCGGGCGCGTCACCGGCCTGGCACTGCTTGGCCCGCACGACGTGCGCGGTCGCCGCCCTCTGTGCCGCGGCGACGCGGCTACCCGCATCCACCGCCGGATCCTGCATCGCGTCGACGAAGGCCACCATCTCCGGGGTCACCACCCGCATTGCCTCGGTGCGGCCGTTGCGGTACTGGCGGGTCGCGATGGATTCGTAGGTGGCGCCGGTCAGGCCCTTGCTGCGCCGATGGGCCAGCTGATAACTCAACTGCGCGAACGCATCGGGCGAGACCCCCAGTTGCTTTGCCCGTGCGGTGCCGAAGTTTTCGAACGTGACGGTGGTGGTGGCATTCTCGGCGACGTAGCGAGCGAAGTCCGCGCCCGCGGCCGCGATGTCGCCGCGCTGGGCGGCATCGAGGACGAACTCGATCGGCTCGACCGAGGGCAATCCCTGCGCCTTGGCGCCGGAACTCGCGGCGTGCTCTGCTGCCGAGCGCTCCAGCAAGCTGTCGACGAAGGACAGGATGGTGGTGCCGTCCAACCCGCAGTGCTCGATATTGATCCCGGCCTGCCCGTCGCCGAGGACGATGAACGACACCGCCTTGTCGAACCACCGGTTGGCGCTGTCACCGTGCAGCAGCTGGTCGCAGGCTTGCAGTTCGTCGCGCGGAGCGAAGTCCTCGAGGCACAGGCAGAACAGCGCCGTCTCGATGGTGTCCAGCGCCGCGACGTTGGCCGGTTCGGCGCGCAGTGCCTGCCTACTCTCGGCCCATTCAGCGCGCGCCTTGGTGGTGAGGTGCCCGACGGCGGAGTCGGTGCGAGCGGAGCGCGCGCCGGCCTTCAGCACCGCACTCAGCCCGTCGGCGAGGTCGTCGAGGGAGTACGGTGCGCCGTCGGTCCCGATGACGTCCAAGCGGAACATGCTGCCACGGAAGAACACCACGATGTGCCGGGCCTGCGACGGACCGGGCCACTCCGCACTGTAGGGCACCCGCACGGAATCCTGTTCCGCGCCAGGGATCCGCGTCTCGGAGAACAGATACTTGTTCTGCCACATCGTCAGTAGTTGGCCGCGCTGGGTTGCGGGCGGTACTTCCTCGGCGTCGAGAGCCGCCTTGTAAGCGACGGCGGCCGCGATGATCCCCGCCGCGCGCTGCACCTGTCCCGCCGCGGTCGAGGTGGCCAACGGGGTGTCGTCACGGAAGAGGAAAAAGAAGTTCGCGTTCAACGCGATTCGGTCACGCCTGCCGAGGTAGCGCGATGGCCAGAACAGGTCCAGCCAGCTTCCGACGCCCGGGGTAGCGTCGTATTCCGCCAGCGCGGCGTGCAGTGTCCGGCCGGGGCCGCCGGCACGCAGCAGGTCGGCGACGGCCGCCTCGGTGGTGGCGATTTCGTCGGCGGTCAACAGCGGTGCGCACCATTCCAGGAGTCGGGCGCAGCTGTCCTCCAGCGTCGGCAGCGGCACCCTTGGCAGGTGTTCGTCGGCGGCGAAGGTGCGTTGGCTCAATGCGGTTCCTCGGGGTCGGCGTGTTTGGGAAGTGGACGGGAGAGGTACAGGTTGGCGTAAAGCCAGCCGTCTGTTTCGTGACCGGTGGTATCGATGCCTTTGTCGGACAGAGTATTCAGCACCTGTGCGCGTTCGGTGTCGGAGGCGAACCTTCGTTGTTCGAAGCAGCCGGGCGCCTGCTCGGTGCGGTAGCCGAGTCCGGCTAGTTCCTCGGCGATCGGCTCGAAGCTGAACATACGCAAGACGAAGTGTGCCATCCACGGCCGCCTGCGTGGGTGCGCGAGCGCAACCCGAGACAGGGTCTTTTCCGTCACGTAACCGACGCATCCGGTGGAGACGACGATGTCCGCTGTCGCCAGCGTGGCACGCTGCTCGTCGGTCGGGTCCTCCGCTTCCAGGTCGGCGTGCACCGTGTCGTGCAGGAACCCGGCGGCGTGCGCGTAGGACAGGGCGGGGCGAGCGGCGTCCATGCCGACGAAGCGGACGTCGGGAAGTTTGTCCTGCGCGTCCAGCCTGGCGCGATCGCGGGCGATGAGTCCGGCCTGGTCGCCTTCGGCCGTTCGGTAGTGCTCGGCGAGCTCGCCGATGGTCGTGTCGAAACGCAGCAGTGCCGCGTTGACACCATAGGAGCAACCGATGTCGAGCACGGTCGGGGTTGCCACCCGCGCGGAGGCGCGATACTCCCGAATCTGTTGCTGCAGGAATGGTTTCGCCAGTTCCGGAATCCGATAGTCGAGTTCGGCCATCCTGGCGTAGTACTCGCGGGGATCGGGCCGGTTGTAGATATCGTCGAAGGAGGCTTTTCCGGTCGTATGCAACGGCACTGGCACTAGTTCGTTCCTCTCGGGTCGAGCTTTGTGCTGCCCAGGCAGCGTCGTTCTGCTCAGTCGAGCAGTCGGTCACCTCGGACGGCGGCGGCCGCGGCGGCCAGGTGTTCGGGCAGCACGCGCCCGAACAGCTGGCGGGTGCGTTCCACGGTGCCGATGACACCGGGACGATCGGTATAGGCGAAGATCGCCGAGTGTCGTTGCGTGGCACCCCGCACCGGGGATACTCGGTGCAGTGAGAAACGCCCCCGGAACAATTGCAGGTCGCCGGGTCGCAGGTCGAGCCGTCGGATCAGCCGGTCGCCCGCGCCGGTGAGCACCTCGCGTACGTCGTCGAGGTTCTCGGCGCCGGTCGAGCGGATATTGGGGCAGTACTCGAAAACACCACCCACCTCGGCGGGCTTGGTCAGCATGCTGACGGTGAATTCATTGGTGTCGAAATGCCACGGATGCGACATTCCCGGAGCCACCACGTTGAGACACAGTCCGGCAAGGGGATCGGCGAATTCGTGCAATTGGGCAAGTCCGAAACAATCCGCGACGAACCGCTGGAACTCGTCACTGATGTAGAGGCGGTGGATCAGCGCGTCGGCCGGAATCCGATCGCGGGGCACGAACGCATTCCCTCGCTCCATCACGATCCGACCCGGATGATCTTCCCGCAGTTCGGTATCCAGCGGAATGTTGTATGCGTTCACCCGCTCGACCTCGTAATACGCCTCGGGCGCTATCGCGTCCCCTTGCGCGCACAGCGTCTCGATCAGCTCCGGCCTGATGAATTCCCGCAGCACCGTGCAGCCGACCTCGCCCAGCTCCGCCCGCGCGTGCGCCACCGCGTCCCGCCAGTTCGATCCCCCCGGATCCTCGAGCGAATATCGTGTCGTATCGACGATCTCGTCCAGCACACCGGTCGCTGCCATGGCGTTATTTTGGTGCAGTATCCGAAGACATGCCCGGGATTCGGAAAAATTGCCCGTGACTACCGTCACACCTACGAGCAGCGGTCATTTACATTGCCGCACAGTAACTCTCACTGTTGAGCGACCGGGAATACATACACGGAGGCTATCGATCACAATCGCTTCGTTCGAATTGTCATGGCGCAGAACAAGATCAACACCGACACTCGGTACAATCGAAAGCCGTCTCAGTCCCGCACGCGCAATGCGTCTTTCAGATCGGCGAGTGTCAGTCCGATCAGAGAATCACGGAAGACACGTCCCGGCAGCGGCGGTACCGCGATCTCACACGGGATCACGATCACCGCGCAACCCGCGGCCTGGGCCGCACGGGCACCAGTCGGCGAGTCCTCGACGGCCACACAGTTTCGCGGGTCGAGGCCGAGCAGCTCAGCGGCGCGCAGGTAGATGTCGGGCTCGGGCTTGCCGTTGGCCACCTCGTCGCCGCAGACCGACACGTCGAAGTAGTCGCGGCCGAGAGTATCGAGCCCGAACTCGGTGAGCGACCGCTTGGTATTGGTGACGAGCGCCGTGCCGAGGCCGGAGGTCCGCACCAGGGCCAGCGCGTCTTTCGCGCCGGGACGCCACGGGATCGGGCCGCTCATCAGTGCGGTCACCCTCGCCTCGAGGAGCTCGCCCGCGGCAGCAACGGCAGCGACCGTCGGTTCGATGCCGAGGCCCTCGAACATGAGACGCAGCGCGTCGGGCCCCGAGGCACCGATCAACGCATGCCGCAGCTCGTCGGTCATCTCATGACCATGCGCGCGCGCCAGCTCACGGACACCGATGTCCCACAGCTTCTCCGAATCGAGCAGCGTGCCGTCCATGTCCCACAGCACACCTGCCAGTTCTGATCGCGCCGTCACCGCGCTGAGTCTCCTTCGTCTCGCCGACTACGTGCCAGAGGCCGCGATCAGCAGTCGCCCATTGTCCGACGCGACCTGGAACCACCGGTTCTCCGATGAGGTCGAGCCATCCTTCAGGCTATAGGTCAGCGAAGCGACCGCGCGGTTCTCACCGTTCGGTGTGACGGCACCCACGCGCACCGAGCGGACCGAACCCCAGAACCTGGCGTAGGCGTCGTAACCGCCGGTCTGGGCCTGATATGAGGGCGAGAGCTGGCCCCATGCGCCGCCGACGTTGCCGGGCAGCGTCCCGTAATAGCCCTGGATGAATTGCGCGATCCGGTCGGCGGTGGGCGGACCGAGGGGGGCGGTGGTGGTCGGCGGGACAGATGGACTCGGCGTGACCGACGCCGAGGACGGGGCGGGCGTCGTGCTCGGCTGTGGTGCGCTCGTCGCCGCGGGCGGCTCCTGCTGGGCGGGTCCGGCCGCGTCCGTCGAAGGGGAGACCGGGTTGTCCACGGCGGTGGAGGTGGCGGTTCCGGGCGGCGCGGCGGTCCGGCCGTCTTTGCCGTCGCCGTTCATGGAGGACACGATCAGGACAACCACGATCAATACCGCCACGGCAGCTACGGCCGCGAGGACAAGCAGCCGTCCCCGCGACTGGCCGTCGCCGGTACCGCCGGGCAGGGTGCCACCCGATCGGGTCGGCGGCGTGCCGGCGACTGCCGTGGGCACGCCGGCCATCGCGGACGCGGAAATCATCTCGGTGGCACCGTCCGCACCGTTGGGGCCGGGGGGCATCACCGTCGTGGCGTCCGCACCGGGGGTGGGCAGCGTCTTCGTCAATGCCGCAACAGGCGCCAATGCCGGAGTACGGCCCGCGGCGACGGCTTCCATGGCCGCCTGCGCCTCGCGCATGGTCGGGCGGGCATCGATCGTCGGGGCGAGCAGCCGCAGCAATACCGGTCCGAGCGCGCCTGCCTGCCTCGGTGGCGGTATCTCGCCGCGCGCCACCGCGTGCAGGACAGCCAGCGGGTTATCGCCCTCACCGAACGGTGGCGAACCCTCGACCGCCGCATACAGCGTGGACCCGAGCGCGAACACATCGGAGGCGGGCTCCGGGTTCTCCCCGCGCGCCACCTCCGGTGCGAGGTAGGCGGGTGTGCCCGCCAGGAAACCGGTCGCGGTGACCGTCACATCGCCGACCGCGCGGGAAATGCCGAAGTCGGTGATCTTCACCGTGCCGTCGTCGCCGACGAGAATATTCGCCGGTTTCACGTCCCGGTGCATGATGCCCGCGTCGTGCGCCGCGGCAAGCGCTCCCGCTGCCTGCGCACCGATCTTGGCCACCTCCGTCGGGGCGAGAGTGCGCTTGCCCGACAGCTTCGCCGCCAGGCTCGGGGCGTTCATGTACTCCATGACCAGCCACGGCTGGCCGTCCTCTTCGGCGACGTCGAAGACGGTGATCGCATTCGGGTGATGCAGTCGGGCCGCGATCCTGCCCTCCCGCATCGCGCGCAGCCGCGCCTCGATGGCGGCCGAGCGCGACAGGCCCGGCGCCAGCAGCAACTGCTTCACCGCGACCGTACGGCGCAATCGAACATCGGTTCCGCGCCACACAACCCCCATCGCGCCGGAGCCGATCGGATCCGTGATCCGATACCGTCCCGCGATCAACCGATCCGAGGTCATGGTGTTGTGCCCTCCTGCTTGCCCGCCGAGTAATTCGCACTCCGCGCGTAAGCGGAAATCATCGAAAATCCTACGCGCTGAAGTACATTGCACCCGAATACGGCAGGACGAAGGCATCCGCCGACTGCTCCGGATGCAGTTGCAACGCTTCCGACAATGTCATACCCAACTGACATACATCCACCACCGAGCCGAATCTCCCGTGATTGCCCAGGTCACTCAGGCCCTGTCACCGAAACATCCCGGCGCGCCCTCGCATCGGAATTTCCCGCGACAAGCCAAGACCTGCACCGCGATCACCTATTTCGAGGCAATCACGGTAAAAAGTCGAGCGAACGGCACTGCGACCCACCGGGATCCGATGCGTCGAGAATCACATCATCCCATTCGGTCCGATCATCGAGCAGCGCTGAGGCGTTGAAGTACCTCAGGCGTTGAAGTACTTGGCCTCCGGATGCAGCAGCACGAACGCGTCGGTCGACTGCTCCGGATGCAGCTGTAGCTCCTCGGAAAGGACGACGCCGATCCGCTCGGCCTCGAGCAGGTCGACCAGCTTGGCGCGATCCTCCAATTCGGGGCAGGCGCCGTAGCCGAAGGAGTAGCGGGCGCCACGGTAACCGAGCTTGAAGTAGTCCTGTACGTCCGCAGGGTCGGAGTCGGCGACCGAATGTCCTTCGAGGACCAGCTCTTCACGAACGCGGCGGTGCCAGTATTCGGCGAGCGCCTCGGTGAGCTGCACGCCGATGCCGTGTACCTCGAGGTAGTCGCGGTAGTTGTCGGCGGCGAACAGTTCGTTGGCGAAGTCCGCGATCGGCTGCCCCATGGTGACCAGCTGGAACGGCAGCACATCCACCTGGCCGGTCTGCCTCGCCTGCTCGCGAGAGCGGATGAAGTCGGCGATGCACAGGAAGCGGTCGCGCTGCTGACGCGGGAAGGTGAACCGATGCCGTTGCGGCGCATCCGGACTCGGCTCGCTCAGCACGATGACATCGTCTCCCTCGGACACGGCGGGGAAGTATCCGTACACCAGCGCGGCGTGCTGCAATACGCCCTCGGTGCTGAGCCGGTCGAGCCAGTACCGCAGCCGCGGCCTGCCCTCGGTCTCCACCAGTTCCTCGTAGCTCGGGCCCTCGCCACCGCGCTGCCCGCGCAGACCCCACTGGCCGAGGAACAGGGCGCGCTCGTCGAGCAGCCCCGAATATTCCTGCAGCGAAAGCCCTTTCACCACCCGGGTGCCCCAGTAGGGCGGCACCGGCACCGGCAGATCCGCGGCCACATCGGAGCGAGCGGGCACCTCGACCGGCACCTCGACCGCCTTGCGCTCCTCCGCGATGCGCTTGGACCGCTCGTGGCGAGCCTTGCGTTCGGCGGTCTTCTCGCGTTGCGCGATCGCCTCGGGGCTGTCGGGGTCGGTGCCACCGCCCCGCTTGCGGGTCATGATGTCATCCATCAACCGCAAGCCCTCGAACGCGTCGCGAGCGTAGTGCACGTCGCCCTCGTAGACCTCGGTCAGATCGTTCTCGACATAACCGCGGGTCAGCGCGGCGCCGCCGAGTAGCACCGGGAACTGTTCCGCCACCCCCTTGAGGTTGAGCTCCTGCAGGTTCTCCTTCATCACCACCGTCGACTTCACCAGCAGCCCGGACATGCCGATCACGTCCGCTTTCTTGTCGACTGCCGCGTCGAGGATGGTCGCGATGGGCTGCTTGATGCCGAGGTTCACCACCTCGTAGCCATTGTTCGACAGGATGATGTCGACCAGGTTCTTGCCGATGTCGTGCACATCGCCCTTCACCGTGGCCAGCACGATACGGCCCTTGCCGCTGTCGTCGGTGGCGTCCATATGCGGCTCGAGGTGCGCGACGGCCGCTTTCATCACTTCGGCCGATTGCAGCACGAACGGCAGCTGCATCTGACCGGAGCCGAAGAGCTCACCGACGGTCTTCATGCCCGACAGCAGCGTTTCGTTGATGATCTGCAATGGCGGCACTTGCTGCATCGCCTCGTTCAGATCGTCTTCCATGCCGTTGCGCTCGCCGTCCACAATGCGTCGAGCCAGCCGCTCGAACAGCGGAAGCGCGGCCATTTCCTCGGCACGCGACGCGCGGGATGAGGAGGTCGAGACCCCCTCGAACAGCCCCATCAGCTTCTGCAGCGGATCGTAATCCTCGCCGCGACGGTCGTAGATCAGATCGAGCGCCGTTTCCCGGTGCTCGTCGGGGATGCGTGCCATCGGCAGGATCTTCGAGGCGTGCACGATCGCGGAATCCAGTCCGGCCTGGACGCATTCGTGCATGAACACCGAGTTCAGCACCTGACGGGCCGCAGGGTTCAGGCCGAAGGAGATGTTCGACAAGCCGAGGGTGGTCTGCACGGCAGGGTGTTTGCTCTTGAGCAGCCGGATGGCCTCGATGGTTTCGATGCCGTCGCGGCGCGACTCTTCCTGGCCGGTGCCGAGGGTGAAGGTCAGCGTGTCGATGATGATGTCGCTCTCGAGCACGCCCCAGTTGCCGGTGATGTCGGCGATGAGCCGCTCGGCGATGGCCACCTTCGTCGCGGCGGTGCGGGCTTGGCCCTCCTCATCGATGGTCAGCGCCACAACGGCCGCGCCGTGCTCGGCGACCAGCTGCATCGTCTGCTGGAAGCGCGATTCGGGGCCGTCACCGTCCTCATAGTTCACCGAGTTGACCGCGCAGCGGCCACCGAGGTGCTCCAGACCGGCCTGCAGCACCGGGGTTTCGGTGGAATCGAGCATGATCGGCAGCGTCGATGCGGTAGCCAGCCTGCTTGCGAGGGCCTCCATGTCCTTGGCACCGTCGCGCCCGACGTAGTCGACGCACAGGTCGAGCATGTGCGCGCCGTCGCGGGTCTGGTCCTTGGCGATGTCCAGGCACTTCTGCCAGTCCTCGGCGAGCATCGCGTCGCGGAAGGCCTTGGAGCCGTTGGCATTCGTGCGCTCGCCGATCATCATGATGCTGGCGTCCTGATCGAACGGCACCGCGGTGTACATGCTCGACACACTCGGCTCGTGCTCGGGCGTGCGGCGCGCACCGATCTGCGGCAGCGTCGTCTCGACCTCGCGCACAGCCGCGGCGACCTGGCGAATGTGCTCGGGCGTCGTGCCGCAGCAACCACCGACCAGCGCGAGCCCGAACTCCGAGACGAAGCCGCGCAACGCGATTGCCAGCTCTTCTGGCGTCAGCGGGTACTCCGCGCCGTTCACACCGAGGATCGGAAGGCCCGCGTTCGGCATCACCGACACCGGCACCTGGGCATGGCGGGACAGGTGGCGCAGGTGCTCGCTCATCTCGGCGGGGCCGGTCGCGCAGTTCAACCCGATCACGTCGATGCCGAGCGGTTCCAGTGCGGTCAGCGCCGCGCCGATCTCGCTGCCGACCAGCATGGTGCCGGTGGTTTCCACGGTGACGTGGGTGATGATCGGGATCCGCCTGCCGAGCTTGGCCATCGCGTGCTGGCTGCCGATCACCGCGGCCTTCACCTGCAGCAGGTCCTGGCAGGTCTCGATCAGAATGGCGTCGGCACCGGCCTCGAGCATGCCGAGCGCGGCCTCGCCGTAGGCGTCGCGCAGCACGGCATAGGGTGCGTGGCCAAGGGTGGGCAGCTTGGTGCCGGGTCCCATCGAGCCGAGTACGTAGCGCGGGGTGCCGTCGGCGCTCGGCCCCATCTCATCGGCAACCTCGCGGGCCAGCCGGGTGCCGCGTTCGGACAGATCTCGAATCCGATCCGCGATGTCGTAGTCGGCGAGGTTCGGCAGGTTGCAGCCGAAGGTATTGGTCTCGACCGCGTCGGCGCCCGCCTCGAAGTAGGCGCGGTGAATACTGCGCAGCACGTCCGGTCGGGTGTCGTTGAGGATTTCGTTGCAGCCCTCGAGGCCGAGGAAGTCGTCGAGCGTGAGATCCGCCGCCTGCAACATGGTGCCCATCGCGCCGTCGCCGATGACGACACGCCGATTGAGCGTGTCGAGAAGCGTGGTATCGAACTCGGCCGGAATGGACGCAGACATGTGATCAAGCGTAATGGGCAGGTGCGACAAACCAACCAGCAGCTACAACGAGCGCTCAGCGGCGTGTGCCACACCACACAACTCAACCCTGGTTCGGCCCACGTGCCGAACACTGTCGTAAGCATCACCGCCGACGCGCCCACTCGCCACGACCCCGTATTCCGAGCGAAGCGAGACCAAGGGGGCCGCGAACACGCAGCGCCGAAGGCGCTGTCAAAACAAACACTGCCGTAGGCTGACCGGGGTGAACTCCAGTGAATCTTCGGTGTCACCCGAGCCGGAACTGCCCACTTTGCGGGATCCGGTGCTCGTCGCTGCCTTCGAAGGCTGGAACGACGCGGGTGACGCTGCCAGCGGTGCCGTCGAACATCTGGAACTGATCTGGGATGCCGAGCCGCTGGCCGAACTCGATTCCGAGGACTACTACGACTATCAGGTCAACCGGCCGACTGTGCGTCAGGTCGACGGTGTGACCAGGGAAATCCAGTGGCCCTCGACCATGCTTTCGGTCTGTTCGCCGCCCGGCTGCGAGCGCGACATCGTGCTGCTACGCGGCATCGAGCCGAATATGCGCTGGCGCAGTTTCTGCGAGGACCTGCTCGAGTTCATCGAACAATTGGGAGTACAGACCGTCGTCATTCTCGGCGCACTGCTCGCCGATACCCCGCACACCCGCCCGGTCCCGGTCACCGGTTCCGCGTATAGCAAGGAAGCCGCCGAGCGGTTCAACCTCGAACAGACCCGTTACGAGGGCCCGACCGGAATCACCGGGGTGCTGCAGGATCAGTGTGTGAAGGCGGGTGTGCCCGCGGTGTCGTTCTGGGCCGCTGTCCCGCACTACGTCTCGCAGCCGCCGAACCCGAAGGCGACCATCGCGCTGCTGCACCGCGTCGAGGATGTGCTCGATATCGAGGTGCCCCTCGGCGAACTGCCCACGCAGGCCGAGGAGTGGGAGGTCGCGGTCAACGAGATGACCCTCGGCGACGACGAGATCAGCGAGTATGTTCGTTCGCTGGAGGAACGCGGCGACGCGGCAGTCGATTTGAACGACACGATGGCCAAGATCGATGGCGACGCCATCGCGGCCGAATTCGAAAAATACCTGCGCAGGCGCGGTCCTGGCAGCTTCGGGCTGTAATCGCCGCGGCGGTAGCACAGTTCACCGGATGTTCGCCGGAGGGCCACGTGTCGGCGAGGAAAGACTTGCCACCTAGACTTTTGCGGTGACTATTTCCCCGATCGTCGCGCATCTTCGCAGTTTCGACGACCGGATCGCCGTCCTCTGCCCTCGGCCTCCTTCGGCGGGTGTCACAGCGCCGAACTCGGTTGCGGATGATGTGCGGCGAGTCACCTATGCGCAGTTGGCGACGCTCGTCGAGGAATACGCGGCTCGACTGGGATCGCACCGGCGGCTCGTCGCCCTCGCGGCGCGCAACGACATCGGTTCGCTCGTCGCCTATCTCGGCGCGCTGAGCGCGGGCTGCGTCGTCCTGCTCGCTGCCGAGATCACCGAGGAATTGCTGGGCGCCTACGATCCGGATGTCGTCGACGCGGGTGAGCCGATCGCGCGCCGTGTGCACTCGGCTCACGATCTGCACCCGGATCTCGCCCTGCTGCTGAGCACTTCGGGGTCGACCGGTTCGCCGAAGCTGGTGCGGCTGTCTGCGGCGAACCTGTTGTCGAACGCGTCCGCGATCGCCGAGTACCTGTCCATCGGCCGGGACGACCGCGCCGCCACCACGCTGCCATTGTTCTACTGCTATGGACTCTCGGTCGTGCACAGTCATCTGCTGCGCGGTGCGAGCCTGCTGCTCACCGAACGGTCGGTGCTCGACGACGAATTCTGGGATCAGGTACGCGTACACCGGATCACGTCCTTCGCTACCGTCCCGTACACGATCGATCTGCTCGATCGCGTCGGCTTCGGCCGGATGCGGCTGCCGGATCTGCGCTATATCACGCAGGCCGGCGGGCGCCTTGCCCCGCAACGCGTGCGCGACTACGCGGAATTGGGAGCACGCTCGGGCTGGGACTTCTTCGTCATGTACGGCCAGACCGAGGCGACCGCCCGAATGGCCTACCTACCGCCGCATCTGGCGGCGGCGCATCCCGATTGCATTGGTGTGCCCATCCCCGGCGGGCGATTCACGTTGGAAAAGGTGGACGACGACTCCGCCGAGGAGCTCGTCTATCACGGCCCCAACGTGATGATGGGCTACGCGCAGTCCTCCGCCGATCTCGCACTCGGGCATACCGTCGAGGCGCTGCGCACCGGTGACCTGGCGCGGCGCACCTCCGATGGCCTGTATCAGGTGGTCGGCAGGCGCAGCCGGTTCGCGAAGATCTTCGGCCTGCGCATCGACCTACAGCGGCTCGAATCTCGTATGGCCGCCGCAGGGTTCACAACCAGCTGCACCGAGAGCGGCGACCACCTCGTTGTCGCGGCCGAACGCTCTGCGATTGTCGGCGCGGGCTCCGAGGTCACCGCCGCCGCGGCGAGGCTGTCCGGGCTGCCCGCCGCGGCCATCCGCTCCTGCCTTGTGGACGAGCTGCCCCGCCTTGCCAATGGCAAGCCGGACTATCCGACCATCCGCAACCTTCCCACCGCCGCACCACCGGCCACCACCCGAAACATCCGCGCCCTCTACGCCGACGCGCTCGGCCTCGAGCACGCGCTGATCCGACCCGACAGTACCTTCGTAGACCTCGGCGGCAACTCGCTCACCTACATCACGACCTCGGCCCGCCTCGAGCGCGCACTCGGCAGACTACCCACCGACTGGCCCGCACTCACCGTCGCCGAGCTCGAACGAATCCCACGCGGCACCAGCACTTTCGGACGCGCCCTCGACACCTCGACGCTGCTGCGCGCGGTCGGCATCGTACTGATCCTTGGCTCGCACATCGGCATTTACCGGCTGTGGGGCGGCGCTCATGTGCTACTCGGCGCCGCGGGGTTCAACTTCGCCCGCTTCGCGATGAGCGCGGCGCCACGCGCCGAACGGTTGCGTCACGGGCTGCGCACCGCCGCGCTCATCGCGATACCTACCGCGTGCTGGGTGGCGTTGACACTGACGTTCTCCGACTACTACAGCTGGCAGAACGTGTTGCTGCTCAACAAGATTCTCGGGCCGCAGGACAGCGACACCGCAGGACACCTGTGGTTCATCGAGGTGCTGGTGCTGTTCATCGTCGCGGCGGCGTTACTGGTTCGCATGCCGTTGTTCGATGCGCTCGAGCGGCGCGATCCGTTTTGGTTCGCCATGGCGCTTGTCGTGGTCACGCTGCTGTTCCGGGTGCAGCCGTTCGGCCTCTATTCCGCGCACGACGTGCCCTTCTCGCCACTGGCCTGCTGGTTCTTCGCGCTGGGCTGGGCAGCCGCGAAGGCACGCACGATCTGGCAACGACTGTTGGTGAGCGCCATCATGTTGGCTTCGGTGCCTGGCTATTTCGACGGCCCCGATCGCGAGCGCCTCGTCATGGCGGGACTGCTGCTGCTGTTCTGGTTGCCCGCGGTGCGAGTACCGGCGATCGCCGCCGCTGTGGCCGCCGTGCTCGCCGACAGCTCACTGTTCGTCTACCTACTGCATTGGCAGGTTTACCCACTCTTCGGGCAACACCACGGCGCCGCGTTGCTCGCATCGCTCGGCGCGGGCGTGCTCGCTACGAGCATGGTGACAGGTCTGCGACGACGGTCAGGTCTCGAGAGTCAGGACTTCCGCCGCCGCCTCCTGCGACAATCTCGCGATCAGTATGTCTCGCGGAATCGTTTGGCCGGCAAAGTGATCGAGTGACGGCACCACCACATGGTGGGCGTCGGCTCGCTTGAGCTCCTGTGTCAGCTCGGCCAAGGCCGTGCCGTCACCTGAGGTCGATTCATGGAACGTTGCGGCGAAGCAGAGGCCTTCCGCGACCGCGAGGGTGCGTAGTGCATCCTCGAGCTCTTCGCTGTGGCCGTCGGCCAAATCGTCACGCAAGTATCCATAGATCAACGCTTCCACCCGAACCTCCGTTGGATTGGGTATCGCTGTTCTCTGATGTGGATCTCCCCAGGGTGGGGGTACTGCGTTCCTGCAAGAGCAGATGTTCTTGCATTCGGAGCCGGCAAACTCTCCGCGCTCGTATCCAGCATGTAGGACGACATACTGCGAATGCAGCTGTCAACCCAGTGACATCTAAATGCCCTATCCGGGCCACCGAGCGTTAACTGGTGCGATACTACAGATGTGGCCGCTGGAGACGATCGACCCGTCTGGGCTGTCCGGATGCGCTCCGAACGCGACGCACGGGGGTGGTCACAAGCAGATTCCGTACGAGTGATGCGCCTCAAGTCATCCCACAACTTGCCGACAGACAGTACACTCCTGCGGAACTGGCGTCGCTGGGAATCGGGCGAGTCGCGCCCAGACGATTTCTATGCCCCTATCATCGCCGCGGCCTTCGACACTGTGACCGCCGCATTCTTCCCCAAGGCCAGGCCGAACAGAGACGACGAACTGCTCGCCGCGACGGGCATGGACACCCTGGAATTCATTGGCAGACTGCGCATGTCCGATGTCTCCACCTCCACCCTCGATGCCATCCGGATCACCGCGGAGCGGCTGTGCTGCGAGTACCCCTACGCCGACCCAAAAGGCCTGCACACCGAGGGAACCGCATGGTTGCGGCGCATCACCTCGTTGCTCGATGGTCGCCTTACTTTGTTGCAACACCGGGAAATACTCGTGCTCGCCGGGTGGGTCGCGCTGCTGGTCGGTTGCGTGGACTACGACATCGGCCGACGCACCGCCGCGGAGGCGACCCGCCGCGCCGCGTACTCGCTCGGCCAGGAGGCCGAGAACGCCGAAATCATCGGCTGGAGTGCGGAAATGGCGGCCTGGTTCGCCCTCACCCAGGGCAATTACCGTGGCGCCATCGATGCCGTCGACGCGGCGCTGGAGACCAGCAAGAACCTCGGCGTCGGCGTTCAACTGGCCGCACAACGTGCGAAGGCCTGGGCACGTCTCGGCGAATGTCGCGAAGTCCAAGCCTCTCTCGATGAGGGCCGAGCAATTTTGGAGCGACTCGACCACCCGTCCAATCTGGATAACCATTTCGTAGTGGACCCCAACAAGTTCGACTTCTACGCCATGGACTGCTGCCGGGTCGCCGGCGAAGACCCCAGTGCCGAGTCCTACGCACGAGAGGTAATCCGCAACTCCACCCGCGCCGACGGCAGCATCCGCAACCCGATGCGAGTGTCCGAGGCTCACCTGACCCTCGCGGTGGTCGCCGTGCGCGACCGCGACCTCGAGTTGGCGGTGAACGAAGGCATGCGCGCCTTCGCGGGCAAGCGCCGTTCGCTGCCTTCGCTGATGTGGATCGCGGGCGAGACGGCCCGCGAAATCATCGAGCGTTTCCCCGGTGACCCACGCACGCTGGTGTATCTCGACCAGTTGCGATCGCTTGCCACCAACTGATTCTCGCGCACGCGTGCGCTCGACCGCGAGACCCGCCACCTCGCACAGACCCGCGGCGAACGCTCGCAAACCGGACGCAGCCACGCCGAATGGGGGTCGTTCTTGTAGGCGGCGACCGCCCCGCTACTACCCTGTTCCCGGTGACCGACTCCGTCGACGGCTTGCCGAGTGCCGCGCCCGCGCTATGGGATGAGCGGCTGCGGCTGTTTTCCTTCGCCACCGCGGAGAAGCGGACCGACTATCTGTGGGTGCTGCGGGCGTTCGACAGTGCTCGGGCGGCGTATGTGGTGCTCTTGCATGCCGACGATGTGGCCGAGTGGATCAACCGAAACGGTGGACGTCCGCAGGCGGCGCGGGTCGAGAGCGACGGACAGTCGGAGGTAGCGCGGCTGACGGGGACCGAGATCGGTCCGCTGCTGGACCAGCTGCATCAGTGGGGTGTGCTCGAGCGCAGTTATGACGGGACGCGCGCCGCCACGCTGGCCGAGTATCGCAATCGGCACTATGTCTATCAGTTGACCCAAGCCGGTTTTCAGGCCTACCGCGCGGTCGCCGGTGTGCTGGAGTCCCGGCTCGACGAGGCGTCGTTGTCGCGGCTGGTGCTGCCGGAACTGCTGGCCGATCTGCACGCCCTTGCCGAGGCCAATCGAGCCGCCGACGCGGAGCGCGTCTACCGGACACTGCGACGACTCGACGCCACCTTGACGGATATGGCCGCGCGGGCCGCGCACTTCTATCTCTCGCTCGGCGACATGGTGCGCACCACCGAGATCACACCGGAGTCGTTTCTCGCGCACAAGGACGCACTGCTCGCGCACATGCGGGACTTCAGCATGGACCTCGCACGCTTCGCGCCACGGCTGGCCGCCGCCATCGAGGAGATCGAGGAGACCGGCGCGGAGGATCTCGTCGAGCGGGCCGCCAAATGCGATGAGCGGGTGTTGTTGAGTCTTGCCGAACGGCAAGCCGATTGGCGGATACGGTGGCACGGGCTGCGGACCTGGTTCGTCGCGGTGGCCGCCGAATCCGGCGAGTCGTCCTCGACCGAGACCGACCGGCTGCGCGAGGCGACCATGAGCGCCATCGCCGCGGTGTTGTCGCTGTTGCGGCGGGTGACCGAGACACGCCGAGGTGGCGTGAGCCGGGAGTCGGCATTGCGGCATCTGGCGGGCTGGTTCACCGCCGCGCCGACGACCGACAGCGCGCACGCGCTCTACGACGCCGTCTTCGGTTTGGGCAAGCCTCGACATTTGGCCTTGGAACATCCCGATGCGGAGTTGATTCCCTCGGCCCGATCCTGGTGGGAGGCACCGCCGCTCGAGATTTCGCGAACCTTGGCCGAGACCGGCAGGCCGCCGGCGGCGGGCGCTCCCGCTCGAATTCAGCGCAATGACGCGGGGATTCGCCGGTTGCGGGAAGCGCAGTTGGACGCACAACGGGCGCGCGCGGAGGCCGCGAAGTCCCTCGCCGCCGCGGATGTGCACCAGCGAGTGCTCGACGAACGGGAGACCGAGGTGTTGTTGCGGTTGCTCGACGCCGCCTCCACCGCATGGGTGCCGGTCAGCGGGCGGGTCGACGGGACAACAGGTTCCGACAGCGGGGTCACGCTCACGGTGTCGCAACATTCCGGCTCCACGGTGGTGCGCACCGCACGCGGCCTGCTGCATCTGAACAATCGCAAGCTCGACGTCCGGCAGACGACCCGCTCACGCGCGACCGCGGGCAAGCCCGAAGCACGCGGGGGCCGAGCATGATCCACGCACGTCGCGTCGACTCCCTCGCATTGGACAATTACCAGCGCGCGGCCAGGGTCATCCTGGCCAATCACCTGGTGACCAGGACCTACCCGGACCGGATCGCACTGCCGCTCATCCGACGCTGGGCCACCGAGTTGCGCGAAGACCTCGCCGAGCTGTTCGGCTATCGGCTGGAGGTCACCGAGACTACGGCGCGGGTCTTCCCGGTGATCGACCAGCTCGACGCGGGCAAGCCCGCCCGCACCGTCACCGACCGCATTTTCGATCGCCGCCGCTACGCCTACCTCGCGCTGGCGCTTGCCGCACTCGGGCGCGCGGGTGATCAGATCACATTGTCGGAGTTGGCCGATCAGGTCGCCGCTTACACCGGCAGGGTCGACGGGCTCGAACTCGCACCCGACCGTGCCGCGGACCGCGACGCCTTCGTCGACGCGGTCGGCTGGCTGGCCGCGCGCGGCGCGCTCACCCTCGCCGACGGTGACGCGGGCGGTTGGGCCGCCGACCCGGAGGCAGGTGAGGCGCTCTACGATATCGACCGCCCGGTGGTGTTCGCGCTGTTCCGACCGCCACGAGCATTGCAGCACCTGCACAGTGTGGAGGGGTTGCTCACCGAAGATGCGATGGCTCATCCCGCAGGTTCCGCGCACGCTTCCGATAGCGCCCGCCGGGTGCGCAGGACGCTCGTCGAGCGCCCGGTCGTCTACGCCGAGGACCTCGACGCCGGCGAACGCCCGCTGCTCCTACATGACCGCGTCGTCGCGGATGTGGAACTGTTCACCGGTCTGCGCGCCGAGCGACGCGCGGAGGGTGTCGCGCTGATCGATACCTCCGGACGCCTCTCGGATGTCAGGTTTCCGAGCACCGGGACCCTCGCCCAGGTCGCGCTGCTGCTGGTCGGTGAGATCGCCGATCGGGTCCTCGATATCGATAACCCGGTACCGCAACGCCCCGGCGCACCCGACCCGGCTGTCGCGCTGGCGAAGCAGCTCGACGACGCCATCCCGGCAGCGACGGTCTTCGTGCCCCTCGCCGATCTACCCTCGACGGATTTCGTTGCAGGCGAGATGGATTCGATGGAGCACGAGTTCGACGAAGCGCCGACCGATGTGACCTACCCGTTCATCGACTCGCCCTGGGTACGGGAAACGGTCCAAGCACTCGCCGACCGCTACGGCCTCACCTTCGCCGCGCAGTGGCAGGCGGATGTCCCCGGCCTCACCACCGAGGTCGTCGCACTGCTCGAGCGCCTGCGCCTGGTCCGCGTTGTCGAGGACGGGCTGATCATTCTGCCCGCCCTCGCCCGATATCGCGGCGCGGTCGTCACAGTGCGGGCCAAGCGCACCGCGGAACTCTTCGTCACCGCCTCCGACACCATCGGGGCCGACAGCGTTGGTACGGAAGGGATGTAGATGATGTCGCTCATTCATGGCGGAGTGCGGTTCGTCCCGACCCGCGCCGGGATCGTCAACCTGTGGGACTACCGCGATCAGGAATTCTGTTTCGCCGACGGCAGGTTGGTACTGCGCGGCCCCAACGGCTCTGGAAAAACCAAAGCACTCGAGGTGCTGTTCCCGTTCGTGCTCGACGGCAGGATCGAGCCGCGCAGGCTCAACCCGTTCGCCGGTGAAGAGCGCACGATGAAGTCGAACCTGTTGTACCGCAAGCAGGAATCGGCCTACTCGTATGTGTGGATGGAGTTCGCGCGCGGCAGCTGGGACGCCCCCGAGGTGGTGACCGTCGGCATCGGGATGCGGGCGACTCGCTCCTCCGACAAGGTCACCCGCTGGTATTTTGTCGCCGACGGCCGTGCGGGCGTGGACTTTTCGCTGATCGGGCCCGACGACAGGCCGCTGACGCGCAAGCAGCTCGCCGAGCAGATCGGCACCGATGCCATCGTCGATCGCCCCGTCGAATACCGCACCGCCATCGACGCGCGCATGTTCGGTTTGGGCACCCAGCGCTACGACCAGCTCATCAACCTGATCCTCACGCTGCGCCGCCCGCAGCTGGCCAAGAACCTCGACCCACGCGGCCTTTCGCAGGCGCTGACCGACGGTCTGCGGCCACTCGACGAGCAGCTGATCCTCGACGCCGCCCGATCTTTCAGCGATATGGAAGAGGTCGGCCGCACCCTCGAGGGACTGGTCCACGCCGACACCGCGACCAGGGCCTTCGTTGGTGTGTACCGCAAATATCTTGCGGTACAGGCGAAGACAGATGTCGACCAAGTGCGCGGGCGACTCGACGCGGTCACCCACGCGGGCACCGCATTATTCGCCGCGACCGCACTGCGCGAGCGGCGCGAGGGTGAACGCAGGGCCGCCGAGGAGCGGGCCGAGGACGCCGACCGCGCCTACGAACAGGCCCTTTCCGACCGGGAAACGTTGCAGCGATCCAGCGCCTACGAGGGCAAGCAGCAGCTCGACGATCTCGCCGACGCGGTACGCAGGCTGGAGACCTCCGCCAGTGTGCACAGCGACAAATCGCTCAAGGCGCGACAGACTCTCGACCAGCGCGGTCAGGAAGCCGAACGCGCCAAGACATCGGTGCGCAACGCGGCCGCCGCACTGGCCCGCGGCGAGGATGAGCTGCGTGCCGCGGCCGAAGAAGCGGGGATCAACTGGACCGCGCTGCCCGAGCAGACCCGCGCCGACCAGCTCACCGCGGCGGTCCGCGGACAGGCCGAGGAACGCGACGCGGATGTGCGTGCGGTCCGCAAGGCGCTCGGTCTGATGGATTCCGCCTCCGCCGAACGCACGAGGGCCGAGCGTCTGGCCGAACGGGCAAGGGAGCTGCGGGAGTCGGCGGCGGCAGAGGTCGCGCACGCCGAGGCCGCCGTGGTGTTGGCACGCACCGAGGCCTCCGGGGCGCTGCGTGGCTGGTGGGACGCGCATCGGGAGGTCTACTCCCCCATCGAGAAAGGCCTGTTCGGGGCGCTCGATGCCGCGCTGGCGCACGCGGGAACCGATGAGGCCGCAGGTATGTCCGAGGTCCTCGCCGAGCACGCCGAACCGCTGCTGGACGAGGTCCGCAACCGCCGCCAGGCGGCACGTGCCACGGCGGCAACGGCAGGCGAACGGATCGCCGAGCTCACCTCCGAACGCGATTTGGTCGCCGCCCAACGCGACGAGGCGCCACCGGTTTTCGCCGCTCGTACCGGTGCCAGGGCGGGCAGGCCGGGCGCACCGCTGTGGCGGTTGGTGCGCTTCGCCGACGACGTCACTCCGGCGGCGGCAGCGGGCATCGAGGCGGCGGTGCATGCCGCGGACCTGCTCGACAGCTGGGTCTGCGCCGAATCCGAACTGCCGTCGGACTACGACTCCGACCAGTTTCTGGTCCCGCTGCCCGCCGATGCAAGGCCGTCGGGCCGCACACTCGCCGATGTCCTTGTCGTCGAGGACAATTCCGACGAACTCACGGTCCCCGCGCAGGTGGTCGCCGAGGTACTCGCCTCGATCGCGTTGCACGACAGCGACACCGATCTCGGTGCGGGCGTCGCGGTCAGCACGACAGGCGGTTTCCGGCACGGCGTTCAGGTCGGGCGCCACCACAAGTCCGACGCCGAGTTCATCGGCGCCACTGCCCGCGCCACGCGCCGCGAGATCCGCATGACCGAACTGGCGGCGGCGATCGACACGGCCGAGCAGCTGCGCACCCGAGCCAGCGACCAGGAGGCCGCAGCCGCCGCCGAACTCGCGCGAATATCCGCTGCCGCCAAAGCATTACCCCGCCCGACAGCGGTGGCGGCCGCGCTGCGTGTGGTGTCGGAGACCGCGGGCATGATGCGGTCCAGGTCCGAGGCAGTCCAGCAAGCCGAACGCGACCTCGATCAAGCTGTCACCGACGGATCGGCGATCGAGAAGAAGCTGCGCGCCATCGCCATCGAGCACCGCACCCCGCGCGACGCCCGCGACATCGATGCGCTGGCCGCCGCCATCCGACACTTCGAGAACACCGGAACTGGCCTGCTGCGCTTGCGCACCGACCATGAACGGGAGCGTGAACGCGAACGCGAAGGCATCGACCGCTTCGACGAGGCCCGCGATCTCGCCGAAGCCTTCGCCGAGGAGGCCGAGGCCGCACAGGCCGGGTACCAGGAACAGTTGCGCAAACTGGAGACACTGCGCGAGGCGCTCGGCGCGGGCGCTGCCGACATCGACCACGAACTGGAGCAGGCGCGGGAAAAGATCGAGGCGACGAGGGCCGAGCAGAAGTCCGCGCGCAAGGCGGCCAACGAGGCGATCGAAGCTGTCGGCGATGCCGAGGCCGCCTACCGCACCGCACACGAATCGCTCGGCACCGCGCTCACCGAGGTGCTCGCGGACGTGAAAAGCCTTGCCCCCTACGCACAACCGGATCTGCTCACGCTGCTCGGCGCGCCCGCTGACGGCCGCTGGCCGAGCAGTGCGGCCGCCTGGTCGACGCCTGAACAGCTGCTGTACCGGATCGCCGCGGCGGGCCCCGAGGCCGAACCGCAGGTGCTGCCGGAGGAAGTCGCCGAACTGTTCGAAAACCTCTCTACGGCAACGTCATCGGTGCGCGCTGGCGAGGCCACCCGCAAGTCCACTCGCAGCGCGGTCACCGCGGCGTTGCAAGAGTTCGACGCCGCGCTCGCCGGTTGCGGGCGCGACTACCGATTGCAGTGGGACGCCGCCGACGGACTCACCGTCGTCCAGGTCCAAGACGACCATGGCCTTTCGGCGCTGGCGGATTTCGCGACCCGCATCGACCAGGCCCGCCACGACCAGGAACTACTGCTCACCGATGCCGAACGGCGCATCCTCGAGGACGCGCTACTGACCGGTCTCGCCCAGCAGATCCACGAACGCACCAGCGACGCCCGCGATCTCATCGCCCGCATGGGCTCGGAGATGAAACAGCGGCGAATGTCCTCCGGCAACACCATCGGCGTGCACTGGGTGCTCGCCGACTCCCTCTCGGACCCGGCGCGCGCCATGTGCAAGCTGCTCGATCGTGACTCCTCATCGCTGGTCGCCGAGGACCTCGCCTCGATCCGGGCCCACTTCGCCTCCGAAATCCGCACCGCCCGCGCCGCCCACCCGGAGCGCTCCTACCCCGAAATCCTCGCCGCGACGCTCGATTACCGAACCTGGCGCGTGTTCTCCTTTACTCTCATCTCCGCCGACGGCAGCGAAGACAAACTCACCGTCGCACGCCACAGCGCCCTCTCCGGCGGCGAACAATCGGTATCACTGCATCTGCCCTTGTTCGCCGCCGCCCACGTCATGCTCGACTCCGCCGACCCCCAGGCCCCTCGCCTACTGGCCCTGGACGAAGCCTTCGCGGGCGTCGACGACAACGGCCGCAGCGAACTACTCGGCCTCAGCGTCCAATTCGACCTCGACCTGTTCATGACCGGCTACGACCTCTGGATCACCTACACTCACGTCCCCGGCTGCGCCCACTACGACCTGGCCCACTCCACCGCCGAAAACACCGTCAGCGCAACACTTCTGGTCTGGGACAGCGGCGACCTCCTCGCCGAACACGACGGCACCGACCTCACCACCGCGCTGGGCTCCCCCAATCGCCGGAGGGTTCCGAACACCATCGAAGGGGGGCTCGCGTTGCCTGACATGCCTGGCAGCAAGAGGACCGACACCGTGCAGGTCAGCTGAACGATCGGCGCGAGAGCTGCACGCCTTTCAATTCGCGCAACTCAGCACACCCTGGAACCGGTTCACCGGTACTCGTCGTTGACGAGTACCGGTGAACCGTCAGCGCAACAGTGTTCCTCAGTTGAGATTCATTGGTGAGGATGGCGGGAACGTGACCGGAAGCGCCGCCAACGCGCGGTGGAAACCACCCGGTCGTCGCTCCAGCTGCTCGGCGGGCACGGCCAGCCGGATCTCGGGTAGCGCATCGAGTAACTGGTCGAGCGCTTCCTGAACGATTACCGTCGCCAGTGACTGGGCCGGGCATGCGTGTGGACCAGCACCCCATGCCAGGTGCGCACGGTTCCCGGTGTGATCACCATTCACCACCGCGGGATCGTTGTTGCATGCCGCGAGGCTGATCACGACCGGTTCATGTATCGGCAGCATTGCCTCGCCGATTATTTGCGGCTGAATCGGATAGCTGAAGCATGAGTTCGCCAATGGTGGATCGGTGAACAACACCTCATCGATCGCGTCCCGGGTGGAAAGGGTTCCTGCGAGTAGCTCATTGGCGAACCTGTCGTCGGTCGCCATCAACAACAACGTGTTCACGATCAGGTTCGCTGTCGGTTCGGTACCGGTGGCGTACAACATCGCCAACTGCTGCACCATCTCTGTTTCGTCCAAGTCGGCGGGATGCTCCAGCAGCCACGACGTCACATCGGCGGCAGGGGCCATCCGCTTGGCCGAAATCGCCTCCAGCATCGTCGAGATGAGTGCCCGATTGCCCCGCTCGGCCGAAGCCGGTTCCGCGCTGCGCAGCATCACCAGCGCCTCGAACGCGGCCTCACCTACCTCCGGCGAGAGGCCGAGCAGTTCGTTGAGCACGTGCGCGGCGAGTGGGATCGCGAACTGGCCGAGCAGGTCGGCGGAACCCATCTCGCAGAAACTATTGATCAGCAACGTCGCGGCGTACTCGACCTCGCCGCGCAGAGCGTTCAGATCGATTTTGTCGAGGCTGTCGGTGTTGGCACGCCGGAACCGGGCATGCTCCTCGCCCGCAGTCCGGGACGCAGTCGGCCGCCACTCCATCATCGGCAAAACCGGGCAACCCGCTGGTACTTTGGCCTGCCAGACCCTCGGGTCGGCCGGAAAACGCGTGGGGTCACTCAGGATGTGTAGTGCCTCGCGATAGCCGATCACCAACGTCGCCGGGACGCCAGGTGCTATCTCTACCGGCACCAGCGGACCATGGTGGCATCGCATCTCCTGGTAGGCGCGGTGCGGATCCGCCGCGAACTCGGCCGAGGACAGCGTCACCTGCGTGGGCCGACGAGGTCAGCCGACGCTGAGAGTCGAACTGACCGACAGTCAGGCTGTGTCGTTGAATTTGCCAGGGACGATGACATAGTCAAGAGTGGCTCCTCACGACGAATTGGACTGACGACGAGGTACGTGAATCGGCATCGGCTTCGGCGCCAACGGACACAATCGTTCCAGATTGCTGCCGGAGTGCTGCGGGTTTCGTAAATCCCCTACTCACGTAGCTCCTTTGATCAGCGCAACCTTCGAACTCCTGCCCGAAACCGACTGGTTAGTCAAATCTGTTCGACCACAGCATATTTCGAACATTCCGCTCGATGATACCCCGACTACCCAGCCCGCTCCGTAAGGTCTGCTGATCCGTAGCCGTAGGTCCAACGCACCGGCCATGTCCGAGCACGGCGATCACCGCCGAACGGACAGGCCGGAGCGAGATTTCCCTGTATTGGGGCACCGAACGTTGACACGTTTACGCCTGCTTCGACGCGAGCTCGATCACGGTGATATCGGAGGGAGCGCCCACCCGGACCGGAGGTCCCCACGCACCCGCGCCACGGGTGACGTAGAGCTGGGTGTCGCCGTAGTGTTCCAGGCCCGCGACGGTCGGATTGGCGAGGCCCGCAAGGATATTGCCGGGCCAGATCTGACCGCCGTGAGTGTGGCCGGACAGCTGGAGGTCGACGCCGAACTCGACCGCGGCGTGGATCTGCACCGGCTGATGCGCCATCAGCACCGCCGTGCGCGCGAGATCACGGTCTGCGAGCGCTGCGACGAAATCCGGCCCATGACCGATACGTTCACCCTGAATGTCGTTGACGCCCGCGAGGTCGAAAAAAGGCAGTTCGGCACGGCTGTTCGCCAGCAGACGCATTCCGAGTTCCTGCACGTGCTCGGTCCATTGCTCGACTCCGGAGAAGTACTCATGATTGCCGGTGACGAAAAAAGCGCCATGTCGCGCGTGCAGTCGCGACAGCGGTTCGACCGCCGACCGCAGGTGTTCGACGCTTCCGTCGACCAGATCGCCCACCACAGCGATGAGATCCGGCTGTGTGCCGTTGATCGTATCGACCACCCGATCGGCGAACCCGCGGCCGAGAATCGGACCGAGATGAATATCGCTGACCACCGCGATCCGAAATCCGTGCGCGGCGCGCGGCAGATTCGCCAACGGCACAGTCAACTGCTTCACCCGCGGACCGGACAGCACGCCGTAGGTGCCATAGCCGACGGTGCTCACCGCAGCCAGCGCCGCCGCACCGCCCACCGCACGAGATACGAAGAGCCGCCGCGAAACCGGCGCGGGATGTTCCAGCTGCTGTTGTCGATCTCGCGTCGCAGCGTCGGACACCCCGGTTGCGGGAACGAGGACGTCCTCGGGTGCCGCGACTAATGTCGCGGAGCTGTTCACGCGGGCGATCCACCGCCGCAACAGCGGCCGGACCAGCTCGCCCACGAGCAGCGACAGCAAGAGATAGACCAACAGCGCACCCCACATATAGCCGGGCCAGGCGATGATCTGGACGATCAGGAACGGAATACCTGCCCGTTCGGCCACGAACGCACCGATCAACAGCACCGGCCCCGCGGCGATCACCCCGGTACCTACTCGCCGGGCGATCGACCCGCGCACCGTCGTCTCCCACACGAGCCGACGCCATAAGTACCAGTGCAGTCCGCCGAATGCACCAACGACGATGATTCCCCCGGCAACGACCACCACGACAACGACCACCACGCCCACAGGATCACTCTATGTCGAGTCGAGGTCGATAAGCCGAATCGAAATGAATGGCGAAACGACAGCGACGAAGGAATCTGGAACTACCGCTCGCTCGCATCCGCACGCAGCGGCGGACATGCCGTACCCGGCAGCGTGGCGAGCTCGAAGTGCCACCACTCGTTCTCGTACATCCGACACAGCCCCCACTGGTTACCGTTCACCTCCAGCCACTGCGCGCCACCGCGCGGCCCCACGTCGATCGCCTTACCCGACACATGCGTCGACTCGGCGGGGGGCAGCACCCAGCGCCGCGCCACATCGGGACTGCCGTAGGTCCGCAAACCGTCGAGCCACAGCTCCTCCTGCTGCTCGGGGGTCCTATACCCCGAGGTGATCGACAGATCCACGCCCTCGGCTTCCGCCTGGTTCTGCGCCATCGTATAAGCCAGCGCGAGGCCGGGCTCCAGCCCTTCGGTCCCGATCGAGGACCCCGTCGCGACCTGCTGATCGACCGGAGCGGCGGTCGCGGACGGCGACGCGATCGCGGTGGCGACAATCGCGGGCAGTACGGCGACGGGCAGGCCGAGCAGGAACCGATTCCTCCACACTCCGCGCTTCAGCAACATGCGGGCGATACTAGTAGCTTCCAGCGGCAGTTCGCCCTAAGCCTCGATCAACCGACGGAACGCGGCCCGAGCCGCTCGGGCGCATGCGGGCACGAAGTACGCCTCGCAATGGCGCGGGGAGATTCAGCAACATGTCAGCGAACGAAGTGACAGCACCCTGTCCTCGAAACACCGCTGTCCGGAATCCAGGTCGCACGTAAGGAGTTACCGGTCAGCAAGGTCGAATCGGCGTGTCCGCCAGCGTGTTATCCACAGGAATGACCGTTGTCCACAATCTATTCCAGTGTTGTGGATCACTTAGATGAAGCATAGGTATGACTGAATCCCGGGAACCTGCGGTGCCTTTACCCGATCTCCTCGCCTGACTCCTCGAGGCCAGGCGCGAAGCTGATTCTGTATCGCCCGAGCACGCGTAACAGTCCGGGCGCCTACGAGGTGCCGGATTCGCGTGCGCAGGAAGGAAACCCGGCTTGCCGCACTCGGACACAAGTACTATCGGGCCGCCCAGTCGACCGTGCCTAAAGCAGCCACTCCTCTAGCAGCCAGCTGGAGAGATGAGCAGCAAACCCGCGTCCTTCAGGACCGGGTAGTCGACGATTCCGGACAATTCGCTCAACGATTTCATTGCCGTGGTCGCGAGCGTAGGCGACTGCGATCTCGATCTTGCGAGACTGCAGATCCGATTGCTGGCTCAGCACCGCGATCCGGCGTTCCATCGGTCCGTCGAGTTCCTGCAGTCGCGCAACGACTTCCCACACATTCGGCCCGGCCGCGAGTACCGCACGGCGGTCGGTGATGGGGCCGCGGAAAACGATCCCGGGGTGGTCGAGCTGGTCGAACCCCTCACGGATCAGGCGACTGAGCAATGCGATCGAACTGGTTCCCTCACGTCCGGCACGCTCGACCAATCGGCGGCTGGCTGATTCCGAGATACGAAACGACGTATTCATTGTCCTCCTCGACCTCCATGACACACCTCTGCGACGACGTACTCGCTCGAGAGTGCCCGCTGCGACGGCACACCACCCCGGCGATCGGGGTGACATTGCCGTGTCCGCGTAGATGCCCTCGGTGGCGGTCGAAACGCCCAGCCACAGGAGCTGTTCATTGCCAACGATTCTCGCCGGTGGTGATCGTGGCCAGCTAGCGGGCCCGCCAGCTGGATGTCAGGAACTGCCGGTCGATGGAAGGGCCTTACGCGCCTGCTCACATGCGGCGTGGTCGGCGTCGGGCCGGTCCTCGCCGGAACGGGCACAGCCCTGCCTGGTGTAGCCGCTCCGGTCATAGCCCCACCGGTCGTAGCCGGATCGGTCGTAGCCGAACACGTCCAGACCGAGCACGTCATATCCGAATCGGTCGCGGCCGGATCGATCGCGCCCGAACGCGTCGTAGCCGGATCGGTCGCGGCCGGATCGGTCGCGCCCGAACGCGTCGTAGCCGTCGGCGCCGAAGCCGTCGGTGACAGTGCCGGGGGTGACAGTGCCGGGGGTGCAGCCGATTTCTGACGGCCGACAAGTATCGGCGGACGCCGGCACGATGACCACGGCCGGAGCGAGCGCAAACACCGTTGCGGCGATGGTTCGCGTCACCGCGCGCCTGGCTTTACTCGGGGCCATGGTTCTCATGGACAACGTCGACCTCTCTCTCGAACGAAACACAGTGGCCGCGTTCCGATTCCTCACAGAGCGACGCGCGGTCAGACGCGCTCTCGAGAGCGCGTCCGTACCCGCAGCGCGATGGGCTTCTGCGTTTCGGCGAAGAAATCGTTGCCCTTGTCGTCGACGACGATGAACGCGGGAAAGTCTTCGACCTCGATCTTCCAGACCGCTTCCATGCCGAGCTCTTCGTACTCGAGTACCTCGACGGATTTGATGCAGTCCAGCGCGAGTCGGGCGGCAGGGCCACCGATGGAGCCGAGATAGAAACCGCCGTGCTCATTGCATGCCTTGGTGACCTGGGCCGAGCGATTCCCCTTGGCCAGCATGACGAACGAGCCGCCCGCGGCCTGGAACTGGTCGACGTAGGAGTCCATCCGGCCCGCGGTCGTCGGGCCGAACGAGCCTGATGCGTAACCCTCGGGGGTCTTAGCCGGGCCCGCGTAGTAGACGGCCATATCGCGCAGGTACTGCGGCATCGGCTCGCCCGCGTCGAGGCGTTCCTTGATCTTGGCGTGTGCGATATCGCGCGCCACCACCAGCGGCCCGGTCAACGAAAGCCGGGTCTTCACCGGGTATTTCGACAGTTCCGCGCGGATATCCGCCATCGGCCGGTTCAGATCGATCTGCACCACGTCGCCACCGAGGATGGAATCGGTCTGCTCGGGCAGGTAGTGCGCGGGCTCGCGCTCGAGCTGCTCGAGGAACACACCCTCCGGGGTGATCTTGGCGAGGGCCTGCCGGTCGGCCGAGCAGGAGACCGCGATCGCCACCGGGCAGCTGGCGCCGTGCCGGGGCAGGCGCACAACGCGCACATCGTGGCAGAAGTATTTGCCGCCGAATTGCGCACCGATGCCGAAGGACTGGGTCAGCTTGAAGACCTCTTCCTCCAGTTCGAGATCACGGAAGGCGTGCGCCGCCATGGACCCCTCGGTCGGCAGCGTGTCCAGGTAATGTGCCGAGGCGTATTTCGCTGTCTTCAAAGCGAATTCGGCGCTGGTGCCGCCGATGACTACCGCGAGGTGGTACGGCGGACAAGCCGCGGTGCCGAGCGAACGGATCTTCTCGGCGAGGAACTCCAGCATCCGCTCGGGGTTCAGGACCGCCTTGGTCTCCTGGTACAGGAACGATTTGTTGGCTGAGCCGCCGCCCTTGGCCATGAAAAGGAACTTGTAGGACGGCTGTGCGGCATCGCCCTGCGTCGAGTACAGCTCGATCTGCGCGGGCAGGTTGGTCCCGGTGTTCTTCTCCTCCCACATGGTGATGGGCGCGAGCTGCGAATAGCGCAGGTTCAACTCGGTGTAGGCGTCGAATACGCCACGGCTGATCCATTCGGCGTCGTCAGCGCCGGTCAGCACACCCTCGGACTTCTTGCCCATCACGATCGCGGTGCCGGTATCCTGGCACATCGGCAGAATGCCGCCCGCGGAGATGTTCACGTTCTTGAGCAGGTCGAGCGCGACGAAGCGGTCGTTGCCGCTCGACTCCGGGTCATCGATGATTTTGCGAAGCTGTGACAGGTGCGCCGGGCGCAGGTAGTGGCTGATGTCGTGCATCGCCTCGGCGGTGAGCAGCCGCAGCGCCTCGGGCTCGACCTGCAGGAATGTCCGGCCGTTGACTTCGAAGGTACTGACGCCCTCGGTGGTGACCAATCGATAGGGGGTGTCGTCGGCGCCGATCGGCAGCAGATCTGAATAGCGGAAATCCGGCGCGGTCACGGGTCGCACTCCTTCGGGCTTGCCTGCGGCTGGAAACCGGCCACGGCTGGTCATGAGCACAGGAAGCCTATCCATCGCACCCCACCCGACCGCTGCTTAGGCAGTCCTAACATCTAGCATCACTCCAATTAGGTTGCACGTTCAACCCAGTGGTGCTAACTCTCAGTTCTGAGAAGTTGTCGGCCGGCCTGCTGGCACGTGACAATTTATCTGATACGTCAGAGTTTGGAGCGCTATCGTGACCGATCCCCAGTGGCTCGATGACGTCGAAATGCGTGCGTGGCTAGGCTTCGTACGCACCCGAGACCTCATCGCCGCGGCGGTCGGGCGCGACTCGTCCCGCGAGTCGAACCTCACCTACGTCGAGTACTCGGTGCTGGCCTTCCTCGCCGATTCGCCGGATCATCGCCTGACCTTCGCCGATCTGGCCGCCAAGCTGGAGTGGTCACAGAGCAGACTCTCGCATCAAATGACCAGGATGGAGAAGCGCGGCCTCGTGGCGCGCGAGCCGATCCCAGACGATGCCCGCCGCACCGCTGCCCGGCTGACGCCGCGCGGCAACGACGTCCTCTCGACCGCGGCTCCCGCCCACGTCGACAGCGTGCGAAGACATATGGTCGACATTCTGGACCGTCGGCAACTCGCCGCGCTCGCAGACATTTACGACACACTGCTCGCCCACCACCGCAGAGCGGACGCCCCGGACTGACCCGGCCGATCAGCCGACGGTCGCCTCTGACGCCGGTCGAGTCGGAATCTCGGTGGGCCGCGCGGGTATCCCGAGCGCACGCTCGAAACCTTCGGGCACGATCAAGTCGGACCGGTCCAGATCCCGCACCGAGGTCTTGCGCAGACCGAGCAGCGCCGAGTCGATGCCGCCGCGCAGGATATCGAGGACGTTCTCGACGCCCGGCTGGCCGTTGGCGGCGAGACCCCAGAGGTAGGCGCGGCCGATCATGACCGCGCGAGCACCGAGGGCGACCGCCTTCACCACATCGCTGCCTCGGCGAATACCACCGTCGAGAACCACGTCGATCTGAGACCCGACAGCTTCGGCTACCACCGGCAGCGCGCGAATCGCCGCCGGAGTACCGTCCAGATTGTTGCCGCCGTGATTGGACACCGAGATGGCGGCCACACCCGAATCAATCGCTCGCAGTGCGTCATCCACTCGCATCACACCCTTGAGCATGACGGGGCCGGCCCACTGCTCGCAGATCCACTGCACGTCGGACCAGTCGGGCGCAGGAGTGCCCATCCACTCGCCGTAGGCGCCGAAGAACCCGGGCGCGGGCCCGTCACCGATGGCCATGTTCGGGGCGGTCAGGTCGGGGATGTGGCCCGACTTCAGGTAGGTACTCAGCCAGCGCGGCTTGATCAGGGTCTGCGGTGCGAAACGCAGCATGGCGCGCAGATCGAGCTTCTCCGGGATCACCGGGCTGCCCCAGTCGCGGCCGTGTGAGAACGACCAGTCGAGGGTGAGGATCAGGCCGACCGCGCCCGCCGCCCGGGCGCGCGCCATCCGCTCCAGGATCTCGTCTTTACTGCCGCACCAGTAGAGCTGGAAGAACGTCGCGGGGTTGGCCGCGATCACCTCTTCGATGGGCTTGCTGGCGAAGGAGCTCAGTCCCATCGCGATCCCGCGCGCCGCCGCCGCGCGGGCCACAGCCACTTCACCGTCGGGATGCACTGCCTGCACACCGGTCGGCGAAATCAGCACGGGCATGGAAAGCTGCTGTCCCAGTACGGTTGTCGACTGGTCGCGTTCGCCGATCGGGCCCGCGACGTGCGGCGCGAAGCCGAGTTCGGTGAAGGCCCTCTGATTCTCCTCGATCGTCTGGCCGCGCTCGGATCCTGCGATCAGCGCGCCGTACACCGATTTCGGTAGTCGTTTCTTCGCGCGCCGCTGCGCCTCGGCGACTGTTTCGAACCATGGGTTCATATTCCGGTCCTTTCCCGGGAAGCTACCGGCCACCAGTGCCGGGTTCGGTCGTGCAGATCGGTAGTCAGTTGTGCGAGCAGCGCGGCCCCTTCGTCCGCGCCCGCGCCCGCCGGGTCGCCGAGTACGCCGTTGGCGCTCACCGCGCGAACACCCCCTGCGCGCAGCAGCGGCAGGATCTCGGGCAGCGGCCGGGTATCACCCACGACCGCGCGTTCGATGCGTACTCGGCCCCGTCCCAGTGCCAGCTGAATCGAGGTCTCGGAGCGTCCCGCGTGCGGATCGCCCTGATAGCGGGGCATGTACACGCGGACGTCACGGGATTCGGTACGCAACAGCGCGCAGGCCTCGCACAGTGGCTCCAGATTGCCGCCGTGCCCGCTGACCAGCAGGATTCGGTCGAAAGTGTCGGTGGCCGATCGGCACAGCTCCACAATCAGCAGTGTCAACGCGGCCTGCCCGATGGACAGGGTGCCGGGGAAGCCCGCATGCTCACCGCTGGAGCCATACGGAATCGCGGGCGCAACAAGCACATCAGGCCGCAGTGCCGCCAGCCGCGCAGACAACGCCACCGCGATGTCGGTGTCGGTGGATAACGGCAGATGCGGACCGTGTTGCTCGGTAGCGCCCACCGGCACCGCGAGGATCGCGCCGGCGGCGGCACGCTCGCCCGCCTCGGGCCAGGTGAGATCCGCCACGGCGAGCTTGTGGGCCGCGACACTTTCCGACATGCCGCGAGATTATCGTCAGTCACTGACATAATCAATAGAGACATAATCAATAGCCGTGACACCTCCGACGCGCGGCCGCCCACGGGGCACCACCAAGCGTGAACTCGAACTGATCGCCTTGCGCCTGTTCACCGAGCAGGGCTTCGACGACACCACCGTCGAGCAGATCGCCGCGACCGCCGGTATCAGCGGACGCACCTTCTTCCGATACTTCCCCACCAAGGCCGAGGTGCTCTGGTACCAATTCGACGACGAGGTCGCCGCCCTGCGCGCCGCATTCGCCATGGTCGCCGACGAGGAACCGATGATGACCGCAGTACGTCGAGTTGTCGTGAACGCCAACCGGTATCGCGCCGAGGACGTCGCCGAGCTGCGCACCCGCATGCAGCTCGTCGGTGCGATTCCGGCGCTCGCGGCCACCGCGGGCGCGCACTACGACGCCTGGGAACGCGCGGTCAGCGCCTTCGCCGCGCAGCGGCTCGGCGAACCAGAGGACGCCCTGCTCCCCCTCGCCATCGGTCGCACAACTCTCGCCGCAGCACGCGCCGCCTTCGACGCCTGGCTCGCGAGGGCCGATGCCGATCTCACGGTGTATCTGGACGAGGCGCTCGCGGGCCTGGCCCGTGGATTCGCACACCCGTGAAATTCCCTGGACTACCGGTAGGTTTCGCCAGCAACTCCGGTGGGGTATGACTAGGCTCGGTAGCGACTTGCTGCCGCACGTACGATGATCGCGACCCACCCGTCGAAAGGGGCTGGAGTTTCCATGTCCGAGGTGTCCATGAACCTTTCGGCGGACTCTCTGTCAGTAGGACCGGTCGACAATCTGCTTCCGCAGCTGGTCGAACACCTGCGGCAGAACCGCACCGCGCTGCGTGAGGAGTGGGCACGTCGTATCACCGATGCCCAGCTGCTCACCGCAATGACGCCCGAGGAGATCTTCTCCGAGGCGACCTCCGTCTACGACAACTACGTCGAGGTGCTCGAGACCGGTAGCGTCGCCGCGCTGCAGGCCTACGCCCGCGATCTGTCAGAGCGCATCATTCCGAGAGGAGTCGAGACCGACGAGGTCATCGGTATCGTGCTGCTGCTTCGCGACGTGCTGGCCCGCTCGCTGTTCGAGAAATACCAGGCCGACTTCGAGTTGCTCAATGCCGTCCTCGACGCCTACGAACCGGCAGCGAACCGCATCGCAAGCACCGTGGCCATCTCGTTCGTGCAGGAACGCGAGCGCGTTATCCGCCAGCAGCAGGAAGCCATTCGCGAGCTGTCGACTCCGGTCTTGCAGGTGCGTGAGCAGCTGCTCATCCTGCCGATCATCGGCGTGCTCGACAGCCAGCGCGCCCGTCAGCTCACCGAACAGCTGCTACGGGCGATCCGGGCCAATCGCGCCAAGGTCGTCGTCATCGACATCACCGGTGTGCCCGCGATCGACTCCACGGTGGCCAACCACCTGGTGCAGACCGTCGACGCGTCGGGCCTGATGGGCGCGAACGTCATTATCACCGGCCTGTCCTCGGAGATCGCGCTGACGCTGGTGACCATCGGGCTCGACCTGTCCAAGATGAATGCCGTCGGCGACCTGCAGGGCGGTATCGAAGAAGCGGAACGTTTGCTGGGCTATGAGGTGACCCGTGTGACGGATCGGCCCATCGAACGCGACGGACGCTGACCAGGCGATCCCGTGCCAGTTCCGATACTCAAGCAAGGCACATTCCTCATTGCGTCGGTTCAGTCCGCACTGACCGACGCCGATACCGAGCGCCTCCAGGACGACCTGATGAAGCAGGTCAGCAAATATCGAGCGCACGGGATCATTGTCGACGTCACAGCGATCGATGTGATGGATTCTTTCGCGGCGAGATCGCTGCGTACCATCGCGCATATGACGCAGCTCCGCGGAGCCGAAACAGTCATCGTCGGGCTGCAACCCGAAGTCGCGTTCGCCATGGTGCAACTCGGGCTCACGTTCGAAGACATGCACACTGCCCTCGATCTCGAAGAGGGCCTCGCCTGGTTGAATCGCAAGACCCCGGCCCGTCGCCAGCGAGATGGTCGTGACAGTGGCCGCTGAGAACTTGGTGATCGCGGTCAGGGTGTCCGGTGACATCGTGATCGCACGACAGGCCGGACGTGAACTGGCAGCCAAGCTCGGATTCTCCCTGACCGATCGAACGATGATCTCGACAGCTATCTCCGAGATTGCACGCAACATCACCAGTTACGCAGGCAGCGGCGAGATCCGGCTGCTCGTGAACGACCGAGAGGGTCGTCAGGCGCTGGTGGTTCAAGCCGAGGACCAGGGGCCCGGCATCGTAGATATCGCCCGTGCGCTCGACGACGGCTACTCGACCGGACGCGGCCTCGGTCTCGGGCTGCCCGGCGCGCGCCGCTTGATGGACCGCCTGATCATCGACTCGGCACCCGGGCGCGGCACGTTGATCGAGATGTGGAAGTGGGTACCCAACGGTGCATGAGGACGGCTTCATCGGCCGAATCGAGTGGGCGGTGGCGGGGCGCGCGCTGCCAGGCCAACAGGTTTCCGGTGACCGCTGCGTGGTCCTCGATACGGGTAACGGCACCGTACTCTTCGCTGTCCTCGACGGTCTCGGACACGGGGCCGCCGCCGCGGACGCCTCCGATCGCGCCGCGCAGATACTCGCGGAAAACCGCGCGGAACCACTGGATGTCCTGATGGTGCTTTGCCATCGTGCGATGGCCGAAACCCGTGGCGCGGCAGTATCTCTGGCACTATTCGGCGACGGGGACACGATGCGTTGGCTCGGGGTCGGAAATGTCGACTCCCAGGTACTGACCCGCGCACCCGTCGGGCTGAAGGTCCGCGCGACGGTGCTGCTGACCGGCGGTATCGTCGGCTATCGGCTACCGCAGACCCTGCAACCGCAGACCGTCGCGGTGCGCCCTGGCGACCTACTATTGATGTCCACCGACGGCATCGTCATCGATTCCACCGATTGCATCGATCTGTCGAAGTCCACCGCCGACATCACCGCCGACATCCTCGCCAAGCACGCCAAGGACACCGACGACGCTCTAGTGCTCGCCGCCCGCCACCGGGGCGGCCCGCCGGATGTGATGTCATGACCGCTGCGCTCGCCGCATTTCTGGACGCCTACGCGGATGCGCTGCGGCGACACTTGGATTCGCCGACGCAAGCAGGCCTCGCCGAGGGCTACGACCTCGGCCGCCGCGCCCTCGTCGAGGGCATCAGCCTGCTCGACCTCACCGAGAACCATTTCCGCGTCGTGCAGGCCGCTGAGCAGCCCGCCGACGACAAGGACGCCAAGCTCGCCGAGACGGCTCTGGAATTCCTCCTGCAGACCCTCGCCGCGCTGGATATCGCCACCCGGGGGTTCCTCGACGGCAATCGCCGTTACGAGCAGCAGCGTTCCCGCGCAGACGATCTCGCGGGCCGCGACGCTTTCCGCACCGCTCTTGTCGAGTCACTGCAGGATGGCTTCTTCGTTGCCGATTCGCACGGCACCATTGTCGAGGTCAATTCCGCCTTCGGCGCGCTGACCGGGTACGGTGCCGCCGACATCCCCTTCCCGCTGCCGCATCCGTGGTCGATGCCGCAGGGACCGCGCTACCCCGACCTCGGTACCGAGGCACAGCGTTTCGTCATTCCGGTCCAGCATCGCGACGGCCGTGTGGTCTGGCTCGCGGTGAGCACGAGCGCACTGATCAAGCCGGAGAACAACGAACAGATCTTCGTCGGCACCATCCGCGATGTGACTGCCGAACACGACGCCCAGGCCCGCGATCAGGCCGCCTCCCGGCTGGCCACTGCCGTCGGTGCGGCAACCACCGTTGTCGAGGTGCTCGCCGTCGGACTCGACGAGCTGCGACGCACCGTCGGTGCCGAGACGGCGGTGGTTTCGGTCTGGCCGAGCCGCACCACCGGCCCCGAGGTCTATGTCTCCGGCGGCGCGCAGTTCGCGGAGCGCTCCGCGAACACCAGCGATATCGTGCCCGTCGGCGACGCGATACGACCATCGATGCCCGACAGTGCCGCGCTCGACGCACGCGCGCGGGCACTGCTCGAAAGGGCACGGCGCAGGCCGGGCCGCAGCCTGATCGCGATCCCGGAGGGCACCGACAGCTCCGAGGGCATCGTGGCCCCGCTGGGCGAAACAGGCGATGCCGCACTGTGGTTGCGCTTCGCGACGCCACGCGCGATCAGCGCCGCGGACTGGACATTGTTCTCCCTGCTGATCGGTCACCTGAGCGTCGCGGTGCAGCGAGCGCGCAACTTCGATCAGGCGCGCTCCACCTCTTTGACTTTGCAGCGGGCCATGCTCGGTCCGATCGAGCTGCCGCCGCGATTCTCGGTGCACTACGAACCCGCGTTGCCGCCATTGGAGATCGGCGGCGACTGGTACGACGTGGTGCCGTTGCGAGACGGGACGATCGGCATCGTCGTCGGCGACTGTGTAGGGCGCGGCCTCTCCGCCGCCGTCGTCATGGGCCAATTGCGTACGGCCGCACAGACTTTGCTCCTCGGCGGCGCCGGTCCCGCGCAGTTGCTCGCCGAACTCGACAACGTCGCGGCGCGCATCCCCGGCGCCATGTGCACCACGGTGTGCGCCGCGGTGCTCGATCCGGTGCGTGGGCTTGTCCGCTACAGCAGCGCCGGTCATATGCCACCGATCCTCGCGGACGTCGGCCAGCCGGGCAGGATGCTGGAGGGCGGCCGATCGGTGCCGCTGGCGACCTTCGAGGTTCCTCGGCGCCCGGAGGCGACAACGGCGCTGACTCCCGGCTCGACGTTGGTGCTTTTCACCGACGGTCTTGTCGAGCATCGCGGTGTCGATATCGATGACAGCTTCGCGAAGATCTGCGCGGTACTGGAGGAAACTCCCGGCAGGCTGCCGCGTGAGGTGGCCGATGCGGTGCTGTCCCGGCTGCGCCCCGCCGCGGGCTACGACGACGACGTCGCCATGGTCGTGTACCGGCAGCCACCCGCTCCGCTGCGATTGGACGTACCGGCCAACCCCGATCAGCTCTCGACGATGCGCCGCAGCCTCAAAGCCTGGCTGGCCGCCGCCGCGGTGCCGCACGACCTCGCCTCGGACCTGATCGCGGCCGCGAACGAGGCGTGCAGCAACAGCATCGAACACGCCTATCGAAACGGCGCGCTGCCCGCCAGCCGCCCCGTGCGGTCCACGGATGTATCGATGGGCCGCGCAACGGGCACGGCGGAGGTGGCCGACGCGGGCCGCGTCGAACTGTCGGCCCAATGCGACACCGAGACAGTCGTCATCTTCGTCGCCGACACCGGAACATGGAAACCGCGATCGGCCGACCCCGGCTATCGCGGCCGTGGCATCGACATGATGCGCGCACTGACCGAGGAACTCGAGATCGATCACGCCGGTCCCGGCACCCGCGTGCGCATGTCGGTCACACTGCCCGCGATCAAATCTCCCGTCGCGAACCCACTTCGCGGCACGCAGCAGCGCCGCATGTCCAGCTGACACCTTCCGCCGACGGTCGGCGGGCAAGCGAGATCTCTGCGGCGAGGTCACGGCGGGGATCATGCACGAGCATGGTCCGAGGCGCTCACCCCCCACCTCGGAGGGGCGTCGCAGATCCCTGCGCGGCACGCGAGGACTTCGCCCGTGCAGCGGCCGGGAGTTGCTCTCGATTCGCGCTATTCGAGGCTGTCGCGTGCGCGTCGTTCAGCCTCCGCGGGTTCTACTTACCGCGGCCGGATGGCTCGCCTGAGTGCGACAGGTCGCCGGTCGAGTCGCTCGGAACAGCCATCACGCGGCGCCACCACGCGTCCAGCGGATTTGGGTCGGGCCAGACAACCGGCACCACCTGCTCGGAATCGTCATCATGCTCAGTTCCGATTTCCTGGACCATCGTCGTCTCCTCAGCAGGCAGGTTCCCCGTGCCGGGACGCCGACGATTTGCGGCAGCCCGGCTCCAATGCATTACCCGGGCCCCGCCAGTGGAATCATTTTCCCGATTATGGGGCGCAACGGGGGGCGCCAGGTCGGACCACATGGGTCCTACACGCCTCCATTCTAGATCAGCATCCGGAGAAAGTACGGCGATGTGATGAACGCGGACAACATAATCCGACATTTAGCCGCATGCACGCACCGATGTGCTTACACTCGCCGCCGGTTCCGAGATGCCGTCGCGATCGAGTCCGAGTCTGTTCGCTCGCAGGCCGTCTCGCTCAGCCGTCGGTAGTGAACTGGGCGCGTTTGTAGTCGCCGAACGGTTCGTCGCGGTCGGCGACGGCGGCGCGGAAGCCCGCCTCGCCGGCGCGCTGCTGAAATGCGTAGCCCTCGCGGGTGTGCCTGGAGATGCCGTCGAAGACGGTGCTGATCATGGCCGAGTTGGTGACGCCCTGTGCGTGCAGCGCGCTGTTGAGGGCGAGCTTGACCATCATCAGCTGGTTGATCGGCATGCGGGCGATACGTTCGAGGAGGTCCTCGGTGCGCTCGTCGAGTTCGGCGGCCGGTGGCGCTTCGACGGCGAGACCCCATTCTTCGGCTTGCTTGCCCGAGAGGCAGTCGCCGGTGAGCAGCAGTCGTTTGGCGCGTTGGTCACCGAGCCGGTGTGCCCACATGCCAGCGGCGGGCACGCCCCAGACGCGGGTGGGCGGGTAACCGATCTTGGTGTCGTCGGCGCAGATGATCTGATCCGCGTAGAGCGCGATGTCGGTGCCGCCCGCCACGCAGAATCCGTGCAGTTTCGCGACGGTCGGTTTGTTCGCGTGCAGCAGGCTGGCGAAGCCGCGGTTGAAGCGGCTCATCATCGCGTAATCGACCATCGGATCCCATGCCGAGGCGGGATTGTGATTGCGCGCCTGCACGATCGGATCGAGAACGGTGCCGGACGTGGTGTCCTCGGCGGCGCGGTCCTCTTCGTGCCCGAAGGCGTTTTCACCGAACGCGGTCAGGTCGTACCCGCCGCAGAATCCCTTGCCACGTCCGGACACGAGGATGACATGCACCCGCGGATCGAGGTCGGCGAGTTCGACGGCGTCGGCGAGTTCGGTGGGCGTATCCCAGGTGATCGAGTTGCCGTAGGCGGCCCGGTCGAAGGTGATCCGCGCGATACGGCCGGTCACCTCGTAGGTCAATGTGCGGTAGCGCGAGCCGCGATCGACAGGGGCAGGGCGCTTCGCGAACAGCGAGTCGTCGCCCTCGGTCCAGCTCCTTGTCCATGCTGCTCCGTGAGTTGCGTTGTCGGACACAGGTTCTCCCTCGCACGATAGGTCACCGTCGATGACCGTACAGGCCACCGACATCCATCTACTGAACGGTGTTCATAATAATGAACATAGATCACGACTGTAGCGTGAGCGGCCGTACCGCAAAAGGAGAAGATGATGGTGGACCCGAGCCGGGCCGAGCGCCGCGATGCGGTGAACGAGCTGAAGCGCACGATCATCCTCGACGCCGCGCTGGGCATCTTCGAGGCCGAAGGTCTTCAAGGCGCGAGCATGCGCGCGATCGCCAAGGCCGCTGGCTACACCCCCGGCGCGATCTACGCCTACTTCCCGAGCAAGGAGCACATCTACGCCGCGGCGCTCGGCGAGTCCCTCGCCCGGCTGCGCGCAGCCACCGAGGTGGCCACCCGCTCAGGCACCGCGACCGCGCGATTCATCGCGGCGGGATCGGCGTTCTTCGACTTCTACGACACCAACCCCCGCGACCTGGACCTCGGCTTCTACCTGTTCCGCGGCGGAATCCGGCCACATGGCCTTTCCGAGGAACTCAACTCCGAACTCAATCTCGAGCTGCTCGCCGCCCTCGACCCCCTGAGCCGCGCTGCCCTCGATTCCGGAGCAGACACCGACCGAGCGCGAAAACTGACCGCCGACGTACTGGCCCACGCCTCCGGCCTGATCCTGCTCGCCCACACCGGCCGCCTCGGCCTGTTCGACCTCGATGCCCACTTACTGATGCAAGATCACCTGCGCGCGCTGGCGGAGAAGCTGGGTCCGCACGACTGACGCACGACCAGCCCCCATCGCCAGCGCGCAACCAGATCGCCCGATCTTTCGGCGGACATGCGCAGCCGACTCGCAATCGTCAGTCGCACACCGCCCCGTACGACGCCGACCCGACCAGCTTCGAGTACTTCGCGAGCACGCCGCGGGTATAGCGGGGCGGCAACGGTTCCCAGCCATCGCGGCGGCGGTCGAGCTCGGCCGGATCAACCAGCAGGTCGAGGGTGCCCGCGCCGACGTCGAGTCGGATCTGGTCACCGTCACGCACGAAGGCGATCGGGCCGCCGTCGACCGCTTCCGGGGCGACGTGCCCGACGCAAAGGCCCGTGGTGCCACCGGAGAACCTGCCGTCGGTGAGCAGCAGCACGTCCTTGCCGAGGCCGGCACCCTTGATGGCCGCGGTGATCGCCAGCATCTCGCGCATACCCGGACCGCCCTTGGGTCCCTCGTACCGGATCACCACCACATCGCCCGCCGCGATGGTGCCGTCTTCCAGCGCGTCCATGGCCGAGCGCTCGCGGTCGAAAACCCGTGCGGTGCCTATGAATACATCGGAGTCGAAGCCCGCGGATTTGACCACCGCACCGCCGGGTGCGAGGGAGCCGTCGAGAATGGTGATGCCGCCGGTCGGGTGGATCGGCGAGGTCATGGCCCTGACCACTTTGCCGTCGGGGTCCGGCGGCGCGATCGCGGCCAGGTTCTCCGCGACGGTCCGCCCTGTCACGGTCAGGCAGTCGCCGTGCAGGAGCCCAGCATCCAGCAGCGCCTTCATCATCACCGGTACGCCACCGATTCGGTCCACATCGGTCATCACGTGCCGCCCGAAGGGTTTGACGTCGGCGAGGTGCGGGACCCGGCGACCGACGCGGGCGAAATCCTCCAGCGTCAGTGCGACATTCGCGTCATGCGCGATCGCCAGCAGATGCAGCACCGCATTGGTGGATCCGCCGAACGCCATCACCACCGCGATCGCGTTCTCGAAGGCTTCTTTGGTGAGGATGTCGGCGGTGGTGATCCCGCGCCGCAACAACTCCACCACGGCCTCGCCACTGCGCCGGGCGTAGCCGTCGCGCCGCCGGTCGGTCGCGGGCGGCGCGGCGCTACCCGGCAGCGACATCCCCATGGCCTCGGCCGCACTGGCCATCGTGTTCGCCGTGTACATACCGCCGCAGGCGCCTTCACCAGGACAGATGGCCCGCTCGATGGCGTCGACGTCCTCGCGGCTCATCAGTCCACGTGAGCACGCGCCGACCGCCTCGAACGCGTCGATGATCGTCACCTCACGCTCGCTGCCATCGGACAGCTTGGCGATCCCGGGCAGAATCGAGCCCGCATACAGGAACACACTCGCCAGATTCAGCCTGGCCGCGGCCATCAACATCCCCGGCAGGGACTTGTCGCATCCGGCGAGCAGCACCGACCCGTCGAGGCGCTCGGCCTGCATCACCGTCTCGACACTGTCGGCGATCACCTCACGCGACACCAGGGAGAAATGCATGCCCTCGTGCCCCATGGAAATGCCATCGGACACCGAGATGGTCCCGAACTCCATCGGATAACCACCCCCGGCGAACACGCCCTCCTTGCTGGCCTTCGCCAGCCGGTCCAGCGACAGGTTGCACGGTGTGATTTCGTTCCATGAGGAGGCGACGCCGATCTGGGACTTCCCCCAGTCATCGTCCCCCATCCCGACCGCCCGCAACATCCCGCGAGCAGCGGTCTTCTCCAGTCCGTCGGTGACGTCGCGGCTGCGTGGCTTGATATCGGGGCCATTCGAATCATTGGACACGGCGCCCATCATCCTCCCACCTGATCTCCCGCAACCGCCGACCACGCCGATCCGGCCACAGTCGGTCTGCCCCTAGCCGAGCAGCGCTCGGTGCTCGAGGTCGGTCGCGTACTTGGCGATGAGTTGCGCTGATAAGTGCGGGATGTCATTGTCCGCGCCGATCCGCACCCTCTGTACCGCGGTCTGGAATACCTCGGCAGGGACGGCCGAGCCGACAAGGGGACGGTCGGGGTGGATGTATGCGTGCAGCAGGGGCAGCACCGATGCCTGGCGTTGCTTCTCCGGCAGTGCACGCAGTGCGGTGCCGAAGCGGTCGAACCAGTCGCGGTAGTCGGCGATGCGCTGGATCGGGTGGCCGGATTCGATGAGCCAGTCCACCACGTTGTCGAGGGATATGCCGTCGTCGTTGGGGTTGACCACGTCGAACGTGTGGAAGCCCGCGGTGCCGAGGGCGCCGAGGGTGGTGATGGCCTCTGCGGTGAAGTCGGCGGGTAGGCCGTCGTAGTGGGCGCGGCTGCGGGTGCCGTCGGAGTGGGTTCGGTAGAAGGAGAACGGCGCGATGCCGGTGGCGACCAGGCTCAGCAGGAGGCGGGTGAACATGTCCGGCACATTGAGCTGCCCGCGGTAGCGGCTGTGCGCCAGGATCATGTCCGAGCGGAAGACCGTGACCGGCAGGCCGCACAGGTCGTTGGCTTCGCGCAGCAGCACCTCCCCCGCCCACTTGCTGTTGCCGTAGCCGTTGGCGTAGCTGTCGTCGATGACGCGTACCGGGCTGAAATCGCGGATGTCGCCGTCCTCGTCGAACAGCGCCGGGTCGACCTGTGCGGCGACGCCCACCGTCGAGAGATAGGTGACCGGCTTGAGACGGGTGGTGATCGCGAGACGAATTACCTCGGCGGTGCCGACTACGTTCGGCCCGAACAGCTGGCTGTAAGGGAGTACGTGATTGACGAGAGCGGCCGGGTGGACAATCAGATCTACGTTGTCCGCCAACCGATTCCAGGTGGCTTTATCCAGACCGAGGTCCATCTCACCGATATCCCCGGCGAGTACTTCCAAGCGTCGTGCGGCCAGGTCCTCGAAGTGCTCGACCAACCCCGGGTCGCCGCTGTCGAAGGCGTCGGCGAGGCGCTTGCGGGCGGCCCCGGCGTCGCTGCCGCGCACGACGCAGATCAGCGTGCCGCCCGACTTGTCCAGCCGCTCCAGCCATTCCAGGCACAGGAAGCGGCCGAGGTAGCCGTTCGCGCCGGTCAACAGCACCGTCCCGGTGACGCCGTCGGGCGCGGGCAATCTCTCCGCGGCGCTCGAGGTCCGCGCATCGATGAACTTGTCCAGCGTCAGGTCACCGGCGTTCACCTGCGACCCGTCGAGGCCGTGCACCGAGATGGGTGTGGGGCGGTGCACGTTGGAATTGCGTTCCCTTTCCACGTAATCGGCGAGGTCACGCAACCCGTTCGCGGGGCTGATGACCACACCCACCGGAACCTCCACTTCGAAGATGTCCTGGAGCAGGTTCGAAAACGACAGCGCGGAAAGGGAATCGCCGCCGAGCTCCGTGAAGTGTGCGTCCGGTCGCAAATCTGTTGTCGCGCAACCGAGCAGGGTGTGCGCGGCCCGGCCGATCGTCTCCAGCACCGGCAGCTCTGCCGCAGTGTTGCGCAGGCTGAGCAACTCGTTCGCCTGCCCCTCGGCCATATCGGTGTACAGCTGCTCGAGTCGGGCACCGTAGCGCGCTTTGAGATTGGGCCGCAACAGCTTACCGGCACCGGAGAGCAGGCCGTTTTCGATCGTGAACGGCTCGGTCTCGATCAGGAAATCGCGTGGGATCTCGTAGGAGTTGAGACCGCTGTTGCCGGCGATCCGCCGCAACGACGCGGCGATCGCGGCCTTCCGCCGGTCGGCTTCGATGTTCTGCGCCTCCGCGGTGGGCACCACCACCGCGAGCACGTACGCGCGCTCACTGCTGCCGTAGACGAAGATCTGCCCGACCAAGGGGCTGGCCGCGTAGACGGCCTCCAGATGGGAAACGGCGACGAACTCCCCCTGCGACAGCTTCAGCACATTATTGCGGCGATCAACATAGACCAGCTGATCGGGCCCGATCTCGGCCATGATGTCGCCGGTCTTGTAGTAGCCGTCGTCGTCGAAGATCTGTGCGGTGACCTCGGGTCGCTTGTAGTACCCGGGGATAATCGTCCGCGTCTTCAACAGGAGCTCACCGCGCGGATGCGGTTGGTCGGTGCGGAAATACCCGAGCTCGGGGACGTCGACGAGCTTGTAGTCGAGCACCGGCGGACGGCACAGCTGGTTGTCGACCAGCACGCCACCCGCTTCGGTGGATCCGTACCCGTCGCGCAACTCGACATCCATGAACGATTCCATGAAGGTCTTCAATTCCACGGACAGCGGTGCGGAGGCGACGGAGGCGGAAACGACCCGGCCGCCGAGAAAGTCTTGGCGCAGTTCGGCTTTCACCTGCTGCTCGTCGGCGATATCCGGTGCGGCGCGGCGGTCCAGCTCGCTCTGATAACGCTGGAACACCATGTCGCACACGCGAGGCACGAACATCACCTCCGTCGGACGCACCAGGCCGAGGTCCTCGAACAGGGTCGACATATCGCTTTTCGCCGCGAAATAGGCGGTGCCGCCCCGGGCGAGAATCCCGGACAGGGTGAGACGTCCGGCGAGGTGGCTCATCGGCAGATAGTTCAGACCGATCGCGGGCACCGTTGCCGAGTCGAACCAGGCCGTCGTCGCCAGCCAGATGTCGGCGGCCAGCCGCTCGGTGTACATGGCCCCTTTAGGAGTGCCGGTGCTTCCTGAGGTGTAGATGAGCAGCGCAAGCGTGTCATCGTCGGCGACGGGGACGAACAGAGGCGCGGGCGGCACCTTGCTTCCGCGGGCACGTACCGAATCCAGCGATTCGGGGGCGACCGAGCTACCGGCTTCCGCGAGCCGTGTCCGCGCCGATTCGAACGCCTCACGGTGACCGTCGTCGTCGGGGTGGTAGTCGAAGACGACGAGACCCTCCGTCGCCGACCCGGCAAGCAAGCAGTCGACAGCCACGTCGAGCAGCTCCGGCGTCGCGGCCAGAACTCGAGGGGCGGTCTCGGCGATGATCGCCTTCAACTGACTGCGCGCGGCTCCCGCCTGTAGCGGCACCGCTACCGCGCCGAGCTGTGCGCATGCCAGATCGAGAGTGGCGTAGTCGCTACTGGTGAAGCCGATCATGGCGACGAAATCGCCTGCGCGCACGGGATGTTCGACGTCGTGATGCCACGCGGCCGCCACCGCACCGACCCGCTCCCCCAGCTCACGGTAGGTAATCGTCTCGAACCTCGGCAGCAACCGAAGCGTCCGCCGACCCGCCGCATCGGTCGTGAACTCGAAGGCCCGCTGCCCGAGCGCGGGTCGATCCGCGTAACCGTCGAGGACCGTCGCGATAATCTCCGCGGACCGCAGCCCTGGACGCCGCAGCGCCGCACTGATCTCCTTCGATGGTTCGGCGTCCCGAACCTGCGGATCACCGGCATACAACTCGGCAATGCGCCGATCACGTCGTACCGCTGGAGTATCGATCGACATGGTCAAGCCTCCCTTGGTCGTATAACGCGCACACGAGAGCCCGAGACCGTAGGAAACGGCTGACGTCGGCAAGGAATCGAACATCCTGGCGCACAACCGATAACAAGCCGACGATACAAGCCGCGGGCGCAACCACACCGGCAGCCGGGAAATCGACGTCACGCACGGAGGCAGCCAACAGACTCTCCTCTATCGAACGGTAGTTAGTACAGGTAACTACCCTTCCGGTATACACCCACAGCACCCATGTTTGATGTGACTCGCATCTCACCCCATTGTGCGCCGCAGCTGGTCCGACACACTGGTGCGGGCGGGTCGGATCCGGCCGGACTCGTCCCGCCGGCAGAATTAGCGGTGCTGCTGAGGGCGCGCACCTGCGGCACGAGACAGCTCGGGGCAAGTCGCGGCCCCCGCACAACCCGGGCGGTAGAGTACGACGGCATGAAATCCCGCAGGCGCACACAGATGTTGCAGGTTTGCTGCACGTTTTGTGTCAGTACAGCGAAATCGGGCGATACATGGCAGATTGTGAAGATGTGACCAACACTTCCGGAGACGCGTATCCCCTCGCGGACACGATGACCACCACGGTGACGACGCCCGACGGCGCAACTGTGCTCACGGTGTCCGGCGAGGTCGACCTGGCAACAGCGCCCGCGCTGGAGGCCGCCATCGAGGGCATTCTCGGTGGAAAACCGGCGGCCCTGATCATCGACCTGACCGCGGTCAGTTTTCTCGCCTCCGCGGGCATGGCCGCACTCGTCGGCGCGCATCAGCGGGCCGGGGCCTCGACGGCGATCGCCGTCGTCGCCGACGGCCCCGCAACCAGTCGCCAACTGAAGATGACCAGTCTGGATCAGGTGTTCGCGCTGCATTCCACCCTGGACAACGCGCTGGCCTCGTTCCGCTGATCCCGAAGGCGCGCAGCGCCGCTCGCTGCGGTGGGCCGTGGAATGCTCGCAGTCGTGGAAGATCACGGCGTGCATGACACCGTCCGCCGCAGCTCATCCGCCATTACCCACCGCTCGGCTCGCCGGGCCGCCCCGGCGAGCCGAGCGGGATCTCAGCAGAGTTCGCGCAACTGCTCGATCAGCTTGACCCGCTCGGCGGGTGTCGCGGCCATCGGAACGACATTGAGGACCGTGACACCCGCCTCGCGGAAAGCGGCGACCCGTTCCTTGACGTAGCCGGCGGGGCCGACGAGTGAGATGTCGCGCACCAGGTCGTCGGGAACGACCTTGGCCGCCTCCTCCTTCTTGCCCGCCAGGTACAGCTCCTGGATGCGGTCGGCCTCGGCGCCGTAGCCATACTTGGTGGCCAGGGCGTGGTAGAAGTTCTTCCCCTTGGCGCCCATGCCGCCGATGTACAGCGCGAGATGTGGCTTTACGAATTCCAGCAGCGGCGTGACGTTTTCACCGATCGCCAGTGCGGGTCCGGCATACACGTCCAGCGTGCCGAGGGCCGGATCACGCTTGGCCAGACCGGCGTCCAGCGATTCACCCCAGATTTTCTCGGCCTTCTCAGGCACGAAGAAAATCGGCTGCCAGCCCTCGGCGATCTCCGCGGCCAGCTGCACGTTCTTCGGGCCGAGCGCGGCCAGCAGCACCGGAATGCGTTCGCGCACCGGGTGATTGATCAGCTTGAGCGGCTTGCCCAAGCCGGTGCCCTCGTCGGCGGGCAGCGGGATCTTGTAGTACTTGCCGTCGTACTCCAGCCGCTCGCGACGCCATACCTTGCGGCAGATCTCCACCAGTTCCCTGGTGCGCCCGACAGGAGAGTCATAGGAGACACCATGGAATCCCTCGATCACCTGCGGGCCCGAAGCGCCGAGGCCGAGCACGAAACGGCCGTCGGAGACGTGGTCCAGGCCTGCCGCGGTCATCGCGGTCAGGCTGGGGGTGCGGGTGTAGATCTGCAGGATGCCGGAGGCCAGCTGCAAACGCGTGGTCTTGGCGGCCAGGTAGCCCAGCGCGCTGACGGCGTCGAAGGAGTACGCCTCGGGGACGAAGACGATGTCGAGGCCGGCCTGTTCGAGGTCGGCCACTTCCGCCGCTGCCTCTTTGAAACCGCCCGAGTAGTTGATGCCCAATCCGATCCGCATAGCACTCAACATAACCGCAGCTACGGACCGGGCGCGCACCGGCCACCCGGCCGCTAGCGGTAGCGTATTCGCCGTAGTTCCCCCGTTGTCGCCGCAGGAAAACGAAAGGCCACCCGCCGTGTCGCAGCCACCCACCTCGTCCAAGGAAACTGCACCTTTTTTCGGCGGGGTCACGCTTGCGCAGTACCTGACGGAGTTGGCCGCGAAGGTCCCCGCACCAGGCGGTGGCGCGGTCGCCGCACTGCATGCCGCCCAGGGCGCCGCACTGGTGGCGATGGTCGCCCGCTACACCACCCGCGCCAAGGATGCCGATCACCGGCCGGTCATCGACCGCATCATCGAGGCCGCCGACGCCGCGCGTGACCGCGCACTCGCACTCGCCGATGCCGACGCCGAGGCGTTCACCGCCGTCGGCGCCGCCTACAAGCTGCCGAAGAACACTCCGGAAGAGGTTGCCGAGCGCACCGAGGCGATCGCCGCCGCACTGATCCAGGCCGCGCGGGTACCCGCCGCCGTCATCGACGAGGCCGACGAGATCCTGTCACTGGCCGCGGAGCTGCTCCCGATCGGAAACCCGAACGTGGTCACCGATATCGGTGCCGCCGCCGATGCCGCGCGTGCGGCCGCTACCAGTTCTCAGCTCAATATCGAGATCAACGTCGCCTCCCTCAGCGCCGCGCAGGGCGATCGCTTCGCCCCCATGCTGATCCGGGTCGAGGAAATCACGGCGCGCGCCGACGGCCTGCATGCCGACGTGCTGCACGCCGTCCGTGGCTGACCGATAGACCAGCGAAAGAAGAGGGTTTCCGCACCGTAATGAAGGGTATGGCCGAAATATAAGCGGACACCGAGGTCCGTGTGTCGACGCCGGATTCGACCGTTTGGTGACGCGGAACACTGAAGGCGGATCCGAGCGGATTCTCGATGTCTATCAGCAGGGCTCGATCATCGTCTGCGGAAGCGAAACCCGTAGGCAGGGGCCGTTATTGATTCGGTACCCCGTGTTGATCATGAAGTCCTAGAATGAATTTCTGCCACCACACCATCTAGAAGGGGTGGACGCCATGAGGAGCATACTCAGATATTTGTTCCTCGCGACCATGGTTTCGGCTTTGGCCGCGTTCGGGTCCGGAACGGCATTCGCGACATCGATCGGAACACCATCGGCTGCCTCGGTCGCGGCGGTCACGCCATCGGCCGGCCAAGTGGTCGGCATCGCTCATCCGGTGACAATCCAGTTCACGGCTGCGGTCGTGGACCGCGCACGCGCCGAACGAGCTATCGACATCAAGTCCACCCGATCACTCGCAGGCACCTTCGCTTGGACGAACGACCGCGAAGTGACGTGGACGCCAACGGGATTCCTGCCTGCCCGCTCGCCGATCTCCGTTCGAATAGGCAGCGCACGAACGGAATTCAGAACCAACGTCGGCGTGATAGCCGATGGAAATATGTCCAACCACACCTTCACCGTCACCGTCGGCGGCGGCGCACCGCGCGTCATGCCCGCATCGATGGGCAAGCCCGGCCGCGAAACACCGAGCGGCACCTTCCCCATCCTCGAGCAGTTCCGTTCCATCGTGTTCGACTCTCGCACCATCGGCATCCCACTCAACTCGTCCGAGGGCTACCTGCTCAATGGCGAATATGCCGAACGCCTCACCTGGGGAGGCGTTTTCGTCCATTCGGCCCCCTGGTCGGTCGATTCCCAAGGCTATGCCAATGTCAGCCACGGCTGCATCAACCTGTCTCCTGACGACGCCGCCTGGTACTACGAGATCGCGAGCATCGGCGACCCGGTCAGCATGCACTGGTAGACCTGGCGCGCTCCCCGCCTCCTGACCCGCGATACGGTCGATGCGAATCGTCGGCCACGAGCGGGGAATCAGCTGTCCATGCGCGAGTTCGATATTCGAACACATTGCGACACGGCCGAAGTCGAATTCCACCGGCTGTGGGGCCCCTGGGCGGTGGTACCCGTAGTTCCCTGAGCACGACTGCTGAGGCTGATCGGAGGACCGGCCGGACCCGTTCGCTTGCAATGCGTTCGGCGCACAGTATCCTCCGGAACTACGGAGTGGGGACGAACCCGAGGGTATGAGCTGGTGAAGGTGGGGCAATGGATCAACCGGACATGAGAGGCCGGCCCGAGGGGCCCTACGGCGGCGACCGGTCAGGTTGGATCTATCCTCCCGCCGAACCCGAGCCGCCACACGCTCAGGACTACGGCAACTATGACGATGATCGTTTTGCGCGCCTGATCGATCGGTCTCGAGTGCGGCGGCGGTGGTATCAGCTCCCGAAGGACAGTCGGCGTTGGCTGCCTGCCCTGCTCGGTTCGCTCGCGGCTGTGACACTGCTGTCCGCGGCCCTTGTTCAGTTCCGCGGCGATCCGGCACCAACCGCGGCGTCCAGCCCGACCGACGTCCCCGCCTCGGCCACCATTCCTGCCACCCAGTGCCCTTCCGAAGAAGTCGGCAACCGGATCCAAGGCAACGGCGCGGGCGGCGGCGACTCCGGCCCGGCCGTGATTCTCGCCTTCCAATACGCCTACTACGTGACACGCTCCAGCGAGCAGGCTCGCGCTGTCGTTGCTCCCGACGCAGCCGTCTCCTCTCCCGCCGACATCCAACACGGCATCGACACCATTCCCGTGGGCACCACGCACTGCGTCACCATCACCCCTGGCGCCTCTGTGGGCCAGTACCTCGTCCAGATAAGCGAACAGCGTCCGAATGCGCGATCGGTGGCCTACAACGCCCAGTTGGTCACCACCGCCCGCGCGGACGGCAAGACGCTCATCACTGGGATCAGCGCGGCCCAGTAGTCACGGCGCTGCCCGTCTTCGCGCTCGAGTATCTCGACGACAGGGTGTCGGCGTTGCGGGAGCTGCGGCGGGTGCTGCGGCCGGACGGCGCGCTGGTGCTCTCACGGCTGCATCCCACCGGTGACTGGATGCGGCACGGCGGCAGCTGTTTTACGCCGCGCCGGCCGGTCAAACGCAGTATTCGCAAGTTCCGTTGGCAGGAAGCTGAATAAAACAATGAGCGCACACCGTCGCGCGCGTGGGTTGCGGCTTGACCTCGACCTGCACGGTGGCGCTTGCCGAACGGCGGCGGGTTGTCGCCTTCGGAGTGAGCGGCGGCGGGGTGGCGATGTCGGCGGGCATTTCGGCGCCGTAGTGGCGATAGCACTGCCAGCGGGCGTAGGCGGCATGCAGCTCGAGGTCGTCCGGAATCGGCAGCCCGGCGAGCTCGAGCACGTATTTGTAGGTGTCGCCAACGGTATGGTTCTGCCGTACGCACAGCGCGATGAGCGGCGGCTCGCCCGCATTGTCGCAGCGCCGGGCGATCTTGCGCAGAATGGCGTCCATCCAGGTACGCGTCGGCGCTTCGGTATGTACGCCCGACACTTCCTGGACCCGCACTGCCAGCGCGTTGACAGTGATGAAATGCCCATATCCGGTGGCGATCTCGGATAGTTCCGCGTGCGCGGCCAACGCCCACGCCACCGTCGCCTCACGCAACGGCACCGCAACACCGTCACCCGCCCGCCATGCTGCTGCCGCCGTCTCTACGGAATTCCTCATCACCTGACCAAGCTATCGCGAGATCGCACTGACAAACGAATTCGGCAATCGTTCACCGTGCGGCCATCCGGCGGCGCACGGCGGGTGTCGACCGACCGCGGCGATGTCGGTAAGCCGCGGCGGCACATACCGTTCGGTCCCCGGTAGGCTCCTCCAAGGGAATCGCCGTCCGCAGCGACGCCCGCGCAGGCGGTGGCGGCCTCCTCGGCCTGCCGACCACCCTGCTCAGCACCCGCGCGACGGCCCTCGTCATCGACGATACCCAAACGGTCGACGCCATCCGCTACTGGACTTCCGACTCCGAACACGTCCTGCTGAACAAGCTGATTCGGTACCGAAGGCCGGGTTCAAGCGGTAGCGGCCCCCGTGGGGACTTTCTGAGTCGAAGCGCGGGTTGTACGTGGGGCATCGGTCCGCCTCGATGACCACGTGGCGGAAATTTATGGGCCATGAGCAGGCTCTTTACGAAGGAGGACGCGTGACCGACACACGCAAGGCGATCCTGGCCGGCGGATGCTTCTGGGGTATGGAGGATTTGATCCGCAAGCAGCCCGGGGTGCTCTCGACGCGGGTCGGCTACACCGGCGGACGCAACGACCATCCCACGTACGGCAATCACCCAGGCCATGCGGAGGCCGTAGAGATCACCTACGACTCGGCGCAGACCGACTACCGGGCGCTACTGGAGTTTCTCTTCCAGATCCACGATCCGACAACCAAGGACCGCCAAGGCAACGACGTCGGTAGCAGCTACCGATCTGCGATCTTCTATCTCGACGACGACCAAAAGCGCGTCGCGCTCGACACCATCGCCGACGTCGACGCCTCGGGCCTGTGGCCGGGCAAAGTGGTCACCGAGGTGACCTCGGCGAGCGATTTCTGGGAAGCCGAGCCCGAGCACCAGGACTACCTACAGCGCTACCCGGACGGCTACACCTGCCACTTCCCGCGGCCGGGCTGGAAGCTGCCGAAGCGGCAGACCACCTCGTCATAGGCCTAGCGATTCGTCGAACGGCCCGACCCGATCCTCGGGCCGGGCCGCTGTCGTTGACGGCAAGGCCTCCGCTGTTTCACAGCAAGTTCCCAGCGCGGGTGTAGCGCTGCGGGAGAATTGGTCTCGAATATCTCTGTTATGACCGAAGCTGTTGCGCCGATCACCGCTGCGCGCCGTGCACCGTCGATACCCGAACGGCCCGACATCCGCCGGGAGCGACTCGCATTGGCCGGGCTGTTGATCGGGACTGCGGGCGCCTACTTCTGGAATCTGACCGCCAGTGGTTGGGGCAATGATTTCTATGCGGCCGCGGTGCAGTCAGGGGCGATCTCTTGGAAGGCATTCTTCTTCGGGTCGCTGGATCCGGGAAATATCGTGACGGTCGACAAGACGCCGTTGTCGCTGTGGCCGATGGAGCTATCGGCCCGGATCTTCGGATTCTCCAGCTGGAGCATGCTGATGCCGCAGGTGCTGCTCGGCATCGCGTCAGTGGCGTTTTTGTGGGCGACGGTGCGCAGGCATTTCGGTGCTACCGCGGGCCTGCTGGCCGGGCTGACGCTGGCGTTGACGCCGGTGGCCGCGTTGATGTTCCGTTTCAACGATCCCGATGCGATGCTGACATTCCTGACACTGGCCGCGGCATGGGCGATGAGCCGGGCACTGGCCGACGGCCGCTGGCGGTGGCTGGTGCTTACCGGTGTCTGTATCGGATTCGGTTTCCTCGCAAAGCAATTGCAGGTAATGCTGGTCGTGCCGGGGCTCGGGATGTGCTATTTGGTGGCCGGTCCGCCACGGCTGGTCACCCGTATCGTCCAGTTGTGCACCGCTGGTGCCGCTCTGGTGGTCAGCGCGGGTTGGTGGGTACTGATCGCGCAATTGTGGCCGACCGATTCTCGTCCGTATTTCGGTGGCTCGAAAGATAATTCGATTCTCGATTTGACGGTGGGCTACAACGGAATCCAGCGGCTGAACTCCGATGGCTTCGGACCGCGCGCAGGCAGTCCCGGCATTACGCGACTGTTCCAGCCGGAGCTGGCGGGCCAGATTACCTGGCTGCTCCCGGCCGCGCTGGTACTGCTGCTGATCGGACTTGTCCTTCGTGCCAAGGCGCCCCGCACGGACGGCCTGCGCGCCATGCTGTTGCTGTGGGGCGGCTGGTTGGTCGTATCCGGTCTGGTCTTCAGCTTCATGACCGGCACATTCCACCAGTACTACACGCTGACGATGGCCCCCGCGGTCGCCGCGCTCATCGGCGGTGGCGGCATGCAGGCCTGGCGGGCGCGCGAACGCCCGTGGGTGCGGACGATGCTGGCGCTGAGTGTGGCACTGACTGTCGCGACGGCCTGGCTCGTGCTGGCACGCACACCCGATTTCTTTCCATGGTTGCGATGGATTGTCCTGGTCGTGGGTGCGGGAGCCACTGTCGTGTTGATCATGCCGCTGCGGGGGAAGTCATCGGCGGTGGCGGCACTGGCGGCACTGTGTGTCGGATTGGCGGGACCGGTGGCCTACACCGCTGACACCTTGGCGAATTCGCACGGCGGCGGCGGTACCGCCGCCGGACCGCAGGTAGCCGGAAACGGTCGGTTCGGAGGCTCGCCCGGTGCGGCCGCGGACCGGCCGGGCCAACCATCCGCCGACCGTACGCCCGGCGGCGCGGCCGCCGATGCAAACCCGCCCAGCCAACCGCCCGCCGGTCCCACGCCGGGCGTCGGCGGTTTCGGCACCGCGATCAACCAGCAGATCGTGACCATGCTGCAGCAGAATGCCGGTGCCTACACATGGCCGGGCGCGGCGGTTTCCTCCCATGCCGCCAATGGCTACCAACTGGCCGGCGCCGTGCCGGTGATGGCCATCGGAGGATTCTCGGGCGGCGATCCGGCACCGACCGTCGAACAGTTCCAGCAATATGTGCGACAGGGCCGGATTCACTACTTCATCGGCGGAAACCGCGGCGGCCGCGACAACGATTCGGAAGGCTCGAAGATCACCACCTGGGTGCAGCAGCACTACGCCCCGACCACCATGGACGGCGTCACCGTTTACGACCTGACCGCGCCGATGTCCTCCTGAATGCGCCCGAGTCGACGACGCGTACGGCATCCGTAAGGGGACCGGGCCCGCATCGGCCGACTTTATTGCGTCGCGGACGTCGGTTGGCCCGCATCAGCCTGAACAGTGCCCGTGCTGCTTTCAGGCCCGGCGCGCGTTTTCCGCAGCGGTGACCACGTGCCGCATGAGCAGCGCGGTAGTGACCGGGCCGACGCCGCCGGGGACCGGGCTCAGAGCGGCGGCCTTGTCGCGGACCGAATCGGCGTCGACGTCGCCGACGATCTTGCCATCGGGGGCTTCATTGGTGCCGACATCAATCACGATCGCGCCTTCGCGAATGTGTTTACCGGTGACGAGGCCGATGCGGCCCGCGGCGGCTACGACGATGTCGGTGGCGGCGGTAACCGAGGGGAGGTCGGTGGTGCGGGAGTGGCAGACCGTGACAGTCGCGTTTTCGGCGAGGAGTAGTTGGGCGAGGGGCTTGCCGACGATGTTGGAGCGGCCGACTACCGCGATGTGGCGACCGGCGAGAGGGATTTCATGATGCTTCAGGAGTTCGACAACGGCTTCGGAGGTGGCGGGGACGAAGCCGTCGAGGTTGCTGGCCAGTAGGCCCAGGGACAGTGGGCTGACACCGTCCACGTCCTTGGTCGAGGTGATCGAGGAGCTCACGTCGTCGAGGGTGACGCCCGCAGGCAGTGGGGTTTGCAGCATGATCGCGTCGGTGGCGGGGTCGGCGCTGCGGGCAGCCAGTTCGGCGCGAAGCGCGTCCACGCTCGCGTCGGCACCGAGATCGACAGTGTCGCAGCCGATTCCAAGACGCTCGGCGGCCTTGCGCAGCGAGTTCACGTACCACGAGCTCGCGGGGTCGTCGTTGGCCACGATCAAGGCGAGCTGTGGCGCGGGTCCGTCCGCGGCCAGCGCGGCGGTGCGCGCCTTCGTGTCGGCGTTGATGGCGGCGGCGAGTTCCTTGCCGGACAGCGAGACGGTATCCACGTTGTCACACCCTAGTCGGCACGCTCGGACGCATACCTTCCGCGCCCACGCAAGACACGCGACAGCAGGACATCCGCGTATCCCAGCAACCGGGCGCGACTGTCCCTCTCGGCCCGCCCGATTTGCCCGGTTACGGAAAAGGAACCGCCGATTCGGCCTGGCAACTACCCGGGTATGCCATGTACCAGTCGTATCGTGATCAATGATTGCCACCGGCTAACTGTCAGCTGACGTACCGAAGACCCGTTTCATGCGTGGAAAGGTGTCGACTGTAGTGAAGATCCCGAGGCATTGGAAAACCCTGATCGCGACCTCGTTCGCGGCCGTCATCATCACCGGGCTGACCGGCATGCCCGCGCAGGCGGCCCCGGACACCGACTCCCTCTACAACTCCGCACAGCGCAACTTCACCGACGGCAACGACGCCGCGGGCCGCGCGGAGCTGCGCGAACTGATCGGTGCGGACCCCTCCGACGCCGACGCTCTGTCGCTGCAGGCCATCTGGTCCCACTTTGCGGGAGACCTGCCCGCTCTCGCCGACGCGATGGTGCGCCTCACCGCGCTGGATCCGGCGCTGGCACAGGGCACCAACAACGTGCTCGGCGCGATCGGCGCGGCCGTCGGCACCTTGCCGAATCCGCTGCCCGCCATCGTGGGTCCGCGAACCGGAATCGTCGCACTCGGCTACGGCCTGCTACCCGACGGCGCGCTGCGCCCCGAGCTGGTGAACCGGCTGACCGCGACCTGGTTGCAGGCGGTGGCCTCGCCATTCTCGCCGGTGATCGTGACCGGCGGCAATCCGCAGAACGGCATCACCGAGGCCGACGCGATGCGTAACTGGCTGGTCGGCAAGGGCTTACCCGCAGACCGCGTCCACGTCGAGAACCAGGCAGGCTCCACGGTGCAGAATGCGTTGTTCAGCACCAGGATGCTGCGCGATGTCGGCGCGGACAGCGCGGTTGTGGTGACCTCCCCCAACCATATTCGCCGCGCGGTCGCCGACTTCATCGTCGCCGGAACCCGTGTTGTCGGCGCGACCACGTCGCTGGAGCAACTCGTGTCGCAGCTACCCCCTCCGGCCAGGCAAGCCCAGCGCGGGATCTATCTCGACGCCACCCGCACATTCCAGCTGGCTACTGGCCGCTGAGGCCAGTCGCACCGCCGAGGTCGGCAGCCACCGACAATGTCTGTGTAGACCGACCACACTTTTGGACCGGCTTGGTCCGAAACAGATACCGGCCGCCCTCGGCTGAGCACAGCGCGGCAGGATGTCCGGGTGATGTCAGCGGAAAGTAGCGATCTGGTCGTGCGGCTGCGTGCGGCCGGTTGTGTGTTCGCCGAGGAGGAGGCCGCGCTGCTGACCGCCGCGGCCGCGGAGACCGGCGCCGAGTTGGAGACCTTGGTCGATCAACGGGTGTCGGGCGCGCCGTTGGAATTTCTGCTGGGTTGGGCGGAATTCCATGGGCTGCGCGTCGCGGTGACACCAGGGGTCTTCGTGCCAAGGCAGCGCACCAGCTTTCTTGTCGACGAAGCCACCGAGCTCGCCCGCGCATACGAGCACCCGATGGTGGTCGACTTATGTTGCGGCTCTGGCGCATTGGGGCTCGCGCTGGCGATGACCCTGACCGAGGAAGGCCGGTCGTTCGATCTCGTCGCCGCCGATATCGAACCCGCCGCGGTCGAATGCGCACGGCGCAACCTCACCCCGATCGGCGCGGCGGTATACGTGGGCGACCTCTTCGAGCCGCTCCCCCACGGGCTGCGCGGCCACATCGACATTCTGCTCGCGAACACCCCGTACGTCCCGTCCGAGATGATCGCTCAGATGCCGCCCGAGGCACGCGACCATGAGCCGCGCTCGGCGCTCGACGGCGGCCCCGACGGTCTCGATATCTTCCGCAGAGTGGTCGAGGACGCCAAATCGTGGCTGGCGCCCGGCGGCCATCTACTGGTCGAATCCAGTGCGGCACAAGCATCGATCGCCACCGCTACGCTCGAAGAAAACGGATTCGCGAGCCGCGTCGCGGAATCCGAGGAACTGTATGCCACCGTCGTAATCGGCACTCGCCGCGCAGGCGCGGCCGTGGACTACTCAGGGTCGGGCGGACGTTGACTGAACGGCAAGACGACAACGCCACTCTCGCGCTGCCGAATATCGGACGCGGCACGCGCCACGAACAACTCGATCTGCCGACCCGCGCGCAGACCTCGTTCCTTGCGGGTCTGTTCGTCATCCGCCTCGTAGATGTCGGTGATCAGCTCGACCGTAGCGGTGGCGGCCGTCTGTAGCTGGGGATCGTCGGACAGGATTTGCAAACGGGCAAGCACGTCGAACAGATGCGAACGGTGCAGCAACGACTCGGCGCGCGCCGCCCGCCTGATCTCGCTGTCGTGCGGCTCGGTTTTGCAGTACCACCGCTGGACCTCGGTCTGCCGGTAGCGAACCGCGCTGCCGGCGAAGGAGCTGTACACATCGAGCCGCTCTTGCCGGGAGCGTTCCGCCAGCTTCTGCGCGGTCGCTCGATCGGCAACGCTGCGTTGGATGAAGAAGGTGACCAGCGATCCGAGCAGGGTCGCCCCCACACCGATCAAGGATGTCCAGACGGCAATCACGACTCAATCATGGGCGCCCGGCCGTTGTCGTGCTACTTCTTGCGGCCGGTGAAGTCGTCCATCATTGTTGTGAGACATCACCATGTCCACTGATGCCGCCGCGGCAGGCCGCCAGGATCGTGGAAGGCAGGCCTGGCCCGCCCCACCTTCTACCGCTACTTCGGCGCATCTCCGCGGGCACCGACCCCGAAACCGAACCAGACACGGAAACGGTTGCGGCCGCACGACTTACGATGATCCGCGTCCTTCTGACCACACTGGGTACCCGCGTCGATCTCGAATACGCGATGACCCTGCCCGGCATCTTTCCACCCGAATAGCGGGCCTCAGCTCCGCTCCTCATCCGAGGTCCGCCGCACCGCGGAGTTCGTCGACGCGGTGACCGGGATGGGCTGCCGCCGCTCGACCTGCCGCTGTTCCACCCGGTTGATCAGACCATGGACCCGTTCATCGTCGGCGAGCAACTGATCGAGCACCACGTTGACCGCACCGCGCAGCAACGCATATGGCTCCCACTGGGCGGGTGCCATCGTCCGCGATGCTCGGTGCGCAATGCCCTGCGCGATGGATTCGGCAGCGGCGGCGACGGTGATTCGACGGTTGAGCGGCCACGGCAGCAACGCGGCGACTTGTGCACCGAGCTCGTCCTCATCGAGGGTGCCCCTGGTCATAGCGGTGTCGACAATGCCGAAATAGGCGACGCCCGCAGTCGCACCGACCGCGGCGAGCTCCACCCGCAGCGCGCGGCCGAACTGTTCGACGGCGGCCTTGCTCACCATGTACGGCGAGCCCGCCATACCGGGCGCGAACGCCGCCGCCGAAGACACCACCACGACGTGACCTCGGGCCGCGACGATGTCCTCGAGCGCCGGGTGCACGGTGTTGAAGACACCGGTCAGGTTGATACCGATGACCCGGTCGAAATCGGCGGGTTTCATCGTCCTGATCGTCGCCGGTTCCGGCGCGACTGCGGCATTGGCGACCACCACGTCGATTTTGCCGAACCGTTCGCGGACCCGGGAGACGGCCTCGCGCATTCCGATCCGATCGGAGACATCCGCGCGCACCACAAGGGCCCGCTCCCCCATCGATCGGCCGACCCGCGCCGCGGCATTCTCATCGATATCGATCAACGCCACCAATGCGCCCGCACCATAAAGCTTTTCGGCCAGCGCACGTCCGATGCCGGAGCCCGCGCCGGTGATCAGGACCACCCGGTCCCGCACATCCAGCTCGGGACCGGGGCTTGTCGACAGCGCAAGCAGTTGACGCGCCAGGCCGAACACCAAGCTACTCATCGAACCCCCAACTCATATGCTTTTGTGTCGAATTACTGTGTGCGGTTTACAAATCCAGTTCGAGTTCGCGACCACGCGCTCGTGATACACAGGTCAGCATTGTATTGTCACGTTCGCCGTCGACCAGCAATCGGTCGCGGTGGTCTACCTCGCCGGTCAGCACCCCCGCCCGGCAGGTTCCGCAGAACCCCTGTTGACAAGAGTACGCCACACCGGGCAGCACCCGACGAATCGCCGCGAGGGTGGACTCGTCGGCGGCCACGTCGACGTGGATCCCGCTGCGCCGAAGCCACAGATGGAACGGATCACCGTCGCGGACCGGTATCGCCGAGAACCTCTCGGTGTGCAGCGACGCGGTCGGATCGTGCAGCGACAACACCTCGCGTGCCGCCTCGCCCAGCGCGGGTGGACCACAGACGTAGACCGCGGCGCCGGTGGGGGTCTGCTCGAAAATCATTGTGGGATTCGGCACTCCGAACTCGTCGTCCGGCCTCACCACCACGTCACCGCCGGTGAGCTGAGCCAACTCACCCAGGAACGGCATCCGCGACCGGGACCGGCCGAAATACATCAACCGCCACGGTATGTCGGCACGCTCGGCGGCATTCACCATCGGCAGGATCGGCGTGATCCCGATGCCAGCGGCGACGAACAGATATTCCGGCGCCGCGACGAGCGGAAACGCGTTGCGCGGGCCACGTACCGGCAGCCGGTCACCGGCGCGCAGACCCTCATGGATCTCCTTGGAGCCGCCCTCACCATTCGCTATGTAGCGCACCGCGATCCGATACGACCCTCGATCGGCCGGGTCACCGTTGAGCGAATACTGCCGCTGCCGCCCCGAAGGCAGGAACACATCGAGGTGGGCGCCCGGCGTCCATGACGGCAGTTGGCCGCCGTCGGGCTCCCGCAAGGTCAAGCTGACTACTCCGTCTGCTTCCTGCTCGATCTGTTCGATCATCACCTCGAAGTCGAACCCGGAGTGCCGAACCGGCTGTGGGCGGGAAAGCAGCTGTGCGGCTTCGCCTTCCACGAAGACGCGCCGATACGCGTCCGCCGCGGAGGCGAGCACGCGCAGTCCGGTACCCGGCCGGAACTGCGCGCCGATCTGCGCGGTCATGCGCCCGCCGCCCGTGTTGCGGGCGACTGTGCCAGGTAGCGCAGCGCGTTGTCCATCGGGCCCAACTGCGAGGGATGGAAACCTGGTTTGAGGTATCTCGGTATCTCGGTGAAGAAGGTGGCGAAGTTCGGCACCACCCCACGTAGCGACGCACTGGCCAACTGCAACGGCCAGAACCTGCCCTTGTCCTTCGACGGGTCACGCTGGAACAAGTAACCGCTCGAAACCACAAACAGGGCAAGCAATCCCGTGCTCGCGATCAGCGCCTGACGCGCCTTGCGACCGTAGCCGCCGTCGACGTACATGTACGCGTCGTAGACCACGCTGCGGTGCTCGACCTCCTCGGCACCATGCCAGCGGATGAGGTCGAGCATCGCCGGATGCATCCCTTTGGTCTCGAGTTTGTCGTTGGTCAGCAGCCATTCACCGATGACCGCCGTGTAGTGCTCCATCCCTGCGAACAACGCGAGTCGCTCCGAGAGCCATTCGCGCTTGGCGCGGCCGGTCAGTCCGTGATCGCCGAGCATCCGATCGACCAACCAGCCGACCCGCTCCACCATGGGCCCGACATCGAGGCCGAGCCGGTCGAGCTGGTTGCGAGCCTTCTCGTGGGAGCTCGCGTGCATGGTCTCCTGCCCGATGAAGCCGCGAACTTCCTCGCGTAATCGTTCGTCCTCGATCAGCGGTAGGGCTTCGGCGAGCGCCTGCGCCATCGCACGCTCGCCTTCTGGCAGCACAAGATGCATCACGTTGATGATGTGGGTCGCCATGACCTCGCCGGGGATGTAATGCATCGGCACCGTGTCGAAGTCGAAGTCGACATCCCGCGCGTTGATCGCGTGCGCCTGATCGGAGTAGTCAGAGCTCATCTGGGTAGTCCTCACGTCTCGGTCCTGCAAAACCGCACTATCAATGTATTTCTGCCATCAAGTGATGTCAACATCACATGATGTCAACTTCTTGTTCGTGGGAGGATCGAGACATGGACGCCGAATCCGACGGATCAATACCGGGCATGCGCCGCTGGCGTGGCCGCCCACCCGCCGACCGGATCGCCGCACGCCGCGAACAGCTCATCGAGGCCGCCATCGAGCTGATGGCGACCATCGGCGCGTCGGAGACCTCCATGCGCGGCGTGTGCAGGCAGGCAAGCCTGACCGAGCGTTACTTCTACGAGAGTTTTCCCAACCTCGACACCCTGTTCACCACCGCACTCGAGACGGTCGTCGTCGGTGCCCGCGACCGACTACTCGCCGCACTGGCCACCGCGCCACCCGAGCCGGAAAAACTATTCCGCCATGCCATTTCGGCGTTCACCGACTACCTCGTCGAGGATCGACGACGCGGGCGGATCATGTTCGTGGAATCGCAAGCACGGCGGGTACTCGGTGAGCGAGGCAACGAGCTGATCGAACAGTTCACCACCCCGATCGCCTGGACGATCGGCCCCGGCATCGACGGGCAACCAACGCCGGATTCCTTCGACAACGCCCTGAACTCGAACGCCATCTTCGGTGCCATGGCCTACATGTACCGCCCATGGCTGGACGGGACCATCGACATCCCGCAGGAACGGTTCGACGACCACGCAACCGACCTGATCCGCAGAATTGCCGGTGCGCGGTCCTCGATACCGCTGGCCGACCGCTCCACGAACTGACCGGCTACCCCTCGGGGGGCACCGAATCCCGCTGACCCTTTCGAGCGACCTCGCTACGGCCCGCGAACGCCATCGCACTGTCGGTGATCTTGCCGTGTCGCAAGGTAACGAGGTCGCGTAGGTAGTTCATCCGGAGCAGCCACGGCGCCTTGGTCCCCTGGATCGGGAACCGACTCGCCGCGCGCTGCACATAGCCCGGGTTGAAGTTCAGGAACAGCGGCGCCTGGCCGACAGACGCATCACGCACCGGCGTACACCTCGCATATCCGTGAGCGTCCATATGGCGGAGCAGACGCACGACGTACTCGCAGACCAGGTCCGCTTTCAGCGTCCACGACGCGTTGGTGTAGCCGATGATGTAGGCGAAGTTCGGCACATCCGAGAGCATCATCGCCTTGTAGGCCATGCTCTCCGACAGGGTCACCTGCTTGCCGTCGACCACCAGGTCCATGCCGCCGAATGCAAGGAGATTCAGCCCGGTCGCGGTGATGACGATGTCAGCATCCAGGGATTTACCCGAGGCCAGGTTCAGGCCGGTCTCGGTGAACGTGTCGACCCGATCGGTGACGACATCCAGCTTCCCTTTGCGAATCGCGCGGAAGAAATCACCATTGGGCGCAAGGCACAGACGTTGATCCCACGGGTTGTAGCTCGGGCTGAAGTGGGTGTCGATGTCATACCCGGCGGGCAGCCAGCGCTGCTGCCAGCCACGGATCCGTTTGCGCATGAAATCCGGATAGCGTTGGCTCAGTTGATAAAGCGCGGTGGCCAGCGCGACATTCTTGGCGCGGGCCACCGTATACGCGGCCCGGGCAGGCAGGTATTTACGTATCCGGACGGCCAGATCGTCGCGTGCGGGCGCGGAGATGATGTAACTCGGCGAGCGCTGCAACATGGTCACGTGCGCGCCCTGCTCGATAAGCGCCGGGCCGAGGGTGACGGCGGTGGCGCCACTGCCGATGAGCACAACCCGCTTGTCGGCGACGTCGAGCTCGGCAGGCCAGTGCTGTGGGTGGATGACTGGGCCGGTGAAGCGTTCGACACCGACAAAATCCGGCGTGTAGGGCTCGTCGTAGCGGTAGTAGCCGGAGCAGCACATGAGGAAGTCGGCGGTGAGAGTGACGGTTTCGCCGGTATCTGTGCGTTCGGCCCGAACCGTCCAGCGATTGTCGGTCGAGGACCATTCGGCACCGACCACCCGATGATAAAACCGGATGTGCCGGTCGATCCCGGCTTCGGTGGCGGTGTCGCGCACGTAATCCAGAATGTCGTCGCCGTCGGCGATCGACTTCTCCCCCAGCCACGGGCGGAACCGGTAGCCGAGGGTGTACATGTCCGAGTCGGAGCGAATCCCCGGGTAGCGGAACAGATCCCAGGTGCCGCCGATCGCGCCACGACTCTCCAGAATGGTGTAGGTCCGTTGCGGAAACGCGTACTGCACATGGAAAGCCGCACCGATGCCGGACAGTCCGGCACCGACAATGAGCACGTCGATGTGCTCGTCCGCGGTCGTCATCGATCAAGTCCTCCGTCATCGGCTGTTCCGGCGCAGCGCACCGGCGCGCACCGGGGAGTATTTCCAGCCTATCGGCCGGACCGGCATTTTCGATCAGAAGAATCTTGGCGCACACCCGCGTCATCCCGGACTCACGCGAGGGACCAGCGGTGCCGACGCACAAGGGTGCCACTGGGTGCCGGCGGGCACGCGAGGGGGTAGGGGTTGGGGGCGACACCGATGGTCGGACTCGGCGGCGGGTTCAGTTCGGCCACAAGGTAGTTGATAGTTCGACAACAGTTGGGAACTCGACCGGGACCGACCGGTACGTGGGTAGCGGACCCGCAGTGAAGTCACTCACAATCTCGCATCCATTGTCGCCGCCGGGAGGTAGCGACCACCGAAATGGCCGCATGTTAGCCAATAGTTCGCCAATGCCCCAGAAGGCAGCCGGACTTTCTCCGATGCGTCACCACACGCATGGCCCGCAGCCATGACGATCACCATCGCCAGCTATAGCCAGTTGGGCAACAGTTGGTGATACTAAACGATACAGATACTCCCAGAATTCACACGCCGTGGAAGACTGTCTTTCCAGGTCACAGCATGCAGCAGCGGATCTCGACATCATCATCTCAGCGTCGATCACGCGCAGCAAGAACGCCAATCGCATGTATATGGAGCCATCGTTCGCCTCGGTGATCGGTAAGCGGATCGGCGCGAAGAAGGCAATCACGTTCGATGTTTCCAATAGTGCGGTTCCCGCTCGGCACCGATAGCCAGCGCAATTATCTCGAGGCGCACGGCCGCACGTTCGCCGACGAGAACTTCGATTACGTCATTCACCATCAGTTCGGCGCTGCCGCGATTCCGTGGATGAACGCGGTCGGTCGCCGACGACGAATTCCTTTACGCCACTGCGGGAGCCGCGCTGCTACTCGAGCACACCGATTCACCCGCTCGCCGTGACAGGGCCGTCACCGCCGCTGACACCGATGCGCTTGCTGGGGCTCGGCATGATCATCGTCCTGATCATCGACGCCACCCTGGTCCGAATGCTGCCCGTCCCCGCGCTCGTCGAACTGATGGGTCGCGCGAACTCGTGGATGCCGGGCACCGGTGGACCATCTCGAGCGAGCACGATGGTTACCGAGCGCGTCGAGGAACCGGCACGGACGCTGTCCTGATTGCCGTCCGGTCCGAGCCGAGTCGGCGCGACAGCGATGTTGGTTCATGCCCGCAGCGCCCCACGATCGTGACGTGCCGCGGGACCGGTAAGCGATTCCGCCGGATGCGAATTCGGTACCCGACCGTGGCCATCACTTGTCCGGTTCGCGCCATCGCATTCGGAGGTTTCTGTGCTTCGATGGAACCGGCTCGCGATCCGGTGCGTCTTAGTGATCAGATGGGGCTAAGGGAAGGGGCGACCACCATGGCTGCTGAAAGCCCGTTCGGTGCGTACATCGAGGACGCGAAGACGGGGGCGCTGAAGGTGCGGATGGCACCGCAGGCGTTCCTCGACATCGACAAAGCCTGCCAAGACTTGATCATCAGCCTGTCCTCGGCGCAGAACGACGCGAGGGCGCTCGGCGAACGCGAGTACTGGGGCCTCGGCGAGGACAACTCCCGACTGTGGTCGGCGATCGAGCTGGTAAAGCTATTTCGGGAGAAGGCATTCGGTGGCCCCAACAACGCCTACGACACTCTCGGGGACTACATCGACACCGCCACCGAGATCCAGTCGCTGTTCAAAACCATTCGCGAGGCCTTCGAGCACACCGACGCCGAATTCGCCCGACAGATGCGCGAGATCATCGCATGAGCGCCGGTAGACCCGCGGCCGGTGTCGCGGTCATCGCGATCGCCGTGCTCACCGGATGTGGCGGAGAACCACGGCCGGCGGCAACATCGATCACTCCGAGTTCCTTGTCGTCCGTGCAGGGCTCCCCGACAAGTGGATCCGGGCAGAGTGCTTCCTTCGATCCCTGTACCGCATTGACGCCGTCATTCCTGGCGTCCCATCAGTGGGACGCCAGGCCACCCGCCACCAGACAGGAGAGCACCGGCGATGTCCGATGGAAGGGCTGCCTGTTCGTCGCGCAGAGCGCATACACATTTCGAGTGGAAACCACCAATGGCATCCTCGCCCAGGTTCGCGAAAAGTTTCCTGCCGCCACCGCTCTCACCGTCGGTGGCCGCAAGGCCTTGCGCTATGAGGCAAGGCCCGACGTTCCCGGCGGGTGCACCGTCAACGTCGAGATGAGGAGCGGCTCCCTCTACATCCTTGTGGACGATCCGCGCGGACTACACCCACGCAGACTCTCCCCCTGCGCCAGCGCCACCGAGATCGCGGAAGCGGTGTCCCCGCTGCTGCCTGCGGGGAGCTGATCGCCGCCGCACCCACCACCGGTCGCTATCGTCGGATCATGGCATCACTGTTTCTCCGCGCGGCGGTCACCGACGACGAACCGTTCCTCTGGAGCATGCTCTACGAGGCCTCGCACGCCGCAGAACAGGGCACGGCATCTCCCGAGGACCTGCGAGCCGTCCCAGAGCTGGCCCGCTACGTCGAAAGGTGGGGCACCGAGGGCGATCTCGGCATCGTCGGCGGCGATTCGGCAGCGGCGTTGCAGGGTGCGGCATGGGTTCGCCTACTCGACAAGGAGAACGCCGGATACGGCTACGTCGCCGACGACATTCCGGAACTGGCCATCGCGACAAGCCCCGCCGCGCGCCGCACCGGTCTCGGCACCGCGCTGCTCGCCCGTCTCCTCGACGACGCCCGCGCGCACTACGACGGCATGAGCCTCAGCGTCCGCGCCGACAACCCCGCCCGCCGCCTCTACACCCGCCTCGGCTTCGTCGAGGTCGAAGGCTCCGAAATCGTCAACCGAGCGGGCACCACCAGCCTGGCGATGCTATTGCGTTTCCGCTGACCGGCTCCGGGGCCCTGCCCAACCGAGCATCAGCGGCAGCATGGTGTCGACCGATTCCAGGTCCAGCAGGGTGCGTTTGACGGGCAGACCGCCCGCGTAGCCGGTGAGCGAGCCGTCCGCGCCGACGACACGGTGACACGGGATGAGAATCAGCAGGCGGTTACGGGCAAGCGCGCCACCGATTTTGCGAGCGTCCGCGGGTGCGCGGCCGAGTTCGCGGGTGAGAGCGCCGTAGGTGGTGCTTTCGCCATAGCCCGTGCTCGATTCGAGTGTGCCGAGCACCTCTCGGTCGAACGCGCTCATCGCCGACCGGTCCATAGGAGTACTGAAATCGCGCCGCTCACCAGCGAGATATTCGTCGATCTGCGCTGCGGCAGCGCTGACGAGCTCACGCGCCGAACGACTTTCGCCGGTCGGCCCGGCTGGGCCCTTGTGGGTGAAGGTCACTCGGCTGATCCCCGTCACTGTTGCCTCGATGAGCAGGCTGCCCAGCGACGTGGGGTGCACCGAACGTGCGATCGTTGTGATCGTCATGATGTCGTCCTTTCGATCGAGCTCACTACCGAGTAGACGGTGCGGTCCGAGAGAACGTGAGATCACCAGGTCGGATCACTTCGGGGCACGATTCGCCTGATAGGTCCCCGGCGTGTGTCCGAGTATTCGCCGATAGACGTCGATGAAGGCGCTGGTCGAAGCCCATCCGCAGCGGTGGGCGACAGCGGTGACGGCCACGCCGTCGGCGAGTAGTCGCACCGCGCGATGCAGACGGAGCTGGGTCCGCCACTGTGGATATGTCATGGCGAATTCGGTGCGGAACAGGCGGGTGAGAGTTCGTTCACCGGCACCGACCCGGGTGCCCAATTCGGCGAGCGACCACACCGTGGAGAGGTCGTGTTCCACTAGCGCGCAGGCGTTTCGAAGGCGTGCGTCGGCGGCGGCCGGGAGGCGGAGTTGTTGCTCGGGGCTGCGGCGCAGTTGATCGAGCAGGACTTGCCGTAGCCGCGTCGACTCGTCGTCGGGCAGCTGGTCCGGCGTCGAGCAGGTGATGATGAGTTCGCGCACCAGTGGAAGCGCCATGATCACCGACGGTGTCGATAGCGAGGGAAAGCGGTGATCAGAAATGGTGAGCACGCCGGTCGAAGCCGCATCCGCGCACGCGGAATCGGCATGGAAGCGATTTCGCCACATAGACGCACCGAGAGGACCTCATGTTCGCCTATTTCGGCCATGACAACTGCCCGCTCTACGCGACAACCGTGGGCTATGGCCCAACGGTCGTGCTCATGCACGGCGGTGGGCCCGACCATCGCAGCGTGCTCCCGCTTGCACATCGTCTCGCCGATGCCTATCGCGTCGTCGTGCCCGACATACGCGGCTATGGCCGCTCGGTGTGCACCGATCCGGCCGCCCACCGCTGGAGTCGATACGCCGACGATGTGGTTGCACTGATCGATCATCTCGGCGCGACCGACGCTGTGGTCGGCGGTATGGGTCTCGGCTCGACCATCGCGGCCCGCGCCCTGCTCGCCCACCCGGATCGGTTCACCGCGGGGATTCTCATCAGCGTCGAGGACATCGAAGACGACGCGGCGAAACAAGCCGAGATCGCCTTCCTGGACACCTTCGCCGCGACTGTGGCGGCCGAGGGCATCGCGGCGGCGTGGTCTCCGATTCTGCCGGATCTCGCTCCGGTCATCGCGGACCTAGTCCGAGAGGCGATCCCCCGCAGCGATCCGGCCAGCATCACCGCGGCCGCCGCCATCGGCCACGATCGGTCTTTTCGCGATGTCTCCGAATTGGCCGCGATCACCGTCGCGACCCTGGTTTTTCCCGGCATCGATCAGCGCCACCCGACAGCCCTGGCCGAGGAGTTGACCCGCATGCTGCCGAAAGGACAGCTCGCCTCGTCCGGTTTCACAGTCGACATCGGCACGGCGGACGAACTCGCGGACGCGATCGCCCCCGACATCCGCGCGTTCCTTGCGGACGTGCGGCTGTCTTGAATAGCGAAGGCGCGCAACCCGTGCTCAACCGTCCATGCGTTCGGCGGCCTTCCACGCCGCGTATCTGCCCTCCATACAAACCGCACAGGGGCGGTAACCCGCGCTGATGGCGGTGGCTTCGTCGGCGAAGAAGACACGATGGCGGCGGTAGTGGCCGCGGGCGAGAGCGCGCAGGGCCGAGGGGCAGTCCAGGCGGCCGTAGATTTTGCCCCCGCGATGACCCCCGAGGCGGCCCGGCGTCGGGCCGCGATAGGGACGACCGGTGGCGTCGGTGAGTGTGTACAGCCGCGATGCGCGCTCGGACATGGTGTGGTGAGCGACTATTCGGCGTCGTGCAGGACCAAGCCGAGAGTATGGCGGACGCCGGTGCGGATCCGGCTGACGCCGTGGCGCATCGGAGCTCGGGACCAGCCTCGGGCGCTGGGCGTGGGGCGGTCGCGCGTGGTGAAAATCAGACCGTGCCCCTGTTCCAGCACCGTGACAGTGCCTTTCGACTGGGCGCGTGGTCGCTGTTCGACGAGCAGGAACTCACCGCCGGTGTGGTCGATGCGCGGCCGGTCGAGGCCGATCACCACCTGGAGCGGGAACACCAGGTCGCCGTAGAGGTCGCGGTGCAGGGCATTCCAGTCACCGCTGGTGTAGCGCAACAGGATCGGAGTCGGTCTGGTTTGCCCGGCGGCGTGGCAGATGTCCAGCCATTCGGTGAAGCCGTCAGGCCACGGTGCGGGGTCGCCGAGACGTTCGGCCCAGGTTCGGGCGATGGGTAGCAGTCTGCGGTAGAAGGCTGCTCGCAGCGCGGTGATCGGGTCCGGGACGGGGTTCGCGAAGTACCGATAGGTGCCCTCTCCGAAACGGTGTCGCGCCATGTCGATGGTGGAACGGAACCTCGCACGCTCGTCCCACATGGCCGTGAAATCGGCGCATTCCTCGGGGGTCAGCAGTGGCCCGGTCTGCGCACAGCCGTAGGTGTCGATCTCGGCGGCGAGCTCGTTCCATTGTTGCGTGTCGACCCGATCTGTCAGCGAGGCAACAGTTTTCGATGTAGTCATGAACTCTCCTGATGTTTTGCATGCCCACCCAGCTGTCGATTCCGCCCGTCGAGCGCCCGGCCCCGACTTCGGTCGGCCCCTTCTAACGCCGGAAACTGTTGGTGGACTGCGTCTCTGAGGCGGCTGATCGACGACTCAGGCCGCCTCGAGGGTGAGCAAAGCGGTCTTGGCTTCGATGCCGCCGACGTACTGGCCGATGGTGCCGTCGCTGCGGACGACTCGATGGCAAGGGATCACCACCGGGAGGGGGTTGTGCGCGCAAGCGCTACCGACGGCGCGGACGGCGCGGGGGTTACCGACAGCGGCGGCGACGGCGGCATAGCTTTCGCGGTGCCCGTAGCCGATCTCACGCAGGTGTTGGATGACCTCGCGACGGAAGCCGCTTGCCAGTTGTAGATCGAGTGGGAGGTCGAAATGTGTTCGGGCGCCGGTGAAGTACTCGTCGATCTCCCGTGCGACGGCATCGAGGCGCGCGGGGGCAGCGAGAATGCGGGGACTGACTCGGGCGGCGAGGACGGCGAGGACGGCGTCGTGGTCCTCGTTCGGGTAGGCGACTCGCACCAGGCCCGCGGGGGTCGCTGCCAGCAGCAGGGTGCCGACGGGGGTATCGAGGGTGCGGTAGGCGACGTCGAGCAGCCCGGCGGATTGAGCGTCGGCCGCGAGGCGGCGATGCAAGGCGGACAGCAGCTCAGCGCTGTCGGGGGTCAGCCCGTCGAAGACGGGATCCCCGCGGTCGATGGTGGCCATCATTATCGATCCTTCGGGTAGAGCTTGCGTAATGTTTTCAGCCCATCCGCGGCGGCGCGGCGGGCAGCGTCGGTGGAGTTGCCGAGCAGCTCGGCGATCTCGGCATGCGGCAGGCCTGCCAGATAGTGGTAGGCCACCGCTCGGCGCTGCTTGGTCGGCAGCGCCGCCAGCGCGGCCCACAAATCGGGGTCGTAACCGGCGGGGTCGGCGTTGGGTGCGGGGCGCTCGGGCAGCGCTTCGGCCGGGACGGGCGCGCGGGTGAGTGCGCGCCCCACATCGATCGCGCGACGGTGTGCGACGGTGACCAGCCACGCTTCGATATTGGTGTCCTGATCGAGGCCCGGATAGGCACGCAGAGCGGACAGGAACGTCTCCGACCACGCGTCAGCGGCGTCGGTCGGACCGAGCACCGCCCGGCACACCCGCAGCACCATCGGGCCGTATTCGGCCACCACTTCCTCGAACGGAGGCAAACTCACACTGGGTAGACGGTGGCCGGTCGGAGAACGTGAGATTCGAATGTCACGGGGTCACCGCGGAGGTGCGCGACAGCCCGCTGGCCCGCAGGACACGGCGGGCGATACCGGCGCGGATGGAGTCGTCGGTGCCGATGACGCGGACGTGTCGGCGGGCTCGGGTGACGGCTGTGTACAGCAGTTCCCTCGTGAGCAGGGTGGATTCGGGTTCGGGCAGTACGACCGACACCGTGTCGTACTGGCTGCCCTGGCTGCGGTGGATGGTCATGGCGAAGACGGTGACCACCGCCGGGAATTGTGTCGGGTGCACGAGGTAGGGCTCGCTACCGCGTTGCAGGGCCGCACGCAGGGAACCGTCGGGCATGCGGACGATAACGCCGGTGTCGCCGTTGTAGATGCGGGCCTCATGGTCGTTGGCGGTGACAAGCAGTGGCTGACCCGGGTACCAGGGGGCCTGGTAGGTCTCGGGGCCCGCGCCGCCCGCGGCCGCCCACTCGGCGGCCATGCGGTCCCAGCGTTCGACGCCGAACGGGCCTTGGCGGTGCGCACACAGGAGTCGGTGGGATTCGAGGGCCTTCAGTGCGCCCGCCGCGTCACCGTCGAGTGCGGCCACGGTTACCTCCCGTGCGGCCCTGACGATGTCGGCACGCACCGGTGCAGTGCTGTCCGGCGCGCTGAGGGAAAGTTCCTGGCCGCCGGCGCGCAGCAGCTCGAGTGCGGTATCTGCGTCGCCCGCGCGGATCGCGACCGCGAGTTCGGCGATCTTGCCGCCGAAGCGGCGACCACGGGTCAGGCGGACGATGCCGCCCCGCATGCGGGTTCGCTCGAGGCTGCTCAAGGCTTCCGAATTCTCCCCGGCCGTGACGGATTCCACTGAATCCGCGCCGAGAACGATGTCGAGCACCGGGTTCGGTTCGCCGACAACGGGTCCCGCGACCAGGTCGGCGAGGACGGCGCCCGCGTCGACCGAGGCGAGCTGATCAGGGTCGCCGACCAGGACAAGACGGGTGTCCGGGCGCAGCGCGGCAAGCAGCCTGCTCATCATGGTCAGCGACACCATCGAGGTCTCGTCGACAACGATCACGTCGTAGGGCAGCCGATTGAATTCGTGGTACCTGAACCTGGTGGTGCGGCCGCGCTGCCAGCCGAGCAGTCGATGCAAAGTGGCCGCGGTGAGCTCGGGCAGGTCGAGCGAGTCGGCCTGTTCGCGCACCGCCTCCTGAAGGCGCGCAGCCGCTTTACCGGTGGGCGCGGCCATCGCGATCCGGAGGGCCGGCAGTTTCGGATTCGCGCGTTGATGCGCGTCGAGCAGCGCCAGGATGCGGGCGATGGTGTGGGTTTTTCCGGTACCGGGCCCGCCTGCCACCACGGTGGTCCAGTGCGTGGCGCCGAGCGCGGCGGCCAACCGTTGCCGATCCGGCGCCGCGCCGACCGGTGTATCGAAAAGCCGGTCCAGTTCGCGGCGCACGATGCTCGGATCGACGACCGGATGATCGGCCGAACGCTCGGTGAGCACGCGCCGAATGGTCTGCTCCTGCTGGTAATACCGATCCAAGTACAGCAGCGGACCCGCGTCGCTGCCCTGCTGCGCATCGACAATCCGCAAGGGCCGCAACGGGCCTGACGATCCCCCGCACACCAGCGGACTCACCCGCAACGCCGCGACAACGGCATCGGTCTCCGGCCACGGCAGTGTCGCCGGGTCGACACCCGCACCGGCATCCCAGGTTTCGTCGGCGTCGACACCGATCTCCCGCATCCGAATCAACTCCAGACACACCGACCCCGACCGCACCGCCCGCACCGCCAGCGCCGCCGCGAACAGCACCTCCTCCGCGGACTCACGCCCCATCCGCCCCAATCGCAGTGCCACATGCACATCCGCCGCCGAGAGCACCCCCGCCTCATTGAAGGTCCGCAAAAGCCCGGTCCCCCGCTGCGCCAACTGAATCGAGGTCATCGCCCCACCTTCCCCGTCGATGCCACTGAGCGGCCGTGCACCTCGCGTGTTTCCGCCGGCGTCATCCGTCGGCCTCGCCCGCGAGGAGGTCGGACAAAGCGACGATGAGGTCGGGTGGAGGGTTCCAGTCGAAGACACCGCAGTCGGTGGGGGTTTCGGGGCCGATCATGCCTCGGACGAAGAGGTAGCGAGCGCCGCCGAGGTGGCGGGTCGGGTCGTAGGTCGGCAAGCGCCAGCGCAAGTAGCGGTGCAGGGCGGCGGAGTACAGCAGCGCCTGTAAGGGGTAATGGGAACGCTGCATTTCCGCGGCCATGCGGTCGTGGGTGTAGTGGTCGACGGTGAGGTCGCCGGTGCCGAGGCGGTTGGTTTTGTAGTCGACGATGACGAATCGGGGGTCGGCGCCGTGGGATTCGGTGACGCGCAGGACGACGTCGATGCTGCCGGTGAGGTAGCCGCGCAGGGGGACGTCGTCCAGGGCAGCCAATTGGTCTGCGTAGGAGGCGAAATCGTCATCGGCCGGGAGATGCGTGCGCAGCAGGTCGGCGATTCGGCGCAGGGTGGCGGTGTGGACCCCGGGGGAATCGCCGCCTGCCAAGGGGAGCTCGAATTCTAGTTCGTTGAGTTTGTCTCGGCTGGAGATGTCTGCGAGACAGCCGAATCCGAGGGGTGTGCGCAGGACGGCCAGCAATGCGGTGCCCAGGATTTCCGGATCCGCCTCGGCCATCAGTTCATCGGTCGATGCGCGGCAGCGGGTGTGCACCTCGGCGCTCAGATCCGGTGCGTCGGTGTCGATCAGCTCCAGCACGCCGTGCACGAGGGTGCCGAACTCCGCACCGTAGGGCAGGGCATTCATCAATGACGCGGCACCGGATATCGGCGGTTCGGTCTCCTCGGCCACCGGCGCGCTCGGCTCGTCCGCCGGACCGCGCTCGTCCTCGGGTTCGGACCCCACGACGGCGGCATCGTGGGCGCCCGCGGTCAATGCCGAGTACGAGGTGCGCCGCCATTGCTGATCCAAGATGCGCGAGAACCGGGCGGCGGCGAGCGCTCCGGTCGCGATCTCGCCGCGGACCCGCCTGATCTCGACGGTGTCCGTTCCTTCGACACCGGTCACCGACACCACGGCGGGCGCACCCGCGGCCCACGCGGAAAGACGCTGTACCGCAAGACTATCCGCAGGCACGGCGGCGCGGCCGGGAACAATGTCGCCGCCGTCGGGGCGACCGAGGATCATCCGATGCAGCGGCGAAGCAGCGGTGGTGATCGCCGGAGCCCACCAGGCGACGACCTGACACATCGCCCGGGTGAGAGCGACATACAGCAGGCGCAGCTCCTCACCGGCCTCCTCGGTTTCACTGCGCAGCTTGCGTTCGGCATAGCCGGTGGCGTCCTGGCCGCCGACATCGAGCACGCGCGCGCCCGCGTCATCGTGATAAAGCAGGGTCGCCGGGTAGGGATTCTTCGCGTTGTCCCATGCGAACGGCAGGTAGACGATGGGGAATTCGAGGCCCTTGCTTGCGTGCACCGTGGCGATCTGCACCGCCGCCGCGTCTCGATCGAGCCTGCGGCTGCGGTCGGCAACGGAGCCGGATGCGGGATCGCGCACCCGGTCGGCCAGCCAGCGGGTCAGCGCCGTCAACCCGAGACCTTCGGTCAACGCCACCTGATCCAGCAGCTGCGCGATATGCCGTAAGTCGGTCAGCTGTCGCTCGCCGTTCTCGATCGTCAGCAGTCGCTGCGCCAGATTCGCTTCGGCGGAGATCTTTTCGAACACCGCCGCGAACCCGGTACGTGCGAAGAGCCGAGCCGACTCACGCAGCTGCGAACTGATCCGCCCAACCAGATCGGCTCCGCCACTGTCGATTTCGACAGCGGTAACCCCGAGCAGCGGCGTGCATGCGGCCAACCGCACCCGGTCGGACCGATGCGGCTGCTCGAGCGCGCGCAGCAACCAGAGCCAATCGGTGGCGCTACCGGTGCCGAACACACTGGTGCCACCCGCGAGGACCGAGGCGACACCGACACGGTCCAAAGCCGCTCGCACCACATCGATCTGAGACCTGGTCCGCACCAATACCGCGATGTCGCCCGGCCCGATCGGTCTCCGCACGACTCCCGACATGTCGCCCTTACCATCGGCAGCGTCGGCACGCGGTTCAGCTTTGCCATCGACAAGGACATCGGATTCGAGCAGGCCGACGATGTCGGCGGCCAAATCTTCGGCGACCTTCGCGCGCATGCGGCCGACGGCAGGGAAGCCGGATTTGTTCAGTGGCCCCGCGCCGGTGCGCGGCAGGCAGCGCAGCCGCAGCGGCGTGATGAGGTCGTCGGGTCCCGACAGTCGGGACCATGGGCGGGTAGCGGCCACGGGGTAGACGGCGATTTCCTTGTGGCCCAACGCCGCTCCGCCGTGCAGGTGATCGAGGGCGGCCAGCAGGCCCGCGTCGCTGCGCCAGTTGGTGGTGAGTTCCCTGCGGGTGTCGGCGTGCTCTACGGCGTCGAGATAGCTGAGCACCTCAGCGCCGCGGAAGGCGTAGATGGCCTGTTTGGGGTCACCGACCAGCACCAGGGTCGAATGGCCGTGGAAGGCGAGGCGCAGGATGTCCCATTGCAGTGGATCGGTGTCCTGGAACTCGTCGACGAGGGCGACTCGGTAACGATCGCGAATGCGGCGGCGGGCTCGCGGGCCGTGCTCCGGATCGTCGAGGACGTCGTGCAGCAGCACCAGCAGGTCGTCGAAGTCGCGCAGCCCGGCAAGACGCTTTCGGCGCTCGGTCTCGGCGCGGACCGCGGTCGCGAAGGCGACCCGCTCTCCCGCCGCGCCGTCACCCTTCGGGACGAGCGCCGCGTGCCGGTCACGCACAGCGGCCAGTGCCAGTACGTGCGCCTCCTTCAGGGAGAACGGCGGTCCGGTGCGGGCGTACCGGTTCAGGAAGAGATCGTCGGCGACGGTCCCCACGAGATCGTCGACTGTCTCCACCAGGCGCGAACCGGGATCGTGCTCACCAGCGAGACCGAGCTCGTCCAGCATGCGCTGACAGAAGCTGTGCGTAGTGGCGATGGTGCCCGCATCGAAATCCGAGAGCGCCGTGAGCAACCGACTACGGCGCTTGCGCACCTCATCCGAATCTGCCTGTGCCACAAGACGAATCAGCTCATCGGAGTGTGCGCGCGCGAGCGCCGGATCGGCAAGAGCCGCGGCGACCACGACGAACCGATCCCGGGTGCGTTCCCGAAGTTCCTGTGTCGCAGCCCGACTGAAAGTCACCAGCAGCAGCTGCGATACATCGATCCCGACCTCCGCCACATACCGCACCGCGAGCCCGACGATCGCGTGCGTCTTCCCCGTCCCCGCACTCGCCTCCAACACAGTGGTCCCGGTAGGCAACGCCCCATTCGGATCGAACCGATCCGCCGCGGCCACCTCGGGGATGGCGAACGCCGTGTCCTGAACGGTCACGCCCACCACCCACTTCCGCCATCCGACAACGACCCCGACGGCCGCCCTTCCGCACCCCGAGAACGGCCGACCTCACGCGACCACCCAGGATCCGCCACCATCGTCTCCCGCCTGCCGCCTGTCCACCGGCATGCCACGCCGACAACCCAGAAAACCCGCCTCACACCCGCAGCACCAACGACTGAACCCCCACCGCCGACCCACAACCCGGCACACCGCGAAATCCATCGGTCGTAGCTTTGGGAAGCCGACGCGCCACCCGCGCCCACCACCTCGCGGAGAGCACTGACGTTCACGGCTGGCCCTGGTTTTCGGCGGCGAGCAGCGGCGCCCACATGCGGCGGGCCAGCGCGCCGAATCGGGTGGTTTCGCCTGGCTCGCCGGAGGAGGCGGCGGCTTCGGTGAGGTGTTCGAGACGGGGGGCCGCGCCCCAGACATAGCGGAGGTGGCGGTCGGCGTGGTCACCGAAGGGGCCGGGACCGTTGGGGCCGCCGTTGAATTCGCGTTCGGCGGCGGCGACGGCTTCCTCGACGGTGGAGCCTCGGAAGCGGCGGTCGGCGTAGGCGGCGGTGGCGGTCGGGGCGATCGGCAGTGGTTCGGTGAGCCCGACGTCACGCAGTTTCACCAATTCCCGCAGGATCGTCAGCGCATTGGGAGCGTCGGGAGCGGTGAGTACCGAACGCCATGCGGGGCGACCGAATTGGCCACGGCCGGTGGTCACCGCGCGCCAGGAGCGGTCCTCGGTGACGGCCAGCGCGAGCAAGGACACCCATGCGGCGATCCGGTGTTTCGGTGCGAGCCGGGAGAACGTGGTGCGGACCAGGGTTTCGCCGTGCACCTCCGGCACGGTTCCGGTGAGCCTGCGGCCGCTACCGAGATCGATGGCGATGTCGACGGCGCGCGCGGGCCCTTCGTATTCGGGCAGCGATGCGCGGACCAGCTTGTCGACGGTGCTCTCGACCTCGTCCAGGACCGCCGATCCGAAACCGAACGGCGGCAGAGTCCCTCGCCGCCACTCCGCCGCGCGCAACCCGGCTGGGTCCGCGCCGGTGAGACGGGCGGCCAGCAGGCGTTCGCCCAGTTCCCATTTCGCCAGGCCGTCGAGTTCGATGGGCAGCCGGTCGGCGATGTCCTCGTCGTGCTCGGGCACTCGCAGGCCGAGGCGCTGCCACAGGAATGCGCGGATCGGATGTTCGACGAACGAAATCAGTTCGGCGAGTGCTACATCCGTGAACTCGCCAGCCGGTAGCGGTTCGGCCAGGAACTCCGGGCGCGGCTGTGCTGGACCATCGGCGGCCCGCGCACCTGCCAACGCGACCGTGTCGAAGCTGAAAGGCTTCTCGGCCGAGAAGTTCCGTCGATCGAATGCTTGCAACGGATGGCGGGTCACCACCGCGGACATACCGGCGGCGCCGACATGTGCCCGGATCGCGTCGAGCAGCTCGGCGAGCGGGATCGCGGGCGGGCGATGCGCGCCGGTGACCGGGTCGGCGCCAGTGTGAAATATCAAGAGTTGCTGCTGCGCGGCCATGATCGCGTCGAGCAACAGCTGCCGGTCCTCGCTGCGGGAATCTCGTTCGCCCAGTAGCGGATTACGGGCAAGCACATCGTCACCGTCGATGCCGCTGGTGCGCGGGAACACCTCATCGTCCAGGCCGAGCAACACCACCACCCGATGTGGCACCGACCGCATCGGCACCATCGTGCAGACCGTCAGCTCGCCGGTGCGGAAGTTGGCGCGGGTCGGCCGAGCCGCGAGCCGACCCGCCAGTAGCACGCCGATATCGGCGAGCCGCAACGGTACATCGCCCGCATGCTCGGTGGCGGCGGCCAGTTCTCGGCGGGCCTCGGTACGCACCCACGCCTGACTGCCGGGCACATCGGTGAGCAGGTCGAGTGACCGGGCGAGCACCGTTGCCCACTCGTGTGCGGGTCGGGGCCCACGCAGGTCACGAAGGCAGACCGCGAGCCGATCGATGAATTCCGCGAACCGGCCTGCCAGATCGACGTCGTTGCTGTCCACGTCGTCCAGTGGCAGCGCCAAATCCAGCCAGTCCTCCGATGATTCGTCGGCGGTGACGCCGAGCAGGATCCGGTCGACCGCACTGTTGAGAGTGTTCTGCGCGAAGTCGGCAAGCCCGAACGCCTGCCGCTGCCGCAGCCCGATCCCCCACCGCGCCCCGGATTCGGCCGCCCATTCGCGCAGCCGCTCGATATCGTCGTCGTCGAATCCACAACGCCGCCGGACAGTTTCGGAGGCGGCCAAATCCAGTACCTGGGTCACCGTCACCCGCCCATCGGCCAGCTCGAGCAGCACACCGATCACCGCGAGCAACGGATTGGTAACCCCACGCCCCCGATCGGCGAGCCGCACTCGCAGCCGGTGCGCGGGATGCGCCGAATCCGCAACCGCCTCACCGGAACTCCGCTGTCCGAACGCCGCGCGCACCAACGGCGCGTACGCCTCCACTTCGGGACACATGATCAGCACATCGCGCGGTTCCAAGGTGGGATCGTCCGCGAAAAGTCCGAGCAAACTCTCCCGCAACACCTCCACCTGACGCGCGGGCCCATGACACGCATGCACCTGGATGCTGCGGTCGCCCGCGATGTCGAGACCCGACGTCGGTGGCCACACGTCGTTTCGAATCCCGGCCTGCATCGTCTCCAGCAGTGTCCGCAATTCCGGCTGCCCGGCACCCGCCATGACGCCGGACGCCGCCCTACCCGGCGTATCTCCGCTGGACCCGTCCCCCGTAAACCTTTCCGACGCAACATGATCCCGTGCCACGCCGCCCGCATCAGGTTCGGCCGACATATCGCGCGCCGTAGTGCCGGACCCCGCACTATCCGCACCGGCGGCGGCCAGCACATCGCCTCCTTCGCCATCGGGCACAACACTGCCCGCACCAGCAACCGTCGCATGGTGGATATCAGTGGCGACAACATCGGCCAACCGCTGTTGCAGCTCACGCACATCGCGCGCGAGCCCGGACAGCAGCGGATGCCGGACGACAGTCGCACCGGCGTCGTCGGCTCGCGCGACAGCGATCGGCTGCCCGGCCAGTTCCGACCACATGGCCGGGCTCGGGTGCGCCAGCCACAAATGGATGTCGCGTCCGGCGGCCAGTGCCGACAGGACCGCGAGTTGATCGGTCGGCAGCCGCGTCACTCCGAACAGCGACAGCCGAACCGGCAGATCGACCAGGTCCGGCTGTGCACGCAACCGGTCGCAGGCGGCGGCAAGTCGCTCGGCCGGGCTCGGCGCACCGACTTCGGCCCGCAACCGACGCCACAGCGCGGGCTGCCACAGCAGGTCGTCGGGCACCGGGTCTCCAGCGCCATCGGTGTCGGCGCCCGCGGCCCACTCGGTGATGAGCGTCGGGCGTTGGGCGGCGTAACTATCGAACAGCGCGGCGAGGTGCGCGGCGGTCGCATAGCGGCGGCCGACCCGATGATCGCGTCCCACGGGATCGTGCGCACCGAGGTGCCTGGCAAGCACCGCCGACCACGGCTCGGACAGCGATGCATCGATCACCCGCAGCAATGTCCACACCACACGTTCGGACGCCCATGGGTCGCACTCGGGTCGCACGCCGCTGGCCTCGGCGAGCGCCTGGGCGATCAACGCGGCAGGCGAGGGGAATGCGATATTCGCCGCGACACCATCGGTCGAGTGTGCCGATTCGACGCCGAGCACCGTCGACAACCGCTGCGCCAGCCAGCGCTCCACTCCTTTGGCGGGCACCGCGACGACCTCCGCGGCGAACGGATCCGCCAGCGGCGTGACCAGCATCGCGGCCAGCGAATCCGCCAAGACGTCGGAGCGCTCGGCACGGTGGATGTGCAGCGGCATCTACGCCCTCTCGTCGGGTCCGGATTCTTCGTCGAAACGCCTCGGGCTTCGTGCACGTTTATACGCCCAGCGATCGGTACGCAACTTCAGCACCCCGCCGGTCGGATAGTGAAATGAGCCACACACGAACGATTTACTTCGCCGTGTCACCTCGGATCGGGCTCCCCCGTGTGCAACAGTGCTCAACCGGGGAGGAACGGGAGACTGCACGAAAGGCTGGTTCGCGTTTCATGGTTGCGATGGTGATTCCCCTTGTTCCGAGAGGCGGGTTCACAGTCCGCCGGGTCGGAGACCGATGGGAGCTGGTCAACTCGCGCTCATACGGCCGTACCTGCGTCCTACACTTCTGGCCTCGTGACAGTCACTCCGAGGCATTCGCGCACTGCTACCGGCTCAACGGTCGCACCGTCGAGGAATTGCGCGCGGCCTTCCGCTGAGCTGACCTGCGGCGAAAGACACTGCGAGGCAAGCGCACAACGTTCGCGCTTTAGCACAGTCTCCGGCCCAGCTCAAGACGTGCGTCCTGGACGTCGATGTGCGATCGTGTTCCCTCGTGCGTTACCCCTTGGCCGTCACCCGGTCCGTCCCCCGTGTGGCCGCATCAACCTGTGTCCTTGCCGCCGCGGCGATCTTGATCTCGAGCGCACCCGCGCTATTGCCGATCGCCGCGGCCGCGCCGCCCGCCCACATGCAGGGCTGCCTACCCGGCTTCGATTGCGATATGAGTAACCGGATCGCTTCTGTCGACTCGTATTTGAGCGGCAGGCCCGGCGTCACCGGCTACGTGGTGCGCGATCGGGTCAGCGGCGGCGTGTATGCGAGCGAGAATGCGGAGAACGCGGTCTGGACCGCCTCGACCATCAAACTCGCGATCGCCGCGGACCTGCTCAATCGCGCGCGGGTCGGCGCGATCGACCTCACCCCTGGCGATCGCGGAGTGATGGAGTCGATGCTGGCGACCTCGAACGACGCCGCGGCCGACTTCCTCTGGAACAAATACGCGGGCTTCGACCGCATGGCCTATAACAACGCCTTCCGCGCCAACGGCATGGTCACCCTCGTACCGCTGCCGACCAGTTCCGCGTTGTTCCCGGATTGGTCGTTCCAGAAGTGCACGGCCGCCGACCTGGACCGTCTGATGGACAACATCTTCACCCGTATGCACCCCGACGACCGCGCCTACCTTTTCGACAGGATGCGGTCGGTGGACATGAACCAGCACTGGGGTCTGTGGGGCGCGGGCCCGAAGATGCGCCCGGGGCTGAAGAACGGCTGGTCGGAAGAAGAGGGCGGCTGGGTGGTGAACTCGGTCGGCTTCGCGGGCCCCGGCGAGCGCTACACCCTGGCGATCATGAGTTCTCTCGGTGACCAGGGCGGCTATACCGAGGGCGCGGAGACCGATACCAAGGTCGCCGAGCTTCTCTTCTCAGGACGCTGACCACACGCCTCGCGCGCCACGGGAGCCGAACACCACTCCCGTGGCGCGACATCAGCGACGGCGGAGGTTGACGGGGGCGCCGTCCCTCGGGAACGGAATCGTCGAGAAACCCCACGGTATTCGATAGTCCTCGGGGATCGTCCACTCGTACTCACGCACCAGTGCGGCGATGACCGTCTTCACCTCGAAGGTTCCGAAGTGCATGCCGATGCATTTGTGGGCACCCGCGCCGAACGGCAGCCAGGCGAGCCGATGGGACTTGTCCTCACGACGGTGTTCGGCGAAGCGCTCGGGATCGAATTGCTCGGGCCTTGTCCACAGCTCCGGCAGCATGTGGTTGACGCTGTAGGCGAGGTCGCATGGCGTGCCCGCCGGAATGTAGTGCCCGGCGATCTCGGTGTCGCGCACGGCGCGGCGCACCAGACCGGGCACGGGCGGTATCAATCGCAGGCTTTCCTTGATCACCAGATCGAGGTCGTGCATCCAGTCGAGATCCGCGATCGTCGGTGCGGCACCAGCGGTTTCCGCATCGATGGCCAGCACCTCGGCCCGCACGCGCTGCTGCCAATGCGGATGCTTGCCCAGGTAGTACGCGACCGCGGTGGCGGTTGTCGTGGTGGTGTCGTGGGCGGCCATGATCAGGAAGATCATGTGGTTCACCACGTCCGCGTCGCTGAACTGCGCGCCATCCTCGCTGCGCGCGTGGCACAGGCCGGAGAAGAAGTCCGGTGATTCGATGCGCCTTTTCTGCGGCAGCATCGCGGTGAAATAGTCCTCGAGTACCTTGCGCCCGCGCAAGCCCGCGCGCCAGTTACCGCCGGGGATGGGATGGCGGATGATCGAGAGCCCCGCATGGGTGCAGTCGACAAACGCGTCGAGCAGCATCCGGCGCTGCGCGCCGACCTCGACGGCCATGAACGTCTCCGCCGCGATCTCGAGAGTCAGCTCTTTGATCGTCGGATACAACTCGACCGTCCGGCCGGTCGCGCCACCACGCGGCACCCAGCGCCCGACCGCCGCGCGCGCCACCGGCGTCAGTGCGGCCAGATGGGCCTCCAGCCGGTCCCTGGTGAAGGCCTGCTGCATGATCCTGCGGTGGAACATGTGCTCGTCGAATTCGAGCAGCAGCAGACCACGCCCGAAGAACGGGCCGATGAAGTAGTTCCAGCCTTGCCCGAAATCGCGGCGTCGCTTGCCGAGCACCTCGTCGATCGCCTCCGGACCGCAAACCAGCACCCGATCGATGCCGAGCGACGAGTTCAGCGACACCGGCCCGAATCGGCGGTAGCGGTCCATCATCTCCGCCGGACCCCAGCGCAGATAGTGCAGCCCACGTCCCAAATACGGCAGACCCGCATCGCCGCGCACCGCGATGGTCGTGCTGCCTCGCGGCGGGGTTGCCAGCACCCGAGGGCGCTCCGGGACACGCCGCAGCGCGCGGTCGATGAGGTGCCTGTCGGGGATATCGATCAACGAAATGTTCTCGGATTCATGCTGTGCGCTGGTCTTTCGTCCGACGACACGGTTCGCGGTAACCATGGCAAGCCTCCCTGAACGACAGCATCTATCGTATTCTCTTTCTCACATTCATTCGGTCGGTTCGCCCGTCGCGTGTTTCACCCGGCGGATCGGCGACGGCGTGTTATCGCTTCGCAGCACAGCAGGAACCGGGATCTCGCCGTGACGGCCAAGTCGGCGCCGACTACCGTAAGGCGGGTCAACAACGTTCGTGGGGCCAAGCCCAGGTCTGTCGAGGAGCAGGACGATGAGCACTGAGTCTGTCGAGAACCGTCGTCATCGGGTGGTGGTTATCGGCTCGGGCTTCGGCGGCTTGTTCGGAACCAAGCATCTCAAGCACGCCGATGTCGACGTGATACTGATCGCCAAGACTTCCACCCACCTCTTCCAGCCGCTGCTCTACCAGGTGGCCACCGGCATCCTGTCGGTCGGCGAGATCGCCCCTGCCACGCGCCTGGTGCTGCGCAAGCAGAAGAACGCCCAAGTGCTGCTCGGCGATGTCACCGATATCGACCTGCAAACCAAGACGGTGACCTCGCGGCTGCTCAACCAGAACACCGTCACCGAGTTCGACAGCCTGATCGTGGCGACCGGCGCTCAACAGTCGTACTTCGGCAACGACAAGTTCGCCACCTACGCCCCCGGCATGAAGACCATCGATGACGCGCTGGAGCTACGCGCGCGCATCCTGGGCGCGTTCGAAGGGGCCGAACTGGCCACCACGCAGGAAATGCGGGACCGGCTGCTCACCTTCGTGGTGGTCGGCGCCGGACCCACCGGCGTCGAATTGGCAGGCCAGATCGCCGAACTCGCCGATCGCACCCTCGAAGGCACCTTCCACAACATCGATCCACGCGACGCGCGCGTTGTGCTGCTCGAAGGCGCGGGCGCTGTGCTCGGCCCGATGGGCCCGAAGCTGGGCGGCAAGGCGCAGCGGCGGCTGGAGAAGATGGGCGTCGAGATCCAGCTCAACGCCATGGTGACCAATATCGACGCGCAGGGCGTCACGGTGAAGGACTCCGACGGCACCATCCGTCGTATCGAGTCCTCCTGCAAGGTGTGGTCGGCCGGTGTGCAGGGCAGCCCGCTCGGCAAGATACTCGCCGATCAGTCCGAAGGCACCCAGGTCGATCGGGCCGGGCGCGTCATCGTCGAACCCGATCTCACCATCAAGGGCTACCCGAACGTATTCGTCGTCGGCGACCTGATGTCGGTGCCGGACGTTCCCGGTATGGCGCAGGGGGCGATCCAGGGCTCGACCTACGCAGCCAAGCAGATCAAGGCCGGTCTGAAGGGCCAAGCGCCGCAGGAGCGCAAGCCGTTCAAGTACTTCAACAAGGGCAGCATGGCGACGGTGTCGCGGTTCAGCGCCGTGTGCCAGATCGGCAAGCTGGAGTTCGGCGGGTTCATCGCCTGGCTGGCCTGGCTCGCGCTGCACCTCTATTACCTGGTCGGCTACCGCAGTCGGATCATCACCGTCATCCAGTGGTTCGTGACCTTCCTCGGGCGCAGTCGCGGTCAGATGGCGGCGACCGAGCAGTGGGTGTTCGCGCGGCTCGCACTCGAAACCGTGAATGCCGACGAGGAAGATGCCGACGAGCTCGCGGCCGCACTCGGCGCCCCACCCGCGGAGAACGGCAAGTCCGTGGAGAAGGCCAAGGCCCTCGACAAGGCGGCGAAGGCAGCCGCCGATCGTAAGGCGGGCTAACCGCATTCTGTCCCGAATGTCGGGTACACACCCGCACATTCGGGACACAGGGTCACCTGGCTAGTATTTGGCCACATTCAAACCTTTGCGTTTCCTGAGAATCGACCAATCCGAGCGGGTCCACGAATCCGAATGTGGAACGTCGAACAAGGCATTTTCCGGAACGAGAAAGGTGATATATGGCCACGGGCAAGCACAGAGCTCCCAACCCGCAGCGACAGAAGGTCGGCTCGATGGTCGCGGCGGGTGCGGTACCGCTAGTCCTTGCGCTGGTGGGAACCGGCACTGCGAATGCCGAACCCGCACAGTCGAACACAGTGACCCTCCCCGAGCAGAAGGCGCAGTGGCCCGCGGCCGACGCACCCAATGCGACGCCGTACGAGGGGCTCGAGATCCCCGACGACATCCGCAGCTCGCTGCAGTGGTCACGGTCGGCACCGGAAAAGCGCTACCTCGCGCCGGTCGGCGTGCTCCACCCGCCCGTCGCGGTGGCGCCGGTGCCGCCGATCGCGCCGCCTGCCGGTCAGCTCCGCTTCGGTGACGTCACGGTGCCGGCGCCGGACTGGATCGACCAGGAACTGGCGATCCGGATCAACGATGCCTCCGCGACGACCGAGGCCGATCTGGCGACGTTCCTCGATTCGGTGGGGATGGAGCGAAGCAGGTCCGACCGGATCGCCGGACAGACCATCGGCACCGCTGCGATGGGTGCGGTGGCGGGTGCAGCCGCGTCGACCCCCATCGCACTGACCTCGGCGGCCGTAGGTGGCGTGGCCGGCTTGGTGGCCGGCCTTCCACTGCTGCCGATCGGCCTCGTGGCCGGTCCGATGCTGGGTGCCACCGTCGGGGCTGCGGTGATCGCGGTCCCCGCAGCCGTCGTCGGTGCGGCAGCGGGTGCGGCAGTCGGTGCGGTGAGCGCCTACAACGCCCCCTCGCGGGTCGTCAGCAACTGACCGAGCTCGAACGAGAAGGGTGAGAGCTCGACAACGCTGTCGAACTCCCACCCTTTTCTTATGTCCGTACCGAGCTCGAGCTAGCCGTACCGGCCGGACCTTTCTCGCACAGCTACCGGAGATTCGCGCTCGGGTTCAACAGTGCACTTGCCCGCACACCCACCCCTGAGCAGGTCGGCCCGCGCCGGGACACAATCCACCGCACTGAATCCAGTTCCGCGAGTGATCAACTGCCCAGGAGTAGCCCGGTGCGGGTGAACAACGTCCCGCCGCCCGCCAACGGCAGTCGGCTCGCGGACAGGCCGGTCGTTTCAACCGGCCGATCGTCGGGATAGACGAGCTCGCTGTCGAGTGCGCGGGGTCCGGCGAGTCGGTCATCAGCAGCGCCGCCCTTGCCCAGTTCCAGGCGGTGCCGAAGCAGCGGCAGGTCGCCGATGTCTGCGATCAGGTCACCACGCCAGCCGCCGTCGGCCTCGTCGACGCGGCCGATCTGTACTCGTTCCCGCAACCGCAACCGGGCATCGGCCGCCAAGAGAACCGAGGTGACGGCGTGATGGTGTGCGCCGCCAGCGACGATCGTCGGTTCGGGGTCGAAATCCAGCTCGCCTCCTGCCGCGACCTCGAAGCGCCAGTTGGCGCTCGACTGTGGTGTCGCGGCCCCTGGCAGCGCGATAGTCGCCGCCACCGAACGCACCACCAATCGCGCGCCGGGGCCGACGGTGATCGCGATATCGAGCTCGTCTCCGCCGAGTGGAGTGGCGGCGGTTCCGATCATGTGGACCATGTCGGGGCCGGTGCGGCGCGCCGAAAGCCCGCCGCTCGCATGGATCTCCGGCAACGTGCCGACGGCAGCGATGATGCGTAACTCAGTGCGCAACGGCCGATTCGGCGCCACGATCACGCTCGGCGATCGCGAGCAACTGTTCGCGAACCCACGCGAGCACCGCCGTCGCTGCCGGGTCCTCGGTCAGCGAGATCATCGCGGTCCTGCGACCCGCACGGACCTTCGCCGCGTCGCGCTCCATCACACCGAGGTCCGCGCCGACCAGCGGGGCGAGGTCGGTCTTGTTGATCACCAACAGGTCCGAGAAGGTGACGCCGGGACCACCCTTGCGCGGCACCTTGTCACCGCCTGCGACATCGACGACGAAGATCTGCACGTCGATCAGGCCGGAGGAAAAGGTCGCGGTGAGGTTGTCGCCGCCGGATTCCACCAGGATCAGATCCAGCGGCGGGTTGGCGGCGATCAGATCGTCGATGGCGTCCAGGTTCGCGGTGATGTCGTCGCGGATGGCGGTGTGCGGGCAGCCGCCGGTCTGCACGGCGGTGATCCGCTCGTCGGGCAGCACCGCGTGCCTGCGCAGGAAGTCCGCGTCCTCGGTGGTGTAGATGTCGTTGGTCAACACCGCGAGCGACAGCTCGTCACGCAGTTGCCTGCACAACGCGGCAACCAGTGCGGTTTTGCCGGAGCCGACCGGCCCGCCGATGCCGATGCGCAGCGCCTCCCCCGGTGTGCGTACACGCTTGGGCCGATCGTGGGTGTGATCGTGCGGTTCACCGTCGATCAGATGCGGGGGCATGAGTATCGATCTCCTTCTCTGGGTCTGTACAGCTCGGTCAGCTCGCGAACAGCGGTATCTCCCGTTGCATGTGGCGTTGCGCAAGCACGTCCTGCAGCGGATCCGAGAGCGCAGCGAGTCCGGTCGCGGCCTCGGCGGCGGTGCGATCACACAGCTCGGCGAGCCGAACCGTGCACGCGGCGATGGCGGCGGGGTCCAACGCGAGCAGTCGTTGAGCGGCCGTCGCCGCGCCGGTCAGCGTCGTATAGATGACAACACCCGCCGTCTGCACCGGCGTCACCTCACAGGCCGCACCGACCATGCCGAACACGGTGGACAGATACGGGCGCGGCCCGAGTACATCCCAATCATGCTGTGGCCATACCTGTTTGGCGAGACGCAAGAGCCCACGCCCCTGCGCCCGCGACGCCGCACGCGCACCAGGCGCGGGTGTCCTGGCATCGGCCTCCGCCTCGGCGCGCGTCGGCTCGATGGCACCGGAACACACCGCCGCCGCCAACGAGGCCGCAACAAGACCGGAAGTACGTATCCGACGACGCAGATACAACTCCACCGTTGCGACATCGTGCACAAGCCCGGAAGCAACAGCCTCCTCGACGCCACCGGAGTGCACATGCCCACCGATGGGCAGCCGCGAGTCGGCCAGCGTGAAGAGCATCGCCAGGCTCGTAGCTCGCTCGGCGGATCGTTGCATCCGTCGATCCTATGCCCCGGTGTGTCGCACCCAACCCCGGGCACTTTCAACACTGCATCGAACTCTGCAAACAGATATCACCGTTGTCATCTATGTGTTCTACTCCAGATAGCTGGTTGTATGCCGAATTGTTTGGCTACTAGAGGAGTAATCGTGCCGGTATGGGACGTATTCTGGCTCGTCATAATGAGCTTCGCGCTTCTCGCATATTTGATTCTGCTCTTCACTATCATCGGCGACCTCTTCCAGGATCCACACACCTCTGGCATAGCCAAGGCGGCCTGGGTGATTTTCCTGTTCATCCTGCCCTTGATCACCTCACTGGTGTACCTGATAACGCGCGGTAGCGACATGGCCGAGCGCAGAGCCGCCGAGGCCGACTTCGTTCGCGGGCGGCGGGAAGCGCGGGCCGAACGGGACGGCGGTTCCGGCGCGGCCGCCGAGATAGCGGAAGCGAAGAAGTTGCTGGATGCCGGAACCATCTCGGCCGAGGAATTCGAACGCTTGAAGTCCAAGGCGCTGGCCTGATTTCGTCCGCGGACATCGGTCAGTTATTATGCGGCGGTGAGGAATTCGATGATCACACGGTTGACTTCCTCGGGCCGTTCGAGATAGCCGTAGTGCCCGCACCGTTCGATCTCGACGTAGCGGGCACCGGGGATCGCGGCAGCGACCTCTTTGCCGAACATGGGTGGCGTCATCTGGTCATCGGCGAATCCGACGACCAAACTGGGTGCGGTAATTCGCCCGTAGTCGGGCAGACGGTTTCGGGAGCGGTCCATTCCGATCTGGGCCCGAACGCCCGGTGCTGTTTTACCCGTGGTGAACTCGAAGATATCCAGCCATTCCTGAGCCTTGGCTTCATCTTTCAGGGTGTACGGCGAAAGGTTCAGCATCGCCTTGATGGCCGCCGCGTACTGCGCGGGCAACTGAATTCCTTGGTCGTGCAGGGCTTGTTCGCCGGAATTGAGAGTGCGCGCCATCGGATGAGGCCGCCCGGCGGCACCGAGCATTATGGCCTTGCCGACCAGTTCGGGGCGGGCCAGCGCCAATTCCTGCACGACTCTTGCGCCCATCGAATGACCGACCACGTGAACACGGCCACCTCCGAGGTGCTCGATCAGCGCGGCGGTGTCGGCGGCCAGATCCTCGACACTGAAGCCCCCGGCGCATTCATCCGAAGGTGCGATTCCTCGGTTGTCCATGGTTGCCACCCGGAATCCGGCCTTGACCAGGGCAGGTACCTGATATGTTCGCCACACCCGACCCGGACTGCCGGTTCCCATGACCAGCACGACGAGCGGACCTGTTCCGGTGACGTCGTAGTTGATTCGGATCCCGTTGAGGGTGGCGATGGGCATGGGCCTTCTTCCGTGGAGGAGCGCGGTATGTGACGAATAGTGTTGTGGAGCCGGGTAGTCGCTGCACGATATGTCATCAGCCGCACAAGGTTGCCGCAGTCGAGGCTCGATGTCGGCGTGTGTCCGCGGTCAACGGCGGAAGCTGCGCTCCATGAAACGCTGTGCTCGACCGCGCGTGAGGTCCGACCACGCCTGAACTCCGGGCGACCACCACGGTGCGATTTCGCGGGGCTTGGCGGCAATGGCGTGGCAGACGAGGTCGGAAGCTTCGTCGACGGTGAGGCCGGGGACGCGGCTGAAGTCGGTGGGCGCGCTCATTCTGGTGTGGACGAGTGGCATATAGATCGAGGTGGTGGTGACCTTGTCGGCGGAGATTTCGGCGGCGACGCTGCGTAGCCAGACATCGAAAGCGGTTTTCGAGGCGCCGTAGGCGGCCCAGCGTGGTGCGGGCGGCATCATCACGCCCCAGGTGGAGATATTGACGATGTGCCCCTGTCGGCGTTCGCGCATGCTCGGCAACAACGTGAGCAGCAGCTTCACCGGGCCGAGGTAGTTCACGTCGATGGTGCGGGTGAAATCGTGGAAGCGGTCGTAGGATTCGTCGATCGAGCGGCGAATCGACTTGCCCGCGTTGTTCACCAGAATGTCGACGTGGCCGTGCTCGTCCAATAGTCCGCGACCCAGCCGCTCGACGGCGTCCATATCGGTCATGTCCGTCGGGTACACATGTGCGATACCACCCTCGGCGGCGATCCCAGCGGCAACCTGCTCGAGGTCCTCGCGCGAACGAGCCACCAGCACCACGATCCCGCCCGCGGCCGCCAGCTTGCGGGCACTGGCCTTCCCGATACCGTGCGACGCGCCGGTCACCAGCACTATCCGACCGGAGACCTCCGAACGCAAGGACTTCTCCCGCGGCCGCGAGGTGGGATAGAGCAGCCGGCTCGCGATCCGCTCGATGATCGGCCGCCCACTGCCATTGGCCGGTGTCTCATTCACACCTTCGACTGTATGGGCCGACCGGTCCTCGCGCATCGGTGATCCAGTCGGAGACCTGCTCGATCGGTGTCGCGATCGCGCGCCGCACGGGCAGGTCAGTGACTCTGCCTCGGAGCGAAATACGCCACGGCCGCCATCACGACCAGGACCACCGCCCCGACAGATGTCGCCACGTGCATGCCCGAGACGAACGACTCGCGAGCCGAGTCGATCAAGGCGGTATTTCCGCCGGAACGCTGAATGGTCTCACCGAGGGTTTCGGAGTAGTCGCCCCCCGACCGGAAGACCAGCGCCGCCACCGAACCCAGCAGCGCGAGCCCGAGCGCATTGCCCAGTTCGAAGCTGGTTTCGGAGATCCCGACGGCCGAGCCTGCCCGCTCCGGCGGTACCGAGGAGACCGCGACCTCCGAAACCATGGTGAAGGCGAGGCCGTAGCCGATGCCCGCGATCGTGGAGCCGACGAGGTACCACGCGAGGCCGCCGTCGACGCCGACCCCGAGCAGCAGCAGATTGCCGACCGCAGAGGCAAGCAGCGCGAACACGAAGGAACTGCGGACGCCGAAGCGCCGCGCGACCCTGGCGCCACCCATCGAGAACACGAACACCGCGACCGCCATCGGAATACCGAACATGGCCGCGGCCAAGGGGTCTCGCCCGGTGACCGATTGCAGGTAGACGCTGGTGAGGTAGCTCATCGCCGCCAGCGACATCATCCCGGTCAGACTGGAGCCGATGGCGACCGAGAACTGGACCCGACGGAACAGCCGCAGATCGAGCAGCGGCTCGGCGAGCTGCCGTTGCCGCCGCACGAAGATCGTCAGCAACGCCACACCCACCGCCCCGATGACGAGCGCCTCCACATCAAAGCCTTCGGCCGCGAGGTGTTTGACCGCGTACACCAATGGCAGGATGCCGCCGATCGACAGCACCACACTCGGTATGTCGAGCGGACCGAGCACGCTGGAGCGGTGCTCCGGCAGCACGAACGGGCCGAAGGCGAGCAGGATCAACAGCACCGGAATGTTGATGAGAAAGACCGAGCCCCACCAGAAATGGTGCAGCAGTAGCCCGCCGAGAATCGGGCCGACCGCCGAGCCGCCCGCGAAGAAAGCGGTCCACACTCCGATGGCGGCGGCACGTTCGCGGACGTTCGGGAAGAGACTGGAAATCAGGGCGAGGCTCGACGGCAGCAGCGTCGCGCCGCCGACGCCCATCAGTGCGCGCGCGGCAATCAGCACGCCAGCGCTCGGCGCGAACGCCGCGATGATCGACGCCACACCGAAGACGGCGGCCCCGACGAGCAAGATATTGCGCCGACCGATCCGGTCACCCAGATTGCCCATGGTGATCAGGAAGCCCGCGATCAGGAAGCCGTAGATGTCGAGAATCCACAGCTGCTGGGTCGCCGACGGGTCGAGATCGAGCGTGAGGGTCGGCATGGCGAGGAAGAGCACCGAAATGTCCATCGACACCAGCAGCACCGGCAGCACCAGCACCGCGAGACCAAGCCAGGCCCGGCGCGAACCGGCCTGTGACGGCGCCTCCGCAGGCTGCACAGCCTCCACCTCTGTCATTCCGATACCCTCTGTCCTTCGAATTCTCGCGTCGCGTACGCCGTACCATGGACCCGGGTACAGCGTACGCAACCCGGCCCGGAACTGGAAGCGAGTCGTAGGATGACTGAGCCGAAGCTCACCAAACCCGCCATTGTCGACACCGCCATCACCCTGGCCGACGCAGGCGGACTGGACGCACTGTCCATGCGGCATATCGCCGAACGACTGGGCGTCGGAGCGATGTCGCTGTATCGGCACGTCGCCAGTAAGGACGAACTGCTCGCCGCGATGACCGAGGAGATCTCACGCCGCAACCCGTACCCGTCAGCGGAAGGGCAGGACTGGACGTGGCGCGACCGGGTCCGCATCGCCGCCGAGATCGATTGGGCGCTCTACCAACAACATCCGTGGGTGCTGCTCACATTCGCCACGCCCCGCTACAGCTTCGGCCCGCAGAGCCTTGCCTGTCTGGCCTGGCTGGTCGAGGGGCTGCGCGAGCTGAATGTCTCGGCCAGAGAAGCGACGGCCATGGCGTTCACGGTGTGGAACCACATCTCCGGCGCGACCCTGCCGCAGATCAGCGGCGCCTTGTTCGCACCGGACGGGGTCGACCCCGAGGGGGACAACGGCCTGCGCGATTTACTGCAAGGAAAATCACAGCAGCCGGTTCCGCCCGCACTCGCCGAACTCGACGGCACCGGAGTCACCGATCTGACCTCGGAAGACCTGCTCTACCTCGGGTTGTCCGCACTGTGCGACGGGTTCGAGGCCCGCGCGAAGCGGTAGCCCCTCGATGGCTCGACAGGAGGTCGCGACCACCTGACGGCCGCACACCCTGACACCCATTTGACCTGAACCATGGTTGATATTGAAGAGTGGTCGGCGACCGCCCCACGAACAGGAGTCTCCGTGCACGCCATTCGACTTCACGCCTTCGGCCCGGCCGACAACCTGCGCTACGAGATCGTCCCGGACCCGGAACCCGGGCCCGGCCAAGTGCGCATTGCGGTGGCGGCGGCCGGGGTACACCTCATCGACACCGCGATCAGGAGCGGCGCGCCCGGTCCGGTCCCCCCGCCGGAGCTACCCACCATTGCCGGGCGTGAGGTCGCAGGCACCATCGACCAGATCGGCCCCGAGGTCGATGCCGCATGGCTCGGCAAAAAGGTCGTGGCGCATCTCGGAAACATGCCCGGCGGATACGCCGAGCTTGCCGTGACGGAAACCACTCGGTTGCAAGAGATTCCGGAGAATATCGACCCGGCCGAGGCGGTCGCCGTCATCGGCACCGGCCGCACCACTATGGGCATTCTGCAATTCACCGAACTCGGCCCGGACAGCGTCGCGGTGGTGACGGCCGCAGCGGGCGGCATCGGGACACTACTGGTCCAATACGCGAAGAACGCCGGAGCCACCGTGGTGGGACTCGCGGGCGGAACCACGAAAGTCGAACTGGTGCAACGCAATGGCGCGGATATCGCCGTCGATTATACCCAGCCGGACTTTGCCGACCAGGTCCGCACGCAACTCGGCGACCGCCGGGCCACTGTCCTGTTCGACTCGGTGGGCGGCGAAATCACCCGCGCGGCCATCGATCTGCTCGACAAGGGCGGTCAACACCTCGTCTACGGCTGGTCCAGTAGGAAGGCAGGCGACAAGCCGCAAACCTTCACCGAGGAGGAGCTGACCGAGCGCGGCATCACCTCACAGGTGGTCATCGGACCGCCGATGCTGCAACGGGTCGGCGGCAACATACGAATCCTCGAGGATCGCGCACTCGCCGAGGCTGCCGCGGGCCGCTTGCGCCCGGCCGTCCATCGTTTCGCCCTCGCCGATGCGGCGGACGCCCACCGCGCGCTCGAAACTCGCGCCACTGTCGGCAAAGTAGTCCTGATCCCCTGACCCTCGGACCGGTTGGGCGCAGCCCGGACCTGCTCCGCCCAACCGGGAGTTCAGCGGGTCAGTCAGCCGGTTGGGCGTTCACAACGGCGTAGACGAATCCGTCCCAGCCCTTCGAGCCCACAGTTTGCAGGACTGTCGAGTCCAGCTGCGGGTTGCTCGACAGTAGGTCGATAAGAGCGCGGCTGGCCTGCACTGCCTGGTCGGTGGATGCCGCGTCGGCCACCGCACCGTCGCGAACAACGTTGTCGACGATGATCACCGAGTCGGGGCGGGTCAGGCGCAGCGCCCACTGCACGTAGTTCGAATTGTTGACCTTGTCGGCGTCGATGAACACCAGATCGAACGGCTCCGTGCCCTCGGCTTCCAGCACCGGCAGGCTGTCGAGTGCCGCACCGACACGGATGTCGACCCGCTCGCCGACTCCAGCCCGATTCAGGTTTCCACGCGCCACCTCGGCGTGCCGTGGTTCGAATTCGAGGGTGACCACCGCCCCCTTCTCCCCCACCGCACGCGCCAACCAAATCGTGCTGTATCCACCGAGCGTGCCGATCTCGAGTACCCGCCGCGCCCCGATCGATCGCGCGATCAAGTGCAGAAATTTTCCTTGCGAGGGTGACACATCGATCGCGGGCAGATTCGCCGCCGCGTTGGCCGCCAACGCCGACGCCGTCGGGTCCATCTCGCCCACCAGTTTGTCCGTGAGGTAGCTGTCAACATCGGCCCAGTCGAATGTCGTCATCATCGCAGTCTGCCATCGCTACCCGGGCAGCACCGGTTCGATGGTCCCGGCCTGCGGCTTTCCCGGCGCAGCGTCTTGCGAGAGCCGTCGCGCTGCGAGTAATCTGCGTCACAACCGCGACCAGCGCGTCTCACTTTCTTGCCCCGTGGCCGGGATCGACAGAACGGGAGACGACCATGACAACCCGCCGGAACCGTTGGCGCGGCGCGGCAATCACCACCGGACTGCTCGCGCTCACCTCGGGATTACTCGCCCCTGCCGCCGCTGCACGCGCCGATGGTGGCGCGGAGTACGTGGCGCTCGGCGACTCCGGTGCGGCGACGACCGGCGTACAGAATTTCGACACCAGCGCCCCACTGCGGTGCGCCCGCTCCACCACCAATACCCCGAAACTCGTCGCCGAGGACCTCGGACTCCGGCTCGACGACCGGACCTGCAGCTCGGCCAAGATCACCGACCTCACCAGCTCCCAGGGCCCCGGCATCACACCACAATTCGAGGCCCTCGGCCCAGAAACCACACTGGTGACCGTCCACATCGGCGCCAACGACGCCAAGATGACCGAGCACGTCGTCGCCTGCCATCTGGCCGGCATCTCCGGCGGCGCCTGCGTCGATCCCCGGTGGGACGCGGACATCGACGCCATCGCCGCCTCCTATACCGTTGCCCTGCAACAGATCTCGACCCTCGCCCCGAAAGCCGCGATCTTCATAGATGGCTGGCCGCTCTACGTCCGCGATGGCGGCTGCCCCGAACTCCCCGGCCTGCGCCCCACCGACGCCTCCTACGTCCAAGCCGAATTCGACCGCCTCAACACCGTCGTCTCCCGCGCGGCCACCGTCCGATCCGCCACCTACATCGACACCAAGTCCCAATCCATCGGCCACGACATGTGCGCCCCTCCCGGCATCCGCTGGTTCGACCCCGTCCTGGCCACCGAAACCCTTATCCCCTACCACCCCACGGTCCAGGGCATGCGCGGCGTCGCCGACATCATCGTCGCTGCCATCCGCTCGTCGCGGTAACCCCGGCCGTACCGCCTGCGGAGCCCTACCTTCATCCGGTCGAAGTCGTTGTCGGGTCTGCGATTTCAGCCGGACCAGTCTCACTCCAGCCAGGATTTGCGCTGGTAGTACAGATCCTCTTCGCTCGGCTCGTCGGGGACGACGATGTCGTCGCGGTTGGGCTTGCGCGTGCCTGCGGGCGGTCGGCCGGGCACTGACCCGAACGACGGTGATGGCGGGGCAGCGTCATAGGTGGGCGATGGCGGCGCGGGCGGTGGGCTGTACAAGGGTGGAGCGTCGGCGGAGTCGGGGTCGGGAAACTGCTGGGCGTACTGGCCGATGATGGTCTGACCTGGGCCGTCATCGCCGACAGTGTTCTGGACGAGGTCGGTGACCTGGGCGCGCAGTTTCGCCTGGGCGCGGCGGGTGCAGGCCATGAGTTCCGTGGCGAGGGTGGCGGGGTCCATGCCCCGCGCATTCGCGGCGAGGTAGATGCCGGTGGTGACACCATTGGAGTCCACGGTGACGCTGATGCGCTTGTCCGTGGAGGTTTCCGTCACGCTGACCGCGGCGATCCTGCCCTGCAGGTCCTGATATTGCTGGGATTTGCGTTCTAGATTCTGGGCCCAGCGGGCCAGTTCGCCGGCCGCTCCGTTGAGATCACTGCTCGCCAATGTCGTCCCCCTTCACCATGCGCCGACAGCGCCGCTGGACGGGAACGAACCCGGAATGCCGCCCCCGATCTGGTCCGAGGAGACCTTACCGACGGGCGCGGGAGCTGCGCAACCGACCGGTTACCCCGCCCGGCTCAGAACAGGAAGTAGCGCTGGGCCATCGGCAGTTCGGTGGCGGGCTGTTCGGTCCATACCTCGCCATCGATCCGGACGGTGAAGGTGTCCGGATCGACCTCGATGCGTGGCATCGCGTCGTTATGCGGCATGTCGGTCTTGGTGCGCTTGCGAACGTTCTTGACGGGCACCAGCTTTCGGCGCACGTCCAGGCGGTCTGCGAGCCCGTCCTCGATGGCCTGTTCGGAGACGAAGTGCACGGAGGTCGCCGCCGCGACGGCGGGCGCGGCTCCGAACATCGGGCGCGGCAGAACTGGTTGCGGCGTGGGAATGGAGGCATTGGCGTCGCCCATCGCCGCCCAGGCGATCATGCCGCCCTTGAGTACCGCGTGCGGGCGGACGCCGAAGAAGGCCGGGTCCCACAGCACGAGGTCGGCGAGCTTGCCGACCTCCACGGAGCCGATCTCGTGCTCGAGGCCGTGGGCGATCGCGGGACAGATGGTGTACTTCGCGATGTAGCGCTGGACGCGGGCATTGTCGGCCGCGCCGTCGCCCGGCAGTGCGCCACGGCGGCGCTTCATCACATGTGCGGTCTGCCAGGTGCGCATGACCACTTCGCCGATGCGGCCCATGGCTTGCGAGTCGCTGCCGATCATGGAGATCGCGCCGAGGTCGTGCAGGAGGTCCTCCGCGGCGATGGTGGACGGGCGAATCCGGCTCTCCGCGAACGCGAGATCCTCCGGAATGGACGCGCTGAGGTGGTGGCACACCATCAGCATGTCCAGATGCTCGTCCAGAGTGTTGATCGTGTGCGGACGGGTCGGATTGGTCGAGCTCGGCAGCACGTTGAGATGCGAAGCGACAGTGATGATGTCGGGCGCATGGCCACCGCCCGCACCCTCGGTGTGATAGGCGTGAATGCCGCGGCCCGCGATGGCGGCGACGGTGTCCTCGACGAAGCCCGCCTCGTTCAACGTGTCCGAGTGCAAGGCGACCTGTACACCCGCCGCCTCGGCGACAGTGAGGCAGGCATCGATCGCTGCGGGGGTGGAGCCCCAGTCCTCGTGCAGCTTGAAACCCGATGCGCCGCCGCGCAATTGCTCCCACATCGACTCGGCGCTGACGGTATTGCCCTTACCGAGCAGCACGATGTTCATCGGCCAGCCGTCGGTGGCCTCCAGCATGCGCGCCAGATGCCAGGAGCCCGGCGTCACGGTGGTCGCCTTGCTGCCTTCGGCAGGGCCGGTGCCGCCGCCGATCAGGGTGGTGATGCCGCCGCCGAGCGCCTCGTCCATGAGCTGCGGGCAGATGAAGTGGACGTGGCAGTCGATAGCGCCCGCGGTGACGATCTTGCCGTTGCCCGCGATGATCTCGGTCGACGGGCCGACCACCAGGTCGGGATGCACCCCGGACATGGTATCCGGGTTGCCCGCCTTGCCGATGGCGCAGATCCGACCGTCGCGAATACCGATGTCGGCCTTGATGATTCCCCAGTGGTCGATGATGACCGCGCCGGTGACGACGGTGTCCGGCGCGCCCTCGGCGCGCGTCGCACGGGCCTGCCCCATGGATTCACGCAGTACCTTGCCACCGCCGAATACCGCCTCGTCGCCTGCCCGTCCCGGGCCGCCGCTGCGGTCGTCGGTGATCTCGATCAGCAGATCGGTGTCCGCGAGGCGAATTCGGTCGCCGGTGGTCGGTCCGAACAGCTCGGCATACCGCGCCCGGCTCAGTTCACTCATCGCGTTCTACCTCCCGGAATGCGGTGTCGCGCACAGCATTGCCCGCGCGCCCAATCGTCTGCGAATGCCCGCGGTGGCGAACCTTGTGCGGTGTCGGGCTAGTCATCGAGGCGGCCCGGCGGAGTCAGGCTGATGCCGTAGACCTCGCGCGCCCCGCCCAGCGGCACCAACCAGACACGCTGTCCGAGACCGGGTTCGAAGCGGACGGCGGTTCCGGCCGGTATATCCAGCCGACGTCCGTGCGCGGCGGTCCTGTCGAAACGCAGCGCGGCATTGGCCTGGGGGAAATGCACATGGCTGCCGATCTGGACCGGGCGGTCGCCGGTGTTGACGACATCGAGCTCGATCCGATCCGCGCCCGCGTTCAGCTCGATAGTGCCCTCGACGCAGAGGTATTCACCGGGAATCATGGCGTGTTCAGCCGATCGGGTGGTGGACGGTGACGAGCTTGGTGCCGTCCGGGAAGGTGGCCTCGACCTGCACATCGTGGATCATCTCCGGCACACCTTCCATGACGTCGGCGCGCGCGAGAACCGTCCGTCCCGAGGACATCAGCTCCGCGACCGAACGCCCGTCCCGCGCGCCCTCGAGCACATGGTCGGTGATCAACGCGATCGCCTCGGGATGGTTGAGCTTCAGCCCGCGCGCCTGCCGACGCCGGGCCAGCTCGGCCGCGTAGCTCAACAGCAGCCGTTCCTGCTCATGCGGCGAGAGACGCATGGGTGCTCCTCAGCTGGTCGGGTAGGTGACGGCCATTCTGGCACGGCCTTTACCGCCGTGCCCGTCCAGCGCCCCGTCAGTCCCGCGCGGGCAGATTCTGCAGCCGGACCTGTCCACGTGCCACCGTGCGACCCGAATCGTCGGTGAGCACCACCTGCCACAGCTGCTGCAACCGGCCGCGGTGCAGCGGTGTCGCCTCGCCGAAGACCTTGCCCTCGCGGACCGCGCGCAGGAAGTCGGTGTTGTTGTTCACCCCGACAACGGTCCCCTTGTTGCCCTGCGTGGCAAACCAGACACCGCCGCCGACGCTCGCGAGAGTTTCGACGATGGTGCAGTACACGCCACCGTTGATGATTCCCGCCAGCTGGAGCAGCTTGGGTCCCGCGGTCAGTTCGCCACGCACCACGTCCGGGCCGACCTCGGTGAACTCGAGGCCGATCAGGTCGGTGAAAGTGTTCTTGCTGAGCTCGGTCATGAGCTCGGGCGTGACATCGGCCAACGATTGCATCTCGGTCACATCTTGCTGCGTCATGGGTTCACCTTTACACCACACAAACGCGCCGTCCCGGCCGGGGCGTACGACGCCACTTCCAGCGCGGGCAGTCGAACGCCCGTACGGCGGCCGATTGCGCTCGGGAACGGCGTTCGACACCTGCCCAGTGCGGCGGATGTCCCGGTGATCATCCTCCGCCACAAGAGCCTCAGCCATCAAGCGCCGGTCATCCATACCAACAGGGTTGCCAAGTTAGGTAAGCCTGACCTATACTGACCTCGGCGTTCGGATCGAGTGAGCCCCGAGGGCTGCGGCGGCCCCGATCCTTTGCCGGCGGCGGGTTTCAGATGATTGACCACCTGAAACCCGCCGCCCTCTCTTCGGCCCCGGAGCCGTCCGAAACCGTTCAAGTCGCGAAGGACACTTCCGGCGTTCGAGCGATGAGCAGGCGCCGCACCTTGCCTTCCGCATCGAGCTTCGCGGTGGCATTGAAGGAGGCCTCGAACGCGCCGCCGCGCGTTGTCCGGCCGAGCACCAACTCGAAATCATCCACTACCGCACCGGTGTCGATGTGATGAACCAGCACGCTCTTCTCGCGCTGCGACAGGTATCCGACCAAACCCTCGCGGTCTCCCACGAATTCGGCGGACAGCCCCGCACCTTTGGAGAACTGCACCGACATCACGAAGTCGTCGGAGATCATGTCCAGTACGCGGTCGGGGTCGTCGGAATCCATGCATTCGAACCACCTGGCCAGCACGGGGGGTACCGCACTCGTCATCCTACTGCTCCCTCGACGCGGAAATCTATTGGTATCAGCGCGAATTCGGCGCTGAACGACACTTGGTAGCGGTCGATCAGCCCGTCGGCATCGATATGCATCGCGCCGACGAAGTAACCGGTTGTCGTCACGTCGTTCTCGATGACGGCGCCGTGCGCGAACTCCACGCCGTCGGCGGCGGCCGCGCGCAACAGCCGATGCTTGCGGTTCACCTTCGGCCGGCCCCGCAGGTATTCGAGCATGGCCGCGCGGCCGTGTCCGAGGTTCACTCCGGTGGGCAGGATCATCGCGAACTGGACGTCTTCGGCGAGTAACGCCACCGCGTCGTCCAGTCGCCCGCTGTCCAAGGTCGCGTAATAGCCCTCGATGGCCAAATTCATGAAATGAACTTAGTTCAGTATCACCCTTCTTGTCCAGGCTTCGGCACGATACTCTCAACCCACCAAACTGAACTCAATTTAGGTAGGTTAGATGTCCGCATCCGCGATAGAAGTGCCATGGCCCCACGCAGATCCACCTGCGCTGACACCCGGACCGGAGCAAACGGAGCTGCGCGCGGCCATCCGCGGCCTACTCGCCAAACACAGCGGTATCGAGCAGGTACGAACGGTCATTTCCACCGACCTCGGCTATTCACCGCAGCTATGGAGAACGCTGGTCGGTGATATGTCGGTGACCACGCTGGCGGTCCCCGAAGACCGCGGCGGCCTCGGCTACGGCATGGTCGAACTGGGGATCGCACTCGAGGAATGCGGCCGCGCGCTCGCATGCGAGCCGGTCTACACATCGGCAGTCCTCGGCGTCCACGCACTGCTGTCGGCGGATCCCGGCCAGGACGCGGACCTACTCGCCGGAGTTCTCGACGGAAGCCTGCTGGCCACGGTCAGCGCCTTGTCCGCCACCACTGATCACGTGCATGCGGAGTCGACGCCGACCGGGTGGCTATTGCATGGCACAGCGACCCACCTGGTGAGCGGCGGAAATGCCGATGTGGCCGTCGTTTCGGCACAATGCCCGGACGGCCGCCGCCTGTTCGCCACCCAGCCGGACGCGCAGCTCGCCCGAACCGAGCGTCGAGTACTCGACCCCACGCGCCGCCGAGCCGATCTCACCTTCGATCGGTGTCCAGCGATCGCGCTCACCGACGTCGATGCCACCGAGGCGACCGCCGCGCGGCTGGGCGAGCTGGCAACGCTGGCGCTGGCGTGTGAGAACACCGGCATCGTCGACCGCCTGCTCGAGATGACCGTGGACTACGCGCGAACGCGGCACCAGTTCGGTCGCCCCATCGGCTCGTTCCAGGCCGTCAAACATCGACTGGCCGACCTGCTGGTCACTCTCGAACGTGCCCGATCGGCCTCCCGCTATGCGGCGGCGATTTATGCACAGGACCCCGGATCGGCCTCGTTGGCCGTGGCGGTCGCCGGAGCCGTATGTACCGATGCGGCGGTGCACGCGGCAGCAGAAGCGATCCAGTTGCACGGTGGCGTCGGTTTCACCTGGGAACACCCCGCCCACTCGTACTTCCGCAGGGCAATGGGAAACGAAGCGCTACAGGGCGATTCACGTGCGCACAGAGCCCGAATCGCCACCCTGATCGGCATCTGAATCATCCAATGGCGCCAGCGCTCCAGTTGACGTGGAGCGGTTGCGTAGGTAAAACTGAATTGAATCCAGTTCAAGTTCGAGAAAGAGGTTCGAGATGGTGGACACCGACCACATCGTGTTGGAGAAGGACGGCGACGTCGCCCGTGTGTGGCTCAATCGCCCGCACAAGAAGAACGCCGTCACCACTGAGCTTCTGCACCGACTCGACGAAATCATCGTCGAGGTCGATAAAGACCCAGATCTCAAGGTCCTCGTGCTCCGCGGCCGCGGCAATACGTTCTGCTCGGGCTTCGACCTGGACGAACTGCTTGCCGACTACGTCGGCAGCACCAATGCGATGGATGTCGCGGTGCTCTCGGCCAAGGTGTGCGACCGCCTCTATTCGATGAACACGCCGTCCGTGGCGGTTCTCGAGGGTCATGTGACGGCGGGCGGATTCGAGCTGATGATCTCGTGTGACTTCGCTGTCGCTTCCGAGGACGCGCTGATCGGCGACTTCCACATTCGCCGTGCGCTTTTCGGTGGTGCGGGTCCGATCTACCGGTTGCCCCGAATGATCGGTATCCGTAAGACCAAGGAGCTGATGTTGACCGGAAAGTTGCTGTCCGGCAAGCAAGCCGTGGACTTCGATCTGATCAACGCTTCGGCGCCCGCGGCCGAACTCGACGACCTGGTCGCCGAATTCATCGCACCGATCGTCGACAAGAGCCCGTTTGCCATGAAACTCACGAAGATGACCATCGACCGCGGTCTGGATGCGGATATCCAATCACTGATGGTGATGGAGCATCTCGCGGTGGGCAACGCCCTGCAGTCCGAGGACGCGCGCGAGGGCGTGAACGCATTCCTCGAGAAGCGCGAACCGAAGTGGGTCGGTCGCTGAACAACGCCGCTGGCATACGACTCGAAGAGGAGATCGACATGGGCGAGCACGCGACATCGGTACTGGAAGGTAGCCGGTGCACGGTTTGTAACACCGTCGCATATCCGGCCACCACCATGTGCGCACGATGCGTCCAGCCGACGGCCACCGCGATGGAATTGAGCACGCGGGGAGTGGTGTGGGCCTATACCGTGCAACGGATCGCACCGAAGTCACCACCGTATATCCCTCCTGCCGAAGGCTTTTCCCCATTCGCGGTGGGCTATGTCGAGCTTCCGGAAGGTATTCGCATTCAAGCAATCCTCGAATGCGAGGACTTCACCGAGTTGAACCGGGCACCGGTGCAGCTCGTCGGCACCGCACCGGTGCCCCGGTTCGCGGTCATCCCGCAGCAAAGAGAAGCGCAGTGACACAAACAGTTTCGATCATCGGAGCCGGGCTGTCGAAGTTCGGCAGGCAGCCCGGCATCACCGGCCGTCAGATGGCCGTCAGCGCCATCGCCGCCGCGCTCGACGATGCCGGGCTGGCATGGCCCGACATCGAGATCGCCTTCGGCGGCAGCGACGGTTCGGGGCTCGCCGACACACTCGTCGCCGAACTCGGTTTCACCGGAATACCTTTCAGCAATGTGAAGAATGGTTGCGCCACCGGTGGCAGCGCATTGTTCTCGGCGGTCAATGCGGTCCGTTCCGGAACCGCCGAAGTCGCGCTTGCGGTCGGATTCGACAAACACCCACGCGGAGCCTTCGATCCGACCCCCGCCGAATGGGGGCTGGCCGAGGGTTACGGCGCGGCCGGGCTCATGGTCACCACGCAGTTCTTCGGAGCCAAGATCGGCCGATACATGCGCGAATACGGAATTTCCGGCACGACCTTGGCGAAGGTTGCCGAAAAGGCATACCGAAACGGCAGCCTGAACCCGAATGCCTGGCGACGTCAAGCGATCACGGCCGGCGAGATCGCCGCCGCCGATATGGTGAACGACCCGTTGACGCGATATATGTTCTGCTCCCCGGGCGAGGGCGGGGCCGCCGTCATCGTCGCCACCGAGGCCGCCGTCCGGCGACTCGGCGGTCGCCCGGTCCGGTTGCGCGCGATCAGCCACCGCACCCGCCGATTCGGCTCTTTCGAAGTATTCAGCCCGGCCGTCCAAGGCGGGGGCGAACCGACCAGCGTGAGCGCCGACGCGGCCGCGGCGGCCTTCGAACAGGCGGGCATCTCCCCCGCCGATGTCGACGTCGCGCAATTACAGGACACCGAGAGCGGTGCCGAGATCATGCATATGGCCGAATGCGGCTTTTGCGAGCACGGCGAGCAAGAATCGATGATCACGGCGGGCGACACCGAAATCGGAGGCCGACTGCCGGTCAATACCGACGGTGGGTGCATCGCCAACGGCGAACCCATCGGCGCATCCGGTCTACGCCAGGTACACGAGATCGTCACCCAGTTGCGCGGCGAGGCCGGGGATCGACAGGTACCCGGAACGCCGAGAGTCGGCTTCACGCACGTGTACGGGGCGCCCGGAATCAGTGCCTGCACCGTGCTTTCGGTGTGACGTGACAACACTTCGAGGTAAATCAGTGACCACACAGACACTTCCCGACCTCGTCCACTTCACCGATGAGGCCCGCGCCTGGTTGAGCGGTGTGGCAGCCCCCCGAGCGGAATCGGTCTGGGGTTCGGGTTCGGATTCGGTAGCCGTTTTCGAAAGCTGGAACGCCGAGGAGGAACGCGCGCACACCGACCGGATCCGCGAGTACGAATGCGCCAAATTCGACGCGGGCTGGGGAGCACTGAACTGGCCCGAGACCTACGGCGGCCGCGGTCTGCCGCTGTCGTACGTCCTGGCTTTCCGGCGCACCGAAGCGGACTTCGATGTGCCACGGCGCACCGAGATGTTCTCGGTGACACAACAACTGGTCGCTCCCACTATCGAGCAATGGGGCACCGACGAGCAGCGGTCACGCTATGTCCGGGCCATGCTGCGCACCGATATCATTGCCTGCCAGTTGTTCTCGGAGACCGAAGCCGGTTCCGATCTGGCGGCCGTGCGGACGCGTGCCGTCCGATCCGCCGATGGCACGTGGACCCTCGACGGCCACAAGGTGTGGACCTCGGGCGCGCGGGTGTCCGATATCGGCGTCGCGGTGTGCCGAACAGATACCGCCGCGGCGAAACACGCCGGCCTCACCGTCTTCCTGGTGCCGATGACCACACCCGGGGTGACCATTCGCCCAATCCGGCAGATGACCGGTGGCAGCTCGTTCAACGAGGTCTTCCTCGACGGTGTACGACTCGACGATAGCTACCGGCTCGGCCCCGTGGGACAGGGCTGGCCGGTAGCGCTCACCGTATTGGCCGCCGAACGCCTCGACGGCGGCAACCTCGGTCTGGCGAACGCGGATCAGGCGGTGGCGCTGGCCCGGCATCTCGGACGGGAGCTGACCGAGATCGAACGCGATAGGGTCGCCGACCTGGTGATACGCAGCTATCTACAGCGAATCGGCACGATGCGGGTGGCGGGCGCGGTCGTCGCGGGCCAAGACCCGGGACCTGAGGCCTCGATCGGGAAACTGCTGGCGACCGACACGATGGCTCGCACCTCCGAGGTGGCGCGCCTGCTACTCGAGCGTGACCTCACCGTTGACTCCGGTCGCTGGGGAACCTTCGCATGGGCCGAGCACATTCTCGGTGCGCCCGGCTATCGGATCGCCGGGGGCACCGACGAAATTCAGCACAACATCATCGCCGAGCGAGTTCTCGGACTACCGAGGGAGCCACGCCCATGAGTTCAGGTAGCGATTCCGTGGAGGGTGGCGGTCCGGCGACGGGTGGACCCACCGTGGAACAACGCGTCCGTACCCGGTTGCAGGCGGACCACGACGTGACGGTCACCGCGTTCGAGCCGCTGCTCGGCGGACATTCCGGCTTGACGTACCTGGTGCGAACGACCGGCGGTGACTTCGTGGTCAAGGCCGTACCCGAAGGACAGCAGGCCATCGGCCGACACGACATGCTGCGCCAGGCCCGGATCATGCAGGCATTGGCCCACACAGCTGTTCCCGTACCGCGCATCGTCGCGGTAGACGACGTCGAACCCGCCTGGTTCGCCATGGAATTCGTAGCCGGGGCGGCATTGGAACCGGTGCTGGACGATCCGGCCGTCGAAACCGGCCTGGCCGCGGCCCGGATGCGACGTGCCGCGGAAATTCTGCCGCGCCTGCACGCGATAGATCCGAGCACCGTGCCCGGCGTACAAGCGCCGCTCACGCCGGATGCCGAGCTCGCCCGTTGGGCACGTACCCTCGGCGCGGTCCCGCCCGACCTCGTCGCCGGTGGCGACCGGCTGCTCGAGCTGCTCGGCCGGACCACACCCGAACCGACGACACCGACGCTGGTGCACGGTGATTACCGCCTCGGAAACATCATTTCCGATGGCGTCGAACCCGTCGCATTGATCGATTGGGAGATCTGGAGCGCGGGCGACCCTCGCGTCGAATTGGGCTGGTTCCTCGTCTTTGCCGACGGCAGCAACTTTCCCGGCGTCGGCCGGGAGGTGCCCGGGCTGCCTTCGGCCCAAGAGCTGGTCGACCGGTACGTCGGCGACGGGCCTGCGCTCACCGATATGACCTGGTTCGACACGCTGGGCCGCCTCAAGATGGCCGCCATCATGGGCCACAACCTGCGCCGACACCGCGAGGGTCGGCACTACGACCCAGACCAGGAAAAACTGCCCGCCACCATCAACCGCCTGATCGAGACCGGGACCGCGCTACTCGCCGGTTGATATCGACCGCACCAGTTCAGGAGCCGCACAGTGGACTTCTCCTACTCCCCCCGCACGCAGGATCTGCTCGGCAAACTCGAATCCTTCATGGACGAGTACGTCTATCCCGCGGAGCGGGTGTTCGACGCCCAGATCGCGGCGAACGACAACCCGCACGAGCAGCCGCAGGTCATGCGAGATATGCAGGTCAAGGCCCGCGAATCAGGTCTGTGGAATCTGTTCATGACCCACGACGGCCTCGGCGCCGGACTCACCAACCTGGAGTACGCGCCACTGGCCGAGGTAGTCGGTCGGTCCATCATCGGTAACGAAGCCATCAACTGCTCGGCCCCCGACACCGGCAATATGGAAATTCTGGCCATGTACGGGACCGAGAAACAGCGCCAGCTTTGGCTGGAACCATTGTTGGACTGCACGATTCGCTCCGCATTCGCGATGACCGAACCGGCGGTTGCCAGCTCCGACGCCACCAACATCACCTCCACCATCGTTCGTGACGGCGACGAGTACGTCCTCAACGGCCGCAAGTGGTACACCTCCGGCATTCTCGACCCGGACTGCAAGCTCATCATCTTCATGGGCAAATCGGATCCGCAGGCACCGACATATCGCCAGCAGAGCATGATTCTGGTTCCCCGTGACACCCCGGGAATCGAAGTGCTGCGCGATCTTCCGATGTTCGGCTTCCGTGACCGGCTCGGCCACGGCGAGGTCCAGTTCACCGATGTCCGCGTCCCGGCCGAGAACATGCTCGGCGCCGAAGGTGATGGTTTCGCCATCGCCCAGGGCCGGTTGGGACCGGGCCGGATGCACTACGCGATGCGCGCCATCGGCATGGCCGAGCGCGCGCTGGACATGATGTGCCAACGCTCCTTGCAGCGCATCGCATTCGGCGGTCCGTTGGCCGATCGCGGGGTCGTACGCGAGTGGATTGCCCGCAGCCGCATCGAGATCGACCAGATCCGCCTGCTCGTCCTGAAGTCGGCCTGGCTCATCGACAACTACGGCAACGCGGCCGCTCGATCCGAAGTCGCCGCCATCAAGGTCGCGGCGATGGAAGTAGCGCACACCGTCGTCGACCGCGCGGTCCAGACCCACGGCGCCGCCGGCGTCAGCGACGACACCGTCCTGGCCCGCCTGTACGCCATCACCCGGGCACTGCAGATCGCCGACGGTCCCAACGAAGTACACCTGCGTACCATCGCCCGCCTCGAATTGAAGAAGCACAAATGAGCACAACGGAATTGACCGGAAAGGTCGCCTTGGTCACCGGTGCCAGCCGCGGCCTCGGACTGGCGATCGCGCGCGGACTGCGTGACGCGGGCTGCACGGTTATCGTGTCCAGCCGCAAACGCGACGCGTGCGAGCAGGCCGTCGCCGCACTCGGCGATGGCGATGGGCCCGGCAGCGCGCACCCGTTCGAACTGCATGTGGGCAAGTGGGACTCGATCGAGCCGGCCGTCGATCGGATCATTACCGATTTCGGCAGTCTCGATATTGTCGTGAACAACGCGGGTATCGCACCGCTGGCCGATAACCTGCTGTCGGTCTCGGAAGCACTGTGGGACAAGACCATCGAGGTCAATCTGAAGGGCCCGTTTCGCCTGATGGCGGTGGCCGGTGACCGGATGGCCGCCGCCGGTGGCGGGTCGATCATCAATATCTCGAGCATCGGGGCCGTCCGGCCGAGTCCGCCCGAGGCGATGTACGCGGCGGCCAAGAACGGGCTCAACGCATTGACCATGGCGTTCGCTCAGGAGTACGCGCCCACCGTGCGTGTCAACTGCGTGATGCCGGGCGGATTCGCGACGGATATGGCCGAGAACTGGGATGAGGAGTTCGTCGAGAAGATCATCGATCGCCTGCCCGCGGGCCGGCTGGGGCGGCCCGAGGAAATCGCCGGACTGGTCACCCATCTGGCGAGCGCCGCCGCCGGTTACACCACCGGTGCGATCATCCCGGTCGACGGCGGCCGGACCGCGGTGTACTGACATGCGAAACGATATGAGTGCCATTGGATCCGACACCGGAACGACGCTGGACAACCTATTCGGGTTGTCCGGCCGGGTCGCCGTCGTCACCGGCGCGTCGTCCGGTCTCGGGATGGGCTTCGCGAACGCTCTCGCCGATGCCGGAGCCACCGTGTACGCGGCGGCTCGCAGGCTCGACCGATTGGCGGCGCTGGCCGCGGATAACCCCCGGCTCGTTCCGGTTCGTTGTGATGTGACATCCGACGAGGACCGCCGAATGTTGGTCGACCGCTGCTATGAGCAGTCCGGACGGCTCGATGTACTGGTCAACAACGCGGGCAAGCCCGGTCCCCCGCACGCCGAAGACGAAACGGTAGCCGGGTTCGCATCGATCCTCGAGGTCAACCTGGCGGCGGGATTTCACCTCGCCACCTATGCCGCGACGCGACTGCCCGAGGGGGAACGCGCCTCGTATATCAATATTTCGTCGGTGATCGGGCTGGTCTCGACCGCACCGATCGGCGGCGCGAGCTACGCCGCATCCAAGGCCGGGACACTCGGACTCACCAGGGAACTCGCCGGGCAGTGGGGGCGCAAAGGGATCCGGGTGAACGCCGTGGTGCCGGGCTGGTTCGACACCGAGATGACCGATGGTCTGTTCGGCAACGAGAAGTCGGCGGGGTGGGTGCGCCGCAACACCATGCTCGGCCGTGGTGGCAATGCCGGTGAAATCGACGGCGCGGTCCTGTTTCTCGCCTCCGACGCGTCGACCTATATGACCGGCCAGACGCTCATTGTCGACGGTGGCTGGACGGCTCGCTGATGCTGGCCGTTCAACTGACCGAGTGGGGTTCCGAACCACAGCTGCGTGAGATCGCCGTTCCGGAGCCGCGTGGCGCGGAGCTCTTGTTGCAGGTCACCGCGGCCGGACTGTGTCGCTCCGATCTGCACGTCATGGATGCCACCGAATCGAGCTTCGACTACCCGCTACCGCTCACCCTCGGCCATGAAGTCGCGGGCACGGTGATCGATGCCGGTCCCGATGCGGATCATTCCTGGCTCGGCGAAGCCGTTGTGGTCCATGGCATCTGGGGCTGTGGCCGCTGCCGTAATTGTGCGCGTGGACGAGAGAACTACTGTCTGGCGCTGCGGCCTCGGGCCGACGGGAGACTGGCTCCGATCGGCAACGGCCTCGGCTTTCACGGTGGTCTGGCACAGGCCATGGTTGTTCCCTCGGCCCGATTCCTTGTTCGCACAGGCGATCTCGAACCCGCCATCGCCGCTCCCCTCGCGGACGCCGGGTCGACCGCCTACCACGCGGTACGCCAGCACGCCGATGTCATCGACGAATCCGCGATCTGTGTCGTGATCGGTGTCGGCGGCCTCGGTCACCTGGCAATTCAGATCCTGCGCCACTTCGGTGCTGGACGTGTTCTCGCCATCGACAACCGGCCGGAAAAACTCCCTGTCGCATTGCGGCTGGGCAGCGATGCGGCGTTTGCCGATCTCGCCTCGGCGATCCCGGCACTCGACGGCGGTGCCGACCTGATCCTCGATTTCGTCGGCGCCTCCGACACGATGGAGTCGGCCGCGCACGCGCTCGCACCAGGTGGCCGACTCGCGGTCGTCGGCAGTGCGGGTGGCCGACTGGCCGTTGGCAAACGTATCGGCCTCGCCGCCGGGTGGCAGGTGGACGCGCCGTTCTGGGGCGCCCGCTCGGATCTGGAGGCCGTGGTCGCGCTGACAATCGGCGGGGCACTGCAGGTCGAGGCCGTGACGCATCCTCTGACAGACGCGGTCGACATCTACCGACGCCTGCGCGCCGGGACGGTGACCGGGCGCGCGGTACTCGTGCCGCCGCCGTTGACGAGCCACGCGCCGCGGCACGCGGAAGCGAGTAGACAGATATCGAGCGTTGCGAGAGAGGTGAGGCGATGAAGACACTTGCGCAGGAAATGATCGAGCGGGCACAGCGCACGCCGGAGCAGATCGCGGTTGTGGACGAATTCGGTCGCCACACCCTCGGAAAGATCGTCGCGGCGGCCCGCGCGCTGGCCGAGCGGATCGAGTCCATCGATCCGGCCCCGCCCACCGCCCTCATCCAGGCCGACAACACCTGGCACACCGTTGCGGCCGCCGTGGCGGTCGGTCTGCGCGGTGGTGTCGTCGCGGTATTCGGCGCGCATGCCACCGAATCCGAGTTCGCGCTGGCTGTCGAGGATATCGCCCCGGATCTGGTGGTCGCGGCACCGGACGCGCTGCTGCGCTGGGGTGTGCGGGAGGATCGCTTCCCGATTCGGACGACCGCCTTCGACGCACGCGTGTTGCGCTCGCGAACGGGCCCGTTCGATTCGGTGGATCGATGGCACGCAGGCACGGCCATTGCGATGACCTCCGGTTCTACCGGACGTCCCAAATGTGTTGTGCAATCCGAAGAAGCCATCCGCTATGCCTGCCAGTGCACCATCGACACCGTTCGACTGGAGCCGGGTGAGGCAGTGGGAGCCTTCGTGCCACTGTCTTCGGTGGCCGCCTTCTGTTTCGGCATGTACCTACCCGCCTATCTCGGCGGCACGATGGTGTCGATCGGCAAATGGGAACCCGCCGCCGCCCTGACGGCCATGGCGCAGCACCGCGTCGCCTGGACGATGCTGGTTCCGACCATGGCGCTGCAACTGTCGGTGGCCGACGGCTCCGAAGGCATGTTGTCTGCCCTGCGGGCGATGACCGTCGGTGGCGGTCCGATGAACGAACGCGCGCTGCATGCGGCCGAGGAAAAGCTCGATACCACGTTCCTGCGGGTTTTCGGTATGTCCGAATGCCTCGGACACACCACGCCACAACTCGACGATCCGCCCGCCATCAGGCTCGGCCGGGACGGGCGGCCATTCCGTGGCACCGTCGTGCGGGCGGTCGACACAGCCGGGAACGTCGTGGCCGCCGGTGAGATCGGCGATGCGCAGGTACGGGGCCCTTCCTTGTTCGTCGGTTACGCCCGGGGCGGAGTCGCGATTCCCCCTGCGCTCACCGCGGACGGTTTCCTCCCGACCGGCGATCTGGTCGAGGTGGCAATCGACGGCTCGATCCGGGTGACCGGGCGCCAGAAGCAGATCATTATCCGCGGCGGGCGCAATATCGATATCAATGAACTCGAATCGGCCATCGCGAACGTGCCGGGCATCGTGCAGGTGTGTGTGGTCCCGGTGCCCGATGCCATGCTCGGCGAACGAGCGGCAGCACTGATTGTCACCGACAACGAACCGCTGACATTGGCCACTGTCACCGAGCAACTCGCCGCTGCGGACTTTCCCAAGTCGAAGTGGCCCGAGTACCTGTTCACGGTGCAAGACTTGCCGCAGAACACGGTTGGCAAGTTGTCCCGGCCCGACGCGGTGCGGTTGGCAACACAGCTGGTCACAACAGTTGACCCGAGTTCACCTCAGTTCCGGTAGAGTCATGTCGAATCCACACCATCGAATTCGGGGGTATAAGAGCTGATGACCGTTGACTCGGAGGTTCGCCGCGAAAGCGCACGCTCGAAGCGCAGCGGAATCCTCACCGCCGCCATCGAACAGTTCGGCAAAGTCGGTTACGAGCACACCAAATGGGCGTCGATCGCCGACGAGGTTGGTATCGGTCAGACCGCGCTGTACCACTATTTCGAGTCGAAGGCCCACTGCCTGCTGACGATCATGCGACTCGAACTGGCCGACTCGGCCGAAAGGTTCAACGCCGCGGTCGCCGATCAGGCCGACCCGGAGCAAGCGCTGCGCGCCGCGATCGCCGCGGCGCTGACTGCCTCGCCGACCGATGCCCTGCAGCGCCGCATCCTGCAGAACCATATGGATTTGCTTGCCGCCCCGCGTCAGTCGGCCAAGGAAGAGGCCGAACGTCTGCGGTCGCGCGAGCTCGTGCGACAGATCGAGCAGAATTGGACCGGGCTGATTTCGGACGGAATCGAGGCCGGCGTCTTCACTCCGGGCGATCCCCGCATGCTCGGTCGAATGGTCCTCGGCCTGCTCATCAGCGTCTGGCGCTGGTACCGGCCGAAGGGCAGCGCCACCCTCGAGCAGATCACCGAGTCCGTCACCGAAGCAGCAGTACGGATCGTGCGTAACTGAGATCCCACTTCCCACACGGTGGGATCTCTACGCCCGCCAGAACTGAACAGAATTCAGTTAGGAGTCGCATGTACAATCTGATCGTCCTCGCATCGCGTCCCAACGATTGGACCCACGAGCAGTTCATCGAATGGTGGCGGGGTGAACACGCGGAGGTGACCTACCCGCTGCCGGGCCTGCTGCGCTGGCAGCACACCGAACTCCTCGAATCCATCGACGAACGGTCCTCCGGCTGGGACGGTCTGTCGATTCTGAGTTTCGAATCCCGCGAGACGCTCGACGCGGCACTCGCGAGCCCGGAATGGCAGGCCGCCGTCGAAAACGTGGGCACCATGCGTGGACGTCGCATGATCTGGTACGGCGCGGAGCAGACGATGGTGCCGCTCGCCCCGGCCGTCGAATGAGCGCCGAATGGGCCGAACCCGGGTGTTATCCGATAGCCGAAGGGATTCACCGCATTCCGCTGCAGATGCCGCAGGACGGCCTGCGCGCGGTCAACGTCTACGTGCTGGAAACCGACGCCGGCCTCGTACTCATCGACGGCGGATGGCATCGACCCGACACCTACCGTGAGCTCTCCGACGCGCTGGCCCGAATCGGCCGGTCGGCAGCCGAAATTCACGATGTCTTCGTCACCCATATCCACCGCGACCACTACACCTTCGCCATCGAACTGCGTCGGCGGCACGGCTGTCGAGTTCATCTCGGCGCCGATGAAGCGGGCGGACTCAACGCCATCCATCAGCTCAACAGCAACATCCCCGACAGTTCGCTGCGGGAACTGCGACGGGCCGGCGCGGACGATATCGCGCAACGAGCTCACACGGCGGGCACCGCCGAACCGTTCGACCGCGACGACTGGGAACAGCCCGACCACTGGCTGCGCCCCGGTGCGCTGGCCATCACCGGGCTCGATCTGCACGCGGTGGCCACACCCGGACATACCAAGGGCCACATGATCTTTCAGGATCGCGACCGAGGCCTGATCTTCACCGGCGACCATGTGCTGCCAACGATCACCCCATCGATCGGTTTCGAGTTGGGCCCGTGGGAACTGCCATTGGACAACTTCCTACGGTCATTGGACTTGCTACAGCACGATGACGGGCAGAAGATGCTGCCCGCGCACGGTCCCACCGGAGGCGATGTCGGGCAACGCGCTCGTGAACTTCTCGCCCATCATGACCGCCGGTTCGAGCAAATCCGCACTGTCGTAGGCGATCTGGGACCGTGCACCGGCGTGGCGGTGGCCCGAGCGTTGACGTGGACGCGGCGCGACCGCGCGTTCAGCGCGCTCGATGACTTCAATCAGATGGTTGCCACGTGCGAGACGATGGCGCATCTGGATGTCCTGGTAGCCCGAAATGTGTTGTCCGCGAAGGACGCGGACGGCGTGGAGCACTTCGAGCAAGGCCATGGACGTGTCTGGGAACACTCGATATAGCCGTCGTCATCGGCTCGGCCCGCGACGCCCGTGGCGTCGCGGGCCGGGCGCGGATCAGGCGCAGGTCCAGCCGCCGTCGACATAGAGTTCGGTGCCGGTAATGAAGGTCGAATCGTCGCCCGCCAGGAATGCGACGGCGGCCGCGACCTCTTCGGCACGGCCCAATCTGCCCATCGGCGTATTCGCGACCATCGCCCGGTGTCGCTCGGTGCCATCGTATCGTTCGAGCAGTTGCGGCGTTTCGATGAAACCCGGGTGAATCGAGTTGACGCGCACTCCCCTTGTCGCCCAATGCAATGCGGCATTCTTCGTCATGCTGCGCACGGCGCCCTTCGCCGCCGCGTAAGCCAGACTGTTCCCCATGCCGCCGACAGTGCCGAGGATCGAGCAGATGTTGACTATCGATCCGCCGCCGGTCCGCTCGATCAACGCGCCCGCATGCTTCATACCCAGCCAGGTACCGGTCTGACTCACCTCGATCACCCGGTTGTATCGATCCAGATCCTCGTCGACCACCGACGCCAGACTGCCGATGGCGCCGTTGTTGACCATGGCATCCAGACCCGGGAAGCGTTCGGAGACCGCGGACACCACCTGCTGCCACTGAGACTCCCGCGCGATGTCCAACCCTAGAATCTGATGCCGCTCACCATGTTCGATGCCTGCGATCAGCTTCGCGCATGCCTCGACGTCGACGTCGGTCACCACAACCGACGCCCCCTCCTCGGCCAAGCGGCGCACGATTTCGACGCCGATTCCCCCGGTCGAACCGGTCACCAATACGACCTTGCCAGCTAGCCTTGCAACACCGAGAGTCATTGCTGTGCAGTCCTTTCGAGGTCGGAGCCGCGCTCCGGCGGTTAGAGCTTGCCGAGTACGTTGCGGCCGCCGACCAGCATGGCGAGTGCGACGCCGATCGTGGTGACCGCTGTCATGAGCAACGCCATTGCCGCGACCAATGGGTAGGAACCGTTCTGCCACATATCGAATAGCAGGGTCCCCATCACCTGGGTGGTCGACGCACGCACCAACAGCGAGGCCGCGAATTCGTGTGTCAGCAGGATGAACATCAGGGCGACCGCGCTGAGGATGGTGGGTCGCATCAACGGCAGCATGATCCTCATATTCGTCACAAAGGGTGATGCTCCGCTGGTCGCCGATGCCTCGGTATAGGTGTTACCGAGCGATAGCATCGCGGTCATCTGCATGCGCGTCGCGAAGGGCAACATCAGGACTATGTAGACGAGGATGATCACTGTTCGCGTGCCGTACAGAATCAGTGGCGGCTCGGTATAGGTGAGCAAGAAGCCGACGCCGAAGATCACCGCCGGGATGCCGAGCGGCAATGCCGTGATGAAATCCCCGATGAGGGACAGTATTTTGTAGCGCCGGCCCCGCACCAACAGGTTGGCCATCACGTAGCCGATGGGTACGCAGATCGCCACCGCACCAAGCGATGTCAGCACACTGGTGACCACCGATTCGACGATCGCGTCGGTCGCGGCCAACTCTCGGAAATTGTCGAGCGTGAACAGGCTCCACGACAGTGATCCTGACCAGTACCGCGTCGACGACACGATGATCAACCCGATCAATGGGATAACGAGTGCCAACAACGCGTAGCAAATGATCGTCACGGTGGCCCAGGTGGCGCGGCCGGTGGACGGCGCGAACGCTTTGCCGCCGTGCGTGACGAACCGAGTCTGGTTGCCCAGTACGGCCTTCTGGATCAGCACGAGCACGAGCCCGAAAATCACCAGCGGCGAACCCGCCGCAGCGGAGGCGGCGAAGTCGGATGGTGATTCCGACACTCGCCGATACATCTCGGTGGTGAGCACCTTGACACCACTGTTCTGGCCGAGCAGCAGTGGCCCGGTGAACTGGCCGAGACCGAGCAGCAACGCGATTCCGCCGCCGTAGATCAACGACGGGCGCAGTAGTGGGAGAACAACCCGGAAGAACACTCCGAGCGTGGACGACCCGCTGACCTGTGCGGCCTCGAGATGCTCCGAGCTGATGTTCTGCATGCCCGCACTGACGAACAGGTAGACGAACGACGTCAGCCCGAAGGCGGTGAGAATGATGATCCACGGAACGGTGTAGACATCGATCGGTCCGGTGTCGGATCCACTCCACCACGGCAACTTCCGGAGCACCAGGTTCAAGTAGCCGGGCCCAGGCGACAGCAGAAAGGCCCAACCGACGACGTTGGCGACCGCGGGCATCACAATCGGCAGAATCGGGATTATCCGCAGGAAGCCGAGTCGGTCCGGAAGTCGGCTTGCCGCGAATGCCAGCACCGTGCCGAGCACCATCGCGATCACCAGCGATCCGAGAGCAAGCGCGATGGTCGTGCCGATCGTCTCCGCGATATCGAAGCGCCCGTACTGGTTTCGATAACCCTGCGCGCCGTTCTCGAACGCCAGCGATTGCAGCCGGATCATCGGCAATACGACCAGATAGGCGAGAACCGCCAGCAACGCCAGGTATCCGATTCTGGCCCGCCAGTGCGCGGGTATCGCAAGGGACCTGGCACTCGCGGCAGTCAGCGTGGTCATCATGACTGTCCTCCCGCACCCGCCGTCGCCAACACCGGCATGTCGGCGTCGACGCCGCCCGCATGTGCGAACACGCGCAGGCTGGCGGGAGAGAAGCTGACGATCATGGGATCGCCTGGTCGGCTTCGGCGCAATGTCGCGCCATGGGTGGCCGCGTCGACCCGCACCGCGAGCTGTTCGCCACCGGTTCGGACGGTCACGTCGTAGTGGCGGCCGCCGTATTCGTATGTCACCAACTCGGCATGCAATGCCATATCGCCCTGTGGCACTTCGTCGATCGACGAATGCACTACGATATCGTCGGGGCGTAGCCGCGCGACCGCGGACGTACCTTCGTCGGCTCGTCCGCGCACCACCGCACGTGTCAGGTCGATATCGTCGCCGGCCGAGGTCATCCAGCCACCGGGACCGCGGCGCAACTCCAGCCGGTTGGCCATACCGATGAACGCGGCCACGTACTCCGACACCGGATGCTCGAATACCTGCTCGGGCGCATCGTACTGTTCGATTTTGCCTGCCTTCATGATGGCGACGCGGTCGCCAAGGGCGAATGCCTCGGCCTGATCATGGGTGACGAAAACCGCCGTGAATCCGAGACTTCGATGCAGTTGATGGATTTGTGTACGAACCTGATCCCGCAATCTGGCATCCAGGTTGCTCAATGGTTCATCGAAGAGCACCAGATCGGGCCGGGCCACCAAGCCACGGGCCACCGCGACGCGCTGCTGCTGCCCACCGCTGAGCTGCGCAGGGTACCGATCGAGCAACTCCGCGCAATCGACCATGGCAGCGGCACTTTCGACGGCTCCGCCGGAGATCTCCTTGCGCAATTTGCGTACCTGCAGGGGATACTGAATGTTCTTGCGCACGGTCATATGTGGCCACAGCGCGTACGACTGGAAAACCATTCCGATATTCCGTTTGTGGACAGGCACATTCAGCCTCGCCTCGGCGTCGAAGACGCGCCGCTCCTTGAAGGTGATCGAACCATCCTGGGGCGTCTCCAATCCGGCGAGGCAGCGCAACGTGGTTGTCTTGCCGCAGCCGCTCGGGCCCAGCAGTACGAGGAGTTCGCCATCCTCGATCGCAAGGTCGAGCTGGTCGACGACAACGTTCGAACCGTAGGTCTTGGTGAGACCGGAAACTGTGAACTGCGAGCTCATTTCATGCCTTCTAGGTCTGCTTCTCGGGTGTGCGGACTCCGGCAGCGGTGCCCCCGTCGACCAGCAGGTCGATCCCGGTGACATAGCTGCTGTCGTCACCGGCAAGGAACAAGATCGCCTTCGCGACTTCCATGGGGCTGCCACGTCGCTTCATCGGGATGCTCTGCACATAGGCTTCGACATCGTCCGCGGCGAAGTCGGAACTCGCAGTGATCTCGGTGTCGATGCTTCCCGGACATACCGTGTTGACTCGGATGCCACGATCGGCCAGTTCCAGTGCCGCGACCTTACTCAGGGCGCGGACACCGAACTTCGACGCGCCGTAGGCACCGAGTCCGGCGGTCGCGAGCACGCCCCGCAACGACGAAATGTTGATCACGGCCCCGCCGTTGACCATCGCCGCGGCGGCCGCCCGCAGTCCGAGGAACGTCCCGACCAGATTGAGGTCGATCATCCCGCGGAACTGCTGCAGCGTGGTCTGCGTCAGTGGCGCTTTCATCGCCGCTCCGGCGCTGTTCACCAGCACCCGGACGGGGTGTCCCGCACGATCCATATCGGAAGTTACTGCCTGCCAATCGGATTCGGCAGTCACATCGAGCCGACGGTAATGCACGGTCGGCCCCAGTTCGTGTGCGCGGCGCTCCCCCGCCGCGTCGTCGATATCGGTGATGTACACCGTCGCGCCCTTACTCGCGAACAGCTCGGCGGTCGCGCCACCGATCCCCCCGGACGCTCCGGTGACCAACACGTTGACTTCGCGCATCAATGCAGTACTCCCGTCCACTGTCAGCTCTGGAAAAGTTGTGACCACTGCTGGGAGTACTTCTCGATGTTCTCAGGAGTCAGATCACTGATGTCGGGTGACGCGACGTCCTCAACTCGGGCTACCGCGCCGGGGATGTCGGGTAACGCCGCCGCGTATCCCCTGTTGAGCGCTGCCTGTCCTTCGCGGGTAACCATGAAATCCGCCAGTACCTGAGCGGCGTTGGGATGCGGCGCCACACTAGTCACCTGGCTGTACCAAGGAGTCCCCCACGGCGACGGCGGCAGGGTCCAATCGACCGGCGCACCCGCGGCCACCTCGGTCACCAGCGGCTGAACTGCCGGCGTCACGACTATTTCACCGGAAGTCAGGGCCTGGGCAACGCCGAGAGCGCTCGGATAGATCCGCGGCTTCAGGGCGGCAAGTTGCTTCCAGTAGTCCTCGCCGTAGGTGCGCGCGTAATACCGGTACAGATCGACGTAGGAGGCGATACCGGCTGGATTGACGATTCCGATCTTGCCTCGATAGGCAGGATTCACCACGTCCTGGGGAGATTTCAGGCCGTTCGGGACCGCACCGGTGTTCCAGCCCAGCGCGAAAACGGCCGCGCTCGTCAGGAAGAACCGGTTGTTTTGCACGCTCTTGTCCGGGTGATACTCGGGAGCCTTCAGATCCGGCCCGACCAGCTCGGTGGAATACGCCCCCGTTTTCGCGGCATTGGTAATCCACGCCGCATCGGTCAGCATGTGCACATCGGCTGTGCCCTTCCCGGTCTTCTTCTCGGTCTCCACCCGCGGGTTGATATCGGCGTCGGTGCCGCGCACGAAGTCCAGCTTGATCCGCGGATACTTGGCCTGGAATGCGGTCTTCAGTGCTTCGAGGTTGGCCGGCTTCTGGCTCGAGTAGAGCATCACCGCGCCCTCCCCGTTGGCCGCGGCGACAACGTCCTCCCAGCTCCCATCGACGGGCTTCGAGGCCGACGGATTCCCACCGCAGGCGGCCAGGCCGAATGTGGAGGTGACAATCGCGAGTGCCGCGACCGCCCTGGTCAGCGATTTGATCACGGAATCTGTTTCCTTACCTGTTCGAGAAAGCGGCCGACTCGGCGGAACCATCGGCATCGTAAGAAGCCATCGAAACTTTCAAACTGAACTGACCTCAGTTTGAGAATCTATCCGTAGGCCCTTGTGGTGTCAATCACACGGAGGCAAACTTGTGAAGTGAATCCAGTTCAAGACAACCCTATGCCCACCCGCCGGGCATCCCGGCAGCTACGGATCGGCACGGTACAGCTGCGGAATCGTCTGGTCGCCACCGCACACGGATCCGGGGTGGTCGGCGGCGGCCTGGCACAGCCCGGTGACGCGGAATACTGGCGACGCTGCGCCGCCGGGGGCGCGGCGATGGTGATCGCGGGCGGCACCGTCGTGAGTCCGGAATCGGCGAATCGAATCGGCAATATCACCGAGGCATGGCGGCCAGAAGCGATCAGCGGGCTGCGGGCGCGCGCGACCGCGATCAGTAGCGAGGGCGCGATTCCGGTATGCCAGCTCGTGCACCTCGGACGCGAAACACTCGGTGCCGAGATCTGGGAGCATCCGATCGCGCCGTCGAGCATCAGATCGCCGCGAGAGCCGGTACTCGCCAGGACAATGACCGAAGGCGACGTCGATCGAATGATCGCGAGCTTTGTCGTCAGTTCTCGCCACGCTGTCGAAGCGGGGTTCCCCGCGATCGAACTACATGCGGCCCACGGCTATTTACTGGCTCAGTTCCTTTCGCCCCGCTCCAACGTCCGAGCGGAGTCGGTCACGGTCGCGGGGCGAGTGCGGGTTCTGCACCGGCTGCACGCCGAAATCACCGCGTCTTGTCCGGACGTGGTACTCGGGGTGCGCGTTTCGATCGATGGCGTGCAAGAGGCCGGTCTAGACCTCGACGGGCTGTGCGAGCTGATGCCGTCGCTCGACATGTTCGACTATGTGAATGTGACCGCCGGAGTGCGGACGACATATGTGCGCGATATGGCGACGTCGGAGCCGCCGCTGCTCGCGCATGTGCGGCGGCTGCGCGCGGCAACGGCACGGCCGTTGCTGGTGTCGCAGGCGTTTCGCTCCGGCCAGGACATCGAATCCGCATTGGCGGCCGGCGCCGATCTGATCGGGATGGCTCGGCCGCTCATCGCCGATCCACAGCTGCCGCAAAAGTTACTGAGGGGTAATGACTCTCAGATCCGTCCGTGCGTGTCGTGCAATGAGGACTGCCGCACATTCACTCCGGTCCTACTCTGCTCGGTGAATCCAACCCTCGCCCCGCCCGGCCACGATGCCCGCCCGGCGTCGCCGCTCCAGTTCGGACTGCCACCGGCAGCGTCGCGGCGAGTGGCGGTGGTGGGTGCCGGACCGGCAGGCCTGGAGGCCACGCTCCAACTCACCGCCACGCACGATGTGACGCTATTCGAGGCGCACGAGCGGATCGGTGGGCAGTTGACCGTGGCGGCACAGGCGCCGAACCGGGCGGGCTGGTCGAAGTTGCTGCGGTTCTACACAGACAATCTCGGGAATGCCGATGTGCGACTCGGCCACCGCGTAACACCGCGTGAACTAGGCGATTTCGACGAGGTCATCGTCGCGACCGGCGCTACCGAGCTACTCACGCCCGGTGCGATGTCCTCGACAGGTCTTATCGCCGATCGGCATGCGATATCGCCGGGAGATCGGGTGGTCATCGCCTGCGACGGCTTCGGCTCATGGCTTACCGTCAGCGCGATCGAAACCGCCTCGGCGGCAGGAGCCGCTCAGGTGACCGTCGTGGTCCCGGGACCCACATTCGCGGCCACCATCCCACCGGAGAGCCGAGTCCAACTGATGCAACGGCTCGCCGGGAACCCGGTGGAGTTCGTCGTCGGCGCGGCCGTGACGGAAATACGAACCGACAGCGCAGGCTCTGTAGTGTGCTGCCGCCATCTCCTGTCGGGCAGGACATTCGAGCTCGCGTGCGAACACGCTGTCGGCGTCGGAGAAAGGGTCGCCGCCGACTGGCAGGATTTCGCGCAGCTTCCATTGGCCCGAGTACAGGTGATCGGAGATGCGGTGGTGCCACGCCGCGTTTCGCACTCGGTGGCGGAGGGATACGCTGCGGCACAGGCGATCACGGACATGACTGTCCGATCGGGTTAGTTCGCGGCGCTCATCGCGCGGGTGACCGCACACGGTGGCCGTAAACCAACTCACGCCCCGCTCGGATGGAGATCCGAGCGGGGCGTGAACTCGACGTTGCTTGCCGTCGCACTCGGCGAGTTACTTCGGGGCGGGCATCGGCTGATTGATGGTGGTGAAGTACTGGATCGCCGCACCGATCGCGACCGGCGCGGTCACGAAGATCTGACCGGCCAGGGTCCCGAGCGCGCCGATCGCGATGATGCCGCCAATACAGCCGACGGCGGCGGCCGGAATGAACGGACCGAACAAACCGATGATGGTGGCCGCGGCGACGGTGGCTCCGGCGATGCCGCCGAGCACGCAACCGGCCGCACCGCCGACCAGACCGCCGACCAGCGTGCCGATCGTGACACCCGCACTGATGGTGCTGGTCATGCGGGTCCAGGCGGCCTGCTCACGGTCATACTGGGTCTTCCAGGGGGCCTGATCCTCGTACGGCAACGCGACCGGCTTGTAGGTCGCGTGTGCCATGTCGAACTGCGGGGTCAGCGTCGCGGTGCGGGCGTTGATCTCCGTCGCGATCGGGAACTCGAAATCATCGACACGGAACCGCAATTCGGTACCGGCCAGGGTGATCCCATCGCCTGCCTTGATCTTGAATACACCATCCTCGACAACCAACGATCCGGCGCTGGTAGTGATGATCGTGGACCGGTCGGTCGCCGACGTGGTGAAATCGACGTCACCGTGGCTGGGAGTTGGCGCGGCTTGGACGGTCCCCGCGGTGATACCGAGTCCGGTGGTCACCACTGCGGCCGTTACCGCGAACTTCTTGAATTTCATTGTTAGAATCCTCATCGGTTCTTCATTTGTAGAAACAAGTTGGCATTACTGCTGATTCTGGAATCAGGCGGTAATGCCCGGACCGCGTCCGGCCGATACGCCGGACACGACTTCTTCGGGGAGTTCGAGGCCGGGGTCGATGGAGATCGTCTTCTGCAACAGGTATTCCTGCACCGCGCCGACGCCGTGCTCGCGCCCGAGTCCGGACTCTTTGTAACCACCGAAAGGAGAGCCGAGATCTGCGGCGAATGTGTTCACCGAGAACGTTCCCGTTCGAATTCTCCGTGCGACGTCGAAACCATGTGCCGAGTCGGCCGTGAAGACTGATCCGGCAAGACCATAGCGACTCTGATTGGCGATCCGGACGGCATCCTCTTCACCGTTGTGCGCGATCAAAACCGCCACCGGCCCGAATATCTCGTTCTGCGCGATATCCATATCATTCGTGACGCCGGTGACCAATGTCGGTTCGATGTACCAGCCTTCCGAGAGATGCGCAGGTCGTCGACCACCGGTGCGTATCGTCGCTCCTTGTTCGGTGGCCCGGGCCAGGTGCGTTTCGATGCGCTCGAGATGCGACCGACTGATCACCGGTCCCACTACTGTGTCGGCGTCGCGTGGATCGCCCACCTTCAGCGCCTCGAACGCCTGCGTAAACGCATCGGCGTAGAACTCGTACTGCTCCTCGGGTACCAGGAATCGGGTCTGCGCGACGCAACTCTGACCGGAATTGGTTGCGACACTTGCTCCGACGAGAGTGGGAACGACCTTCTCCGGATCGGCATCCGACAGGACAATCGCCGCTGACTTTCCGCCGAGTTCCAGGACCACCGGTCGAATCAGTTCGCCACACGTCGCACCGATCTTCTTGCCGACCTCGGTGGATCCGGTGAAACTCACCATGTCGACACCGGGATGCCCGACGAGATACTCGGACACACCTGCTCGCGCAGCCACGATATTGATGACTCCAGGAGGAAAACCTATCTCTTGCAACAGATTTCCCAGGTTGAAGATCGCCAGCGGGTTCGGCTCCGTCGCCTTCACAACGACCGTGCATCCGGCGACCAAGGCTGGCCCGATCTTTTGTGCCACGGCGGGAAGAGCGAAGTTATAGGCAGGAAATACCGCGACAACGCCCACCGGCTCCTTGACGATCAGGCTCTTGCCTGCCATCGGAATGACGCCGACCGCATCCCCCGATCTCGCGAACGGGGTCAGGTCGCTGACGCGGAGCTCACTGGTCTGCAGCGACTTCGCCACTTCGGCGACGTAATTTAGGCTCATCACCGGCGCGACGGCCTGGTACACCTTGGAGAGCAGATGACTGCAACCCAGTTCGTCGGTGATGAGCTCGGCGAATTCCGCCTCGTATGTAGCGATCGCCGTTGCCAGGCGGACCAGATGCGCACCGCGCTGCACTAGCGTGAGTTTCGGCCAATCGGACCCGTCGAAAGCCTCTCGGGCGGCGGCAACGGCTGCGTCGATATCCGCTTCGGTAGCCGCGGGCACCGAACCGATCGACTTGCCGTTCGCCGGCGAAATCACCTCGAATCGGCCATCGGAGGACGTCTTTCGCCAAGATCCTCCGATAAAGAATCCAGTGAATTCGCGATCGATCACGCGAAGCTCCTCTCGAAGGCACAGTTTCTGTCGTCGGCACGCTCTCGCCGAACCAAACTGAGTTGAACTCGATTCAGGTAATACGGTACATGCGTCATGATCCAAATCACAAGCAAATCCACACTTAAATTCACTTCAGTTTCAGAGTTCGGGCTGATCTACACGCCCTGATCGTCCCGGTTCACCCCTGACGTAATGCCCGCAGGCCGGCGGCCATGAACTCCGGTGTCGCCTCGGCCGCGGCGGCCGCACCGTTGCCTGCGTCGGCACCTTGCCGAGCTCGGTGGGTGATTCCCTCACCGATGACCGCGAGCTTGAAGTTGGCGAGGGCGAGATAGAAGTTCCACTCGCCCAAGTCTGTGCCGGATGCATCGACATACCGCTGCGCCAGCGCATCCGCACCAGGAAACCGCGGGCTCGTCCACGCTGCTTCGGCTCCGAGGATGTGATCGAATGCCGGGGACCGATAGACGCACATGAGCGCGACGTCGGTGAGCGGATCGCCGATCGTCGAGAGCTCCCAGTCCACCACTGCACGGACGATCTCCGGTCCGTCCAGATCGAGAATGGTGTTGTCGATCCTGAAGTCCCCGTGCACAATTGCGGCACCCGACGCCTTCGGGACACGTTCCACGAGGGCTCGAGACAGCGTCGTCGCGTCGCTGAGTTCGCGCGTTCGCACCCTTTCCCATTGGCTTGCCCACAACGTCACTTGACGGGTGAGGAAACCTTCGGGCCGACCGAATGATTCGAGCCCGACGGCACGGTAATCGACAGCGTGGAGTTCGACCAGCGCCGCTATCAACGCCGAGGTACTCATTTCCACCTGTGTGTCGGTCAAAACGGCGAGATCGTGCCGATCCCGCACCACTTGGCCCGCAACGAATTCCACGACGGTCATGGGTACGCCGAGTGCGGTGCCCGCCGCATCGAACGCCACGGTCGCGGCGATCGGCACCCGAGTGCCCTGCAACGCTTGCGCAACGGTGTACTCGCGGGCCATATCGTGTGCCGATGGTGTCAACCCACTGACCGGCGGGCGACGGACCACCCAGGTCGACTCGTCGTCACAAACCTTGTAGGTCAGATTCGAACGGCCGCCGCTGATCGGTTCGACCACCAGCTCACCATGCACCTCGACCCCGCTGGCCATCAGGAACCGGTGTAGCGCGTCGGAATCCATGTCCGGCAGCGTCATGCGGACTCCTCACGAATCGCGCGTTTGGCGGCACCGACGCTGCGTTTGGCGATAGCCCAGCGATGGACCTCGGAGGGACCGTCGTACACCCGAAACGGTCGCACCTCACGAGCCAGCCGCGCCAGCGGCAGATCCTCGGCCACGCCGAGGCCACCGCACATCTGCGCCGAGCGGTCGACGATTCGGAATATCGCCTCTGCGGCAAAGGTTTTCGCAATCGATGTGGAATTGGACGCAATATCACCGCGATCGAGTTCCCAGCATGCCCGGACGAGTAGCGATCGGGTAGCGGCGATATCTATCTCGTTGTCGGCGACCATTTGCTGAATCATGCCGAGATCACCGAGCTTGGCGCCGAATGCCTCGCGTCGCGCGACATGGCGCACGGCCAGATCGTGACCGCGCCGCGCCGCGCCGAGCCAGCGCATGACGTGCGTCATCCGGGCCGGTCCGAGCCGAACTTGCGCATACTCGAAGCCTCGATCGACCGCACCGAGCACCGCGGAATCGGACACAACCAGATCCTCGAAGGTGACCTCACAGTGACCACCGAGCATCGAGCGGTCCGCTGTCGGGATGTGCCGCCCGACCCGCAGTCCTGGTGTGCCGGCCGGAGCCAGGAACATCGTTGCGCCGCCGCGCTGTCCCGGCGTACCCGACGTGCGCGCCATGATGATGAAGAACCCGGCGCCGTCGGCTCCGGTGATGAACCACTTGCGTCCGTTGATGCGCCACCCCGCCGGTGTCCGCTCGGCTCGGGTCGTCAGCGCCGACGGATCCGAGCCCGCGCCCGGAGCGGGCTCGGTCATCGCGAACGCCGACCTGACCTCACCGGTCGCCAACGGCGCAAGGTACCGCGACTTCTGCTCCGGGCTCGCGACATGCGCGAGCAGGTGGACGTTTCCTTCATCCGGCGCCGCGATGTTCAACGCCATCGGACCGAAGAGTGAATACCCGGCCTCCTCGAAGACCGGCGCCCTATCCGACATCGACAATCCCAGCCCGCCGTACTCGACCGGCGCATGCGGGGCAAATATGCCCGCGTTCCGGGCGGCGGCCTGTAGATCCTTGCGCACGATATCGCCACCGGCGGCGGTGATATCGCCACCATGCCGGTCCTCGATCGGAAGGACGACCTCGCGGGTGAACACCCGGGTCTGTTCGACCAATGCCGCGATCTCGGCCGAATACTCCAAGTCGATCACCATCTACCTACCCGCCTGATCAGTAATGCCTTGATCTATTCGAGCGAAGTCGCTGTGCATCACCGGACATCCGCCCAGGTCTCGATCGGGCGTCTCGGAAGGGCTTGTGGTCTGCGTCATGGCGACGTCTCCTCGGTCGGTTCGAGCCAATATACTGAACTGATTTCAGTTTGACTAGGAACCCGACAACTCCGCGACGTTTGTGGCCGACACTCGCCACATCTGGCGCACCCCTGAAGCGATGCCCGTTCAGCTGTCGATCAACGCTCGCCGACGTCCGCCGGCAGCGCAGGCGCGCGAACTTCCGAACATCTCATCTCTGTCGCACCGAGCGGTCGGACGCTCGAGGTGCGACGGCAGCGCCACGATCGATTCGGTACCTGGCGACGAATCGACGCAATATCTCGACAGGTACGGTGACGTCTTCTCGGTGACCTGATGCGGCAAGGTATTCCGCCTCTTCCGGGTCGAAATAACCTGCGTGCCGATAGATTTCGATACGCAGTGCGAGTCCGTTGCCGTCGAGTTCGGGGTGGAACTGGGTCGCGTAAACATGGTGCCCGACTCGAATCATCTGCACAGGGCAGTCGACCGACCCGGCCAGCAGCACCGCGTTCGGCGGAACTTCCTGGCATGCCTCCTTGTGCCCGACGAATGCCCGGAAAGACTGAGGAATTCCTCGGAGGAGGGGATCTTCGGGTGCGCAGTCGGCCAATTCGATGGTCTGGGCGCCGACAACCTCGCCATATCGTTCGTCGCTCACCTTGCCGCCCAACACATCCGCCAGGATGCTCAACCCGTAGCAGGCGCCCAGATACGGGAAGTCGCGACTGACGACCTCGGAGAGCAGTGTCTTCAATCCGGGTTCGAAACGCCGCTGATAGTCGTACTTCTCCTCCTCGGGACTGCCGACATTACTCGGCCCACCACCTACGATGACCGCCGAAAAATGATCGAGCTCGACCTCAGGAAGGCCGCTGTCCATCTGCACTCGCACCATGTCGGCGGCGTCGAGCTGCGCGGCCCGCAGGATGGCGTGGTACTCGTCATCCGCGGCGGAGCGCTCGGGCCGCAGCTGGAGCAGAAGGCAAGGCTTGGGCATTCACCGATTCTGCAAGATCGACACCATTAGCGAGGGAGGCACACCAATCAATGGCGTGTTCAGGACGCGGGCGTCGGCAGACAGGGCGCGAGTTGTGAACTCGACGGGCTCTCCACCGCCGTGGTCGCGGCGGTGGTCCGCACGGCACCGGCGCTACTGACCAGCCTGCAAGATCGCACACACGCCCGAGGCAACTCGGTTAGCACCGGTCAGTCCAACACCGCCTTGGGTCGCACCACGCGGCGCTCTTCACTACTGTCCAGCATCCGCATGCTCTCCATCATTGCCGCGCCGATGCCGAATTCGTCGGACCACCATTTGGCCGACCGGATCGGCAGGCCGCGTGGCCGGTACTTCTTCATGATCTCGACGTGGTAGGGCAAGCCCATGAATTTGGCCAATCCCCTGTCGTCCGCCCAGATCGACAGTGACCCCACCTGGCGGCGGGCCGGGCGAATGTATGTCAGCACGCCGACCGCGCCGTCAATCTGTGCCAACTGATCGCCCAGACGCTCCGACGCACGCCAGATGGCCGGGATGTCGGTCACCTGGCTGGTCGTGTACTGGGTCATGCTGATCATGAACGGGCCGTTGGCCTGTGCCGCAGGTCCGGGTTTCCACGCGCTGTTGACTACCAGGTCGGCCAGTGGCGAACCGGGCGCGCGGTGCCGACGCCAGGTCTGCCATGGCAGCCGACGGGAGTCGAGTAGGTCTCTCCACGCAGATCGTGTCAGTTCCATACATAGTCGGGGCCCGACATCCGCGGTGCGGACCCGTTGCCCCATCCTCCTTCTGCGCTCGGGCCGGAATCTCCTGTTGGAGCGCGCAGAAATAATCTGCGCATGCTTACGATATGTATGCGCTTATCATCTGTCAACGAGGCGGGGCAGCGACCTACACCGCTTGCGGACATAATTACCCAGACATGGCGGCGACATGAGGAGGCTGGTATGCGACTGAGTCCGGACGAGGCGCGGAAGCGGTTCGCGGCCAGCCCCGTCGCACGGCTGGCGACCGCCTCGGCGTCCGGTCAGCCGCACATCGTCCCGATCGTCTTCATTCTGGTCGGCGATACCCTCTATACCAGCGTCGATGCGAAGCCCAAAACAACCATGGCGCTGCGACGGCTGGCCAACATCGCCGCCAACCCTGCGGTCACCGTGCTCGCCGACCACTACAGCGACGACTGGACGCGGCTCTGGTGGGCGCGCGCCGATGGCAAAGCCCGTATCGCCGGCTCCGAGGAAGATCGAATGGCCAAGCGCGAGTTGACCGCACGCTATTGCGACTACACGAAACAGCCGCCGCCCGGACCAGTGATTGCCGTCGATATCACGCGCTGGTCGGGATGGAGCTCGAGCTGACCGAACGTCAGCACAATCCGATCGGATTCCCGGGCTCGACGGATCGACGATGCGGGTGGCCGCAGAGTTCGTCGAGGGCGGCGGGCAGAGCTGCCGTGACCTATCGGACCGAGCACCCTGCTGTCCGGCGCACCGGCAGACCGCGCTCTTCCAACGCGATGAGCAGTCCCTGCCCACGCCGCGCGCCGAGCAGCGCGTCGGTGCGGGCGAGCTCGGGAACGTAGGTTGCCGCACCGACGATGGATTCGCCGACCAGCAACCAGAAGCGGCGGGCGCTCAGGCCAGAGCAGCGGGCGAGGCTGTAGTGGATCATCGTGAGCGAGGGCTCGCAGCGGTGTGCGAGCCAGACGTACATCGCCCGCTCGCACGGCAGCGTCGCCACGCCGGGCTCACCCTCCAACCGGTCGCCCTCCAGGACCCGAATGGTGGTGTCCACCAAGCCCGCCCAGTCGATTCCGCCGTCGTTGTCCGCATGTATCCAGAGGTTCTCCAAGCCCGGATCCCATGCCATACCCTCGGCAACCAGCAAGGCGACTACTCGACCGATCACCGCGTGGATCAGCGCGGTCGCCACCACTTCGGCGGCCGTGTCCGCACTGATCATCTCGGCCGCGTGGCGTCGATACATGAGTTCGATTCGCCCCTCGCGCAACCCATCGGACAGCCGCCACCATCGACGTCTGCCCTGATCGGCCATCGCGGCTACCGCGTAGACACGTGGATGTTCCGGTTGTAGGGCGCGAAGCCGATTACACGCGCGTCCGAACGCCACGTTGACGTGGCGGGCCGGGTAGGTCATCACTGGCTCGGGCATCGAACCTCCTCGGGGTCGGCTCCGTCATGAGTTCTCAGCGAAAGATAGGTTAGGCTTACCAGACTTCGCAACCCGTGAAGAACATCGAGTCAGGAGTAGCTTCGTCGCCGTGACGGCATCAGGCACTGCCGCGCAAAAGGCGCGACGATCGAACAGCGCGCGGCAGGCGCGACCGAAGAGCACCGCACGACGCCGACGGCTGGGGCTGCTCCTACTCACCACATTGCTACTGCTGGCCGTGCTCGCCAGCATCGCGATCGGCTCCCGTTCCCTCTCCCCCGGCACCGTCTATACCGCGCTGCACGACGCGCTCACCTGTCCTGGCGGCCCCTTCCGATGCCAAGCCGGATCGACCGCCGAGGAGATCGTGCGCGGACTTCGGTTGCCCCGCACCGCCCTTGCGCTCGTCTGCGGGCTGGCGCTCGGCATCACGGGCGCGCTGATCCAGGGCTACACCCGCAACCCACTCGCCGACGCGGGCCTGCTCGGCCTCAATGCCGGTGCCGCATTTCTCGCGGCGCTGAGCATCTACCTGTTCACCTTCACCGCACCGGAGCAGTACATCTGGTTCGCTTTCGCCGGGGCATCGATCGCCGGGATCGTGGTCTTCACGGTGTCCTCCCTCGGTGGCGGGAAGGCCAGCCCGCTGAGCCTGGTACTTGCCGGCGCCGCGGTGACCGCCTTCCTCCAGGCAATGACGAATGCCGTTGTGCTGCTGGACTCCGCGGCGCTGGACACCTACCGGTTCTGGGTCGTCGGCACCGTGAACGGGCGCGACGCCGATGTGTTCTGGCAGGTCTTGCCTTTTCTGACGATCGGCGTCGTACTCGCGGTTGCGGCCTCGCCAGGATTGAACCTGCTCAGTCTCGGTGACGAGGTCGCCCGCGGACTCGGGGTCCATATCGGACGAAGTCGCGCGCTCGGACTGGCCGCGATCGTCATGTTGTGCGGAGCCGCGACTGCCGCGGTCGGCCCCATCGCCTTCCTCGGACTGGTGGTGCCGCACCTGGCACGGGTTTTCACCGGTCCCGACTATCGCTGGTTGATCCCGTACTCCGGATTGTTCGGCGCGCTTCTGCTGCTGATTGCCGATATCGTCGGACGTGTCGTGGCAAGGCCCGGCGAACTCCAGGTCGGTGTCACCCTGGCCGCGATCGGTGCGCCTTTCTTCATACTGCTCGTGCGGCGGCGAAAGCTGGTGAACCTGTGACGCTTTCGACGGCCGACAGGTCCGGGCTCACCCGGGTCCGACCGGCATTGCGCCTCGGGCCACTATCGCTGGTACTCCGACCGACGATGCTGCTCATCGTAATATTGCTCGCCGCAGTACTTTTCGCTTTGTTCTGCCTCGACATCACCACCGGCGCGGCGCACCTTCCGCTCGGCCGGGTCCTGGATGTACTCACCGGCGGCGGCACCCGCTCCCAGCGCTTCATCGTGCTGGATTCCCGCCTGCCCCGCGCGCTCACCGCCCTTGTGGTCGGCGCCGCGCTCGGCCTCGCCGGCGCGATCACCCAGTCGATCCTGCACAATCCGCTCGCCGCACCGGATATTCTCGGCATCACCGCGGGTGCGAGCCTCGGCGCCGTGGCGGTCATCGTCGGAACCGGCGGCGCCGCAACAGGCTTCGCCGCCTCGGTCGGCGCGCCACTGGCCGCATTGACGGGCGGGCTGCTCACCGCCGTCACGATCTACCTGCTCGCGTGGGGCCGCAGCCCGACCGGCGACCATGGCGTCACCGGCCTGCGCTTGGTGCTGGTCGGCATCGGCGTGAACGCATTCCTGGTGTCAGGCATCAGCTTTCTGCTCGCCCGCGCCAGCCTGCAGGATGCCGCCCGAGCCCAGCTCTGGCTCAACGGGTCACTCAACAGCGCCGACAAGACTCGACTGATCCCCGCGGTGCTCGCGCTGGCCTTCGTCATGGTGGTTGCTCTCGGCTCGGCCCGCACCCTCGCCACACTGCGCCTCGGCACCGAGACCACCCGCGTGCTCGGTGTGCGCATCCAAACCCAACAGGCAGTGCTGATGGGTGCGGCGGTCGTGGCCGCCTCGGTCGCCACGGCGGCGGTGGGCCCGGTCGCCTTCGTCGGACTGGCCGGACCGCAGATCGCCCGCAGACTGCTGCGAACACCTGGCGAACCGCTCGTCGGATCGGCACTCGTCGGCGCCATCCTGGTGGTCGGCGCGGACGTAGCATCGCGGACATTGTTCCCAGTGGATTTGCCGGTCGGCGTGGTGACCGCGGCGTTCGGCGGTCCTTTTCTGCTCTATCTGCTCGTGCGCATGAATCGGAAGGCGACCCTGTCATGACCACCGCATCCGCCGAAAGCTCCGACGCGCACCGGCTTTCCGCCGAGGACATCACCCTCGGCTACGGCGATCGCGTCATCATCGACGGGCTCAGCATCGATATCGCCCCCGGTGTGATCACCACCGTCATCGGCCCCAACGGCTGCGGCAAATCGACCCTACTGCGCTCACTGGGCCGACTGCTGCGGCCGCAACAGGGTCGAGTCCTGTTGGACGGCAAGGCGATCTCGTCGTTGAAGACCAAAGACGTCGCCCGTGTCGTCGGCATGCTTCCACAGTCCCCTGTCGCACCGGAGGGCCTGACGGTCGCCGATCTCGTTGCCCGCGGCCGTCATCCGCACCAATCCTGGATCAGGCAGTGGTCGGCCACCGACGAAGCCGAGGTCATGACCGCGCTCGAACAGACCGGCATCGCCGACCTCGCCGACCGCCCGCTCGACGAGCTCTCCGGCGGGCAGCGCCAGCGCGCCTGGATCTCCATGGCGCTGGCCCAAGGCACCGACATCCTGCTGCTCGACGAGCCGACCACCTACCTCGACCTGGCACACTCGGTCGAGGTGCTCGACCTCGTCGACCGGCTGCACGACGATCTCGGCCGGACCGTGGTGATGGTGTTGCACGACCTGAACCTCGCCATCCGCTATAGCGACGAACTGATCGTGATGCGCGCGGGCAACATCGTCGCCAAGGGCAAACCCGGCGATATCATCGATGCCGCATTGTTGCGCGAGGTGTTCGATCTCGCGGCCTCGGTGCTGGAAGACCCGGTGTCCGGCCGACCGATGATCGTGCCCATCGGCACCAGGCACGTGCTCGCGGCCTACGAGAATCCCACGCAGTCGGGCGCAGTCCGTGATAAATAACACACAGCTATCAGACAGTTACGACAGGGTGTAGTACGCAATTGTGTCGTTGGGTCCGTAAACTCGAGGGTATGGCAGGACTTGGTGAACTCGAGAAAGCGGTCATGGACCAGTTGTGGTCGAGTGACGAACCGCAAACGGTCCGGCAGGTGCACGAGGCATTGGCTGCGCGACGTGAGCTCGCCTACACCACGGTGATGACCGTGTTGCAGCGGTTAGCGAAGAAGAACCTCGTGGTTCAGCAGCGCGACGACCGGGCACATCGCTATGCGCCGGTGCACACTCGCGACGAGTTGGTCGCCAGTTTGATGTTCGACGCATTGCAGCAGGCCGACGAAGCGGGCAGTCGCGCAGCGGCACTGGTGCATTTCGTGGAACACGTCGGCAGGGATGAGGCTGATGCTTTGCGCGAGGCACTCGCTAAGCTCGAAGCATCCGAGGGCACTGCGCCACCGCAGTAATCTTGGACCTGGCCCCACAATGCCGTGAGTGCCGTGGCCCCCACAACGCAGTGAGCTGAGTCGATGAACGCAACCGCGCCGGTATTCGCCGGACTCGCTTTGCTTCTCGCGGGGCCTGCCCCAGCGCTGCTGAGCCGGGCGACCTGGACCTACCGGTCACCTCGTGCCGCACTCGTGCTGTGGCAGGCCATCGCGCTCGCAGCCGTGCTCAGCGCATTCGGCTCCGGCCTCGCCATCGCCGCCGAACTGCTCGTCCCTGGCCCCGACGGCCGGCCGACCACCTCACCGGCCAAAGAAATCGACGCACTCGGGCTGCCGCTGTGGCTGGCCTATGTCTTCGTCTTCGCGCTCACCCTGATGGTCGGCGCCCGGCTGATCTACGCGGTGATCCGGGTCGGCGTGCACACCCGCAGGCGGCGCGCGCGACACCGCATGCTGGTCGATCTGCTCGATCAGAGCGGACCACACCGCCGCGCGGCTGACATCCGGGTGCTCGCCTCGACCGAACCGATTGCCTACTGCCTGCCCGGCCTGCGCCAGCGGGTCGTGCTCAGCGAGGGCACGCTGACCAACCTCGAAGACGCCGAGGTCACCGCCATCGTCAGCCACGAGCGCTCACACTTGCGTGCACGCCATGATCTGGTGCTCGAGGCTTTCACCGCCGTTCACGAAGCATTTCCCGTGGTGGTCCGCAGCCGGGCCGCGCTCGGATCGGTGAAGCTGCTGATCGAGCTGCTCGCCGACGACTCCGCTGTGAAGGTCACCGGCCCGACACCCCTGGCGCGGGCGCTGGTCGCCTGTTCGAAATCCACCGCACCGCAGGGCGCGCTCGCCGCGGGCGGGCCGACCACGCTGATCCGTATCCAACGGCTGGGCGGGCGCATCGGCGACATCCGGGTCGCCTCTGCCGCATATCTCGGCTCGATGGCGATCCTTGTCGTTCCGACGATGGCCGTCGCGGTACCCTGGCTGGTCGAACTGGATCGCCTTTTCCGCAACTGAAACGCCCGGTCCGCACTGACCACCCGGCCCACGCTCTTCCCCGAAGGCCGGGCCGACCATCTCGGCCGCACCACGAGTGCCCGGCTTTCCCGCCGTGCCGAGACACGAAAGGCACACATACCTTTGACCTCCTCGACTCCTGCCACCGCGGCGCCCGACGTGACCTTCGCCGATCTGGGCCTGCCGGTCCCGCTCGTGCAGGCACTGCGCAACGACGGCATCGAGGCACCGTTCCCGATCCAGGCCGCGACGGTGCCAGACGCCATGGCGGGCAAAGATGTGCTCGGGCGCGGCCCGACGGGTTCCGGCAAGACACTCGCCTTCGGCCTGCCCATGCTCGCCCGGCTCGCCGGTGCACCGGCCAAGCCGGGTAAACCGCGCGGGCTCGTGCTGGTGCCGACCAGGGAGCTGGCCGCGCAAATCGAACGCGCACTGGACAATCCGGCGCTTTCGCTCGGACTGCGGGTCGCGTCGGTGGTCGGTGGTGCGCCGATCAAGCGCCAAGCCGACCGGCTCGCGCGCGGCGTCGACCTGCTGATCGCGACACCTGGACGGCTGGAGGACCTGGTCAACCAGCGCTCCGCGGATCTCTCGGAAGTCCGCATCACCGCACTGGACGAGGCCGACCACATGGCCGACATGGGCTTCCTTCCCCAGGTCACCAAGCTGCTGGACCGGACGCCGAAAGATGGTCAGCGACTACTGTTCTCGGCCACACTGGACAGCGAGGTCGACAAGCTCGTCAAGCGGTACCTGAATTCGCCCGTGACGCACTCGACCGCGCCCGCGTCGGCCTCGGTCGCGACCATGTCGCACCACCTGCTGCACCTGCGCAAGCTCGACAAGCGCACCGTCATCGCCGAGATCGCCGCGCGCGACGGGCTGACCATGATGTTCGTCCGCACCAAGCACGGCGCGGACCGGCTTGCCAAGCAGTTGCGCGCCTCCGGTATCGCCGCGGGCGCCCTGCACGGTGGTAAAGCGCAGAACAACAGGACCAGGACTCTTGCCGCGTTCGCCGACGGCTCGACCCCGGTCCTGGTGACCACCGACGTCGCCGCGCGCGGTATCCACGTCGACGGGATTTCCCTCGTCGTGCACGTGGATCCACCTGCCGAGTCGAAGGCCTACCTGCATCGCGCAGGCCGCACGGCCCGTGCCGGTGAGGACGGCATTGTCGTCACGCTGGTCACCGAGGACGAGCGCGATGATGTGGAGAAGATGACGCGCAAGGCCGGTGTCGACATCGACGCGGTCGAGGTCGGCCCGGGAGATCCGCAGTTGATCGCGATCACCGGTGCCGGGCAGCCGTCGGGCATTCCGATCGTGGCGGCGGTGGTCGATGTTGATGAACCGAAGACGGGTCCGGCCCGTGGCCGCTCCGGGTCCTCGGGCCGCGGGTCCGGTGGTGCCGCGGCGGGTGGACGTGGCGCCAGCGGACGTGGCACTGGTTCCAGCGGACGTGGCACTGGCTCTGGCAGTCGCGACGCGAGCTCCGGCGGACGCGACGCGAGCTCCGGCAATCGAAGTGCGGGGTCGAAGAAGGCTTCCGGCCGTTCGGCGAACGGCGTGCCGGGAGCACCGGGCCACACGGCAGGTACGACGAAGACCTCCCGCTCCGGTGTCGACGCCACGTCGAACCGCACCGCCGGTTCGGCCGGTGCCACGCACGCGGCGGGTTCCGCGGGACGCACAGGAGGCTCGGCGAAAGCAGCGCCCATTCGCACAGGTGACACGCCGGGGCGTGCGCGCCGACGCGCCGACCGGCCGCAGGGCGTGCCTGCTAACCGCAACCGCTCGGCAAACTGACAGATGTCCGGCCATCCGCTGGGTGCCATCGTCTGCGCGTTGCTCGCGGCGCTGCTGTTCGCAGTCGCGGCGGTCGCGCAGCAGCATGCGGCTTCGGCGGTGCCCGAGGGCACCTCGCTGATCCGAGCGCTGCTGCGCAATCCACGCTGGTGGGCCGGAATCGTAGGTGACGCCGGCGGATATGCCATGCAGGTGGCCGCGCTCTCGTTGGGTGCGGTGCTGCTCGTCCAACCGATCCTGGTGAGCATGCTGGTCTTCGCGCTGCCGCTCTCGGCGCGCCTCAATGGCCGCCGAGTCACCGGACCGACCTGGGCGACGGCCATCCTGCTCGTGGCGGCCCTGGCTTGCTTCCTGATCGTCGGAGATCCGACTCAGGGCAATGCCAACGCACCATTGCGGCACTGGATCGTGCCGCTGGCTATTCTGCTCGGCTTGATCATCGCCGCAGTCGCCATCGGCGCCCTCAGCGCCGATCCCTCCCACCGCGCGATGCTGTTCGGCACCGCGGGCGGCGCGCTGTTCGGTCTGGCCGCCGCGCTCACCTCGTACGTCACAACCTTGTTCGAGCACGGCCTCGGCGACGTGTTCGGCAGCTGGCAGACCTGGGCGCTGGTCACATCCGGTTTGGTCGGCCTGTACCTACAGCAGCTGGCCTTCCAATCCGGACCACTCGTGGCCTCATTGCCCGCCATCACCATCTCCGAACCCTTGGCCGCCGCTTTCGTCGGCATCACCGTCCTCCACGAGCGGATGCGCACCGACGCTCTCGGTCTGGTGGTGATCGGCGGCACGGTGATCCTCATGTGCGCGACCACGATCCGGCTATCACGCGCCCAAGCCGAGGCTTGAGGTTCGCAGTACGACCGGGATGGCGAGTGTCCGCCGGTCTGTGATGCTCATCTCCCTACGCCACGCATCGAATGGTGGGGAATTGCACACGACCCATCGGAGCCGGTTATCATCGCTCAAGTGCAGTTTCTCCCTGGCCATCAGCCGCCGTATGACCTGACCTACGACGATCTCTTCCTCGTCCCGAATCGGACGGATATCGCGTCGAGGTTCGACGTCGATCTGTCGACAGTCGACGGGTCCGGCACCACTATCCCCATCGTGGTGGCGAACATGACCGCCGTCGCCGGACGCAGGATGGCCGAGACGGTCGCCCGTCGCGGCGGCATCGTGGTGCTGCCGCAGGATCTGCCGATCAGCGCGGCCGCCGACACCATCGCCTTCGTCAAGAGCCGATCGCTCACCGTCGACACCCCGGTCACCCTCGGCCCGGAGCGTTCGGTGTCCGAGGCCGTCGCCCTGATGCACAAGCGCGCCCATGGCGCTGTGGTGATCGTGGAGGGCGGCGCGCCGATCGGTGTCGTGACCGAGGCGTCGTGCGCCGATGTCGACCGGTTCGCTCGGCTACGCGACGTCGCGATGCTCGATTTCGTGCAGGCGCCGGCCAGCACCTCACCCCGCGACATCTTCGAGCTGTTGGAGGCCAAGCACTCGCAGCTGGCCGTGCTCGTCGCAGAGGACGGCTCACTCACGGGTGTCATGACTCGCACCGGCTCGGTCCGTGCGGGCATCTATCAGCCCAATGTCGATGCCGCCAACCAGCTTCGGATCGCGGCCGCGGTCGGCATCAACGGCGACGTGGCCGCACGAGCCAAGGCCCTTGTCGACGCCGGCGCCGACCTGCTTGTCATCGACACCGCGCACGGCCACCAGGCCAAGATGCTCGAAACCCTCAGCGCTATCCGCGATCTCGGGCTCGGCGTGCCACTTGCCGCGGGTAACGTGGTCTCCGCGCAGGGCACGCGTGACCTTGCTGCCGCCGGTGCGACCATCATCAAGGTCGGCGTCGGCCCCGGCGCCATGTGCACCACCCGCATGATGACCGGCGTCGGCCGACCGCAGTTCTCCGCCGTCGCCGAATGCGCTTCCGCAGCAAAAGAACTCGGCGTGCACATCTGGGCGGACGGTGGCGTTCGGCACCCGCGCGATGTCGCACTCGCGCTGGCCGCGGGCGCGTCGAACGTGATGATCGGCTCCTGGTTCGCGGGCACCTACGAGTCGCCGGGCGACCTGCGTGTCGACCGCGACGGCAATACCTACAAGGAGAGCTTCGGCATGGCCTCCAAGCGTGCCGTCGCCGCGCGGACCGCCTCCGACAGCGGCTTCGACCGCGCCCGCAAGGCATTGTTCGAGGAGGGTATCTCCAGCTCGCGGATGCGCTTGGACCCCGAACGCCCCGGCGTCGAGGACCTGATCGACCACATCTGCTCGGGCGTGCGTAGCGCGTGCACCTACGCGGGCGCGCGCAACCTGGTCGAGCTGCACGACAAGGCGGTGCTGGGCGTGCAGTCGGCCGCCGGTTTCGCAGAGGGCCGCCCGCTGCCCAGCGGCTGGTAGACACGCGCCGCACCCGCACCGGCCCACGCGACAAGTCGCGTGGGCCGGTAGCATGAGAGTTGCCGGTCTCCGGTACCACAGCTGCCATTTGCCGAAAGGAACAAGTTGTCACCCGCGTCCGAGGGCGCCGCACAGGAGGGCTCCTCTACCGAGCCGGGTGACAAACCCGGCGCCCTCCTTCTCGCAGCAGTCCACTCTGATTCAGCTCGATTCCCCGCGGTCGACCGTCCCGCGTCCTGCGGGTGGTGCTGACGATGTCCGTCGCACTCACCGTGCTCAGCCTGCTCGGATTCATCGCACTCACCGCAGGGACCGCGCTCTTCGTCGCCGCCGAATTCTCCCTCACCGCACTCGAACGCAGCACCGTGGAGGCGCACGCGCGCACCGGTGACGCGCGATCGCGGATGGTCCGCCAGGCGCACCACACGCTGTCGTTCCAGCTCTCGGGCGCCCAACTCGGCATCACGATCACCACGCTGATCACCGGCTACATCGCCGAACCGGTACTGGCCAGGCTGCTTTCCCCGCCGTTCACCGCGCTCGGTGTGAGCCAGAGCACCGCGCACGGCATTTCGCTGGTGCTCGCGCTGGTGCTGGCCACCTCGCTCTCGATGATCTACGGCGAGCTGGTGCCCAAGAACATCGCGATCGCGATGCCGCTGGGCACCGCGCGCCTGACCGCGGGCCCGATGATCGCCTTCTCGGTGGTCTTCAAGTGGATGATCCACTTCCTCAACGGCACCGCGAATTGGGTGGTCCGCCGCTTCGGTGTCGAACCGGCGGAGGAACTGCGCTCGGCGCGTTCGCCGCAGGAACTCGGCTCGCTGGTGCGCACGTCGGCGCTGCGCGGCGCACTCGATCAGCGCACCGCGATAGTGATCGACCGCTCGCTGCAATTCGGCGAGCGCAGTGCAGAGGAACTGATGACCCCGCGGGTCAAGATCGAATCGCTGGACAAATCCGATACCATCGCCGATCTCATCGCGGCCGCGAGTCGCACCGGGTACTCCCGATTCCCCGTGATCGACGGCGACCTGGACAACACCCTCGGCGTGGTGCACGTCAAACAGGCGTTCACCCACCCGGCGAACGTCCGAAACACCATCCCACTGCACCTGCTCGCACACCAGGTCCCGATCGTGCCCGCCAGCCTCGACGGCGACGAGGTACTCGAACGGGTGCGCGCCGATGGCATGCAGGTTGCGCTGGTCGTCGACGAATACGGCGGCACCGCGGGCATCGTCACCATGGAGGACATCATCGAGGAGATCCTCGGAGACGTGCGCGACGAGCACGACGAAGAGGAGCGCGACGTCCGCAGGGTCTCCGACGGCTGGGACTGCTCGGGCCTGCTGCGCATCGACGAGGTGTCGCGCGCCACCGGCTACGACGCGCCGGAAGGCGAATACGAGACGCTCGGCGGCCTGGTACTGACCCGCCTCGGCCGCATTCCGGTGACCGGGGACGAGGTGGTGCTGCCGAATCCCGGTTCGCACAACCGGGGGCCGAATGGTTCGTCCGACGAGGGCGGCTGGATCGCCAAGGTCGAACGGATGGACGGGCGGCGCATCGACCGCGTACGCCTGATCCCGGTCTCCGCCGACGAATTGCACTCGCGCATGCACCACGCGGACCAGGAGCACAGCCGTGGGTGACCTGTTCGGAGTTCTGCTCACCGTGGTGCTGCTCGCCAGCAACGCCTTCTTCGTCGCCGCCGAATTCGCACTGATCTCGGCACGCAGGGATCGACTGGAAGCGCTTGCCGCTCAGGGCAAACGCAACGCCGACACAGTGATCCGGGCTGGTGAGAACCTGTCGATGATGCTGGCCGCCGCGCAGCTCGGGATCACCATCTGCTCGATTCTGCTCGGCCGGGTCGGCGAGCCGGCGGTGGCGCATCTGCTGGAGGGCCCGTTCGAGCTGGTCGGCATGCCGGATCAGCTGTTGCACCCGATCGCCTTCGCCGTTGCGCTGACGATCGTGGTGATCCTGCACATCCTGTTCGGCGAGATGATCCCGAAAAATATCGCCTTGGCGGGGCCGGAACGCAGTGCGCTGCTGCTGGTTCCGATCCACCTGGCCTGGCTGCGGCTGGCTCGCCCCCTCATCGCGATCTACAACCTGGCCGCGAATCTGTCGCTTCGGCTGCTGCGGATCGAGCCGAAGGACGAGCTCAACGCCACCGTCTCCAGCGTCGAGCTCGCCGAGATGATCGGCGAGTCCCGGTCGGAGGGCTTGCTCGACGAGGAGGAGCACCGGCGACTGACGCAGGCGCTCGGCACCTCCGATCGGGTGGTCGCCGATGTGATGGTGCCCTTGGACATCCTCAGGTCGGTGCCGTTGCGCGGCAACGGAACCACGCTCGGCGACATCGAATCCGCCGTCGCGGAGACCGGATTCTCCCGCTATCCGGTCCGTTCCACCGACGGCTCGCTGGTCGGATATCTGCACGTGAAGGACGTGCTCGACAAGGTCGCCGACGAGACGGCCGGGCCGGGTACCCCCATACCGCGCACAGATATTCGGCCGCTGCCGACGGTGAGCATGGGCACCACGTTGTACGAGGCGCTCGCCCGCCTGCGCCGCACCAACAGCCATCTCGGCCGGGTCGTGGACAACCGTGGCAACACCACCGGCATCGTCGCGCTCGAGGACCTGGTGGAGGAGTTCGTCGGTACGGTCCGTGACAACACCCACCGGGTGATCGAATGAGGCGGGTCACGCTCGAATGAGTCTGCCGGTACTGCCCGCGGCGCGGTGGCGAGCGCAAGCCGTTGCGCATCGGGCGCGACTGGACGAGCTCGTCGGGCCGTATCTCGAACGGCGCTCGGCGGGTTCGTCGCATCCGGTGATCGACTTCCTGTTCACCTACTACGGACATAAGCCCGCGCAGTTGCGACGCTGGCATCCCGGCTTCGGAGTGGCCATGGCCGAGGCGTCGGAATACGAGGGTGCTCGCGGATATCACCGGCTGCCGAGCGAAACCGATGCGAAACCGAATATCGTCGAGCCCGCTCGTTCTCCTCTCGGAGACGGGCGGGCCGAATCCGGTTCCGGCGGTGGCATATTCACCGCCGACCCCGGCTTCCTGGCGCGACGTCGGGACACCATCGAGTTCGTCGCGAACCTGTTGCGCGCCACCACATCCCGACCGGCACAGTTGTCGTGTTTCGGACTGCACGAGTGGGCCATGGTCTATCGCACCGAGGACGTACGCCACCAGCAGGTGCCGCTACGGTTGGGGCGGGCAGGCACCGATGAGGTCGTCGAGTCGATGTCGTTGCGGTGCACCCACTACGATGCCTTCCGCTTCTTCACACCGGAGGCGGTCGGTCGCAATATCGAACCGCTGACCCGAGCGGACCAGGTAGCGACCGAGCAGCCCGGCTGTTTGCACGCCAACATGGACCTCTACAAATGGTGCTTTCACGCGAGCCCGCTGATCAGTTCCGAGCTGACTTTGGACTGCTTCGAACTGGCCCTCGCCGCTCGTGAGCTCGACATGCGCGCCAGCCCGTACGACCTGGCCCAACACGGCTACGAGCCGATTCGCATCGAGACACCGACCGGACGTGCCGAGTACGTCCGCCGCCAATCCGAGATCGCGGAGCGCGCTCGAATTCTGCGAGCACGCCTCCACGACGCGTGCCTCGACCTGCTCGCACACGTTCCTGACGTGCGATAGTCCCGCAGCACCTCGCACAGCGAAACCGGTTGCCCTTCCCGAACATTCACTCAGACCAGGCCGATGGCATAACTACCGCGACGGCTCGACACTAGGTTGCTAGCATGCTAGCATTGACTTGTGGGCGACGAGGAGATCAAGCAGTTCAACGTGTACCTGCCGGTCGGACTGATCAAGCAGGTCAAACACCACTCCATCGAGACGGGCCTTTCACTGTCGGCGTTGGTCGCCCAAGCGTTGCGCGCCTACCTCGAGGACGCCCACAGGCAACGACAGCAATCGACCGGGAAGGAAACCTGACATGGCGACCGATGGGATAGAGGCCGTGTTCCTGGAGACCCACAACTGGGGCAAGGCAGCGAAGTTCTTCCAGGCACTCGGCTACGAATTGGAGTTCTCGACCGACCACAATTCCGGCCAGCTCCGAAACGGAAACGGTCCCTACATCTTCATTGCCGAGGTCCCCGAAGACAGGGAGCTCGGAGTGCAGATCGTGCTGAAAATGACCGAGGCGGGTGCGCTCGGTCCCGATCCTGCCGTCGAGGTGGTGACACCGCTCTCGGACACCCATTACGGAACCAAGGAGATGACCGTTCGCGACCCGGACGGCCGTCTCTGGAGCCTGCAAGCTCCGACCGAGAACTGACCGTCATGGCGATCGCAGACGAGCCGACCGAGGCGCCGGACAGCACGGCGGTGCGAGTGGCCCTGTGGCGGGCGATGCACGTCCAGGTCGATCCGCCGCCGCACGTGCTCGAGGACGAGATCGGCCTGCGCCTGGCCGACCCCGACGATGACTGGCACCACCGCCCGGACATGGATCCGAACGCCACCAGCGGGTTTCGGGCAGCCATTGTGGCCCGCGCTCGTTTCATCGAGGAGCTGGTGGCCGAGCAGGCCGCCGACGGCGTCGTCCAGTACGTCGTCCTCGGGGCGGGCCTGGATACCTTTGCCCAGCGCAGGCCGGAGATCGCCTCCCGCATAGCGGTGTTCGAGGTCGACCAGCCCGGCCCCCAATCCTGGAAACGGCAACGCCTCATCGAACTCGGCTACGGCATCCCCGACTGGCTGCGACTGGTGCCGGTCGACTTCGAGGCGAGCGAGTCCTGGTGGGATCAGCTTGCTGCGGCGGGCTTCGATCCTGACAGGCCCGCGGTCGTCGTCTCCACCGGCGTGACCATGTACCTCACAAAAGAGGCGACCGCGGCCACCCTGCGCCAGCTCGCCGGGCTCGCTCCCGGTTCGACGCTCGCGATGACGTTCCTGCTGCCGCCCCAACTCCTCGACGACGCCGACAGCACCGGACTCCGAGCGTCGGAGAAGGGCGCGCGCGCCTCTGGAACACCGTTCATCAGCTTCTACACCCCGCGGGAAATGTTGACTATGGCCGGTGAAGCCGGTTTCGAGGCCCCGCGACACGTGCCGGGAACGGTACTCGCGGAGCGCTACTTCGCCGATCGCACCGACGGACTCCGCCCATCGAGCGGAGAGGATCTGCTGGTAGCCACCATCCCCACGCTGCAACCTGACGCAGCGCCTACGGACCGGGCCGAGCAATCCTCAGGAGCATGATCGACGAAGGAGGTCGACTGCGATCGAAGGCGGCGGAGACGGTTTCGGTGACTAGTGCGGCGCCGTCGCGCCGCCCGCGGACGATTGCGCCAGCGGTGCCTGCACGATCGTCAACACCGAGCGCTTGCGCAGTGTGAATCCCAGCGTTTCGTACACACTGATCGCCGTCGCATTCTGAGCGACAGCGTGCAGGAACGGCGTCTCACCGCGCGCCCGGATGCCCGAGCCGACTGCTCGGATCAGACGTGAGGCGAAGCCGCGGCCACGGAATTCGGCGTCGGTGCAGACAGCGCTGATCTCGGTCCAGCCGGGCGGGTGCATGCGCTCGCCTGCCATCGCCACCAGCCTGCCGTCCACCCGCAGACCGAGGTAGGTACCCATTTCTATGGTTCGCGGCGCGTACGGGCCCGGTTCGGTGCGGGCGATCAGTTCCAGGATCTCGGGTACATCGGCCGCGGTGAGTATGTCGAATTCCGGATCGTCGGCAACACGCAACGCCGCGCCATCCATCTGCACCGAGGCGAGTTCGTTCACGACCGTCCAGCCCTGCGGCGGCACGTGGCCATGCCCGCGCAGTGCGGTGCTGCCGCCCGGCCCGAGCAGTGTGGCCAGGTCGGCCCAGTCCTGTTCGCCCAGTACCGGCGGATGGCCGACGAACCTGGCGACCGCGGGGTCATAGCGGCCGATCCGGCCCACCCAGCGGGCGAACCGTCGATGCTCGCCACGCAACGACGCCCGCACCGGGTCGTCGAGCGGATGTATCGAAACGTCGATGGTCGACTCAATGGTCACCGCACTCTCCTCCATGACAGCGTTCAACCACAGAACGTTAGCGAGGCGCATAACCACCGGGCACCGATTGCACTCACCGCGATTCCGATTCCGCGGCACGCAATCGTGTCGGCCGGAGCGCACTATGGGACAGTCGGTACAAGTGACGAGGAGGTCCGAATGACATACATTCCCGAACCCACCAGGTACGACGGTGCGATGCGCTACCGCCGCTCGGGCCGGTCCGGTCTCGACCTGCCACTGCTCTCGCTCGGTTTCTGGCACAACTTCGGCGACGATCGCCCCTACCTCGTGCAGCGCGAGATCGCCTTGCGCGCCTTCGACCTCGGCATCACCCATTTCGACCTGGCCAACAACTACGGCCCTCCGTACGGGTCGGCCGAGATCAACGCCGGACGAATATTGCGCGAGGATCTCGCACCGTATCGCGACGAACTCGTCATATCCACCAAAGCGGGATGGGACATGTGGCCCGGTCCGTACGGACAGGGCGGTGGGTCGCGCAAATACCTGCTCGCCTCACTCGATCAGTCGCTGGCCCGGCTGGGGCTCGACTATGTCGATATCTACTACTCGCACCGATTCGACCCGACCACCCCGCTCGAGGAAACCGCAGCGGCGCTGAATACCGCTGTCCGCCAAGGGAAAGCGCTATACGTAGGGATTTCTTCGTATACCGCAGAGGATTCCGCCGCGATGGCGAAGATATTGCGTGAGCTCGGCACGCCGCTTCTCATCCATCAACCGTCCTACTCGATGCTCAACCGCTGGATCGAGACCGAGGGGTTGCTCGATGCCGCCGCTGAGGAAGGGTTCGGTGTCATCGGGTTCACCGCGCTCGCGCAGGGCATGCTCACCTCGAAGTACCTCGACGGTATTCCAGCGCAATCGCGTGCCACACAAGGTAAGTCGTTCCAAACCGAATTGCTCACCCCCGACATGATCGATCGGTTGCGCAAGCTGAACGAGGTCGCCTCCGGACGCGGACAGACGCTGGCGCAACTGGCCCTCGCCTGGGCGCTGCGCGACGCGCGTGTGACCTCGCTCGTGGTCGGCGCATCCAGCACCGACCAGCTCGCTCAGAACGTCGCAGCGCTGGACACTCTCGATTTCAGCGCCGATGAGCTCGCCGCCATCGACGTCCTCCTCGACGACGACGGCGAAGTCGATCTGTGGCGGTCGGCGCGCAAAGGCGCCCTCTGAGCGGACCGAGCATTGGGGATATTTCGCGAAATGACTCCCATAAGTTACTGACTGTTACTACTATTCAGTCAGTTCGCGGCCACTGCATGAGTCAGTGACTCGCATGGTTCGAGATCGAGGGAGTTGGGGGATGCGACGATGCGCCCATTGGTGAGGATTCGCCGTGCCCGATCGCTGGCTTTGGTCACTACCGCGGTGGTGGCCGCGATGATGGTGCCCAGCAGCGCCTCGGCCGATCTGCAATCGGATATCACCACCTTCGTGCAGGAATTCCTCGATGTCGGGCGCAGTTCGGTGCCCCGTGCCGACTGCGGAGCCGGGTCGATGCCGGAAACCGGTCTCCAAGGCGATGTTCCGGCGGCCGACCGCAACAGTCGGCGCAGCACCCAGGGCTATCGCTGCAATATGAGCATGCTCGGCAACTTCGCGGGGCGTGGCGCGGGCATCACCTCCACCAGCTACGAGAACTGTGCCTACATGGGCTCGTTCTTCCCCGGCGACCTGATCAGCGAAGGTCGCGGCGTCCAGGTGCTCGACGTGTCCGATCCGGCGAACCCACGACCGACCGCGACCCTGACCGAGCCCGCCATGCTCGCGGGCACCTGGGAAAGCCTGAAGGTCAACGCCGAACGCAAACTGCTGGTCGGCACCGGCGTGCCGGTCGGCGAGGGCGTCGGCTACTTGTCGGTCTATGACATCTCCGACTGCGCGCACCCACGCCTGCTCAATCCGGGCGCGGGCACCAATCTGCTGATGCCGCTGCCGATCACAACCCACGAGGGTGGCTTCTCCCCCGACGGCAACACCTACTGGGCCTCCGGTATCGCCCCCGGCTTCGTCAGCGCCGTCGATCTCACCAACCCGAGCAACCCGCGCGTCATCTGGCAGGGCCTGACCGGAATCGAGGCGCATGGCTTCGGCATCAGCGCCGACGGCAATCGGATGTATCTTTCGGCACTGGGCGGATTCACCGTGCTCGACATCAGCGCGGTGCAGCGCCGCGACCCGAATCCACAGGTGCAGCACATCGGCAGGACCTTCTGGACCGACGGCTGGGCCACTCAGCACAGCATCCCGGTCACCTACGGCGGCAAGCCATACCTCTACACCATCGACGAAGGTGGTTCCGGCGGTGTGAAACTCATCGACATCTCCGATGACACCGCCCCGAAGGTCGCGGGCAAGATCAAATTGGAGATCAACCTCCCGCAAAATATCGACAGCAATATCGGTTCGTCCATGGGTGGTTCGGTCTTCGCCTACGAGTCGCACTACTGCGCAGCCGACCGCCCGACCGATCCCACAGCATTGGCCTGCGGCTGGATCTCTTCCGGCATTCGGGTGTTCGATATCCGTGACCCGCACGACATTCGCGAGATGGCCTACTTCAACCCGCCCGCACGCACCGGCCAGAACCTTTCACTGTGGAACTCACCGCACGCCTTGGCCTCGATCATCGGCGTCCCGCTGATGACCGCGCCGCCCGCCGCTCGCGCGGTACTGGAGGGACAGTTCAACCCGTGGGACGCGTTCACCCCGCGCACCGGCAACCTCGCCTTCGGTGACGTCTCCACCGACTGGTGCTTCTCCCCGCCCGAATGGCGCGGCGACCAGCTCTACGTCGCATGCTCGGACAACGGCTTCATGGTCCTGCAACTCGACAACGCGGTGTACACCCCGCCCGCGGACCAGCAGTCGATCGTCGGGTCGTAGCGGTGTGGAACACCCGGTGGTTCAAGGTCGCCGCGCTCACCTCGCTGGCCGTGGCGCTGCTGGTGATCGGGGCGGCCCTACGCCCACTGGTGCTGCCCGAAGACCACACCGGCACACCGGTTCTCACCTCGGTAGAGGTCGGCTTCGCGCAGGACATGACCGTCCACCACCAGCAGGCCCTGATCATGGTGCAACGCCTCGACCGCGGCGCGGACCCCACCGTCCTGCGCCTCGCGCAACAGCTCGCCGACGCCCAGCGCATCGAAATCGGCACCCTGCTCGGCTGGCTGCGCCTGGCGAACGAAACCCCGCTTTCCCCACACCCGATGGCCTGGATGCACGCCGAACAAGTCGCACCCCACCAACATTCGGTAGCCGTCGCCGATAACCCGCAGCCACCGCCGAACTCCCTCATGCCCGGCATGGCAACCATGGCCGAACTCGACGCCCTGGCCACCGCTCGCGGCCGCGACGCCGCAATCCTCTTCTTACAACTCATGTTCCGCCACCACCAGGGCGGCCTCACCATGTCCAGCGCCGCCGACCAGCTCCTGCCGTCGGGCCCGGTCAAGGAATCCGCCCGCTCGATGTTCCAAAGCCAAAGCCAGGAAGCCGGTGTAATCGGCGTCCTACTCACCCAACTCGGCGGCCGCCCCCTCCCCTGACTCACCACAGCGCCAGCTGTGACTCCACCGCTTGACCTTGACACTGTGATAAGGACTTGAGTGGTCGTCGAAGGAGGTGGTTGTCGTGAACACAACCAACTACGGTGAGCCGGATGCTCGCCTCGTCGACGCTCTTGCCGGTGTCGATTCGTCTACGCGACTACGGGCGGCGCTCGCGGTCGGCACACTGGGCGATCCTCGTCTCGCTCAGACCCTCGTCGCCCGGTGTGCCGTCGAACCGGACTTCTTCGTCCGGGACATGCTGACCTGGGCGCTATGCCGGATGCCTGCCGAGATCACGGTACCTAGCCTGCTCGAAGAGCTCGGGTCCGATACGACGCAGGCCCGCAGTCAGGCGCTGCATACCCTGTCCAAGATCGGCGACCCGAGTGCCTGGCCTGCGGTGTCGACACTGTTGCACGACGAACACGACGAGGTGGCGCGCAGTGCGTGGCGGGCCGCGACGGTGCTCGTTCCGCCCGGCGAGGAGGGTGAGCTCGCAGCCGATATGGCGACCGCGCTCGGACGGGGTGACTACCATGTGCAGCTCAGCCTGAGCCGGGCACTGGCGGCGCTCGGAGAGGCCGCCGCATCAGTTCTGGACGCCGCCACGGCGAATCCCGATCCACGCGTTCGCGCTCATGCGGAGGCCACCGAACGGCTCCGTCGTGACCCCGATAGCGGGTTCACTCTGGCGTTCGAGATGGCCGAGCGCGTCGCTGTGACAGGTCCGGACACCTAGCAGGAGGACGACGGGATGTTGATCGGTGAGGTCTCGCGGCGTTGCGGCGTCAGCACCCGCATGCTGCGCCACTACGACTCGCTGGGGCTGGTGACACCGACGGGCCGCACATCCGGCGGTTACCGTGCGTACTCCGCCGACGACATCCGTCGTCTCTTCCATGTCGAGTGCCTCAGGACCCTGGGGCTGTCGCTCAACGACGCCAAGCGGGCGCTGGACGAGCCCGACTTCGCGCCGGCCGAATTGGTCGGAGAGCTCATCGGGCACACGCGAGCGCGGATTGCCGCCGAGGAGGAACTGCTCAGGAAGCTCGAGCGCGTCGATGCGGCCGCGCCGGCGCAGTGGGGGGACGTCATGGGCATCGTCACATTGCTGCGCGCGCTCGAATCGGAGTCCGGAGCCCACCGTCAACAAGCGGTGCTCTCCCAGAACGAGGGCGCGGCGCTGCCCGTCGAAGCGCTGGTCGAGGCAGCACTGTCGGAGGACGACCTGAATGTCGCCGGCGCGCTGCGGTGGTCGTTGGCGAGGGCGGCCGGTGCCGGGCTGACGGACCTGGCTGTCGGCCTGGATTCGACGGTGGTCGAGGTCCGGCGCCGCGCGACTATCGCGATAGCGGCGGTGCCGGCCGCGGAAGCGACGGTGCTGCTGCGGAAAGCCCTCGACGACCACGACGCGACGGTGCGAGATCGCGCTGCCCTGGCTCTCGGTGCCCGGCGTGTCACCGAGGCGGTGCCTGCCCTTCTCGAGATGGTCGTCGAGGGCCGGTCCGACGTCGAGGCTGCCGAGGTGTTGGGATTGCTGGCGGAGGTCGTGACGGCCGCCGACGACATCGTCCGTGCCATGCGGAACACGCTCGACAACACCGTCGATGCCCCGACCCGCTTGCGAATCACGCAGGCACTCGCCGAGCTTCCCCCCGCCGCGGCACGGGAGGCTCTCAACGAGCTGGCCGGTGACGGCGACCGGAAGATCGCGGCGACCGCGTCTGCGATCCTGCGCACCCGAGACCCCCGGAAATCTGATTTCGCAGGTAGATCGGCAGTCGAGCTTCCCTAGCTCTCGGGTCGCTGATCCCAATAGTCCGGTCGTGCGACGAGATAGGTCGCGGCGACGCGGTTCGGTGGCATCGCAGAGCGCCGGTATCGTCGATCATGATCTGACATCAGGGATACCGAAAGAGTTGAGGCGGCGCGTGATCCAGGTCGCCTTGGCAACTCCTACAGGCGATCTGTGCGCCGTCGCCGAGGCGTTGTGGATCGAACCGAAGCCGGTCGAGCACTGACCCGATACACGAGTTCCGTTGCGACCAATGCTTATCGAAACTACGACGAGTCTACGAACCGGTACCAGCGCCCATCGTATTGCCAGTATTCGACGCCGCGTTCGACCGGAGCCCCCGGACTCGGTGGCGCGCTTTCGGGTGGGAAGTAGGCGAATCCTTCCGAATTCTCCGATGTCCCTTGGACATAGAAAAGGCAGCCGCCGTCGCGAACGGTCACGGCGGTCACGGCGTACACGCCGAGGCGGGTATGGCGGCCGGGGTTGACGCAGTCGATCGACTGGTCCTCCAGGATGCCTCGGGAAACGTGCCAGCCCGCGTCCTGCGGGGCCTCGAACCAAACCAGCGCGGCGAGCGCGATGATCAGCAATGGCACCGCCAGGCTCACCTGGATGGTGTGATATCGAACCAGCCCGATAAGGCCGAAGAACAACGCGACCACGCTGACCACCGAAAGCCCCACCCACAGAAGCACTTTGGTGAACTGATCACCGAGAGACGCCAACTCCCAACACAGGGCGACGCACAATAGCGCGACCACGCAGGTGAGAAAGCTCATCCACACAACGAACCAGCGCGGTGCGCCCGAACGCGCGCGGACCCTACCGGCACTGCTCATCTGAACAAGATACGTCGGCGGGCACCTCCATCGCGAGTCCTCATGCGAGAAACAAGAAAACCCCTGGCCGCGGGGCCGATATCGACGGCCGCAAAACCAGGGGTTTTCGAGTGCTGGACGTTCAGCCCTGCGTCACAGTGGCGGGAATCCGGCCGAGCCGGTGACCGCCCAATTCCAGAACGACGCCGCCCGATTGGCAAGCAGAGCGATCACATCAAGGACAACGCTTCCCATAAAACTTCCTCACATCGGACATCTTCAGTGCAGGCAAAGGGTAACGGAATCAGCATCCGGCTCGAAACTCGCCCGGCAGCGGGCAGCAACCATCGACTGATACGTGAAACCCCCCGATCGGCGGCGTGCCGACCAGGGGGTTCACGGTAGCGAACTCAGAGGCAGTTCAGCGCCTTGGCCTCGCGGCGACGGCGGTGCAGGATCGGCTCGGTGTAGCCGTTGGGCTGCCTGGTGCCTTCGAGGACCAGTTCCTTGGCGGCCTGGAAGGCGATGCTGCCTGCGAAGTCCGGCGCCAGCGGCCGGTAGCTCGGGTCGCCCGCGTTCTGCTTGTCCACCACCGGTGCCATCCGCTCCAGGCTCGCGAGCACCTCGTCGGCGGTGACGACACCGTGACGCAGCCAGTTCGCCATCAGTTGGCTCGAAATACGCAGGGTGGCACGGTCTTCCATGAGACCGACATCGCGGATATCGGGCACCTTGGAGCAGCCGACACCGTGGTCGATCCAGCGCACCACGTAACCGAGGATGCCCTGGGAGTTATTGTCCAGCTCCTGCTGCTTCTCCTCGGCCGACCAGTTCGGGTTCGCGGCCAGCGGGATCTCCAGGATCTGGTCGACGGTCGCGCGACGACCACCGGCGGCGATCTCCTGCTGCCGCTCGAAGACGTTCACCTGGTGGTAGTGGGTGGCGTGCAGGGTCGCGGCGGTCGGCGACGGCACCCATGCGGTGTTGGCGCCCGAACGCGGGTGGCCGATCTTCTGCTCGAGCATGTCGTGCATCAGATCCGGCATGGCCCACATGCCCTTGCCGATCTGCGCCCGACCTGGCAGGCCGGTGGCGAGACCGGTGTCGACGTTCCAGTCCTCGTAGGACAGGATCCATTGCTCCTTCTTCATTTCGGCCTTGCGGACCATCGGTCCGGCCTCCATGGAGGTGTGGATCTCGTCGCCGGTGCGGTCGAGGAAGCCGGTGTTGATGAACACGACCCGCTCGCTCGCTGCCTCGATACACGCCTTCAGGTTCACCGTGGTGCGACGCTCCTCGTCCATGATGCCGACCTTGAGGGTGTTGCGCGGCAGGCCGAGCACGTCCTCGATCCTGCCGAACAGTTCATTGGTGAAGGCGACCTCGTCGGGGCCGTGCATCTTCGGCTTCACGATGTAGACCGAGCCGGTCCTGCTGTTCTTCAGTTCGGTGTCACCGCGCAGCGAGTGCGTGGCGACCAGCGAGGTGACCAGGCCGTCCATGATGCCTTCGGGCACGTCGTAGCCGGCGGAGTCGATGATCGCGTCGCTGGTCATCAGGTGACCGACATTGCGAACGAACAGCAGCGAACGGCCGTGCAGCACCAGCTCGCCACCGCCGATCGCGGTGTAGACGCGGTCCTGGTTCATGGTGCGGATGAAGGTCTTCTCGCCCTTGCTGACCTTCTCCGCGAGATCGCCCTTCATCAGGCCGAGCCAGTTGTGGTAGCAGAGGACTTTGTCCTCGGCGTCAACCGCAGCGACCGAATCCTCGAAGTCCATGATCGTGGTGATCGCGGACTCGAGCACGACGTCCTTGACGCCCGCCGGATCGGTCTTGCCGATCGGCGACGAGCCGTCGATCTCGATCTCGGCGTGCAGCCCGTTGTGCTTCAACAGCACCGAGGTCGGCGAGGCCGGGTCGCCGAGGTAGCCGACCAGCTCGGCACCGTCGGCGGCCAACGTGGTCACCTCGTCGTTGGCCAGCGTGACGGCCAGCTTGCCGTTGTCGATGGCGTAGTGCGTCGAGCTGCGGTGCGAACCGTTGGCCAGCGGGGCCGCGGTGTCGAGGAAGTCGCGGGCGAACTCGATCACGCGGGCGCCGCGGACCGGGTTGTAGCCGGTGCCCTTCTCGCCGCCGTCGGCCTCGGAGATGGCGTCTGTGCCGTAGAGCGCGTCGTAGAGCGAGCCCCAGCGCGCGTTGGCGGCATTGATCGCGAAGCGTGCGTTCATCACCGGCACTACCAGCTGCGGGCCCGCGGTAACGGTGATCTCGGTGTCCACGTTCTCGGTGGCGATCGCGAAGTCGGCCGGTTCCTGGCGCAGGTAACCGATCTCTCCGAGGAAGCTCTTGTAGGCAGCCTTGTCGTAATTCGCGCCGGGATGCTCGGCGTGCCAGGCGTCCAGCTTGCCCTGGATCTTGTCGCGTTCGGCCAGCAGGACGCGGTTGCGCGGGGCAAGGTCATTGATGACCTGCTCGGCACCGGCCCAGAACGCGGCGGAATCTACGCCGGTACCGGGGAGCGCCTCGTTCTCGATGAACTCGTGGAGAACGCTGGCCACCTGGAGCCCGCCGACCTGAATCCGCTCTGTCATCTACTGCCTCACTTTTGAGAAAGTCGGGTAGGAAAATCGACACCAATGTTACCCGTGGGTAGTGACACCTCGGCGCGTTGGGTCAATACGCCACGCTCCAGCAGTTTCCGACACAGCCTGCCGCCGAGCCGAGCCGACGGTACCGATTCGTTCGCGCGTCGGACGTGCGCGAGGTGGATGCGCTCGGACCCTTGATTGTATCGGCCGGTCCAATTAATGTACTGACTGGAACATTTCCTATACGTTCGAGCGCCTAGATCAATGGAGTACAGGGTGTCGTTGCCGGGACAGTCGTTGTCGGACAAGGTCGTGCTGGTCACCGGGGGTAGCCGGGGCTTGGGTAGGGAGATGGTGCTCGCGTTCGCCGAAGCGGGCGCCGACGTGGTGATCGCGAGCCGGAAACTCGATGGGTGCCGCGCGCTGGCCGACGAGGTGAAGAGCACCCGCGGCCGCCGCGCCTTGCCGGTGGCCTGCAATGTCAGCGAGTGGGCGCAGTGCGATGCGCTGGTGGAGACCGTCTACGCCGAGTTCGACAAGATCGACGTGCTGGTCAACAACGCCGGGATGTCGCTGCTGTATCCGAGCCTGGACCAGGTGACCGAGACGATGTTCGACAAGGTGATCGGGGTGAACCTCAAGGGCCCGTTCCGCCTGTCCACCTTGATCGGGACGCGCATGGCGGCCGCCGGCGGCGGCGCGATCATCAATATCTCCTCCATCGAGGCGTCGCGGCCCGAACCACTCGCAGTCCCTTATGCGGCGGCCAAGGCCGGGTTGTCCAACCTGACCGGCGGTCTCGCGCAAACCTTCGGACCGACCGTGCGCGTCAATACCATTCAGTGCGGCGCATTCGCCACCGATATCTCCAAGTCGTGGCCCGATGAGTTGCGGGCGGAGATGACCAGGCACAACGCGATGGCCCGGGTGGGCGAGCCGAACGAGATCGTCGGCGCCGCACTCTTCTTCGCCACCGACGCATCGGCCTTCTGCACCGGAGCCACCCTCGCGGTGGACGGCGGCTGGCGATGACGGCTGTCAACCAAGGTACGCAACCGATTTCGCGCACACCAGCGCTCGACGATGGGGACGGCAGTATCCGATGAAGGCTTTGACCTACGCAGGCCCACAGCAGATTTCGTTCACCGAGGTTCCCGACCCCATATTGCCCGGACGCGACGGTGCGGTCATCCGCGTCACCGCGGCGGGCATCTGTGGTAGCGATCTGCATATCTATGCCGGACACGGGTTCACCGATGGCACCGGATACACCATCGGACACGAAGCGGTCGGCGAGATCGTCGAACTCGGGCCGGAGGTCAAGGGTTTCACGATCGGAGACCGCGTGCTCGCGTCCGCCTCGGTCGGCTGCGACCGGTGCTCGCAATGCAAGACCGGCATCGTCGCCGCCTGCGAACGCCATCCACTGCCGATCGACGCCTGCTACGGACTCGGCGGATCGCTGGCAGGTACGCAGGCCGAACTGCTCGCGGTCCCGCATGCCGAAGGGAACCTGGTACGACTCCCGGACGCGGTCAGCGACGAGGCCGCGGTCGTTCTGACCGATAACGCCCCCACCGCTTGGTACGGCGCGCGCCGTGCCCGCATCGCAGCGGGCGACACCGTGGTGGTTATCGGCCTCGGCCCGGTGGGGCTGATGGCCGTCCAGTCGGCATTCGCCATGGGCGCCGCGCGCGTGCTCGGTGTCGATCTGGTCGGCGAACGCCGCAAGCACGCCGCCGAATTGGGCGCCGAACCCATCGAGTCCGACGACCCGAAGGCCGCCATCCGCGACATGCTCGGCGACGGCGCGGATGTCGCGATCGAAGCGGTCGGTGCCGATGCCACCATCAAACTCGCCATCAGCGCGGTCGGTCATCGCGGCAGGGTGAGCGTTGTCGGCGTCAGTCAGAATCGCGCTTTCCCGTTCCACATGCAGCTGGCACAGGTCAAGGAGCTCGAATTCCACATCGGACTGTGCTCGATCCAATACGAGTTGCCCGCATTGCTCCGCCTCACCGCCGCCGGTCGGCTTGATCCCGAAGCGGTTGTCTCCCATCAGCTCCCGATGTCTGATGGCTCGAGCGCCTACCGGATGTTCGCCGACAGAGCCGACGGGGTCTCCAAGGTCGTACTGGATCCACGACGATGAGTGCGGCAGCGCGCAGTGACTCGATGCGGGGTGGCGGCCGAGTGCCGGATGGGCCGGACACCCTCGCGCCACGCCGCCGCGGCCGCCCGCCCGCCGCGGAAACCACCGCCGAAGCGACCCGCGAACGCATCGTGGATGCGGCGGTGGAGTTGTTCGCGGAGAAGGGTTTCCACGGCACCGGAGTTGCCGAGATCGGCGATCGAGCCGGTGTACAGCGTGGTGCGCTCTACTACCACATCGGGTCCAAGGAGGAACTGCTCTGGCAGATCCTGCGTGACTACATCCAACTGATGCTCATCGATGCGAAGCGGATCGCGGACAACGCTGACGACCCGATCACCAAGCTCCGCAAGCTGATCCACAGTCACCTCGACCTGATCGTGCGGCACCGGCGCGAAGTCGCCATCCAATTGCGCGATGTCACCGCGCTGACCGGTGACCGAGGCACCGAACTACAGGACCTGCGCGATCAGGTGCAGCAATGCTGGCAGCGCGTCATCGATGCGGGCTACGCGGCAGGATCACTGCGCACCGACGACCATGTCGTCACCAACAGCGTGCTCGGCATGCTGAACATGGTGACCTTCTGGTATCGCCCGCAGGGTGGACATTCCACCGAACAGATCGCCGACATCCTCGCGACCACCTTCCTCGACGGCATTGTGCACCCCACCGAACAGACGAAAGGCTGACCATGGCTTGGGATTTCGAAACCGATCCGGAATATCAGAAGAAGCTGGACTGGGCCGCGGAGTTCGTCCGCACCGAGGTGGAGCCACTGGATCTGCTCTACCCCAATCCCTATGACCGTACCGACACCGAAGCCATGGCGCTGATGCGGCCGCTCAAGGAGCAGGTGAAGGAACAGGGCCTGTGGGCCTGCCACCTCGGCCCCGAACTCGGCGGCCCCGGCTTCGGGCAGATGAAGCTCGCGCTGCTCAACGAGGTGCTCGGCACCTCGATCTGGGCGCCATCGGTATTCGGTTGTCAGGCACCGGATTCCGGCAATGCGGAAATTCTCGCGCACTACGGTACGCCCGAACAAAAGGCGAAGTACCTCACGCCGTTGCTGTCCGGCGAGATCGGCTCCTGCTATGTGATGACCGAACCGACCGGCGGCTCGGATCCGACGACATTCACAACGACGGCCGTGCGCGACGGCGACTCCTGGGTGATCAACGGCGAGAAGTGGTTCAACTCGAACGCGCAGTTCGCCAGCTTCCACATCGTCATGGTGGTCACCAACACCGAAGTCAGTGCCTACCAGGGCATGTCGATGTTCATCGTGCCCGCCGACGCACCCGGACTCGAGCTCGTCAAGAACTTCCACGTCAACGGCTTCAGCGAGCACGAGGGGCACCTGCGCTTCACCGACGTCCGAGTCCCCGCCGACCATCTGCTCGGCGCCGAGGGACAGGGCTTCATCGTGGCCCAGACCCGCCTCGGCGGCGGCCGCGTGCACCACGCGATGCGCACGGTCGCGTTGGTACGCAAGGCCTTCGACATGATGGCCGAACGCGCAGTCTCCCGGCCGATGCGCAAGGGCCCGCTCGCGGGCCTGCAAATGACGCAGGAACGCATCGCCGACAGCTGGATCGAGATGGAGCAGTTCCGCCTCCTGGTGCTACGCACCGCCTGGCGCATCGACAAGGAGCAGGACTACCTGAAAGTGCGCAAGGATATCGCCGCCATCAAGGTCGCGATGCCCAAGGTGATGCACGACATCGCCCAGCGCGCACTGCATCTGCACGGCGCCATCGGCGTCAGCACCGATCTCCCTTTCGTCGACATGCTGAACTACGCCGAGGTCATGGCCATCGCCGATGGACCGACCGAGGTCCACAAGATCACCCTCGCCAAGGAGGTCCTGAAGGACTACACCCCGGGCGACCCGGTCTACCCGAGCGGCTACCGCCCCGCGCTGCGCGAACAGGCACGCGAACTGGTGGCGCGACGCCTCGAGCACATCGTCGGAAGCCTCTGAGCCTCAGCGGAGGTCCTCGACCTGCCAGGTGACTGCCTCGGGTGTGAGGAAATCCAGAAAGTCGGCGGCATCGAACGCCTCGGCCGGGGCAAGTGCCCCGGCCGGTGCGCCGCCCGCGGCGAGTCGTCGGGCGGCTTCGACGGCGATCACCGCGGTGAGCCGATATCCGTCGGATCCGGCCACCCAGCCGCGCGCTCGACGGCCGTCGGTGCCGATCGCTTCGGCCATCATCAGCCAGCGCCCGGCCTGCCGCGCGTCCCGCGCGATCGACTCGGGGATCGACTCGACGATGTCGGAGGTCAGCGCGGAAAATAGCGCGGCAACTTCGGTTCTGATCGCGCTGCGCACTCGCCGGGTGCGAACGTGGCGCGGAATCGTCACGACACCGGGCAACGCGAAAGCAGAGACCGGCACCGCGACGGCCTCCCCCGGCGGGACGATCGGCTCCGGGCCCGGCTCGGTCGCCGCGATCCACTCGCCGTCGACGAACTCCCACGGACCTTCCTCGAAGACCGAGGCCATCGACCGCGCGGTGCCGCGCGACGCGCTGCCGGGCAACCGCAGATCGGCGATCACGACCTCCGCGACCTCCGGTACCCGAGACGCGGTCAGTGCGGCGATCAGATCACCCGGCCCGCCGTCATCCGCCATCGCGGGCACGACCGTCACCCCAGCCTCCTCGGCGTCCTTGCCGAACTCGGTCAGGATCCGGTGCAGATACCGCTGCTCGCCCGTGGTGTCGACGTAATGGCGGCCCGCGGCTATGGCGGCGCGGACGACCGGCTCACCCCAGCGTGTGAACGGCCCGGCACAATTGACAACCGCGACGCAGTCCGCGAATGCGGCCGTCAGCGCGACGGAATCGTCCAAACCCGCCACTCGCACTTCGGCATCGGGCACGCCGGATGCCACCGCAGCAGCCCGGAGCCGATCCGCATTCCGGCCGACCAGCACCGGTTCGATACCGCGGCGGACCAACTCCGCCACGGCCAACCCTCCGGTGAACCCGCTCGCGCCGTGCACGGCAATTCTCATGTGTCGAACTCCCAGATTCTATGAGCGACGGAAATGTCGCTCCCCAAACCTAAGCGGGCCGAAGAGGACGTTCCATAACTGAAACTCCTGCCGACATGTCCAATCGTCCTTCCCCGCGGGCGGATCCCGTATGTTGGCTGGGTGGACGTGCTCAGCGACGCGGTCGCCGCCATGCGGACAGGTCAACCGCATTCAGCCCGCACCCAACGGCATGCTCCGTGGGGAACTCGATTCCTACCGCAGGCGGGCGCCGGATTTCACGTGGTGCTACAGGGTTCGTGCTGGTTGCTCCCGGCGCGTGGCGAACCGATCCATCTCAATACCGGCGATGTGGCATTCCTGCCCCGCGAACTCGGCCACGCCATCGCCGATACACCGACAACTCCTCTCGTCGAGGTCACCACCCCGACTGGAGAATTGCCAGTTCCCGTCGCACCCAGTCCGACCGACGGCGCGACCACGCTGCTGCTCTGCGGCGCCTACCGCCTTGATCAGTCGCGCCCGCATCCGCTGCTGGCCGAACTCCCCGACATCGTCCACTTGCCTGCCCGTGTCGGCAGGTACCCTGCGCTCCGGTCCGCGATCGATCTCCTCGGCTATGAACTGGACACAGAACAGCTGCCCGGAGCATCCGGCGTCCTCACGCCCCTGCTGGATATGCTGCTGCTGTACATCCTGCGAGCCTGGTACGGCGAACAACCCGACCATATCGAAACCGGCTGGGGTGCAGCACTATACGACCCCGCAGTAGCGTCCGCCCTGCATGCGATCCACAACGATCCTGGCAAGGCGTGGACTGTCGAATCCCTCGGCGCGACCGCGCGGTTGTCCCGATCCGCGTTCGCCCGCCGTTTCACGACGATGGTCGGCACCGCGCCGCTGGCATATCTCACCTGGTGGCGTATGACCGTCGCCGCACGCACGCTCCGGGACACCGACGCCCTACTGCGCGTTGTCGCCGAAAACACCGGCTACACTTCGGAATTCGCCTTCGCCAAGGCGTTCAAACGCGAGTTCGGAATCGCTCCGGGTCACTATCGGAGCGCCGCACGGGTCCAACCCTCCCCGGCGGTCGTCCCGGCTGCCCGTTAGGAGGCACGGTTGGCGACGGCGTCGATTCGTGACGGATCCAGGTACGGGGCAACAGGACTCAATCGCAGGACTGCGGGCATATGGCGCGTCAGGGCGGAGGGACCGGTGAATTCCACTCTGCCGGTTCGGATCGCATGCGGCAGCGGCAATCGGCCCAGCCACACTTGATACAGCGAGCCGACATCTGCGGTAATGGTGACGTCGACCGGGTAGCCGGGGTCGGCATCACACACCGAAGCGACGCCGAATTCGACGACGATCCAGAAGCGGCGAGGTTCATCGGTGAATCGCACGCCGAGCACCTGGCGCTTGCCAGGAAACTTCGAGGTGTCCAGACGGTTGTGCATCCACCACACCAACAGCGCAGCATCGAGTTCCTCGGGTTCCGGATCGCCGAAGGTCCAGCGTGCACCCCATTCACCGAGGCCGAACAAGATCGGCTCGAGGTCGCGTCCCGCGTTGGTGAGCAGGTACTGTCCGCTGAGCTTTTCGACCAACCCCGCCCGCTCGAACTGGCGCAGTCGCTTGGTGAGCAGGCTGCGCGACAGGCCGGGCAGGCCGCGGGCGAGGTCGTTGAAGCGGGCTGTGCCGAGCAGCAGGTCGCGCAGGATCAGCAGTGACCAGCGATCCCCCAGCACGTCGAGGGCCCGCGAAATCGGGCAGTACTGGCCGTACCCCGTGGTCGTCGGGTGGTGGACGGGCATCAGAGTCACCTCGCGAACGGGTCCATTATCTGAACTGGAAGGGTCCACTTTCTGGACTATCTGTTTATCGCGGCCGTTCCTAGTTTCGAAACATGACAACTACCGCCGCAAACACCACCACCGACTGGATCGCCCGCGCGCGTCAGGTCGGCCAGAGCCTGAGCCCCGGCGTCGCCGCCCGCGACCGAACCGGCGACATCGCCGAGGACGCCTTCGATCTCCTGCGCACTACCGGACTCACCGCCGCGCTGGTGCCGACCGAATTCGGGGGCGGAGGCGCCACCCACCGCGAGATGGGTGAGATCCTGCGCGAACTTGGCGGCCACGATCCATCGACAGCGGTCGCCTTCGCCATGCATTCGCATCTGGTGGCCGCGCAGCTGTGGCGCCACCGCCACGGCATCGACGCAACGCCCCTCTTCACGAAGGTGGCCGGGGGCGCGATCCTGGTCAGCACCGGCGCCTCGGACTGGGTCGAATCCAACGGCAGGGCCTCGCGGGTCGAGGGCGGCTACCTGGTGAGCGCACGTAAGGCGCCTGCCAGCGGCTGTGAGGTCGGTACGGTGCTCGTCACCAGTATCCGATGGGATGACGCGCCACAGGGTCCGCAGGTACTGCATTGCGCGATCCCGTCCGTCGCACAGGGCGTTCGGATCGAAAAAACTTGGGACACACTCGGTTTGCGTGCAAGCGGGTCACACACGGTGGTCTTCGACGAGGTCTTCGTACCCGATGCCGCGGTGTCGTTGGTCCGCCCGGTCGGCATCTGGCCGCCGATACTGAACGTGGTGATCGGCGCGGCTATGCCGCTGGTGATGGCCGCCTATCTCGGCATCGCCGACGGCGCGGTCGAATCGGCCGCCGCGCTGGTGGCCGACCGTACCGATCCGCACATCTTCCAGCTCACGGGCGAAATGCTCAATGTCCACACCACCGCGGCCGATCTGATCGCGGCCATGTTCACCGACTCCGACAATCTGCGCTTCGACAACACCGACGCCTACGCCGGCCGCACCCTGAGCCGCAAAACCGTGGCCGCCGACGCCCTGATCTCTACCGTCCGCCTCGCCATCGAAACCGTTGGCGGCCTCGGCTATTCCCGCACCTGCGACCTCGAGATGCGCTACCGCGACGTGCACGGCAGCTTGTTCCACCCGCTCCCGCGAGCCAAGCAAACCCGGTTCAGCGGGCGCGTGCGGCTCGGCCATACCCCGCTCGGCTGAACCCCGCTCGGGACCGCTCCAAATAGCCACTCTGCGAAAAATGTCTGCCCTTCGTCGGCCGTGGTTCGCGCAGAACTCGCTGGCCAGACCGTACGGTTGTCTGCGTAAAGACCACAGGCAGCGGCGACAAGCCGGCTTCGGAACCAGCACACCGGGGTAATCAATGATGATTCGCAGGATGATCGGCGCCATCGTGGGAACCATGACGATCGGTACGGTAGGCGCTGTCGGCGGGACGGGCGCGGTATCGGCCGCGGCGGAATGTCCAGATCTCTACGTCGTCGCGGTTCCCGGTACCTGGGAAACCTCCGATAGCAAACCCGGCGAGGGCTTGCTCGCGAATGTCACCGACGATCTGCCCTCCGACATTCGCACCGACTACGTGAGCTACGCGGCCACCGCCTTCCCGTGGGAAGGCGATGTCTACGGCCGCTCCAAGAAGCAGGCGACCGACAACGCGCGCCGGTTGGTCACCGCCATGGCTCAGCGGTGCGACGCGACGAAGATCGCGCTCATCGGCTACAGCCAGGGTGCCGACGCCGCGGGCGACCTGGCCGCCGAGATCGGCACCGGCTTCGGCCCGGTCCGGCCGGAGCGCATCGTCGCGGTCGGCCTCGTTTCCGATCCGCGGCGTTCACCGAGCGACACCTTGATCGGACCGCCCGTGCAGGGCGCGGGTGCGGGCGGCCCTCGGATCGGCGGCTTCGGCCTCCTCGAGCACAAGACCAAGACTTTCTGTGCGGACGGCGACCTGTACTGCGCGACGCCGCCCACCGATTTCGCGGCTCGTTTCGCGGGCTTCCTCGCTCAGGCCTCCGACGCGAACCCCTCGCAACTGTGGCGATACCAGCAGGAAGCCGTCGCGATCATCGATGATCTGATGACCGTTGGTGTCGTCCCGATGCTGCAAAATCAGCTCGCCGATCCCGGCATGGACGAGCGCAAGCAGAAACTCGAGGAGTTCTACAACTCCTTCGTCCACCAGAACTATCCCGCCTACGTAGTCGACCGGTCGGGCGCCACCGCCACCACCTGGCTGCGCCAGTGGCTGGTCGACCAGACCTGAGCCGCCGGCCCCAGCAGCCCCGCACACACGCGCCCGCCGGAAAATGACCCGACAACAGCAGGTGTGGTGTGCCACCATGTGATTCGACGACGATCACTCCTTTCCGAGGGTGGTCATGAGCACGAAGAAAGGAGGAGGTGGCTTTGACCTACATGAATCCCATTGCGATTCAGCGGATTTCCGTGTCGGTCCCGTGCCGGTGCCATACCAGCAGCGGACCGGATCTCGGCCGCCTCCTGGCCGGCAACTGACGCCCAGCCCTCCTCCTTCGAAATCGCTCGCTCTCTTCTCGAAACATGGTGATTCCCATGACGTTCCGCCGTGCCACCGATCCGGTGGCGTTGACTGTCGACAACTGGATACACACTCGCGTTGTGGTGCTCAACGCCAGCTATGAGGCGCTTTCCGAGGTCACCGCGGAACGGGCCGTGGTGCTGCTCATGGGCGGGGTCGCCGAGGCTGTCGCCGACCGGGAGCCACACTTCCCGATCCGGTCCAAGCACCTCGAGATCGCGCTGCCGGAGACAATCCGGCTGCGACGCTACGTGTATCTCGAGCACATGGTTCGAGTACAGGACGAGAGCCGCGCGACGCTGGCAGGCGTGCTGCGACGCGACAGTCACCGGTGCGGCTATTGCGCCGAGCGGGCTCGCACCGTCGATCACATCCGCCCACGCAGTCGTGGCGGACCGAACACGTGGAGCAACCTGATCGCCTGCTGCGCACCGTGCAACACGATCAAGGCCGACCGCACCCCCGAGGAAGCGGGTATGCGGCTGCTGTGGCAACCGAGGGCGCCCACTCACCTGGCCACACGGCAGCGACAGATCTGGAAGCAAATGGCTTGCGACTGCAAGAGAGGAGAAGGATCGCCATGATCGTCCGACTGGAGACCACCGCACCCGCCGAAGTGACACTGACCGACCTGCTTCCGCTCTCCGACAGCCAGGGCTGGCACCGGGCGGCATGTCGCGGCGACGCGAACCACGAGGCGTGGTTCCCGTATCCGTCGCAGGATTTCGACTATGCCCGTGAGGTATGTGCGGGCTGCCCGATCCGGGCGTCCTGCGGTGAATTCGCCACGCGCACAAGTCAATCCGGAGTCTGGGGCGGCCATGAATTCGACCGGGGGCGGATGATCCGCGAGTAACAGTGCGCCGACGGGCGCAATCACGCAACGCCGGGACCCGCAGATGCCGAGTCCCGGCGTTTCGCTCTACCCGACCGGTGCATAGTGTCGGAAATCTCGATCGGTGCCACGGTCGCTCGGCGAATCCGACGTGAACATACACTTGATCTCGTGGGCACTCATCGCAGCGGAACCCGGTCCCGTGGCATCAGCAAAGGTCCGGTTATCGCCGTAGTCGCCGTTGTGCTGTTGGTCGCGGGTGTGTTCGCGTGGAATCAGCTGAGCAACCGGGCCGCCGACCAGGACAGTGCCGCCGCGGCGGAATGCATGGAAGGGGCCGCGACGCTCTTTATCACGGCGGACCCGGACATCGCGCCCACCGTGCGTACGATCGCCGATGCCTACAACGCGACCAATCCGCGCATCCGCGACCACTGCGCGAAGGTGCAGGTGACTGCCCAATCGTCCGCGGCGATGGTGGCGGCCTTCACCACGACCGCGCCGTGGAACCAGCAGCTCGGACCGCAGCCCGCGCTGTGGATCCCTGATTCGCTGCGTTCCATCGAATCCATGCGGGCACCCGGCCTGATCGAGGGCAATCCGGCGCCCGTCGCGGTGAGCCCGATCGTGCTCGCCGTTCCAGAGGAACTGCGCGGCGCACTCGATCAGGCCAAGATCGCCTGGGCGGATCTGCCACGCCTGCAACAGGGTTCGCTCGCCGACATCGGCCTGTCCGGCTGGGCCGGGCTGCGCATGGCACTGCCGCCCGGCGACGCGACGGTGGCCGCGGCGGCCGCGGTCGGCTCGACCGTTTCCGGCACCGAGCCGCTGTCGGATCAAGCCGCGCAGTCGGGCCAAGTGGTGTCCGCGATCTCGCTGCTTGCCGCGAATGCGCCCGAGGCGCAGGACATTACGATGGCGCTGGCCGCCGTGGCCGGAGCGCCCCAACCAGCGAGCGCGCCGATTCATGCGGTGGCCGCTACCGAGCAGCAGGTCAAAGCACAGGGCGGCGGGGTAACCTTCAGCCCCGCGGGCTCCGCGCCCGTCGCCGACCATCCGGCCGCGCTGATGTCGGGCCCATGGGTGGACAAGACCCAGAATCTGATCGCGGGCATCTTCGCCGACTATCTACGTGCCCCGCAACAGACACAGACCTTCACCACCGCCGGTTTCGCCGCCGCACCGGCCGGCCCGACGGCCGTGCCATCGCGCGCGGCGCTGGACAAAGTGCACGCTACCCTCGCCAACCCGGTTCTCGGTGTGCAGTCGACAGTGCTGGTCGATGTCTCCGCCTCGATGGGCAACACCGACGGCTCGGCCACGCGCCTCGCGAATGTTCTTGCCGCCCTTCGCTCGACGATGAATGTCATGCCACCGGACTTCGGCCTCGGTGTGTGGACCTTCGCCAAGAACCTCGACGGTACCGTCCCATACCAGATCCAGACCGTGACCGCACCACTGACCAACGACCAGCGCACCGCGCTCGGCACGGCACTGGACGCCGTCGTCCCCACCGAATCCCGCACCGACCAGGCCTACCCTTCCCTGCTGGCCGCCTACCGCGCGGCGGTCACCGGATACACCGCTAATCGCACCAATTCCGTCCTCCTGATCACCGACGGCCCCGACGACGACTCCACGCTGACCGGCACCAAACTACTCGCCGACATCACTGCCGCCACCGACAAGTCGCGCCCGGTCCGCATCGACGTCATCGTCATCGGTGGCAACGGCACCGAAACCCTGCAAAGCGCTGCCCAGCGCACCGGTGGCAGCTACACCCGCCTCGCCAGCTCCGACGACATCAGCTTCGGTACTGCCATGGTGCACACGCTGACAACGCCCTGATTCCGGCACGATCACCATCCCACCCGCACCTGGCCCCGACGAATAGGCCTGGCGCAGCGAATTCAGCGCGGTCGGCCGCGCGTGCAGCCGGGCTACCGGCACAGCGATTACGACACACCGCACCTGAGGAAGGGGCGGGCCGTATCCGCCCTCAGTCGGTGTACGCCTCCAGCGGCGGGCAAGAGCAAACCAGGTTGCGGTCGCCGTAGGCACCGTCGATACGGCGCACTGCGGGCCACACCTTGCCGCGAGCGGGGGTCAGGCCATGCGGGAACACCGCGACTTCCCTGCTGTACGGGTGATCCCATTCGCCGACAAGGCATGCCGCGGTGTGCGGTGCACCGCGCAGCGGGTTGTCCTCGACCGGCCATACGCCTGCGGCGACCTGGCTGATCTCATCGCGGATCGAGATCATCGCGCGGATGAAATCGTCGAGTTCGGCCAGGTTTTCGCTCTCGGTGGGTTCGACCATCAGCGTGCCCGCGACCGGGAAGCTCATGGTCGGGGCATGGAAACCGTAGTCCGCCAGACGCTTTGCGACATCGTCGACGGTGACGCCGGTCTGCTTGGTGATCTCGCGCAGATCGAGGATGCACTCGTGGGCGACCATGCCGTGCTCGCCGGTGTAGAGCACCGGGAAGTGTGCGTCGAGGCGGCGGGCGATGTAGTTGGCCGAGGCGATCGCCGTCAGTGTCGCCTTGCGCAGACCGTCGGCACCCATCATCCGAATGTAGGCCCAGGTGATCGGCAGGATCGAGGCCGAACCGTACATGGCGGCGGACACCGCGTGTGAACCGGTCTCGAGCGGATCGCCCGGCAGGTACGGCGCCAGGTGCGAGCGCACCGCGACAGGGCCGACGCCGGGACCGCCGCCGCCGTGCGGAATGCAGAAGGTCTTGTGCAAGTTCAGGTGGCTCACATCGCCGCCGAAGCGGCCCGGACGGGCAAGCCCGACAAGCGCATTCAGGTTCGCGCCGTCGACATACACCTGACCGCCCGCATCGTGCACCAGCGCGCACAGCTCGGCGACCTCGTGCTCGTACACGCCGTGGGTGGACGGGTAGGTGATCATGATGCACGCCAGCCGGTCGGCGTGGTCGGCGATCTTGGCGCGCAGGTCATCGAGGTCGACGTCGCCGTTGTCGCGGCACTTCACCACCTCGACGCGCAGCCCGGCCATCGAGGCGGAGGCCGCGTTGGTGCCGTGTGCGCTGGACGGGATCAGGCACGTATCCCGGTGTGTGTCACCGCGATCCAGGTGGTAGCGCCGGATGGCGAGCAGACCGGCGTACTCACCCTGACTGCCGGCATTCGGTTGCAAGCTGACCGAGTCGTACCCGGTGATCGCCGAGAGCCAGCCCTCCAGATCGTGGATCACCCGCAATAGGCCGGGGACGTCCTCGACCGGTGCGTAGGGATGCACTCGCGCGAAACCGGGCCAGGTGATCGCCTCCATCTCGGCGGTCGCGTTCAGCTTCATGGTGCAGGAACCGAGCGGAATCATGCTGCGGTCCAAGGCGATGTCTTTGTCCGAGAGCCGCCGCAGGTACCGCAGCATCGCGGTCTCGGTGTGGTAGCTGGTGAACGCCGGGTGCGTGAGGTACTCGGAGGCACGCGTCTCGACCGATGCGGCGGCGGTCGCGGGCGCGGAAACCTCCGAAGACAGTGCGGTGCCGAAGGATTCGAGAACAGCAGCGACATGCGTCGCGGTGGTCGCCTCGTCGCAGGCGATACCGACGTGATCGGCATCGACGAGCCGCAGGTTGATACCACTCGACTTCGCCTTCGCCACAACGGCTTCCGCACCCCCGGGCACATGGGCGAGCACGGTGTCGAAGAAGTTGTCGTGCACTACGGCGCCGTCGAGTCCGGTGGCGATGGCCCGCGCGTGCCCGTGCACCCGTCGCGCGATTTCGCGCAGTCCGTCGGGGCCGTGATAGCTGGCGTACATCGCGGCCAGAATCGCGAGCAGCACCTGGGCGGTACAGATATTGGAGGTCGCCTTCTCGCGGCGAATGTGCTGCTCACGAGTCTGCAGCGCGAGCCGGTAGGCGACCGAGCCGTCCGCGTCCACCGACACTCCGACCAATCGGCCCGGCAGCTGCCGGGCATGCTTGGAATGCACCGACAGGTACCCGGCGTGCGGCCCGCCGAAGCCCATCGGGACACCGAAGCGCTGCGTAGTGCCGAAGCACGCGTCGGCCCCCTGCTCCCCCGGCGGCGTGATCAGTGTCAGCGCAAGCAGATCCGCGCCGACGGCAACCAGCGCGCCACGCTCGTGCGCCGCCTCGATGAGCGGCGCCCAGTCGACCACCCGACCCGACGCGCCAGGGGCCTGAACAAGTACACCGAAGAAGTCGCCGTCAAGCAGACCGGAGGCCAGTTCGGCCTCGACGATCTCGATCCCGAGCGGCTCGGCTCTGGTGTAGAGCACGGTCTTGGTCTGCGGAAACAAATCCGTGTCGATGAGCAACCGCGCCGACTTCGACCGGCCTGCCCTGCGCAGCAGCGTCATCGCCTCGGCGGCCGCGGTGGCCTCGTCGAGCATGGAGGAATTGGCGACTTCCATGCCGGTCAGGTCCGACACCATGGTCTGGAAGTTGAGCAGCGCTTCGAGGCGGCCCTGGCTGATCTCCGGCTGGTAAGGCGTGTAGGCGGTGTACCAGGCCGGGTTCTCCAGCAGGCTGCGCACCAGTACGGGCGGAGTCAAGGTGTCGTAGTAGCCCAGACCGATCATCGAGGTGGCGACGGTGTTCGAATGGGCAAGCTCGGCCAGCTCCGCCAGCACCTCGTGCTCGGTGGCTGCCGCCGGGAGTACCTCGAGGCCGGAGCTGTCGAGAATGCTCGCGGGCAACGCGGCGGTCGCGAGCTCATCAAGCGAACCGACACCGACAACGTCCAGGATCCGGGCGAGTTCGTCCAGGTCGGGTCCGATGTGGCGGTCGGCAAATGATCGAGTCACGGCAGCTCCAAAAGGTCGGGCGGGTCGACCACACGGTCGACGAGTACCAGCCCTCCCCCTCTGTCGCGGAGCCTGAGAGATTCGGGGTGCGACCCCTTTCCCCATGGGCGGGCGACCACGCGCTGTCTGCAGCGGTCACCACTTTCCAGAGGCGTCGAAGCCCGTACGGTCCCTGTTGCCTGAGAGATTGACGGGGAGGTGCTGCTCCTTCGGCGCCCGGGCTCTTATGAAGACCAGGACTCTCCCGCACGGCGGCGACGCATCGCTAGTTTATGCCGCGCGCGCAACGAATCGCTCCACCGGACCCCGAATGGATGTGTCGTCCTCGTCACTTTCGCCGCATACGAACAGTGCCCGCCGCGGACGACGGGCACTTCACAGCGAAAATTTTTAGCCGGTCTTCTGGTTCATCCGCGCCTTGCGGCGGAACGACAGTTCATCCTCTGGACGCTCGCTCGCGCTGCCACTGACGGCCCGCTCGGCTGGGAAGTTGGCGATCGCGCCGGTCAACTCGCGCATTGCACCGCTCACCGCGATGCCGAAAACGCCCTGCCCACCCTGCAGTAAATCAACTACCTCCTCGGCCGAGGTGCATTCGTACACCGAGGTGCCGTCGGAGAACAGGGTGATACCCGCTAGGTCCTGCACGCCGCGGCTGCGCAGATGATCGACCGCGATGCGGATGTTCTGGAGCGAGATGCCCGCGTCCAATAGTCGCTTCACGATCTTGAGGACCAGGATGTCCTTGAACGAATACAGCCGCTGGCTGCCCGAGCCCGCGGCGCTACGGATGGACGGCACCACTAAACCGGTACGCGCCCAGTAGTCGAGCTGCCGGTAGGTGATCCCGGCCACCTGGCACGCGCTCGGAACGCGGTATCCGACGAGATCGTCAGGTACCGAGTCGTCCGGGAACAGGCCTGGCTGTACCACTCCCTGCGATTGCTCTGCCACTGACCACTCCCTTGCTTCGCCGCCGCCTTGGCCTCATCAATAACCCGGCTCCGTTGACCACATACACCCAGTCAGAACGCACGTGGTCCAACTATCGAGATTACTCCCCTTGATTGTCACGGGAGCGGCATCGTCGGACCAAACGCGACGCGCGGTACGAGTCTCGACCTGTACTAGAGGTCTAAAAGATAGTTCTGACCTCTCAGCTGTCGGTCGCCTTGAAGTCGTCCGGGGAGACCGATTCCAGGAACTCCTTGAACTTCTCGACCTCGTCCTCGCGCTCGTCGGGCATCACCAACCCGGCCTCCTCGAGGACCGGTTCCTCGGCATAGATCGGGCAACCGACCCGCAAGGCGATCGCTACCGAATCCGACGGCCGCGCCGAGACCCGCAGATCGTTCTCGAAAACCAGATCCGCGTAGAAGGTGCCCTCTTGCAGATCGACGATCCGGACTTCCTTGAGTGTGTGCCCGAGGTCGGTGATCAAGATCTTGATCAGATCGTGAGTCAGCGGACGGACCGGGGTCACCCCCTCCTGCTCGAGCACGATCGCGGTCGCCTCGGCCTGCCCGATCCAGATCGGCAGATACCGATCCCCGGACGCCTCACGGAGCAACAGCACGGGCTGGTTCTGTGGCTGCTCGACACGAATGCCGATCACACGCATCTCACTCATGCCTGAGCCTCGCTAACACTCGGCTCCGACATGAGCGAAGCACACTGCATCATGATTCGTTCGCTGCGCTCACTCATCGCACTGCCTCCCAATACTTCGCCGGCCACCCGGCATGAACTACCGCAGAGCTCGCCGTACCTCCGAGTCTAAGCGAACAAGAAGGTGTCCAGCATTCCGTGTGCACAGCCGAAATCAGTGTGTTGTGACCAGCGGTACCTGCTTTGCGGCGCGCGGAGAACCCCGAGCCGAACGCTCAGCCGCCGAGCGAGTTCCGCACCGACGCCTTCACCAGGCAGGTATGCAAGGTCAGCGACAATGCCGCGAGCTCGCGCACCATCTCCTCGGCCCTGGCACGGGCGCCCGCGTCGCGGCTTTTGGCAATCGGGGCCGCGATCTGGGCGACCAGGGCCGCTTCCCGGTCGGCGGCGAGTTTGAAGGCACGCAAATGCCGTGCCTCCAGCCCGAATTCCGCCATCGCCTTCGCGGTCCGCGCGAGCGTCACCGCCTCGGCGTCGAAGAAGCCCGCGGCACCGGGGGTGATCAGGTTCGCCCGGATCAGGTCGTTGAGGAACTTCTCGTCGATGTCGGCCTGCGTGAGCAGATCGGCACGAGTGAGCCGGATTTCGTGATCGAATCGCAGCTCGTCCGGCGAGACCTCACCCGGCACGACGCCGAGCCTGCGCGGCCCGCCGACGCTCGCGCCGTGTGCCGACTGCCCATTCTCCGATGGCACGGCGAGCTCGTTGTCACGGGCGGAGTGCGCCCGGGCGCGGGCTTCCCGCACACCGAGCGTCGCCGCACCGCTATCGATCGCCTCGAGCTGTTCCTTGATCACCTTCAACGGCAGGTACTGATCGCGTTGCGCGGTCAGTACGAACCTGAGCCGTTCACAGTCGGCAATCGAGAATCTGCGGTATCCGGACGGAGTGCGCTCCGGCCGGATCAGACCCTCAGCCTCGAGAAAACGGATCTTCGAGATGGTGATGTCCGGAAAGTCCGGCCGCAGCAAGTCCAGCACGGAGCCGATCGACATACCTCCGCGCGCCCACTGCGCCGCGCCCGTCATAGCATCGAGTCTTTCATGAAGCCGCGTTCTTCCCTGCCAACACGGCCGTCACGAGGACCCGTGCCGCTTGCGTCATAGACTGCCGGCACCCGCAGACGACTCGTTCACCTGGGCGCGCGGACCGGTGAGGAAGACGAGACGGAACTTTCCGATCTGCACCTCGTCACCGTTCTGCAACTCCGAGGAATCCACCGGCTCCCGATTGACATAGGTGCCGTTGAGGCTGCCCACGTCGACCACCTGGAAGGAATCGTCGTCCTGCCGGAACTCGGCGTGCCGACGGCTGACGGTGACGTCGTCGAGAAAGATGTCACTGTCGGGATGGCGCCCTGCCGACGTAGTCGGCTGATCCAGCAGGAACCGCGAGCCCGCATTCGGTCCGCGCTTGACAACCAGCAGAGCCGCGCCGACCGGCAGACCCTCGACCCCTTGGACCGGCTGCTCGCCGGTCTGCTCTGCGGAGCGCGACGCGTCGACCTCGTTCAGGAAATCCGCGCGGAAGACCGACGTCGTCTCGGCCGCGGTCTCCCCGTAACCCGGGTCTTTGTTCTCGCTCACCGTTTCTCTCCTCCTCGAACCTGATTTTCCATGCAAGCAGGTGCTGCCTCACCGCCACGACCTGGGATCGTTGACGCTAGAAACACCGGAACAGCTCACCGGCACATCTGTTGGCATTGACCGTACCCTGCCAGGGCGTGCCCGTGCAGGTAGAACCGGGAAGGCTGATTCAGCCCCCGATAACTCCTTGATAACCTGCGGCATCCAGCAGCTCGCCGAGTGCAGCATCCAGGGTTGCCGGGTCGGCCAGTTCGAGCTCGAACAGCCATCCCTCGCCGTACGGATCGGTGTTCAGCGTTTCCGGCTTCTGCACCAAATCCTGGTTCACCGCAACAACTTTCGCTGCCAGCGGTGCGTAGATATCGGACACGCTCTTGGTCGACTCGACCTCCGCGATACTTTCGCCCGCTGCCGCATCCCGATCCGCCTCCGGCAGCTGCACGAACACAACGTCACCGAGTTGAGACTGGGCGTAGTCGGTGATGCCGATTCGAACCCGCGTCGGGCTGATCCGCTGCACCCACTCGTGCTCTTCGGTGTAGTGCAGATCCTCTGGGGTTTGGGTCACAGGCCATCCTTTCTGTCGGGAACCTTCACGCAAACTCTAATCACTATGTCCTCCGGTGCGGCACAGCCGGTATCGCTCGCGCGACCGCGACGGCTTTCCCCGCATAGAGGACACCGGTCCACACATACACCGCCGTACCCCAGACCAGGAATGCCCCACCGAAGGCCCGGCCGAAACCTGCCAGTGCCCAATCCATCTGACCGGCCAGCAACCATGGCAATGCCGACATCAGCGCGAAGGTGGCCGCTTTACCCAGGTAGATCACCTCCGGTGGGTCCAGCTCGCGACGTTTGTACACCGAGAGCGTCAGGGTGAGCAGCAGATCACGGCCGACGAGAATCACCGCCACCCACCATGGGAGCAGTCCGCGGATGACGAAAGCGGCCAGAGTCGTGACCAGGTAGAGCCGGTCGACGAACGGATCGAGCAGTGCGCCCAGGCGCGAGGACTGGTCGAGTAGCCTGGCCAGCTTGCCGTCGAGGAAGTCGGTGAAGCCACTGGCGATCAGCAGCGCGAATGCCCAGCCATCGGCCCGCTCGACCAGCAGCAACCACACGAACAGCGGCACCCCGAGGAGTCGGAGCACGCTCAGCGCATTGGGGACAGTCAGAATGCGGTCGGCGAAGATACCGCCTGCCGCACCGTCACCGCTGGAGTCGGCGCGCTCGCCCGGCTCCGTCGTCCCCGATTCCGTTGTCACAGCCCGTGCATACCGCACCGACCCCCACCGGCGCCATCCGGGCACGCCGGTTTCGGACATATCGGCCGATCGGCGGGGTGCCGCTCGGAGTGCTCGCGGGTCGCTCGAAAGTACATGGATTCCATCGCATCCGACTCGGTGACAGAATGACTATGAAAGTATCTCATCCGTTGTCCGGTAGTGAGAGGAAGTCATGCCCGAATTCGACTACGACGTGGTGGTGATCGGTTCCGGATTCGGCGGCAGTGTGAGCGCATTGCGGCTGACCGAGAAGGGGTATCGGGTCGGCGTGCTCGAGGCAGGCAGGCGCTGGAACGCCGAGGACATCCCGAAGACGAATTGGAATGTGCGCAAGTCGATCTGGGCGCCAAGACTCGGCCTGACAGGCCCGCAGCGGATCAGCGTCCTCGGCAAGTGCGCGGTGTTCTCCGGCGCGGGTGTCGGCGGTGGCTCGCTGATCTACGGCAACACACTCTACGAGCCGCTGCCGAACTTCTACACCGACAAGCAGTGGTCGCACATCACCGACTGGAAATCCGAGCTCGCGCCGTATTACGACCAGGCTCAACGCATGCTCGGCGTGGCACCCAACCCACGGATGACCCCGGCCGACGAGGTAATCAAGGAGATAGCCGACGACCTCGGAGTCGGGCACACCTTCCATGCCACGAACGTCGGCGTGTTCTTCAACGAGGACGATCCCGGCACCGAAGTGGACGACCCGTACTTCGGTGGCGCTGGTCCGCGACGGCGCGGCTGCGTGCACTGCGCGCAATGCTTCACCGGCTGCCCGAACAATGCGAAGAACACCACCACGACCAACTACCTCTACCTGGCCGAGCAGGCGGGCGCCGAGGTCCACCCGCTGACCACCGCGACGGTCGTGCGCCCACTCGGCGCGAGCGGCTACGCCATCGACACCGAACGCTCCGACCGCTGGATCCGCAAACAGCGCAGGACCTTCACCGCCCAACAGGTGGTCTTCGCGGGCGCCGCACTCGGCACCCAGAAGCTGCTGCACAAGATGCGCGACGAGCACGTGCTGCCCAACCTCTCGCCACGCCTCGGCGAGCTGACCCGCAGCAATTCCGAGGCCATCCTCAACGTGGTGAGCCGCTCGCGCCGCGATTTCGCCGAGGGCATCGCGATCACCTCCTCGATCCATCCCGAGGCCGACACCCACATCGAGGTGTGCCACTACGGCAAGGGGCAGAACGCCCTCTTCCCGATGTCGGTGCCGATCGTCGACGGCGGCGCGTTCCGATTCCTGCGTTTCCTGCTGGCAATCGTGTTGCACCCCTTGGTGTTCCTGCGCAGCCTCAATGCCAGGCACGCCTCGGAGAAGTCGGTGATCCTGCTCGTAATGCAGTCGCTGGACAACTCACTGACCTCCTTCCGCAAGCGCGGGCTGCTGAAAACCAAGGCGGGCACCGGCGAACCGAACCCGACCTGGATTCCATTGGCGCACGATGTCGGCCGTCGCTTCGGCGAGAAGGTGAACGGCGACACCCAAGGCCTGATCATGGACGTGCTCAATATCCCGGCGACCGCGCACTACATCGGCGGCTGCGTGATCGGCGAGAACCCGGAGACCGGCGTCGTCGACCCGTACCAGCGGGTGTACGGGCATGCCGGCCTACATGTCGCGGACGGTTCGGCGGTAACAGCCAATCTGGGTGTCAACCCGTCGCTGACCATCACCGCGCAGGCCGAGCGGGCGATGGCGTTCTGGCCCAACAAGGACCAGGCGGATCCGCGCCCCGAGCTGGGTTCCGCGTACATGAGGATCTCTCCGGTCGCACCGAACCATCCGACCGTGCCGAGCGCTGCGCCCGGAGCACTGCGACTGCCGATCACCCCGATCGCTCCGGCCGACCCGGTCGTTCCGGCCAACTGAGCAAGCCGAACCGTCGTCCCACCCGGCGCGGGTGGGACGACGCGACGGCGCCACGGCGTGGCGAATCCGACACCATCAGGCAGCTACACACCGGCTAGCGTTGGCTGTTGTGTCCAACAGTGGTATCGACCTTCGCACCTTCGTGCCCGCCGACGAGGTGCGCGGCCGCGGCCGAGCGCAACGGCAGCGGGTTCCGGTCACCGCGCGTGATCGCGCGGCCACCTGGGCTACTCGACCGAGCGTGCTCGACTTCATCGAGGCAAGCAATGCGGGCCGCTTGGCGCACCTGGTGCCGTTGCGGATCGGCCGCATGCTCGCCTCGCCGTTCACTTTCTATCGTGGCGCGGCCGGGCTGATGGCCGCAGACCTGGCAGGCAGTCCCGACAGTGGCCTGCCCGCACAGATCTGCGGTGACGCGCATGCCGCGAACTTCGGTCTGTACGGCACGCCGCGCGGCGAAATCATCATGGATATCAACGACTTCGACGAAACCGTCGTCGGGCCGTGGGAGTGGGATCTGGAGCGCCTCGCGGCCAGCCTGGTGCTCGCGGGCCGCGAGGGCGGTGCCGACGAGGACAACTGCTATCGGGCGGCCCGTGACGCGGCGACCTCCTACCGGCTCGCGATCACCGGGGCCGCGCAGCTGCCGTTCATGGATTCGTGGTCCGCGCTGCCCGATGAATCGGTGATCAGCACGGCAAGGGCCGACGCGCTGCTCGACGACTTCAAGAAGGCCGCGAAGAAGGCGCGCAAGAACAACAGCGCCAAAGTAGTGGCGAAGTGGACCGAGCACCTCGAGGATCATGAGACAGGCATCCGCAAGCACCGATTCGTCAGCGACCCACCGATTCTCACCCACGTCGAGGACAAGGTCGCCGAAGCGGTCATCGATGGCCTACAGCGATACACCGAAACACTGCCCGAGTCCCGCCAGAATCTCATCACCCGATTTGCCGTGTCCGACATCGCCTTTCGAATCGTCGGCACCGGTAGTGTCGGAATGCACAGCTACGTAGCGCTGTTGCACGGCAATGAAGGAGAGGCGCTGGTACTCCAGGTGAAACAGGCGAATCCCTCTGCTCTCGCTCCGTTCCTGCCCGGGGCGAAGACGCGGCACGAAGGGGAACGAATTGTGCAGGGCGCCAGGCTGGTTCAGTCCGAGAGCGATATCCTGCTCGGCTGGACCTCACTGGAGCTGCCCACAGGCGAGTTACCATTCATCGTGCGCCAATTCCGCAATCTCAAGGGCGACATCGACCCGGCCGAGCTGCCGCAGAGCGACCTCGACGATTACGGCAGGCTGGCGGGTGCCCTGCTGGCTCGGGCACATTCGCGGTCACTCGATCCACGGCTGGTCGCGGGTTATCTGGACGGTGACGATCGCTTCGACGACGCGGTCGCCCGATTCGCCGTCCGCTACGCCGACCGCACCGAAGCCGACCACACCGAACTGGTCGCCGCCGTGCACGCGGGAAAGGTCGTCGCCGAACAGCCGCAGTAGTTCTCGTGCCCAACACGCCGTGTCTGGCCGTACGCGCGAGGAACCCGGCCCGTTTTCTCGTATCCTTTCCACCATCGAGTGTCGACGTGAAGGGCGGTCGTGAATGCTCGTGCGAGTGCAGAATCCGGCAGGCACCAATGCCGAAAGGGCGTTGCTCGACTGGCTGCGCACCTGGAAAGACGCGGCCAGCCCGCATGGTGTCGCCACGATCAATTGCAGCCTGTTCCACAAGGATCGACTGCACCAGTTCGACGCCGTGGTCTGGACACCGAACAGTTGCGTGGTGATCGAGGCGGAGGCGCTGGTCGCCCGCCAGGACGGTGTGCTGGAGATCCCGCTCAACGGAGCATGGACGATCTCGGGCGAACCGGTCGCGATGGAGAGCAGGGATCGGCGTACCCCGCTGGAGAAATCGCGCGAGCATACGTTCGCACTGCAGACCTGGCTGGCCGCGCGTGGCCTCGGCCAGCGCGCGGTACATGGCGTCGCGCTGATGGTCCCGCTGCGCGGTGCGGAGTTGAAGGTCCAACAGGCTTGGAGCGACCCGAGTTTCGATGTCATCCTCGGCAACGACCCCGGCAGGCTGCGCCACTACTTCGACGTGCTCGCCGAGAGCGAGAAGCAGTTGTGGACCGCCAACGATGTCGCGGTGGCCTTCCGTGGCCTCGGCATCCTGCCGTATCTGCCCGCGCCACAGGAACTGCTCAACGAGGGTTTCATCGGCCCGATCGACATCACGCTCTGGCACGGCGGCCCGCAGCAGGCGCAGGCCGAGGCTTACGCCGACGAACTCGCGATGGCCGAGCGCGAGGCGCGCTCACCCGCCATGGTGATCGAAGCGCCCTGGTACAGCCCGTGGAAGTTGTATCCGCGCGAGTCGGGAGACATGGATCTCGGCCGTGCCTTCATGCGGATCACGTTGGCGATCGGCATGATCATCGGCTTCGCCTGGATCCTGTGGTTCTTCATCACCGCGATCCTGACCTACGGCCCCGGCTGATCCACCGCGACCCGACGCTATCGTCGTCGGCGTGAGCACCGCACGACAGGACCGTGATCGGCCGACCGCACTTCGGCTCTGTCTTGTGCTGTTCTGTGCCACGGTCGCGATCGGGCTGCCGCTGACCTTTCCGCACGGCGGCGGGCCGACCGAAGTCGATAACGACCTTGCCGCGCCGATCCACTCAGCACTCGACAGCCATCGCGGCGTGTACCGAGCCCTGGTGATCCCGAGCAATGGCTACATCCTGATTCCGCTGCTGCTCGCGGCGGCCTGCTGGTTCGCCTACCGGGGCCAACGGTGGCGCGCGGCAACAATGGTCGTGGTTCCTGAGCTCGCCGTGGCGATCAACAGCTGGCTGCTGAAACCGCTGTGGGACCGGCCGCTGCACGACTACCTCGCCTATCCGAGTGGGCACACGGTGCACCTGGTCGCGGTCGGCACCGCCTTCGTGCTGCTGACCGATGTGGCGAGGGCGCGGACGAGCGCACTTGTCCTCGGCGCGCTCGCCCTGCTCGGTGCGGCAATCGGCATGATCGGTCTCGGCTATCACTTACCGACCGATATTCTCGGCGGCGCGGCGGCCGCGATCGCCATGGTCATCGCGCTGTGGTGGCCTGTCGAACGGTGTGTCCTGCGGACCGAACGCGTGCAGTCGGCGGTGCGAGTCCACAACTGAGGGCAGCCGTGCGCGCCGCCTACACCGGCGCCTCGCTGTGAGCCGTCCGCTCGAATACGCTCGCATCCGCCAACATGGCCGCACGCAGCATGCTCTCCGGCACACCCATGCCTTCGACCAGTGTGAGCGCGTCCGGACGCAGCCGGTCGACCAACTCGTTGACGCCGCGGCGCACCGCCTTCGCACGCTCGACCGACATGAATCGGTGCATGATGAACCAGGCCGAATTCTCCTCCAGCATCGAGTACACGAACAGGTCGCAGACCGTCTCGGCGAGCTCGCGCGCCGCCGGATCCTCGATGCCCGCAATGCCTTCGATGAATTCCTCGAGGATCAACCGGTCGATATGGGCGGTACCCGCGGCGAGGATGTGGTCCTGCGCGTTGTTGAACGCCTCGAACGGGGCGGTGTCCTCGGCGCGTGCGCGCAGCCGGTGTCCCGCTGTGCGAACCAGGTAGTCCTCACGGTCGGCGAACAGCTGTAGCTGCACCGAGCGGCGCGACACATCGGCCTCGTCGACGGTGTCGTCGCCGCGGTCGCGCAGGGTCTGGATCAGTTGGCGTACACCGGAACGCTTGCGCACCACGTCACCGGCCATGGTCGCGGCGAAGCGCACCCAGCCGAGTGCGTCGAGCTCGCGAATCTCATCCGAGTAGGAGGTGAGCAGTTCCTTGGCCACCAGCTGGGTGAGCACGACATTGTCGCCCTCGAAGGTGGTGAACACATCGGTGTCGGACTTGAGCGTGACGAGCCTGTTCTCGGTGAGATAGCCTGCGCCGCCGCAGGCTTCGCGGCATTCCTGGATGGCGCGGGTCGCGTGCTCGGTCTGCGCGACCTTCAAACCCGCGGCGCGTTTCTCGAGGGCGCGCTGCGCGCCGGGGTCCAGATCCTGACCGGTTTGCACCAGGTGCATACGGCGCACCAGGTCGTTCTGCGCGAAAGCCAGCGCGTAGGACCTGGCGATCAACGGCAGCAACCGGCGCTGATGGCTGCGGTAGTCGAGCAGCAGCGTTTCCTGGCCGTTGTCGGGGTCGGAGAACTGCCGCCGCTTCAGCGCGTACCGCGTCGCGATGCTCAGCGCGACCCGCGCACCGGCCGCCGCCGCGCCACCGACACTGACCCGGCCGCGCACCAATGTGCCGAGGGTGGTGAAGAATCTGCGACTCGGATTCTCGATGTCGGTGTCGTAGGTACCGTCCGGCGCGACGTCGGCGAACCGGTTGAGCAAGTTCTCCCGTGGCACCCGCACTCGGTCGAACACGATGCGCCCGTTGTCGACACCGGGCAGGCCGCCCTTGAGCCCGTCGTCATAGGTGGTGACGCCCGGCAGGTCGGTGCCGTGCTCGTCCCGGATCGGTACCAGCAGGCAATGCACGCCACGGTTCTCCCCGTTGGTGATCAGCTGCGCGAAAACCGCTGCCATCCTCGCATGTTCGGCCGCGCCCCCGATGTAGTCCTTGCGTGCCGAGGGTGTCGGCGAATGCACGACGAATTCCTGGGTGTCCGGATCGTAGGTCGCGGTCGTCTCGAGGTTGGCGACGTCGCTGCCGTGCCCGGATTCGGTCATCGCGAAGCAGCCGAGCAGATCCAGTGACAGCAGTCGCTTGACCACATCCCGGTGTCGTTGGGTGCCGAGGTTCTCCACGGCTCCACCGAACAGGCCCCATTGCACACCCGCCTTCACCCACAGCGACAGGTCCGCGTAGGCCAGCATCTCCAAGCCGACCACGGCCGCGCCGGGTTCTCCGGTGCCGCCGTTCTCCAGCCGGAATCCGCGCTCGGCGATGCCCATGGTCGCGATGGCCCGCATCTGATCGAGGACCCGCGCCCGCGCGGCCCTGTAGTCGAGGTAGGGGTCTCCGGCGAATTTATCGTCCGCGAGCTGGATTCGAGCCGCTTCCCGGACCGCGCCCCACGGTCCATCAAGTGCTGCGCGGAGGTGATCTGCCGTCGATGCGATGCCGGTAGTCATAACTCGACATTAGCCCGCGCGGGACCGCGCAAACCGTGACCGTTGACACGACATCCCGGACCGACCTCTTGCCGATTGTTGAACGAGCGTTTAATGTATTGAACATGCGTTTAATCAGAGTTCCATATCGCAAAGACCCGCCGAGGTAGGGTTCGCCATGAAGCCGACGACGACCTCAGACCTCACAACCGCCGCCCGGATTCGCGACGCCGCGATCGAGGTGTTCGGTGAGCACGGATTCCAAGTCGGCGTCCGTGTCATCGCCGCCGCCGCCGGTGTCTCCCCCGGATTGGTGAACCACCATTTCGGCTCCAAGGACGGCCTGAGAGCCGCCTGCGATGAGCGGGTACAGCAGCTGACCAGGGACGAGAAGGCCAAGACGATCGCCGGGCCGAACATCGCGAAGGGCATGCTCGCCGCCCTGGCCGATATCGAGGAATACGGTCCGCTCGTCGCCTACATGGTGCGCAGCTTGCAGTCGGGCGGACCACTGGCCGAATCGCTTTTCGAGCACATGGTTTCCGATGCCGAGGTGTACATCCAGGCCGGTGTCGACGCGGGCACCATCAAGCCGAGTCGAGACCCGGCAGCTCGAGCCAGATACATCATGATGCTCAATCTCGGCGCGACCTTGCTCTACGTGCAAATGCGCCAGAAACCGGGCGAAAAGCTCGACTTCCGCAAGATCACCCGTGAGCTGACCGACGAACTCACCCCACCGGCCCTGGAGTTCTACACACAGGGCCTGCTCACCGACCCAACGATTTTGGACACCCTCAACAAGGAGACCTGATGTCCGACATCATCGAAGTTCATGATCTGCACAAGAACTTCGGCCACGTCGCCGCCCTCGATGGACTGGATCTCGCTGTCAGCGAGGGCGAAATCCATGGCTTCCTCGGCCCCAACGGGGCGGGCAAGTCGACCACCATCCGCGTGCTGCTCGGCATTCTGCGCAGCACGTCGGGACGGGCCGAACTGCTCGGCCGCGATCCGTGGACCGATGCCGTCGCTCTACACCGCGAACTCGCCTACGTACCAGGCGATGTCACGCTATGGCCGTCACTGTCCGGCGGCGAGACCATCGACCTACTCGCCAGAATGCGCGGCGGCATCAACGCCGATCGACGCGCCGAGCTGATCGAGCGGTTCGACCTCGATCCGCGCAAGAAGGCCCGCACCTACTCGAAGGGCAACCGGCAGAAGGTCGCACTGGTCTCCGCGCTCGCCTCCGACGTGCGCCTGCTGCTACTCGACGAACCGACTTCGGGCCTGGATCCGTTGATGGAGCAGGTATTTCGCGAATGCGTCGAGGAGGCCAAGCAGCGCGGCACCACCGTTCTACTGTCCAGCCACATCCTTTCCGAGGTGGAGGTGCTCTGCGACCGGGTGACCATCATCCGCGCGGGGCGCACCGTAGAGACCGGCTCGCTTTCCGATATGCGACACCTTTCCCGGACCGCCATCACCGCCGAATTGCTCGGCGACCCAGGCGATCTCAGCCGGATCGCCGGCGTCGAGGACATCGAGCTCGACGGTTCGACACTGCACTGCCAGGTGGAGGGCGAACATCTCGGCGAGCTGATCCGAATACTCGGCGACACCGGAGTGCGCAGCCTGACCAGCGCACCGCCGACGCTGGAAGAGTTGTTCATGCGGCACTACCACGTCGATGGGGACGACTCTCATTCCACGGCAAAGCATTCCGGGGCAGAGCGCGCCGACCATGCCGGGGAGAAGGTGCAAGCATGACCACCATCGCCGCGGGCAGGCATTACGCCGCCCCCGCCGTGCGCGGGTCGGCCGACTTCGCGGGCACGGCCCAACTACTGCGGCTGTATCTGCGCCGTGATCGCATCGTGTTGCCGCTGTGGGTACTCGCCTTCGGGCTGCTGCCAGCCTTCTATGTCGCGAGCACCAAGGGCGTGTACGACACACAGGCCGAACTCGACAATTACGCGCGGTCCATCACGGACAGCCCGGCTCTTGTCGCCATGTACGGGCCGGTATTCAGTACCGATCTCGGCTCGGTCGGCCTGTGGAAGGCCGGGCCGTTCTACGCGTTGGTCGCGATCGCGACCATCCTCACCGTCATCCGGCACACCAGGGTCGAGGAGGAGACCGGTCGCGCGGAGTTGGTCGGTGCCACCAGCATCGGCCGCTACGCGGGTCTCACTGCCGCCATGGTGATGACCACGGCGGGTTGCCTGATCGTCGGAATCCTCAGTGCCGTCGCGCTGTACGGCATTGACCTGTCCGCCGCCGGTTCCCTGGCCTACGGGGCGACACTCGCCGCGTCCGGCCTGGTGTGGGCAGGCGTCGCGGCGGTCGCGGCACAGGTGAGCTCCGGCGCGCGGGTCGCCCGCGGTGTGGCATTCGGCGCGCTCGGCACGGCCTTCGCGCTGCGGGCGGTCGGCGACGCCGGAAACGGTGTGCTGACCTGGTTTTCACCGCTCGGTTGGTGTATCAATATGCGGCCCTTCGCAGATGAGCGCTGGTGGGTGCTTGTGCCATTGCTTGTCGCTGCCGTGGTGGCGAATATCGCCGCCTACTCGCTACTGCGCCACCGTGATACCGGATCGGGTCTACTCGCCGAACGGTTGGGGCCGCCGACCGCGGCAACGGCGTTGGCGGGTCCGACCGGACTGGCTTGGCGTCTGCAACGCGGCACGCTGCTGGCCTGGTCCATCGGTTTTCTGCTCTACGGATTGCTCATGGGCGGTGCCATCAACAGTATCGGCGAGATGCTCGACGACAGCCAGCCGATCCGTGACATGCTCGCCCGCGTCGGCGGCACCGATGCCCTGCAGAGCTCCTTCATCACCTTCGCGATCGCCATGCTCGCCATCGCGTCGGCGGCCTACTCCATCTCGGCAGTACTGCGACTGCACGAGGAGGAAATAAGCCAACGCGCCGAGGCCACCCTGGCCGGATCGGTGAGCAGGGCGCGATACGCGCTCAGCCACATCGGTTTCGCCCTGCTCGGACCCGCGGTAATCCTGCTGATCGCAGGCGCGGCGCTCGGGATCGTCTACGGCGCGACCGACGGCGACCTGGCCGGCAAGCTGGGCGACTCGCTCGGCGCCGCATTGGTCCAGCTGCCCGCGGTGTGGATCGTGACCGGAATCGCGGTGGCCATCTACGGCATCGCGCCTCGATTCACCCCGGTCGCCTGGGGCGTGCTGAGCGTCATGCTGGTGATCTTCTTCGTCGGTTCGCTCGACGGTCTGCCCCAGTGGATGGTCGACCTGGTGCCGTTCGTCCATCCGCCGAAGCTGCCCGGCGCGGCCTTCCAGGTGGCCCCGGTGCTGTGGCTGCTCGGGATCGCGGCCGTGTTGCTCGCGGCAGGCATCGTCGCCTTCCGCCGCCGCGACCTGCGCTGAGCAACCGGCGGCCCGCCAGGAGTTCCCACTCCTGGCGGGTCGCCGTGCGGTGGCTGAACAGTTGCTGTCTCCCATACGCGCGGGAATCGACGAGGACTCCATGGTGTACACCGGTTCCGGCGGTGCGGCGAGTGGGGAATTCGTCGATGCGATGGCGGGTGAGGTCAGCGAGCAGCTTCGATGCCGAGTTTTCCCGCCAGCCGCGTGAGGTAGCCGCGCACTTCGTCGGCGTCGCGGTCCGGCACTCCGAAAACTGCCTCGGTGACCCCCCATTCGGCCCATTGCGCGAGCTGGTCACTGTCGTGGCGCCCGGCGAGCGCGATGACCTCCGGCGTCCCCGTCCGCTCGTGTTCGCGCCAGACCCGGTGCAACAATTCGATCTTGGTATCCAGACCGTCTTCGGTCGGCGTGGTGAGCCAGCCATCGGCATTCTTCGCCAACCAGGTGAAGGACTGCTCGGTACCCGCCGCGCCGAGGATGACCGGAATGCGCTTCTGTACCGGCTTCGGCCACGACCAGCTCGGCCCGAAATTCACGAACTGCCCCGCGAAACTCGCTTCCTCTTCCGACCAGATGGCCCGCATCGCGTCCAAATGCTCGCGCAGCACCGTGCGCCGCTTGTTGGCTGGCACTCCGTGGTGGGCAAGTTCGTCGGTGTTCCAACCGAATCCGACACCGAGGCTCACCCGGCCGCCGGAGAGGTGATCCAGCGACGCGAGGGTCTTGGCGAGGGTGATCGGATGATGCTCAGCAGGCAGCGCCACCGCGGTGGAGAGCGTGATCCTGCTGGTCACCGCGGCGGCGGTGGCCAGAGCGACCCACGGATCGAGCGTGCGCAGATACCGATCGTCGGGCAGGCTCGCATCTCCTGTGCGCGGATGCGCCGCAGCACGCACCACCGGGATATGCGTGTGTTCCGGCACGTAGAAGGCGTCGAAGCCGGCCTGTTCGGCGGCGGCGGCCGCTTCGGCGGGCGTAATGCCCCTGTCACTGGTGAACAACACAATTCCGTACCGCACCGTACGCACTCCCATCGCCAAATTAGAACAAGTTCTACCACCTTTACCAGACAGGACCAAGGACCGTGCGCTATCGCGGCAGTACTGGCACACGTGCTACGAGCAGCCCGGATGACCGCGCCACCCTGAAGTGACTATGTTCGCGTCCATGGGTCCTGACACTTTTCCGGAAGGAGACACCGCCGATCCGCGGATCGGCGAACTCCACGAGCGCCGCGCGCCGTGGTTTCGCCGGGCACCGCGAATTTCGGTGATGAGCCAGGCCATTGGGCGCCTGGTCGCCGACCGGCAGGCCATCGCCGACACCATCGTCTCCGCGCCGACCCCACTTCAGCCGATCGATCTCACCGACGACGCACGGGTCGCGGAGGTCCTCGATCTCGCCGTCCGGGTCGGCGAGGTGGTGCTGGCATCGGGCACCGGCGTGGTCGACACGACCACCCAGGTGCGGTTCATCGCCGCCACCTATGGTCTGTCGCGTTGCAGCATCGACGTCACCTTCGACGCGATCAGGATCTGGGCCGAACGCGGAGCGGAACTGCCGCCGGCCAGCACCATGCGCATCGTGCATTATCGATCGCTGGATTTCACCAGGCTCGCCGCGGTCGATCGCCTCACGCGCCGCATCCGCAACGAAGTGGTCGCACCCGACGACGCGCGCGCCGCGCTCGATGCGATCACCTCGGCGCCCCATCCTTATCACCGCTGGATGGCCACCTTCGGCTGGTCTCTGCTCGCCGCGTCCATCGCGGCTCTGCTCGGCGGTGGCACGCTGGTCGCCGCGATCAGCTTCGCGACCACCTTGGCGATCGACCGGGTCAACCGGGTGCTCAATCGGTTCGGCCTGCCGTTCTTCTTCCAGCACATGGTCGGCGGCGCCATCGCGGCCACTCCGGCGATCGCACTGGCCACATTGGCGGGTCCGATGGACATCGATGTCGACCCGACACTGATCATCGCGGCCGGAATCACGGTGCTGCTCAGTGGTTTACAGTTGGTCGGCGCGGTTCAGGACGGCATCACCGGCGCACCGATCACCGCATCCGCGCGCATGCTCGAGGTCGTGATGATGACCGGTGCCATCATCGCCGGCATCGCGGTCGCGTTGCGGATCGGCGATCTCGTCGGCGCCACGGTGCCGCCGGTCTATCTAGCCAGCCGCGACATCACCGACCTCGCGGTCAAGGTGGTCGCGGGCGCGGTAGCGGCGCTGGCCTTCGCGTTGGCCTGTTATGCCGAGCGCCGTGCGCTGGCCGCGGCCGCGATCAGTGGCGCCGCGGGCACCGTCTGCTTCCTGCTCGTGCAGCAGACCGGGTTCGGACCGGTCGTCTCCTCCGGCGTCGCCGCGACACTGGTCGGCCTGGCCGGTGGTCTGATGGCACGCCGGGCACTGACGCCGCCGCTTGTCGTCGCGGTCGCGGGCATCACGCCGCTGCTTCCCGGCCTCAAGGTGTACCGCGGCCTCTACGCGCTACTCAACGACGAGTTGCTGATCGGAGCCAACCAGTTGCTGGCGGCCATCGGCGTCGGCTGCGCACTGGCCGCGGGCGTCACGCTCGGCGAATGGTTCGACCGGACGGTACGCAGGCCGCGGATCCTGAGCCGCTTCGGTTCACTGCGCAGGCCGATTGTGCGCCGCCGACGTGCCGACAGAGGATTGCGCGCTGCGTTGCGGGACTCCGTGCGATCGCCGCGGTGAACCGGTACCGTCGTACCAATTCGGACGTACCTCTCCTCGACGATCTCGAGCGTCCCGCCTCGGAGCTTCAGTACGCGCCTTCGCCGCGAGCCACAGCGCCGATGGTCTTGGCGATGAGCAGCAGATCCAGCACCATCGACCAGTTCTCGACGTAGGAAAGATCCAGTCGCACCGAATCTTCCAGCGACAGATCCGACCGCCCGCTGACCTGCCACAACCCGGTGACACCCGGCTTCACCAGCAGCCTGCGCCGCATGTTGCCGTCGTAGGAGTCCACTTCGCGCTGTACCTGCGGCCGTGGCCCGACCACGCTCATCTGCCCACCGAGCACGTTCAGGAATTGCGGCAGCTCATCGAGGCTGAACTTGCGAATGACTCGCCCGATCGGAGTGATGCGCGGATCGTCCTTCATTTTGAAGAACACCGGGTTGCCGCCATTGCGCTCGATGAGTGCGGCGACGTTGCTGTCGGCGTCGACATACATGCTGCGGAACTTGATCATCTGGAACGGTTTGCCGCCGCGCCCGATTCGCTCCGACAGGTAGAACACCGGCCCCGAGCTCGTCAGCTTGACCGCCAGCGCGATGGCGAGCAGCACCGGCGCGATGGCAAGCAGCACAGTGCCCGCGAAGCAAATGTCGAACACCGCCTTGCCCGTCGACTTGGCCCTGTCGTATTGCGGCTTCGCGATGTGCAGCATCGGAACACCCGCGACCTGACGGTTTGTCAGGCGAGTGCCCGCGATATCCACGACACCGGGAGCCACGATGAGCTCCACCCCGATCGTGTCGAGTTCCCAGGCCATGCGCCGCAGTTCGATCGGCCCGAGATGATCGGTCGCGGTGACCGCGACGGTGTCGGCACCGCTGCGGCGCACCGCCTCCAGGACCGACCGATCGTCACCGACCACCGAAAACCGGCTCGATGCATCGTGGTGCGCGATGTTTCCCTCGACGCCATCCGGAATGCACACGCCGACGACCTGATACCCGGAATCCGGATCGCGCGAGAACGCCGTCGCCATCGCCTGCGCCGCCTCGGCACCACCGACTACCAGCACCGATGTCCGGTACTCGCCCGAGCCGCGGCGTGCACGCGCGTGCAGTCGCCACATCAACCTGCTGAACATCAGCCCGAGCAGGCCCAGCGGCAATGCGATCGCCAGATATCCGCGCGCGAACTCGATCTGGAAGATCAATGACGCGATGGCGAGGAACCCGAACAGCCGCATTGTCGCCGAGACCAGGCGCCGATATTCTTCGGAGCCGTTGCCGACGACTTGCGGCGATCGGGTGTTGCACACGGCAAGGAAAGTTGCCCATGCCAGCGCGAGGGTCGTCGAGACCACGCCGTAGCCGACCTCGTAGGGCATCGGCCAAGCCAGCGGCGGCGCGACAGGTCCGCCGAAGCGGATACCCTGCGCCAAACCGACGGCGACGGCGATCACCACCAAATCTGTTGCGGCCAAGCGCCGCAAGTACTCGGCCTGCCACCGCTCACGTTCCGAGCGCGGCAAGGTCAGCGGCGGTCCGGACACGTCCAGATCGTCGCCATCGGTGAGCTCGAAGCTCATGGATAATGCACCTCCCCCTGGGAGAGAAGTCGATTGCCCCCGATCTACATCGATCGGTCCCTCGGCTCAGCCTGACCGCCTGCGGTGTTCCATCAGTCGTTGATCAGAAGCTGATTGTTACAGAACACAATCTGTTTCACATATCGAATCACAAGGGCCACAAAGTGTTCCACGGGATAGCCAACAGAGGGTCGGCCGGTTCTCCTCTGCTCGTTCGATAGCCATCACCGCGATAACTCAGCAGGTGACGCACCTGCAATACTGATAGCCGAACTCCATAATTGGGTTATTACCCCCGGTAATTCAGGTAACCAACAGAATGCTACCGGCCATTAGGCTCCGAATTGCGTCCGGAAACCGCTACTGCGCGGTCGGTTTCAAGATCGCCACGCAGGCGATTTGTTGTAACGTCTCACGGGATCATGCCGACGTCAGGGCGTGCCGGTAATGCGCCGGGCGATCGAACTAGTCGCAGAAGTGGGGCCTGCATGCGTTGTCGACTGTGTGATTCCTATCGTCTATCAAGCGTTCTCGATCTCGGCGCGACCCCGCCCTGCGAGAAATTTCTCGGCGCAGACGAACTCGATCTTCCGGAACCAACCTACCCACTGCACCTGCGTTTGTGTGACGACTGCCTCCTGCTGCAGATTCCGGCATTGATCACGCCCGAGGAAACATTCACCGAATATGCCTACTTCGCCTCGTATTCCGACAGCTGGGTCAAGCATGCCGAGGTTTTCATTCTGCAAGCTATCGAAAAGCTCGGCCTCGGACCGGAATCGTTCGTAGTCGAGGCCGCGAGCAACGACGGCTACCTGCTGCAACACGCGGTGGCCGCGGGCATCCGGTGTCTCGGAATCGAGCCATCGGTCAATGTCGGCGCCGCCGCCCGGCTGGCGGGGGTTCCCACCGAAACCGCCTTCCTCGACGAAGAAACCGCCGCGAAGATTCGCGCCCAGCACGGGCCCGCGAACCTCGTCGTCGCCAACAACGTCTACGCGCACGTCCCCGACCTGCGCGGATTCACCCGAGGGCTGCGCGAACTCCTGGCCGAGGACGGCTGGCTGTCCATCGAGGTGCACCATGCGCTGAACCTGATGCGGCTCGGGCAGTTCGACACGATCTACCACGAACACTTCCAGTACTACACGGTGCTCTCGGCCCAGCGGGCGCTGGCCAGTGCCGGATTGACGGTGGTCGACGTCGAACTGCTTGCCACACACGGCGGCTCGATTCGGCTGTGGGCCCGGCCCGAAGCGGTCGCCGGCGCACCGAGCGAACGGATGATCGAGGTGCTGCGAACCGAGCAAGCCGCAGGCCTTCATGACGTCGAGGGCTACCGCGACCTGCAACCCCGTGCCGACGCGGTGCGCCAGGAGCTGCTTCGCTTCCTGCTCGAGCAGCGCGCCGCGGGTAAGCGGGTCGTCGGCTACGGCGCACCGGGCAAGGGCAACACGCTGCTCAACTATTGCGGCATCCGGTCTGACCTGCTGAACTATACGGTCGACCGAAACCCGTACAAGCACGGGAAATTCACGCCGGGCACCAGGATCGCGATCCACGCACCCGAGCGGATCGACGCCGATCGGCCCGATGTCGTGCTGGTCCTGCCGTGGAACCTCGAAGCCGAGATCACCGCGCAGTTGAGCCACATCGCCGAATGGGGCGCCCACCTGGTCTACCCACTGCCGACCCTGCACATCGCCGATCTCGACAACGGCGCCGATCTGAGCAATCAAAACATCGAAAGGCCTGCGCGATGAAAGTTGTGCTGTTCTGTGGCGGCTACGGCATGCGGATGCGTGACGGCACCGACGACGTCATCCCGAAGCCGATGCAGATGGTCGGTCCCCGACCGCTGCTGTGGCATGTGATGCGCTACTACGCACACTTCGGGCACAAGGATTTCATCCTGTGCCTCGGCTACGGCGCCCAGCACATCAAGAACTTCTTCCTCAACTACCAGGAGTCGGTATCCAACGACTTCGTGATCCGCGACGGCCGAGTCGAATTGCTACACAGCGATATCAGCGACTGGTCGATCACCTTCGTCGACACCGGAGTCCAGTCCGCCATCGGCGAACGGCTGCGCCGGGTGCGCCCCTATCTCGAGGGTGAAAAGACCTTCCTCGCCAACTACGCCGATGTCCTCACCGATGCGCCACTGGACGAGATGATCGAGAAGTTCACCGCCTCCGGCGCGGCCGCGTCGATGATGGTCGTGCCGCCGCAGTCGTCGTTCCACTGTGTCGACGTGGAGCCCAACGGCGAGGTCAAGGCGATCATGCCGGTCTCGAGGATGCCGATCTGGGAGAACGGCGGCTACTTCGTACTCACCCAGGAGGTCCTCGACCTGCTGCCGCCCGGCGGCGATCTGGTCGAGGACGCCTGCGGCGCGCTCGCGGGACAGGGCAGGCTGTTCGGTTATCAGCACGACGGTTTCTGGAAGCCCGCCGACACCTTCAAGGAGCGCGCCGAGCTCGACGCCGGCTACCGCACCGGCATTCGTCCGTGGATGGTCTGGGAGAAGCAGCCGGCATGATCGCCCTCACCACATCGCCACTCACCGAAATCGCCGTGCTCGGCGCACATTGCGACGACATTGCCATCGGCATGGGCGCTACCCTGCTTGCGCTGGCCGACAAGCATCCCGGCCTGCGGGTACGCGCCCTGGTGATCTCCGGCGGCGGCAGTGAACGGGAGTACGAGGAGCAGACCGCCCTCGCCGACTTCTGCCCGAATGCCGACCTCGATCTCACCGTGCTCGATGTCCCCGACGGCAGGGCGCCCGCGCATTGGGACCGGATCAAGAACGCGCTGCAACGCTTTCGCGGCACGTCGGACCCGGAGCTTGTCTTCGCGCCACAGCGCGGGGATGCCCACCAGGACCATCGACTGCTCGCGGAACTGGTCCCCACCGAGTTCCGCAACCACCTGATCCTCGGATACGAGATCATCAAGTGGGAGACCGATACCCCGCAGCCCACCGTATTCCACCAGGTCACCACGGAATTCATCGAGGCGAAGTCCCGGCTGCTGCTGAAGCACTATCCGTCGCAGGCCGGCCGTGACTGGTTCGACGAGCAGGCGTTCACCGGCCTGGCCCGGTTGCGCGGTGTGCAGTGTCGAGCCGAATATGCCGAGGCATTCATGATCGACAAGGTTGTCCTCGATTTGGGAGGGAAATGAATATGCGAGTTCTGGTCACCGGACATCAGGGATATCTCGGGACCGTCATGGTGCCGGTGCTACGCGCCGAAGGACATGACGTGGTCGGACTCGATTCCGGGTTCTTCGCCGACTGCGTCCTCGGCAAGCTGCCCGGCGATCCTCCCGGCATCGCGGTCGATCTACGCGATGTGACCGTCGAGCAACTCGCCGGTTTCGACGCGGTGATCCACCTGGCCGCACTGTCGAACGATCCACTCGGAGCATTGCATCCGGAGATCACCTACGACATCAATCATCACGCGTCGGTCCGGCTGGCCAGGCTCGCGAAGGAGGCAGGCGTACGACGCTTCCTGTACGCCTCGACCTGCTCGGTGTACGGCGCGGCGGGCGAGGACCTTGTCACCGAGGACGCACCGCTGAAGCCGATCACGCCCTACGCGGAGAGCAAGGTGCGCGTCGAGGACGATGTCGTCGCGCTCGCCGACGCCGACTTCACGCCGGTATTCCTGCGCAACGCCACGGCATTCGGCTTCTCGCCGCGGCTGCGCGCGGACATCGTGCTGAACAATCTGGTCGGATACGCGGTGCTGACCAGCGAGGTCAAGGTCCTGTCCGACGGAACACCGTGGCGGCCGTTGGTGCACGCCGCCGACATCGCTTCGGCCTTCGCGACCTGTCTCGCAGCGCCGACCGAGTCGATTCACTGCCGAGCGTTCAACATCGGCACCGAGGCCAATAACCTGACCGTCGCGGACATCGCGCGGGCCGTGGTAGACGCGGTCCCGGGTTCGCGGCTCAACATCACCGGGGAAAGTGGAGCGGACCCGCGTTCTTATCGCGTTGACTTCTCCGCCGCACGCGAAGCCATCGGCTTCCGCGCCGCATGGAGCGTTCCGGCGGGCGCGCAAGAGCTCTACCAGGAGTACACGGCCAGGGGACTCACCAGTGACGACTTTTTCCATCGGTTCACCAGACTGCCGCACCTGGAAAAGCTCCGCGATGCGGGGATTCTCGATGAATCAATGCGTCGGATCGTTGGCGCCGGTGTCACTGCGCCCGCGTGATCAGCTGCTGCCAACTGCCTGCGGCGCGGTCCCGAGCGGACACGACGGTGACCGGCAATGGCCAGGTGATCGCCAGGTCCGGGTCGTCGTAGGCGACGCCGATGTCCTCGGTCGGATCGTGCGGGCGGTCGATGCGATAGCACACGTCGGCCGTCGCGGTGAGCGCCTGGAAACCGTGCAGAAAGCCGGGCGGCACGTACAGGTGCCGGAACTCGTTGTCGTCGAGCAGGAACGCCTGCTGCCGCCCGAAGCTCGGCGACGACGGCCGAATATCGACGAGCACGTCGTGCACCGCGCCGTTCGCGCAGCGCACGAGCTTCGCCTCCCCACGCCCGCTGCGCCCGTGCATGCCTCGGATCACCCCGCGCGTCGAACGCGACTGCGAGTCCTGACGAAACGAGGCAGCGGCGCCGGGAACACCCAGCTCGGCTTCGAACTCCTCGGCATCGAAAGTCCTGGTGAAAAGCCCGCGTTCGTCACGAAACGGCTCGGGTACCAGGACAAGGACATCGGCGAGTTCGGTCGGCTCGATACGCACGAGGCCATGGTGTCACGAATGCGGGCGTCGTGAATCCCGACCGGGGGCGTTGTCGCGGCTGCGGGAGCAACCGGCTGACAACGGTTCTGGATCTCGGCACGGTGCCCGCCGCCGATTATTTCCCCGAGGCCGGCGCGGCGATCGGCGCCCGAGAGAACGTGCACCCGCTCCGGATGGACGCGTGCGCGGCGTGCGGGCTCGCCCAGTTGGCCGATGACGACACCCGCGCCGAGGAGCCACGCGGGGTAGAACCGCGGGCACTGCGCGATCAGGCCGCGGACGCGGTCGAGCGGGTCGCGATGGCGGGTCTGCTGCGCGGTACCACCGTGCGCGAGTTCGGCAGCCCGCACGGCGGTACCTGGCTGCCGCTGCTCGCCGAACGCGGTTTCCGTACCGACGCCGGACCCGCCGATATCGTGCTCGACTGCTTCGGCATCATGCATGAGCCGGATCAGGCCGCGGCATTCAAGGAACGGGCCGCGGCCACCGCACCCGACGGTCTGCTGCTGATCCAGTACCACTCGCTGGCCGCCATCGCATCGGCGGGTCAGTGGAACGCGCTGAGACACGGACACTTTGCCTACTATTCGCTGGCGGCCCTGAGTCGATTGCTCACACTCGCCGGTATGAGCGTGGCCACGGTATGGGAATTCGACCTGTACGGCGGGACCGTATTGGTCGGTGCCGTACACGGCGAGGTCGAACCGGATCAGACGGTGCGTACGGTCCTCGCCGCCGAGTCGGAGCACACCGATGTTGCTGCGCTGCGACGGCTCCAGCACACGACCGATCGGCATGCCGCATCGTTGCGGGAGTGGCTCGAAGCGGCCGCCGCCCGCAGGCAACGGGTGTACGCGTACGGCGCCGCCTCCCGCGCGGTGGCATTGTTCAGCCTGGCGGGGCTGCACCGTGGACTCGTCGCGGCGGTGGCCGACGCCTCGCCGACCAAACACGGACGCCGGATGCCCGGCACCGACATCCCGATCATCTCACCCGCCGAACTCGTCGCGGCCCAACCAGATTCGGTGCTGCTGACGCTGCGCGATCTCCTGCCCGAGGTTCGGGCCGGGTTCCCCGAGCTGGATGGACGCTGGGTACTCGACGACCCCGCCGGCCCCTCGGAAGGATGGTGAGATGTTGCATTGAATTCGCTGCCGCAACCTGAGTGTTGCCGGAATACCGCAATGTAGTTGAAGTTTATTTACCGCCACCAGCCCACCCCGGACGATTGAAGGCTTTAGTCCCCACAGCCGGGGGGTCGGGCGCCGAGTGCGGCAGTGCACTCGGCAGTGTGGGGGAATCAAAGGGGTAAATCTGATGAAGGAAACTACCAATTTCGGTAGTCGAAGTGTGCGTTCTTTCGCGATGGCCTCGGCTGTCGCGACCGGCTTGATCTTCGCGAATGGGGGCATCGCGAGCGCCGCTATCGACAGCAGCAACCAAGTCGTCGACCATGGCGACCGCGTGGTCGAAGCAATACAGCAAGATACTCGAATAGATTTCGTGCCACCGCTGGACGGCAACCCATTCACCCGTGAGTGGTACCACAACGGCGAGGCGGCGTTCCGGATCTCCGGCCCGAACGCCGAGGGCTGGACCGGCCATATCACCGTCGGCTACCAGGTCGGATTCCCGGCCACCTTCAGCGGCAAACTGCGATTCGAATGGTTGTCACCGGGGGTCGGCATCGATCTGGGCGGGTTCAACCCCGGGCTCCACCTCAACGACCTCGTCCCGCGCGGCGGAATCCAGCTCGAGGTCGGTCCAGGTCCCGGCATCCAGACGGTCGAATGCGCGGGCGGCGAGGTCTCCGGTTCTTCGGGATTCATCCGCATGTCCGGATTTCACGGCACCGTCACCGGTGTGCTCGGCCCGACCAACATCCGTCCGTTCGTCCGGGTGGTCAGCTCCAGCGGCGACACCGTTGTCACTTACGGCAGGCTCTGGACGATCTGAGCTCCGAAACAACGAACGTGGTGTCCACCGCAGCGGACGCCACGTTCGTCGTCGAACCCGGATTCAGCGTATGGGGGGGATTCAGAGTAGATCGGGACGGTGCCGCACGGTCGCGACGGTCCGGATCCGCAACCGTTGCAGCGCCGCCCTCGCCAGCCGGGCATCACCGGCCAGCACATCTGCGGTCTTCACCAGTTCCGGGTAGTCACCCGCGAGGCGGTGGTGGAAGCGCAACATATCGGTGAGCTTGCTCACCGTCGAGGTGCTGCTGCACAGATTGAACGATGAATTCCGCCATGCGGCAGTGATTTCGGGCATGCCGTAGAACACACCGAACGACGACACCCGCGCGAACAGGTCGACATCCATCGGAAACACCAGATCCCCGCGCAGGCCGCCGACGAGGTCGAAATGCTCGCGGTGGAACATCGCCGCCGCGGTCGGCCCGAAGTCGGCGGGGCCGCGGCGCACGATTGTGCGGGCCAGCGCGCGGGCGGACTGTCTGCCCTCCAAACCGGCGAGCCCGAGATCGGTTTCCAGGATCTCCCCGGCCTCGTCGATCACCTCGAACCGGCTGGCACAGATCGCGATCGACGCGTCGGCCATTACCGCCAACTGTGCGCTCAGCGCGCCGGGTCGCAGCACATCGTCGGCGCAGACCACCTTCACGAGCTTCCCGGTCGAGGCCCTGATCACGGTGTTCCAGTTGTCGCCGATCGGCAGCACCGAATCATTGCGGATCACCCGGATGCGCGGATCGTCGAAGGAGTGCGCGATCTCGGAGGTGGCGTCGGTGCTCGCGTTGTCCAGTACGAGGAGCTCGAAATCCACCTCCTGTTCGAGCACCGAGCGCAGCGTCGCCGCGAGCGTGCGCGCGGAGTTATACGCCGGAACACACACCGACAACGTTGTCATGACAGGTACCCCCTAGACGGTTGCCCGGCGCACCGGGCCGCTCTCGACCAACCGGAACACTCGCTCCAAGCCGGCTCGACTAGCGTCGATCTGCTCGACAGCCTTCTGCCGCAATGGATCACGGACAGCCGGCGCATCGTCCCATACCTCCTGGATCGCGCGACCGAGATTGTCCTCGAGCGCGGCGTCGTTCAGATGTACCACTCGCAACCCGGTACCGAACATTTGGGCCAGTCCGTGGAACTTGTCGTCGTAGTACTCCGAGGCGGTAATTCCGACCGCAGGAATGCCTTGCGACAGTGCGAATACCGCTAGATGGTAGGCACTCGTTACAAGGAGCCTGCATCCGGCGACCTGGCGTGCCACATCGTGCGCGGTTCCGCCACGTCCGACCGGCGACACCGTCCTGGCCGCACCGGCCAGCAACGGCATGGTCCCCAGCCGATCCTCCGAGGCGTATTCGGAGATGATCAGTGGCACCACCCCCGCATCGCGCTCGACGGCCCGGTCCCGGACCACCCTGCCGAGCGTCGTCTGGGCGGCCGCGGTGACCTTCGAATAGTCGGCCACCCGCAGACACAGCCCGATATCGGTCCCGATCCGCGCGCCGCGCCGCCGGTAGCCGAATTCGACCGCGTCGTCGCCGGTGATCATGACCCGACTCGGCTCGACACCGAATCCGGTCAGTAGATCCGGGCCGCGGCGGCCTTCGCGCAGCGCGATGAAATCGGCGGACGGCAGCACCTCGGTGGCACGGCGCAGCAGCACTGGATCGCGCAGCGGCCCCAAACCCTGGCCGACCATCGCAGTCGGAATACCAAGCATCTGAGCGCGTTCGAGCAGGTTGATGGTGCGATTGGCCTGATAGCGGTCCACGTCGGTCATGTAGCCGCCGCCGAGCGCGAGCACAAGCGACGACTGTGCGATCGCGGCCGGGATCTCGACAGGAAATCCCTCGTCGGCGGCCTCGGCACCCAACTCATCTGGAGCACAGTGGGTGCGCGCGCTGGAACGCAGGGCGCGCAGCCGGTCTTTCGGACCGTCGGTCGCGGCGCGCCAGCGTAACGCCGCGGGGCCGAAGAGTTTTGTTCCCGCCGTTCGGGAAAGCCGCCCCTGCCAACTGCCCGAACCCCAGCACCACTCGGGTCCGCAGATCGGTTCCACTTCGGGCAGCAATGCCTGGAGTACAGCGGGTTGATGGGTCAGCACGCCGATGCGCGCATGCGGCCAGCGTTCTCGCAGCCGCTCGACGGTAACGGTCATCATGGCGACGTCGCCACGATTACGGAGCCAGTACTCGCCATTCTCGACAAGTACTCGAATATCTTGTTGGTCGATACCGGAACGATCTGCAACCGAATGCTCGGACCCCACTGTGTTGTCCTCCCGCCAGCGCCCCGCGGGTCGGTTCGTGCCGAACACGAACTCGCTGTGAAATCTACCGTACCCGCGGTGGGCGCGGCCAGATGTGACATACGTGCGGACGAACTTCGATCTGGCCCACCATGGAAGGCGCCGACGAAGCGGGCAACACCGCAGTTGATGCCCTGCTGGAGGCGGCGGGTTCGAGCGCACCGCATGCCCAATGGTTCATCCGCGGATCGATACCGGCTTTTGAGCCGCTGCGCCAGCAAACATCTCACCGAGCTCGGTCCTCCGCTCGTCGGTCGCTGACACAAGACTGCTCCCGCCGCTGGTAGATCTACTTCGGGTGCCCGCGATGCCCGAAGTCACCTAGGATGTTGCGCGGAAACCGAGTTCGTCAGAGGGGCTCGGATCAAGATCGCCAGCAACAGGGGGCAACGGTGACGGCACCGACTGGGCCGCTCCGCGTACATATGACAGGGTCCGAGTGGTTTGCGGCAGCGCCCGGCGGACTCAATCGGTATTTCACCGACCTGTTCGACGCACTCACCCGACAACCGAATGTCACCGTGTCCGCCACGGCCTTCGGCGCGGTGTCCGCGGATTCCGCCGAGAGCCTCCTCGGGGCCCGATCCTGGGGTCCGCTCGGCGGATCCACCCTGCGTCGCGCGCGCACGGCCTTCTTCGACCGCGCCGAACTGCGTCGAGCGACGGTGCTCGACCGGCACTTCTGTCTGTACGGACCCGCCGCGATCGATCGGCGCGGACGATTGCCGCTGGTCGTGCACTTCCACGGTCCCTGGGCCGCCGAGAGCAGGCTCACCGGTCAGAGCGAACTCGGCGCGAGGGCGAAATACCTGGTAGAGCGCCTGCGGTATGCCGGAGCCGACCGATTCGTCGTGCTGTCCAACCACTTTCGCGATGTGCTCAGCAACGACTATCGGGTGCCCGCCGAGCGGATATCGGTCATCGCTCCCGGTGTCGATCTGAGCCGCTTCCGCGCGACACCGATACCGGCTGCCGATAGTTCCGTCACCGGGCCCGCGCGGCGCACCGTGCTGTGTGTACGCAGGCTCGAACGCCGCATGGGCATAGCCAATCTGCTGCGCTGCTGGCCAGAGGTCCTCGACCAACATCCCGATGCCCGTCTCGTACTCGTCGGAACAGGAACGGCGGAGCAAGAATTGCGCGCACAGGCCGCCGCGCTGGACAGCAAGGCCGCCGAATCCATCGTCTTCGCCGGTCACATCGACGACACGCGACTCACCGAACTCTACGAGCAGGCCGAACTGACCGTCGTCCCGACTATCGCCCTGGAAGGATTCGGCCTGATCGCGTTGGAATCGCTCGCCGCGGGCCGCGCGCCCATCGTGACCGACTGCGGCGGACTCCCGGATTCGGTACAGGGACTCGACCCCTCGTTGATCGTGCCCGCGGGCGACGCCGACGCGCTCGGCGACCGAATCACCGCAGCGCTGCGCGGCATTCTACCCTCCCCTGCCGAATGTCGATCGCACGCAGAAACTTTCTCGTGGGATGTCACAGCGGCGCGGCATTCAGCGATGTACGAGGAATTAACGCATTGACGAAAGCCCTCTTCCTCGCGCACACCGCCGCACCCTCCGGCGCCGAACTCGCCACACTGCGGCTGCTGGCCGCGTTGCGGGAGCTCGGGCGCACCGAGGTCACGGCGATATTCACGGAGGATGGCCCGATGGTCGAGCGCATGCGAGCGCGCGGGATCGAAACCCGCGTGCTGCAAAGCGGATTCGACAGCCGCGCCATGACCATCGGATCCGGTCCCTTCCGCCTGCTCGCCGGATTCCTCGCCCTGCTACGTCTCGGCTGGACAATCGGCGCGACCGCGAAAAGCACGGGGACCGAAGTGCTGGTCGCCGAGAGCAGCAAAGCACTGGTGATGGGCGCGGTCGCCGCGCGCCGCGCGGGCATTCCGCTGGTCTGGCAGGTGCACGACCGCATCGCCGCCGACTACTTCGGCCGGGTGCCGACCCTCGTTCTGCACACTCTCGGACGACTGGTTGCCGCCGGCTATATCGCTAATAGCAAAACAACATTGGCGACACTCCGTACCGGACGTAGTCCCGCGATCGTCGCCTATCCCGGAGTCGAATTCGGCACCGATACCACCCCGGAGCACTGCGGCGACCAGCGCGAGCCCGAGGAAACGGTGGTCGCCGTCGTCGGCAGACTCAGCCCGTGGAAAGGCCAGGACGTGCTGCTGCGCGCCGCGGCCGCCGCGAAAGTGCGCCCGCGCCGGATCCTTCTGATCGGCGGCACCTTCTTCGACGAAGAGCCCTACCGCGCCGAATTGGAACAACTCGCGCACGACCTCGCGCTGCCGGTGACCTTCACCGGGCACGTCGAGGACCCCAACCCCCACCTGCACGACGCGGACATCCTGGTGCACTGCTCGGTCCTGCCCGAGCCGTTCGGCCAGGTCGTCGTGGAGGGCATGCACGCGGGCTGCGCGGTTATCGCCACAGGTCCGGGCGGCCCGGCCGAGATCGTCGAGCCGGGCGTCAGCGGACTGCTCGTGGACGGCGGCGACGAAAAGCAACTCACCGCCGCGCTCGACACCCTCATCGAGAATCCCGACCTGCGTACCCGCCTTTCGGCTGCGGGCCGGGCACGCGCCCGGCATTTCGATGTCGACGAATCGGCGCGCACCGTCGCCGATTTCCTCGACACCCTCACCCGACGCACCGACGCTGCGGGACACCAGAATCCGGAAAAACGGACTCCGAGTGTCGAACGGAACCCGCATGTCTGAGCGCGAAGAAGGCGAGGACCAATCCCTGCCGACCAACCAGCGAACGCCAGGCGCCCACCGCAAACACGGCGGCGGCAACGGCGGCGGCGCGCACCGCTCGCAGGGCATCGTCGCGGTGCTGCGCGATATCGGCCTGGTCACCTTCGGCAAATACGGGCAGTACGTCATCACCCTGGTGACCGTGCCACTGATCGCCAGGGTGCTCGGCGCACACGGCCTCGGCCTGCTCGCGATCGGCATGTCGTCGTACTTCATCGGATCGCTGCTCGTCGATCTCGGCATCACCTCCTTCCTCGCCGCGCGCGTTCACGACGCACACGACCGCGAACGCACCGCGCACATCAATCAACTGCGCGGTGACTACCTCGCCATCCGCTCGGCGATCCTCGGTCTCGTCGGCGCTACCCTGCTGATCAGCCTGGCGGCGGGCGCGTCGGATCAAGTGGAAATGCTGCTGCTCGGACTCTTCGCGGGTGGGTTCTGGTCGGTCTCCGAGGATTGGCTGCTGATCGGGCAGGGCAGATTCGGCTCGTCCACCGCCTATCAGGCGGTCGGGCGGGTCGGCTATCTCGTACTGCTCGTGGTCGTATTGCCGCGAATTCCCAGTGCCGAGATCGCGATGCTGTGCCTGCTCGTCTCGTCCATTCCCACCGTGATTCTCACCTGGTGGGACTCACTGCGGACCTTCGGTCCCCCCTCGCGGCCACGGCACTTCCGCGAGGTACTGCGCACCGGTGCGCCGGTTTTCGCCTCACGCCTGTTGGTCACCACCTACGGCCAGGGCGCCGCCGCGGTGTACGCCGCGGTACTGGACGCGGTCTCCCTCGGCCTGTATTCCGCGGGCGACCGGCTGGTGCGCGCCATCCAATCCACGCTGGACCCCATCGGTTTCGCGTTGCTGCCGCGGATGGCCAAGCGCAGCGCCGAGTCGGGGTTCTGGCGGCGCGCGCTACAGGCACTCTCGGCCTGCGTGTGTCTGGCCTGCATCGCCGTCATCGCCGTGTGGCTGGCCGCGCCCACACTGATCCATCTGGTTTTCGGCGACGAGTTCGCCTCGGCAGTCGGGCTATTGCGCGTCGAGGTCTTCATGCTGCCCGCCACCACCATCACTTCCTTCATCACCACCGCCTTGCTTCCGGTCCGCCAGGACACCACCGGCGTGCTGATCGGCGCGATTCTCGGGACATGCATCGCGGCCGTCGCGCTGGTCATCGCCTTCCGCACGCACTCGGTGTGGACGCTGGTCTACGGCAGTGTGATCGTCGAATGGACGGTCGCGCTCTGGTATCTGGCGCGCATCCGCGCCCTCATCACCCGCGAGCGCGCGCTCGCGGCCGCCGGAGCTCCGGCGGTCGTGCTCATGCGTGAGGAGAGACGGTCGTGAAAATCCTGTACGTCGGTGACGATTGGATCGGCAGCAACGCCCGCTCACTTGCCGACGGATTCCGGCAGGCCGGGCACGAGGTCGTCGTGATCGACTCCACCCCGGTCACCCTGCCGACCCGACTGTCACCACCCTGGGTCTACGCCAAGGCCACCCACCGGCGCGCGCCATGGGCGGTCGAGCGGGTGCACGCCGAGATCGACCGTGCCGCAGCCGATTTCCGGCCGGATATACTGTTCGCCTTCAAATCCGTACACCTCGACCAGCAGCGGCTGCTGGACACTCCCGCCCGTCTGCATGTGCACTACAGCCCCGACGACGTCGCCAATCCCGAGAACATCAGCCCCGAATATCTCGCGCACGAATCGAAATGGGACCTGATCGTCACCACCAAACAGCACAACGTCGCAGAGCTGCGCGATCGTGGCGCCCGTGCGGTGAGTTTCGTGCGCAGCGCCTACGACCCGGCCTGGCATCATCCCGCCGCGCGCCGCGGCGCCGGGCAATTCCTCGTCGGCTTCATCGGCGTCTGTCGCCCCGACCGTCGCGACGACATGGTCGCACTCGCCCGCACCTACGGTGACCGGATGCTGGTCCGGGGCCCTGGCTGGCGTCGGGTCCCCGAACTGCGCGCCACCGGCGCGGTGGTGGCCGGACCGGTGTACGGGCAGCACTATTCGGCGGTGATCGCCGATGTCACCGCCAATCTGGTGCTGCTCAACTCCGACAACCGCGATACCCACACCTGTCGAAGTTTCGAAGTGCCCGCGGCGGGTGGCCTGTTCGTCGGCCAGCGCACCGACGAGCATGCCGAGTTACTGCGCGACACGGTCGAATGTTTCCTGTTCACCGAATCGGCCGAGCTGCACGAGATCTTGACGTGGTGCGCGACCCATCCGGAGCAGGCGGCGGCGGTCGCGGCGGCCGGCCACCGCCGGATCGTCGAGGACGGCCACCGGTATGTCGACAGGGCACGCGAAATCATCGCCTCGATCGAACGACCCGCGCGCGCCTCGCCCGTCGGTGATACCCCGCGCACAGGTCACAACACGACACTTGTCGGTAACGCGCGGCGCCGCGCCGACGAGGCATAGTCGTGAGTGCCTATACCGAGATCGCGTTGATCGTGTGCGCGCTGGCCACGCTGGTGGTAGCGGCAGCGTGGGTTCCCGGTGTCACGCGGGTATTCGTGATCGCGCAGGCCGCCTTCTGGTCACTGTCGTATGTCGCTCGCCCGGTCGTCCTGCTGGTGGTCAAACCCGATCCGCACTACGGCGACAACGTGCCCGACCCCCGGCTCGCCGAATACGGCTACGACGACATCATCGCGCTGGTCCTGCGGCACGTGGTGTTCGGCATGTGGGTATACGCGGTGCTCATCGTCGGGTACGCGATCTGGTCGCGTCGGCGATCCTCGGCAGTCGGCGTCGCGCGCGAACCCGCGATCGTCGCCGACCCGGACTTCATCCCCGCCCTTACCGCCATCTACGTCGTGGGTGTCTTCGGACGCGGCGCGACGATGGCGGCGGGCGCCACCGGCAAGGCTGGCGATGTCGACAGCGCCAACCCGATTCTCAACTTCGTCGCCATTCTCGGCACGGTGGCCGCGCTCGGGCTGATCATCTTCGCAAGGCCCGCGCGACAGGCGACTACGGTGCTGCTGCTCGGCGGACTACTGGTTATGGAGCTGGGATGGACCGTGGTCACCGAATCCAAGACCCCCATTCTCGGCGCAGCGCTCGCGGTGGCGGTCCGGTTCGCGATCGTCGGGTGGACAAAGGGCAAGGCCGTCGGAGTGATGGTGATCGCGGTGCTCGGCATCGGCGGCTTCGGCTGGTTACAGTCGTTCAAATCTACGGAATTCGCGAAAAGTGAATCGGCACTTGCCAATTCGAGTTATCCGCCGACGGTCCAGCCGTTTCTCAGTATCCTGCGCCGCTTCGACTTGCTCGAGGCCGCCACTGACGCCTACTATCACGGCCCGGGCTTCTGGGTCGCGCCCGGCGAGGTAATCCAGCACGCCGCACTGACCCTCATTCCGACCCAGTTGCTCGGCGTCCAGAAGTTCCAGTCCGGTACCGCTTGGGCCAACGACGTTCGCGGCTCCTCGGTGGATATGACCACTGTCTCGGTGTCACTGGCCGAAGGCAATGTCAATGAGGGCTACGTCCTCGGCGGCTACACGGGCGTGGTGGTCTCGGTCGCCTTTACCTTCGTGCTGCTGCTGGCGTGGGCCAAGTCGCTGCACTCGCGTTACTTCCCCATCGTGGTGCTCGGCCTTGCCATGACCGGCGCTTCCGCGCTGTTCGAGCGCGGGATCCTCGGCAGCATGGAAGCCCTCGGCAAGTTCGTGCAGTCCGCCGTGCTCGCATGGCTCATCTATCTGGTGGTCAAAGAGTATCGGCGACGCGCCCTGCCCGGGCCGACGCCGCTCGCACCACCACAGGCAACACCAGTATTCATCGCGAAAAGAGGATCCGGGCAATGGGTTTGATCGACTATTGGCACATCGCGCGCAGGCGCTGGCTGATCATTGCCGGTGTGCTGCTTGTGTGCGTTCTCGCGGCGGCGGGCTATGCGCAAAGCCTGCCGACCACCTATGCCGCCTCCAGCAGTATGTATGTGTCGATGGCCACCGGAACCTCGGTGAACGATTCGTATCAGGGCGGCCTTGCGGCCCAGCAGCGCGTGCGCTCCTATGTCGATCTGGCCGCCAGCGCGACACTCGCCAAACGCACCATCGATGACCTCGGACTGAAGATGTCCATCGGTGATGTCCAGGGCAAGATCACCGCAACCTCGCCGCCGGCGACCACGATGATCATCATCACGGTCAACGACAGCAATCCGGTGCGCGCACGCGATATCGCCAACACCGTTGTCGCCCAATTCCGGCGCCTCATCGGCGAGCTCGAAACCATCGAGGTCGGCGCGGCCCCCGCGGCGCGCGTCGAGGTCATCGATCGCGCCGAGGTACCCACTGAACCGACCGGTCCGCAGAACACCCGGCTGCTCGCACTCGGGGTGCTCGCCGGTCTCGGCCTCGGCTGCCTGGCCGCCTACACCCGCGACCGCACCGACCGCAGGCTGCGTACGTCCAACGATCTCGAGGCTGTGCTCCCGGTGCCCATTCTCGCCATCATCGACTCCGGCCGCCCCGGCGCCGACGACGAAACCCGAAGGCTGCGTACCCGGCTGCTGCGCAAAGGCGAGGCGGCCACGATCATGCTGACCAGTCTGTCGGCCAAGTCGGAGTCCGAGGTCACCATGGCACTGGCGAAGGCATTCGCCGACACCGGCCGCCATGTGGTGCTCATCGATGCCGACACGTCGCATGCCGGACGCTCACAACCCTACAACTCGGAGCAATCCCCCGGGTTGGCTCGCGTACTGCGCGGCTCAGCTCAGGTCTCGGAGGCGCTGACCTGGTGGCAGCAGACCGGCGTCACCGTGTTGCCGCTCGGCGACGCCGACCCACAGACCTCCGATCTGCTTGCCTCCGACCGGTTCTCGGCCGTGATCGCTAAACTGCGCACCGATTTCGATCACGTCATCGTGCAGGCGGCCCCGATTACCCACGCGGCCGACGCCATCGCGATTGCTCCGCTGTTCGAACAGACTCTCGCCGTCGCACAGCTCGGTACCACCTCCTCCGCGCAGGTTCGCGGTGCGCTCGCCACCTACGGTGACGCCCCGCTCACCGGCGTTGTCGCCCACAGCGTTCCGAGTAGCTGGCTGCAGCGACTGATGGGGAGGCCGTAGGAATGCCCAAGGACGCCGTCGGTCGACGACGACTGCTCGCCGCGTCGCTGGGGGCCGCCGCGGCACTTCCGCTCGCGGCATGTGCCTCCTCCGATGTTCCCGCCACCCCCTACCGCTCGCCGAATGTCACCGACGCACCCGCCGCGCGTAATGTCCGTGACTTCGGCGCGGTGGGTGACGGCGTCGCCGACGACACCGCGGCCTTCGCCGCGGCGGCCGCGGTCGGCAACACCGCACTGGTGCTGTATCTGCCCGCCGGGCACTACATGGTGCGGTCCTGGCCGGAAATGTCGGACTATGCAACGGTTCTCGGCGATGGTGCGGACGTATCGATCATCGTCTGCGACACCGACACCACACTGATCAACCTCAGCAAGCGCAACCGAGTCCGTTTCGCTCGCCTCGGCATCTTCATGGCGGGGGCGCATTCCACCGCCGTCGTGCTTTCGGAGTGCTTCCGCTGCTCGTTCGACGCGGTGGTGATCCGCGGCAACCATCTCAGCGACAACCACCCGAGGTATCTGGAACAGCGCGGCGTCGTCCTCGAAAACAACACCGGCGGTACCGCATTCATCAACTGCGACATCAACAATTTCGGTGTCGGCATCGTCACCTCGTGCATCCAGAACTACGTCACCTCCTCCAAGCTGACCAGCAACTACATCGGAGTGCTCGGCACCGGCAGCGACCACAATGCCGGATTGGCCATGACGAACGTCGAGTTCGTCTCCGACAACGACCCGCGCACCACCGACAAGCACATCGCCATCGACGGTGCGGCCAACGACTGGTGGCTGACCAATGTCTGGTTCGAGGGCGCGGACATCGCGCTATCGGTCGGCCAGCGTGATCGCGGCGGACCCGCGCAGTTCGGCATGATCAACTGCAAGGTCGCCGCCCGCACAGTCGGCATCGACCTTGTCTATTGCCGTCAGCCCTATCTCACAAATGTGCAATTCGACGCCGACCTCGACAAGCCGCCGATCGAGCTGCGCATCGACCCCACGGGCTGCCCCGAGGGCACCGCCATCAACCTGATCTCCGGTTCCACCGATGAGCTGAACCCGGCGATGTTTCCCGACGCCTGGCACGTGATGGGCCGCAACAGCGTGCACTCTCCTCGATTCACCGGAACGATCGTCGGAAGGGCCGGGCGCGGCGATACCGACATCTTCCAGGCCCAGACCGCCGACGGAGCGGTGCGCTCGGCCGTACTGTCCAGTGGCGCATGGCTTTCCGATCATCCAGAGAGCGGGATTGTGCTCAAGGACCCGGCGGGCGGCTACTGGCGACTCTCGGTCGCTACCGACGGTGCAGTGAAAACAAGCTCGCTCGGCAGTCAGCGCCCCAGGGAGTGAGCCGTGACCGATCACCGACCCGCGTTGTCCGGAATCCGGCTGGGCCCTGCCATTCTCCACGGCGCTACCGTCGTGCTGCGGCCACCCCGGATCGGCGACTACGCACAGTGGCGGCGGATACGGTTGCGCGACCAGCACTCCATCGAGCCCTTCTGGACAAGTTCGCCGCTGGACTGGAACGACCGGCACAGCGGAAAGCAGTGGGTCCGTGAATGTCTCATGGTCCGCGCGCAGGCACGCGCGGGTCGGCGGCTGCCGACGGTGATCGAGATCGACGGCCGCTTCGCCGGGCAGATCGAGCTCGTCTCGGTCGAATCAGGCACCGGATCGGCCGAAATGGGATTGTGGGTGGATGCCGACGTGGCCAGGCACGGTTTCGGCGGGCTCGCGGCGTCGCTGATGCTGGACTTCGCTTTCGACGTGGCGCGCCTGCAACGGATCACCGCACCGATCTCGCCCGCGAACATCGCCACTTCCCGCGGCGCCGCACTGATGGGTTTCCGACGCGAGGCGATGATGACTCGCTATTTCGATGTCGGCGGCGCACGGCGCGACCACGAGCTGTGGGCGATCACCCGGGAGGCGGTCCCGCCGAACGGCTTCACCGCACGCTGGATCGACCGCTACGACACCGAACAGTCGGCGATGCCGATGCCGCCGGAGGTCCCGAGCATTTCCGAGAACGCGCCGGTGCCGCTTACCACGGTGCTCGTCGCCACCGCCAGGTATTACGCGGGCCGGACACTGCACATGATGGATCCGCTGCGGACGCCGAAACCCATCCGGCTCACCGACGCCGAGCATCCGGCACTGGTGCTGCGCAGCCGCAGGAGTGCGGACTGGGCGCAGTGGTGCGCAGCGCGCTTGCACAGCCGGGGCAGACTCGACCCACGACCGGGCGAACCGGAGGCAGCCTGGGCCGCACAACACTCCCGTTTCCGCTGGTGGCGTGAACTGCTCAGGGCCCGAACCGGTTTGCCGTCCTCGGGCGGACTGGTGCTGGCTATCGAGGTGGACAGCGGGTACCGCGGTGAAGGCAGGCTTTTCGATCTCGACATGTTCGACCACAACGCCAAAATGTTCGTATGGGCCGACACCACCTGCGACGAACAGACCCGGCTCGCGGCCACCCAACTGCTGCTCGACTACGCCTTCGCCGAACTCGGCCTGTGCCGGATCGAAACGGCCATCGAGCTCGACGATCACAACGCCGCAGAAGTCGCCGCGCGCGTCGGCATGATTCGCGAGGGGCGGATGCACTCCTATGTCGGCGCCACCGGCCGCCGGGCCGATCACGACCTGTGGGCGGTCACCACAGCAGCCGACCAGTCTTCGCGGGGACAAGTCCCAGAACCGGACGTACAGTGATTTCGAGATTCCATCGCACGCAAGCAGATCGTGCCGACGGCTTTCTGTGCGTGCCTGACGACCCATCGGGAGCCGATCATGGTCCACCTCTCGGGTAGCAACCCGTCGGCCGATCGCCGATCCTTCACCCGCAGCAATGAACTGCAGTCCCGCCTGCACGATCTGGTGCCCGGCGGTGCCCACACCTATGCGCGCGGGGCCGATCAGTATCCCGAGTTCATGGCGCCGATCCTGGTCCGCGGCAGCGGCGCGAGGGTGTGGGACGCCGATGGCAACTGGTATGTCGAGTACGGGATGGGACTGCGTTCGGTCACACTCGGGCACGGGTACCGACCGGTGCTCGACGCCGTCACCGCCGCGATCGCCGACGGTGTCAGCTTCAGCCGCCCGACCGAACTGGAAGTGCTTGCCGCGCAAGACTTCCTGTCTCTGGTGCCGGGCGCGGACATGGTGAAGTTCGCCAAGAACGGCTCCGACGCGACAACGGCAGCGGTGCGCCTGGCCCGTGCGGCCACCGGGCGCACCGTGATCGCGATGTGCGATCAGCCGTTCTTTTCGGTGGACGACTGGTTCATCGGAACCACACCGATGGACAGCGGCATCCCGCCCGACGCCTCGGCGGGCACCATGAAATTCCGGTACAACGACCTGCCGTCGGTCGCCGCCGTGCTCGATACCGGCGCCGTCGCCGCCGTCGTGATGGAGGCCGCCACCGCGCTCGCCGAACCGGAACCCGGCTTCCTGCAGGGCGTTCGCGACCTGTGCGACCGCTACGGCACCCTGCTCATCTTCGACGAGATGATCACCGGTTTCCGCTGGTCGGCCGGTGGCGCGCAAGCGGTGTACGGCGTCCGCCCCGACCTGTCGTGCTGGGGCAAAGCCATGGGCAACGGCTTCCCCATCTCGGCGCTGGCGGGCAAACGGGAATTCATGGAACTCGGTGGACTGCGCACCGAACACGAACGTGTGTTTCTGCTGTCCACCACACACGGCCCGGAATCAGGGTCGTTGGCCGCTTTCCGCGCCGTCGTCCACGAATACACCACCGGCGACCCGGTCGCCCGTATGGAACACGCCGGGCAACTGCTCGCCGACGGCGTCAATGCGGTCGCCGCCGAGCTCGGCATCGGCGACTACCTTCAGGTTCTGGGCCGCCCCTCCTGCCTGATCTTCGTCACCCGCGATGCCGATGGCCGTCCCTCCCAAGGGTTTCGCACGCTGTTGCTTCAGGAACTTCTCGAACACGGCGTCCTCGGCCAGTCCTTCGTCACCTCCGCGGCGCATACCGACGCAGATATCGCACACACCGTCGGCGCCTGTCGCGAAGCGGCATCGGTCTATCGCAAGGCAATCGAACAGGGCGGCGTCGACGGACTGCTCGAAGGCCGCCCGGTCGCGCCCGCACTGCGCAGACACTCCGCGCCCCGCAGGATCGACCCGACATGAATTCCCCTACTGATTCCACCCCCATGCTCCGACAGGATGTCGAATGATCCATCGCCGCCGCGACGACGGCTTCCACCCACGCACACATATCGCCGAATATGCCGTCGGATGAACGAGCCCCGAATCGCGATCGTGCACGAACGTTTCACCGAATTCGGCGGCTCCGAGGCCGTAGTCGGCGAATTCGTCGAAACATGGCCGCACGCCGAAGTATTCGCACCGATCGTGGAACCGAGTGGAGTTCGACCGCCGCTGAAAACGGTGCACGACACCTGGCTCAGCCGCGCCTACACAGCCACCGGCGGGCGCTCGCACGCCCCGCTACTCCCCTTCGTACCCCGGGCCCTTCGCGGCCTACCGCTGCGCGCGGGGTTCGACGCCGTCCTCATCAGCCACCATTCCTTCGCCACCCAAGCCGTATTCGCCACGGACGCACCGACAATCGTCTACGTCCACAGCCCGGCTCGCTGGGCCTGGGACGCCGAGTTCCGTGCACAGGAGGCCGGTGGTCGCGCGGGCCAGGCGGCACTCACCGTCCTCGGGCAGCTCGCCCGCCGCGCGGAACTGCGCGCGGCCCCGCACCTCACCCACATCGTCGCCAACTCGCACGCGGTCGCCGACCGTATCCAGGACTGGTGGGGCCTGCCCGCCACGGTGATCAACCCACCGGTGCAGGTCGAGCAGTTCACACCGGATCCCGCGATCCCTAGGGAAGATTTCTTCCTCTTCGCGGGTCGCCTGGTCCCCTACAAGCGTCCCGACCTCGCCATCCGCGCCGCGCAGCGTGCCGGGGTGCGCCTCGTCATCCTCGGCGACGGCCGTTTCCGTGCCCAACTCGATGCCGTCGCCGGCCCCGAAACCACCTTCCTCGGCGCCACATCCTTCAACGTTCTACTCGACACCTACCGGCGCTGCAGGGCGTTGCTCATGCCGGGCATCGAGGATTTCGGAATTGTCCCTGTCGAGGCAATGGCTTGCGGTACACCGGTTCTCGCCGTCGGCCAGGGTGGCGCCATGGACACCGTGCTGCCCGGCGTCACCGGTGCGCACGTCGAACACGGCACCGACGAGCACGTCATCGAAACCATGGCCGAGGCAATGCGCACCTTCGACCCGACCGCCTTCGACCCCACCGCCATCCGCGACCACGCGATATCCTTCTCCCCCAGCGCTTTCCGCGCCAACATCGCCGAAACGGTCGCCGCCGTCACCGATCACCCGTAACAACGGCGACCCCGGCGCTATCGGTCGGAGAGGTCGGTTCCGAGGTGTTGCAGGGCGGCGCGAATCCTGGACTTCGCCGGGCCCTCCACACCAGGGCGCCTATGGAATAGGGTCGGCCTGAACTTCCGCGTGCAGCCCTCGCAGTACCGTCGCACGGTCGGTCAGCACGGACCAGTTGCGGGAGATGGCCTCGTGCACGGCGTGCGCGGCCGGGACGAGGGTGTCGGCGTCGGGGTGCTCGGCGAGCAGACCGCCGACTTCGGCGGCGATGCGCAGGTCCAGGGCCGGGACGATGGTGTGCGGCATGCCGAGCAGTGCGGCGAGAATGTCGAGTTGATCGGCTGGCACGAGTGCTCGTGCCGCGGCGAGCACGGTGGCGGGGACGACGATCGTGTTGCCGGAACCTGCTGTGGCCCATGCGATCGCGTGTGGATAGGGGTCACGTCTACACCAGCCGAGGACCGCGCCGAGGTCGAGGACGACCCCGGTCAGGGTTGCGGGGTTCACGCGGCGCCGGCCGCGTACTCATCCTCGGTCAGGGGCGGTAAGCCCAGTAGTCGGCGACCGTGATTGATCATTTCCAGCGGTGGCTTGCCGCCGTAGACGCGCTCGATGGTGGCGACCGACTGCGCGCGGTCCATCCGCTGCTGGACCGACTCGGCGACGAACTGGGATACCGACTCGATCCGGCCGCCCTCACGCCATCTATCCAGGGTCACGGCGATTTCCTCGGGGACCGTGACCGTCACCTTCCGAGTTTTACGCTCTCTCGCCATATCGGAAGTGTACTCGGATATGGCGTGCGAACAGCGGGTGCATATCCGGCGGTGACATGGGAAAGTCTCGGTCATGAGAGCGCACGGTCGCATCGCCGTAGTCATCGCCGGGTTCGTGAGCGTCATGCTGGTGGCGGGTTGTGGCGCAGGCACCCAACCCGGCGACGGGCCTACAACCTCCACCGTGTCCGGGGTTATTCCACTGATCTCGACCGATGACCTCAGCAACGCACTGCCGGACGAGGTGCATCTATTCGGACTGAACGACCTACACGGCAACCTCCAGCCGCCGACCGGATCGACCGGAAAGATCGCAGGCCACGACGCGGGTGGGGCCGCGTACCTTGCCACCCATTTGGCGCGGCTGAAGAAGGCCTATCCGGCCAGTGCCGTCGTCGCGGCGGGTGACAATATCGGGGCGAGTCCGCTGATGTCGGGTCTGTTCCGCGACGAACCGACGATCTCCTTCCTGAACTCCATCGGGCTTGCCGCATCCTCGGTCGGCAATCACGAATTCGATCACGGTGTCCTCGAATTGGCCCGCATTCAGCGGGGCGGCTGCGCACCGGACGGCTGCGCCCCCGGCGCGCCGTTCACCGGGGCGAAGTTCCCGTACCTCGCCGCGAATGTCACCGACGCCCAGGGCAAGCTGCCACAACCCTTGCGCCCGTGGACCATGCTCGAGGTCGGCGGCCATCGGATCGGTGTGGTCGGTACCGTCACACCCGATACCGCCAATATCGTTTTCCCCGAAGGCATTCGGGGGTACAAGTTCGGTGATCAGGTGGCCGCGATCAACGCTTACGTGCCCGAGATGAAGGCGGCGGGCGCCGAAACCATCGTGGCGCTGCTGCACGACGGCGGCGTCCAGAAGGCGGCGCCCGACGCCGCGGTCGACTACAACGGCTGCGCGAACATCTCCCCCGAGGTCGCCGCGCTGGCCACCGGCACCGACCCCGCCGTACGGGCGCTGGTCACCGGGCACACTCATCAGCCGTATGTATGCACGATCGAGGGCAAGGTCCTGACCCAGGCCGCCTCCTACGGTCGGCTGATCACCGACATCACCCTGAAATTCGGCGGTGGCGAGGTGCAGGCTTCGGCGGTGAATCGGGTGGTGACCCGGGAGGTCACCCCGGACCCGACCAGCACGGACCTCGTCGATTTCTATGCCGATCAGGCCAAACCCCGAGCGGCCAGGGTGGTCGGCGCGGCAGCGCAGAACCTCACACACGAACCGGCGGCCTCCGGCGAATCGCCGCTCGGCGATATCGTCGCCGACGCGATGCTCGCGGCCACCACGGCCGCGCCCGCCGCAGCGGTTGCGGCGGTGATGAACCCCGGCGGCGTGCGCGCGGACCTGAAGTCCGGCGAGATCACCTACGGCGACATCTACACCGTCCAACCGTTCGGCAACCAGGTCGTCACGGTCACCCTCACCGGCAGCCAGATACTGCGCCTACTGGAACAGCAGTGGGACAACCCCAGCAAGCCCACAGTGCTGTCGCCCTCCGGACTCACCTACACCTATGTGGCCTCCGCGCCCAAGGGCGGCAAGGTCGTCGCCGCCAGCGTCCGCATCGCGGGACAGCCTCTCAACCAGGTCGCCACCTATCGAATCACCACAAACAGCTTCCTGGCCGGGGGCGGCGACGGCTTCGCGGTCTTCACCGAGGGCACCGACAAGGCCGTCGGCCCCATCGACCTCGACGCGTTCGAGGCGTTCGCAAAGGGCCGCCCACCGCTGCAAGCACCACCCGCGCGCGCCGAAAAACGGTAGCGCGCAATGCATCAGGACCCTGCGTTGGCGGTCGATCACAGTGCCCGGGTTAATTTGGACGAATGACCAGTCATTACTCCAGGTAACTGAAATTCTATGTAACACACACCCTTTGACCTGCACATACGGTGACCAACCCCACAGGCCGCGCGAGGCCCGACGGCTTGCCGCGACCGCACCGAGCCGCTTAAAGTTACTCATCAGTAAAGGACGAAGATGTTCCTACTTCGGCCCGACCATTATTACTCGGGGGCCTGATAATCGAATTCCGCATTCACTGCCGCATGCCGGATGAGCGTTGTCCGACAACTTAGTTCGAATAAGAGCAGGAGAATGCGATGACCACATACATCGTGACCGGTGGTACCGGTTTTCTGGGCCGCCGGGTCGTTCAGGGACTCCTCGACGCGGATTCCGACGCCATTGTGCACGTTCTGGTGCGCGCCGCGTCGCTGGCGAAGTTCACCGAACTCGCCGAAGGCTGGCACGGCGGTGAGCGCGTCTTCGCGCTGGTCGGCGATCTCACCGCGCCCAGGCTCGGACTCGACAAGGACGCGCCACAGGCCGATCACATCATCCACCTCGGCGCCGTCTACGACATGACCGCCGACGAGGACACCGCGCACGCGGCCAACGTCGCGGGCACCCAGTCGGTACTCACGCTTGCCCGCGAGCTCGGCGCGGTCCTGCACCACGTCTCCTCGGTCGCCGTCGCAGGCGATCACAAGGGCAAGTTCTTCGAGGAGGATTTCGACCTCGGCCAACGACTCACCTCGCCGTATCACCGCACCAAGTTCGCGGCCGAGCGACTCGTGCGCGAATCGCACGACGTGCGCTGGCGGGTCTACCGGCCTGCCATCGTTGTCGGCGATTCCCGCACCGGTGAGATGGACAAGATCGACGGTCCTTACTATTTCTTCCCCGCCATCGCCAAGCTCGGTTCCCTGCCCACCGACCTGCCGCTGCCGCTACCCGATCTCGGTGCGACGAACATCGTCCCTGTCGACTACGTCGCTGCCGCCATGGTCGAACTCGTGCGCCGAAACGGCCTCGACGGACGCACCTTCCACCTGGTCAACCCCGAACCGCAGCCTTTCGGTGATATATATGCCGCGCTCGCGACGGCAGCGGGCGCGCCCGCCGGGATCGGCACGATACCGGGCAGCGGGCTCGCGCTGAGCGGCCTCGCTCACCTGCCCGGCGTTCCCGCCGCACGCGATTTCCTGTTGGAGCAGCTGGGTATTCCGGCCGCCGTCGCACCGCACACGTCGTTCTCCGCCGAGTTCATCTCCGACTCCACTCGCGCCCATTTGCGCGGCAGTGGTTTGTCGGTGCCGTCGTTCGACAGCTACGCCGAGCGACTGTGGGCGTACTGGCGCGAGAACCTCGACCCGAACCGCGACCACGTAACGGGAAGCGGTGACCCATTCGCCGGGCGCACCGTGCTGATCACCGGCGCGTCGTCGGGCATCGGCCTGGCCACCGCGCATGCCGTGGCCAGGCGCGGCGCCACGGTCCTCATGGTCGCCCGCGGTCGTGAGGATCTGATCGCCGCCGCCACCGCCATCGGCGCCGAAGGGGGTGCGGCCTACGCCTATCCGTGCGACATCACCGATTCCGAGGCCGTCGAAACGCTGGTCTCCACACTGCTCGCCGACCACGGTCATGTCGACTACCTGGTGAACAATGCGGGTCGCTCGATCCGCCGTTCGGTGCTCAATTCCACCGATCGCATGCACGATTTCGAACGAACCATGGCGGTCAACTACTTCGGCGCGGTCCGGCTCATTCTCGCCCTGCTCCCCTCGATGCGGGCGCGGCGCTTCGGGCATGTCGTCAATATCTCCTCGATCGCTGTGCAGACCAAGGTGCCGCGCTTCGCCGCCTATGTGGCGAGCAAGTCGGCCCTCGACAACTTCAGCGAGATCGCCGCCGTCGAAAACCACGACGCCGGAATCACTTTCACCTCGGTACGGATGCCGTTGGTACGCACCGCGATGATCGCACCCACCGACCTCTACCGCTCGCTGCCGGTCCCCGACCCGGACCAGGCCGCCGCCATCGTCGTACGAGCGCTGACCGACCGGCCCGACCGCATCGATACCCCCGTCGGCACCTTCGCCCAGGCGGTCGAGCTGCTGATGCCGGCGGTCAAACGCTCCATCATGCACCAGGGTTTCCGCTTTTTCGGCGAATCCCATGCGGCACAAGGTGTTCCCGCCCTGGTCCCCGCCGCGCCCGACAAGAGCACACCGGCACCGAAGCCAGAGCGCAGCGCCCTGCTGGCCCTCGCGCCGGTACTGCTCCCGCTGATGGCGCTACCGAGCCCTGCCGCGCGGGTGGCACGGGTGATCCCCGGCCTGCACTGGTAACAATCGCCCGGTTCCGGACACACCGGCGGCGGGGCCGACCCGATATCGGCCCCGCCGCGCGGATTTCCCGGCGGGTTTATACCTGGCTTGCCGCGAACCAGGCAGCAGGCCACATGGCCCAGCCGTAGTTCGAGTGCTGGGTCGGATCAATTCCGCCGCCGCACACCGGATCGCCGCCCGCACAGTAATTCGCTGTCCGCCAACCGAATTGGCCGGGAACTCCCCATCCGATCAGTCGTATCGGGTCGCCGAACAACAGCACCGAGGACACCTTCCACTGCAACTCGCCCGGCAGCGGGTAGATGCCGGGCAGTGCGGTGACGATGCCGGTGCCGAGGACACCGTGCACGACCGCCGCGCCCTGCGAGTAGCCGACAAGAATGAACCGCTGATCCGGGCAGGCCTCGGACTGCTGGATAACGTGGTTGGTCATATCCTGGGTTCCGCGCGACAGCGATGCGGCATCGAGCAGGTCCGCAGGGTAATTCACGCGGTACGCGCCCGCGCTCACCGGAAGCGCTTGCTGGAGTGTGTCATACAGTGGATCGCCGATGGTCGCGCCGAGGAATCCCGGCTCGTGAGTGCCCCTGGCGACGACCACATCGACCGCCGCACAGTCATCCGCGTGTGCCTGCATTCCCAGATTCGTTGTGGCCGTGACTCCGACCCCGAGCAACAGCACCGCGAATATCCGCGCCGCACGCCACCTTTCGAACAGAGAAACCTTCCGATTGACCATCGTGATCACCTCTCACGCCGTTGTGAGGAGCCAAGAATCTGACGATTGTCAGTGACAATTGCTCGGCTATATACCCGATGGTAAGAAGGACCGGCGGTCTCGTCGAGCAACCGTACTCGAGCGATACCGAGTTACCGCACAATCGTGTCCTTGCTGGTCTCGCGGGAGTTACGAGAACCGCTGCGCTGGTGACACGCTCGCGCGCAAGATCCGCCAAGACGCGATCCGCCGTATCCGGGGAGTACCCCCGCAGGGGCAGGTGTATGCGACATTCGCTTGCGAGCGCATGGAATTCACGCGCGACAGCGTGGGGGTCCGCAGTCATCGAGCAAATTTTCCGCTCCTGGAACAGGTGCCGCTGACCGTTCAGCACCCGAGCCATGATCGAGCGCTACCGGCGCCGCGGGTAAGGAGCATCGCGAGGGGCGCGCCCGACCCTTCCTACCCGGTTTCCCGACTCCGCGACACCCGTTCTGATACATTTCTGTATTGAATACATTCATGTATCCATTGGACCGGGCAGCCGGTCCCCCAGAGGAGGTCTGCCTTGGCATCGTCCAGCGCTGCGGCGACCCCAGCTCGCCGAGTCACCCGACGACGCACCGAGACCAGAAACCGCCTGCTCGAGGCCGCCTACGAGGTGTTCGCCGAGGACGGCTTCGGGCGATCGACGGTGGAGCGAGTCTGCGACCGAGCGGGATTCACCCGTGGTGCGTTCTACTCCAACTTCTCCTCGCTCGACGAACTGTTCCTCGCCATGTGGGAACAGCGGTCCGCGGCCATGCTCGCCGATGTCCGCGCCACCCTCGACGGCTTCCCGGTCGACGGTGTGACCGACCTGCGCGCGGCAATCGAACGCCTCGATCGAGCGGTGCCGATCGAGGAGGCCTGGTACCGCATCACCGCCGAGTTCACCACCCACGCGTTGCGCAATCCGGCGCTGCGGCAGGTCATGGCCGCCCGCGAAGAGGCGATCGGCGCGGCACTTATGCCGACCGTCGTTGCCGCACTGGCCCGCGTCGGGCGCACCGTCCCAGAACCGGCGGCACTCGGCCAAGCTCTCGTCGCCGTGCACGACGGCACCGCCGTGCAGGTCCTGATGGAACCACGCAGTCGCCGGGTGCGCCGTCGACGCACCGAGCTCTTGTGCCACGTCGTACTGGCCTACAGCCGCACCACCACCGACCCCAGCCACGCAACCAAAGGATGAACATGGCCGACCGCAGTCCCGAATTCGCGCAAGAGGCAGACGTTATCGTCGTCGGCGCCGGCCTGGCCGGTCTGGTAGCGACACACGAACTGGTCAAGGCGGGCCGCAAGGTGCACGTGCTGGACCAGGAGAACCGCAACAATCTGGGCGGGCAGGCATTCTGGTCGCTCGGTGGCCTGTTCTTCGTCGACTCCCCGGAGCAGCGTCGCCTCGGCATCAAGGACTCCTACGAGTTGGCCATGCAGGACTGGCTCGGCTCAGCGGGCTTCGACCGCGATACCGAGGATCACTGGGCTCGCCAGTGGGCGCGGGCCTACGTCCAATTCGCCGCAACGGAGAAGCGGGACTACCTGCGCGACTTGGGTTTACGTGTGACACCACTGGTCGGCTGGGCCGAACGCGGCGGCGCCTTCGCCGATGGCCACGGCAATTCGGTACCACGCTTCCATCTGACCTGGGGCACCGGTCCCGAGGTAGTCCGGGTCTTCCAGGAGCCGGTCCTCGACGGCGAGCAACGCGGCCTTGTCGGCTTCGGTTTCCGCCACCGGGTCGATGAGCTCATCGTGGAGGACGGCGCGGTTGTCGGCGTGCGCGGTAGCGTGCTCGAGGACACCGACCTGGAGCGTGGCAAAGAATCCTCGCGAAAGGTGGTCGGCGACTTCGAGTTCCGCGCGAAAGCCGTGATCGTCACCTCCGGCGGTATCGGGCACAATCATGAACTGATCCGCCGCAACTGGCCGACCGAACGGCTCGGCCCCTGCCCCGAAACCCTCATCTCCGGCGTACCCGCGCACGTGGACGGCCGAATGCTCGGGATCTCGGAGTCCGCCGGCGGCGCGATCGTCAACCGCGACCGCATGTGGCACTACACCGAGGGCATCATCAACTGGGATCCGATCTGGCCCGACCACGCGATCCGGATCATTCCCGGACCCTCGTCGCTGTGGTTCGACGCCAACGGAAAGCGGCTGCCCGCACCGTGTTTTCCTGGTTTCGATACCAACGCAACCATGAAGGAGATCCTGGCCTCCGGCCACGACTACTCCTGGTTCGTGCTCACCCAATCGATCATCGAGAAGGAGTTCGCGCTCTCGGGTTCCGAACAGAACCCGGACATCACCGGCAAAGACCTCAAGCTCACCCTCCAGAGTCGAGTGGCCAAGGGCGCACCGGGACCGGTCGAGGCCTTCAAGCAGCACGGCATCGATTTCGTGGTCGCCGACAACCTTGGCGAACTTGTCGAGGGCATGAACAAGATCGCGCGCGGACCGCAGCTGGACCAGAACGCCCTGGAACGCCAGATCGTCGCCCGCGACCGCGAGCTGACCAACAAGTTCTCCAAAGACGCCCAGCTGATGGCAATCGCCAACGCGCGTCGATACTTTGGTGACAAGGCGGGCCGGGTGGCAAAACCGCACCGCATCCTCGATCCCGCGCACGGACCGTTGATCGCGGTGCGGCTGAACATCCTTACCCGCAAGACCCTCGGCGGCCTACAGACCAATCTCGACTCGCAGGTGATGCGCGAGGACGGAACGGCGCTGCCCGGCCTGTACGCCGCGGGTGAGGTCGCCGGGTTCGGCGGTGGCGGTATGCACGGCTATAACGCACTCGAGGGCACCTTCCTCGGCGGCTGCATCTTCTCCGGCCGGGCCGCCGGTCGCGCACTGGCCGCGAAACTCGCCTGACCGCAACACTTCCTCTTCGATCAGGGCCGGCAGCCCGCAACCCGGCCCGGTATCTGCTCGGCCAGGGCCGTGGTCGGCACCGGGGCCGCCGCGGTCGGTGCCGCGACGGTCGCTGGTGTCGGTACCAGTTCGACGGAGTAGAGCCGCGCGCCGGTGTGTCGCTGCCCGGGTTCCAGCGAGATGCCCGACACCTCGACCTGATGTCCGTACACATCCACGACTCTGGCGGAGAAAGGTCCTGGTCCCGCGCCGGAGATCGTCCAGAAGTTGTCCATCCGGCGGTTGAGTTCCTGCCAGCGCCCACCCGTGCTCGGCCGGATCGCGACACGCTGGATCGGATTACCCGTTCCACTCACCAGGATCGCCAACCACTGCGCGGAAGAATCCGGCTTCACCTCATAGACCAGCTCAGGCGCCGGATCCGGGTCGCGGACAACCGAATAGCCGATCTGCGCGACACCGTCGGACTGTTCGGCGATCTGCTCGAAGGCGTCGGTGCTCAGATCCAGTTGCCCCGGAGCGCATCCGGGACAACGATCGGCGATGAGTGCCCGCACATCGCCGCGTGGACCGTGCACATCGAGGTACGCGCCGCATAGGTCGGCGGTGCGGTACTCCTGCGTCGACACCCCGACATAGAAGCCGTCGAGAGGTAGGTCGGGGAAGGAGCAAGCCACACCCTGACTGAACGAGTAGTACCGCGCCTGACCTGGCACACTGGGATCCGGAGGCGACGGAGTGTGGCGAGCCGCGACCTTGGAACTATTGGTAGCCAACGGTATTCGCATCGTCGTGGGGTTCTGGCCGACGGTGTGCGAGGCTTCGCACGACGCGGGATCCGGCCGCGCGGCCCAGACCGCCAGCCCGACAACCGCCACCACCGCCCCGGCGGCCGACCATAGTCGACCCGAGCGGAAATGTACTTGCCTGATAGGTATTCGGTGCACCGCTGTCCCCGGCTTCCGGCTCACCCCGCTCACGGACTGTCCATCCTGACTGCATCAGGAAAGCAGTTGAAACGGCAATGTGTGTCTCGAACGAAAATCTTCGTGGTGAAACCACGATTGTTCGGCAATCTCGCCGCAAATAGCCAGCATTCACCTCAGCGACAGCGAGGCGAGCCGGAAAAGATCCGGAGCACCGACGTTTACGATGTCGCCCGTTCTCGGACCGAGTCGACCTCGGAAAGCTGACGGTCCATCCGGTCCCGCTTGGCGCGCAGGTACCGGATGTTGTGTTCGGTCGGCGTCGTCTGCAACGGCAGCCTGCGCACCACCGCGATGCCGTGCGCCACCAATCCGGCCGCCTTGGCCGGATTATTGCTCAGCAGCCGCACCGACCGGAGGCCGAGGTCGGCGAGCACCTGCGCACCCGCCGCATACCCACGGGCATCCACTGGCAATCCGAGCGCGAGATCGGCTTCGACGGTATCCGCACCGTGATCCTGTAACTCGTAGGCCCGCAGCTTGTTCAGCAGTCCGATGCCGCGACCTTCCTGGCCGCGCAGATACACGACAACGCCACTACCCTCCGCCGCCATCGCGCGCATGGAGGCGTCGAGCTGATCGCCACAATCGCAGCGCAGTGAGCCGAGCGCGTCACCGGTGAGGCATTCCGAATGCAACCGCACCAGTGCGGAATCGGGGCGCGGCGTTCCGAAAATCAGTGCGAGGGTTTCGGTTCCCGTGATGTCGTCGCGGTAGCCGACCAACCGGAACTCACCGAACCTCGTTGGTAACCTTGTCTCGACGATCCGGGTCAGCGTGTGCTCGACGCGGCGGCGGTAGTCGATCAGGTCGGCGATCGAAATGATCGGCAGGCCATGGGTATCGGCGAAGTCGAGCAGGTCGGGCAGCCGCGCCATCGATCCGTCGTCGAGCACGATCTCGGCGATGACACCGGCCGGCGCCAGCCCGGCGAGCCTGGTCAGATCGACGGCGGCCTCGGTATGTCCTGCGCGGCCGAGCACACCGCTGGGATGTGCGCGCAGCGGGAACACGTGCCCCGGCCGTGTCAGCTGACCCGGTTCGGTGTTCGGATCGGCGAGCGCCCGCACGGTGTGTGCCCGATCGGCGGCCGAGATACCTGTCGTCACACCGGAAGCCGCGTCTACCGACACCGTGTAGGCGGTGCCCTTGGGATCCTCGTTGACCGACATCATCGGCGGCAGTCGGAGCCGATCGAGGTCGGCGCTCGCCATCGGCGCACACAGCACGCCACTGGTGTGGCGAACCATGAAGGCGATCGTCTGCGTCGTCGCCGATTCGGCGGCGAGCACCAGATCGCCTTCGTTCTCCCGGTTTTCGTCGTCGACAACCACCACCATGCCACCCGCCGCGAGCGCGGCGAGCGCCGTATCGATCGAGTCCAACGAGCGCTGCCGCACGAATCCGGTACCCATGAGCACCTCCTATATGACTAGTAGATATATACCTGCCAGTCATAGGAAGTGAGTGTCCCGCTCAGCGGACCACCGTAGGGGCCCTCCTCAGGAACCGCGCTTGCCCTTGGCTTTCGGAGAATGCTCGATGGCGAGCCTGTCGACGTCGGCGAGCAGTTCCTTCGCCAGGTCGCGCTCGGCTTCGTAGTGGCGCACGCACCACCGCAGCACGGCGCCAGGGTAGGCCCAGTCGGGATTCTCGTCGGCACCCTCGGCATCGACCTCGGCCAGCTTGCGCATCTTCTCGGCGTAGCCGATGTGCTCGGTGAGAATGCCACGCAGCCGCTCCGGCTCGGCGAGGTGGCCGAGCCAGGCGCGCAGCATCACGCTGTGCTTGAGCACCGGCGCTTCCACCGGCGCGTGGTTCACCCAGTGCGAAGCCGCCGCGCGGCCGCTGTCGGTGATCGCGTACATCCTTTTACCGCGCACGCCATCGTCCTGCAGGACGGTGCGCGAGGTGGCGTAGCCGTGCTTTTCCAGGCGTTTGAGCTCGGCGTAGATCTGACTGAACGACGGGCTCCAGTAGAAGAATTGCAGGCTCCAATCGGCCCACTTCTTCAAGTCGTAGCCGGAGAGCTCGTCGGCGTGCGAGAGCATTCCGAGCACGGCCCAGCTGGTCGTGGGCAGATCGAGAATCCCGGCCTCCACAGAGGCAGGCTTGGCAGCGGTCACACTAGGACTATATCGCTTAGGCATATTTCGGGTGAAACATCTCGTTGAGCGGGATTCGGGTGATCCGGATGCCCCGACCCTGTGACAGGTTTCACAACACGCAACTCCTGCGTATCCGAACGTAGTTCCCGAAACACCGGAGCGTGGCCGATGTCCACCATTTCCAAAGACCCTTCCGCTACCGAAAGCCCTGGCAGCACAGTTGAATCCGATGTCGACACCGGCAGGCTCGACGGCGCGTCGCGTGCCAGGATCTTCACCGTCCTCGCGGTCATCGTGCTGTTCACCGAGGTAGCGCCGATGCAGTACACCATCGTCGCCGCCGCGCTGCAGAAGATCGCGCCGACCTTCCCCAGCGTCGGCGCCAATATCAACTGGGCGATCATCGTTTTCGGCCTGATCGGCGCCGCCGCGTCCCCGCTGATCGGGAAAATGAGCGATGTCTGGGGCAAGAAGCGGATGTTCCTCGTCTGCGGCGTGCTGTTCATGATCGGCTGCGTGCTCTGCGCCGTCACCGACAGCTGGGCGATCTTCCTGATCGGCCGCGGCCTTCAGGCCACCGCCATCGCGACGGCGGTGATCGCCTATGGCCTGATCCGAGATCTGATGCCGCGCAAGTACGTTCCGCTCGGACTCGGTGTCACCGCAACCGGTCTCGGATTCTCCGCGATCGGCGGACCGCTGCTCGGCGGTTACCTCGTCGACAACTACAGCTGGCGCGCCATCTTCTGGGTGCTGGCCGGATTCACGCTGCTGATGCTTCCGCTGGTGTGGATGGTCGTGCCCGAGTCCAAGCTCCGGGTCAAGGAGCGGATCGATGTGCTAGGCGCGCTGCTGCTGTCGGCCGGTGCCGGGCTCACGCTGATCTACCTGGACAAGGGCCAGGATTGGGGTTGGAGCAAGCCGCTGACGCTGGCCTGGTTGTTCGGCGGCATCGCGCTGCTCGTGCTGTTCGTGGTGGTGGAGCTGAACGTCGCCCGCCCGATCATGGATATGAAACTACTGTTCCATCCCCGCGTGACGCTGGTACTCGGTGGTGCGCTGTTCGCGTCGTTCCTGATCGGCGTCCAGTCCTATGCCCTGGGCTACATGACACAGTCCCCGGACTCCGATACGGTCGTGGCCGGCGTCCAGCAGGCGACGCTCGCACAGATCCAGCAGCAGACCGGGCAGCCGATGCCCGCCGCCGCGGTCCAGGTAGCCCTCGACCCCGGCTACAGCTACGGAAACGGTTTCACCCTCCTCGAATTCGCGATACGCATCGCGCTGCTGCAAGCCGTGCTCGCCATGATCTGCGGCGCGGCGGCAGGTGTGCTCGCCCGCAAGATCGGCGCCCGCATCCCCCTGGTGTTCGCCCTCGCGCTGTTCGCGGGAGCGGGCGTCTGTTACGCCGTCCTTCCCCACACCTGGGTCGTATTCCTTTGGGTCAGTGCGGCATTCGGCATCGGCTTCGGCTTCTACTACGCCTCCATGCCTATCCTGATGGTCGAAGCGGTCCCCCAGGAACAGCAGGGCATCAGCCTCGGCATGCTCGGTGTCATGCAATCCATGGGCGTCGCCGTCGGCCTGGCCATCGTCACCGCCTACCTCAACGCCAGCCCCATCACCGCCCAGGTCAGCGTGGCAGGCCAACCCCCACAGGGCAGCGTCATCCCCCAGGTCTTCGCCGACCACGGCTACGAAATGGGCTTCTGGTTCGCCGCGGCCGCCGCCCTCGTCGCCCTGATCATCGCGGTCGTCATGCGCCACGGCCGCACTCCCGCCACCGGCGGCACCGCCTACTGAAAGGCCCCCTCGCTACACCCGGCGAACGGGACATGACAGAGCAACTTCTCGCACGTTGCCGCAGTCATGTCCCGTTCGCCGGACTTGGCGGCCGAGGCGGGCGGCCTCCAGTCCGGCGCTTCACCCCGTTGCCACGGGAACCGGCTACCGCCAGCGGGCGTGCCGGGGAAACAAGGCGCGGGCGGCCTCGTGGGAAACCTCGACAAGTACCCGAGCCAGGCGGGCGGTGTCGAGAGCCGGTCGGTCGGCGCCGATTTGGCCCGAGAGCGACAGCGCGCCCACCGCGGCGCCACGGCCCCGGATGGGGACCGCGACGCAGGCGATGCCGGCGACAGACTCCTCGTTGTCGACGGAGACACCCTGGCGGTGCCGGATCCGGGTCAATTCGCGGTGCAATTCCGCTTTGTCACAGATCGTTCGGGGCGTCAGTTGAGGTAGTCGGTCTCGGAAGGAGGCTTCGACGATGCTCGGTTCCAGGGTCGCCAACAGCGCCTTGCCGAGGCCGGTGCTGTGCGCGGGCATCCGACCGCCGAGGCGGGTCGGGATGCTCGCGGTGAAGCGGCCGCCCGCCTTGTCCAGGAAGAGCACCTCGCGCCCGTCGAGCACGCCGAGGTGCCCGACCATGCCGGTTCGCTGCGAGAGATCGTGCAGCAGTGGGCTCACCACATCGCGAATCTCGTTGTGGTCGGCGGCAAGTCCGCCCAGTTCGAACGGCCGCAGCCCGAGCCGGTAGCCGCCGGGTGCGTGCGCGAGCCAGCGCAGCCGGATCATCTGGTCCAGAATGCGGTGCACGGTCGAACGGGGCAGCCCGGTGCGCTCGGCCAGACCGAGCAGCGTCAGGACCGGCGTCGAACCGTCGAAAGCATCTAGGATCAGCGTCATTCGCTCGATCATCGAAACCGGTGGTTGATTGTTGGTCCGCGCTGTAGTGGGATTTGCTCCCGACCACTGCTCTTCGGACTCGGGGTGGGTCATCACCTCGACCGTCATGGCTCACCTCCACTGTGTAGCTTCTCTAGCTTAGAAGTATTTCGATTAGGCATGTCCATTTTCGGCATATCGCGTTGTGCCTCCCATCACATTGCCGCCGCGAAGGCCAGAGGGAATCCCGGAAACTACGTAGACCGCTACGGATCTTCTCGGTGGTCGGAATCCGTTATTGACAGGCATCCGAGGTCGCCGGTTTCCTTTATGACGAAACGGAATATTTCTAGTCGAAACTAGGAGCACCATGGCCGTCGCCCTCGACTTCAAGGCCGTCCTCGGCCGGTTCTGCACCGGAGTCACCGCGATCACCGCACTCGACGGCGACGAACCGATCGGGTTCGCCTGCCAATCGTTTTCCGCACTCTCGCTGGATCCGCCCGCGGTGGCATTGTTTCCCGCGCGCACCTCCACTACCTGGCCGCGGATTCGCGTGGCCGAACGATTCTGCGTCAACGTCCTTGCCGCCGACCAGCAAAACGTGTGCAAACAGCTCGGTCGCAGCGGAGCGGACAAGTTCGCCGGTCTCGAGTGGAGTTTGTCGCCCAACGGCTCGCCCCTGCTCGCGGGCACCATCGCCTGGATCGATTGCACGCTGGCCGGTGAACTCGACGGCGGCGACCACACCATCGTCATCGGCAATGTGACCGAACTCGGCGAGGGGCACGATGCGGACCCACTGCTGTTCTACCGCTCCGGATTCGAGCGCCTGCTGAGCACCGCGGACCCCGCCCGTCCCTAGGCGCTCATGAGTGAAGCGCGGACCAGGCCGAGCGGAGACACGCCGCTTACCAGCGTTCGAGCGCTGCGCAACGGCCTCGGGCAAAAGCGTCCGATCAGTGGGACCACGCCTTCCGACGACGGCCGCCCCACCGAACTATCGAAACAACGACGACCGTGGAGGAACCGACATCATGAGCCTCGCGAACACCGACGATCAGGTGCGCGTGATCGATACGGGCGCACCGCCGGCCCGATATGCCCGCGGATGGCACTGCCTCGGCATCGCCGAGCGCTTCCGTGACGGAAAGCCGCACACCATCACCGCTTTCGGCACCGAACTGGTGGTATTCGCGGCCTCGGACGGCACCCTCAGCGTGCTCGACGCGTACTGCAGGCACATGGGTGGCAACCTCGGTGACGGCACCATCAAGGGCGACACTCTGGCCTGCCCATTCCACGATTGGCGATGGAAGGGCAGCGGCCGCTGCGCCGCCATTCCCTACGGCCGCCGGGTGCCACCGCTGGCCCGCACCAAGTCATGGGTGACCCTCGAGCAGAACAAGCAGCTGTTCGTATGGAACGACCCAGAGGGCAACCCACCGCCCCAAGACATCACCATCCCCCGCATCGACGGCGCGTTCAGCGACGAATGGAGCGACTGGACCTGGAACGAGATCGTCATCGACGGCGCGAACTGCCGCGAGGTCATCGACAACGTCGTCGATATGGCGCACTTCTTCTACGTGCACTTCGCCTTCCCCACCTATTTCAAGAACGTCTTCGAAGGCCACATCGCCAGTCAGTACATGACCTCGATCGGACGCGATGATGTACAGGGCGAGACCGCCAAGGAGACGGGCGGCAAGAACGAACTGCAGTCCGAGGCCCACTACTATGGGCCGTCCTACATGATCGACCACCTGATCAGTGCCTCGAACGGGCAGAGCGTCGAATCTGTGCTCATCAACTGCCACTACCCGGTCTCGCCCACCAAGTTCGTGCTCCAGTACGGCGCGATCGTCAAGAAACTGCCAGGCCTGTCCCCCGAGGAAGCCGACGCGATGGCAGTGCGGTTCGCGGGTGGACTCGGCCGTGGCTTCGAACAAGACGTCGCGATCTGGCAGCGCAAGACCCGCATCGACAATCCGTTGTTGTGCGAGGAGGACGGGCCGGTCTATCAGCTGCGCCGCTGGTACGAGCAGTTCTACCGGGATATCGCCGAGGTCGAGGACAAGATGACCGACCGCTTCGAGTTCGAGGTCGACACCTCCCGCGCGGTTTCCGCGTGGGAGGCGGAGGTCGCCGAGAACCTGGCCGCCCAGCGCGGCGTCTGAACGGCACGGTCATGGACTCCATCACCTGCCGGACCTGCGGAAACCGGGTTCAGGTAGTCAAATTCAGCCCGGCGCACACCAGCGTGCAGTGGAACGCGGCCACCGCGAAGAACTGCGCCGAACTCGCCGACAACGGCGGCGGGCCCGTCCGCGGGTGCGCAGCCTTGCGCGCGGGCATCGAGAGTGCCGTCACCGCGGGAGTGGTAGGGCTGAGCACCCGAGATCGGGACCTGTTGTGAATCCCGGTGTCGCGGTGGCATTGCGGGTGGTCGGGGTGGTCGCCGAAACCCGGGATGCGATGTCGCTGGAACTGGTCGCAGAATCAGGTGAGCCACTGCCCTATCGTCCCGGCCAGTTCCTGACACTGCGGATTCCCAGCGACCGAACGGGTTCGGTGGCTCGCTCCTACTCACTGTCCAGCGCACCGCACGAGGGTGGGCCGCTGAAGGTCACCGTCAAGAGGATCGCCGACGGATATGGATCGAACTGGTTGTGCGACAACGCCAACGCGGGAATGATCATCGACAGCCTGCCCCCTGCGGGCGTGTTCATCCCCGAATCCCTCGACACCGACCTATTGCTTTTCGCGGCGGGCAGCGGGATCACCCCGGTGCTTTCGATTCTGAAATCCATACTGGCGCAAGGCAATGGGCGCTGCACGCTTATCTACGCCAACCGCGATGAGGAGTCGGTGATCTTCGCCGACGAACTGCGCGCGCTTGCGGCCGAATACCCCCATCGACTGGTGATACTGCACTGGCTGGAGTCGGTGCAGGGCCTACCTGCCGCGCGCTCGCTGACCGATCTCATCGCTCCGTGGTCGGACCGAGAGATCTTCGTCTGCGGCCCAGTCCCTTTCATGGATGCTGTCGTAACAGCAGCGCGCGACCTCGGTGTCGACCGCGAACGGGTGCACGTCGAAAAGTTCGTCTCACTGTCGGGCGACCCCTTCGCGCAGGCGGTGATCGACACACCGGACACCGCGGATTGCGCCACCGTCGAGGTCGAGTTCGATGGTGACACACATGAATTCGCGTGGCCACGCAGCGCGATGCTGCTCGACCTGCTGCTGGTCCGTGGCGTGGCTGCGCCCTACTCCTGCCGTGAAGGCGCGTGCAGTGCCTGCGTCTGCCGTGTCGTCGACGGCGAAGTGAAACTGCTGCGCAACGACGTACTGGAACAGCAAGACCTGGACGAGGGCTACGTGCTGGCCTGCCAGGCGGTGCCGGTCACCGACTCGGTCCGGATCACCTACGAATGAGGAGAACGACCCCATGACTGCCATCAGCTCGCTCGGATATGTGAAGGTCGCGGTCGCCGACCCGGATGCCTGGCGCACCTTCGCCTTCGACGTGATCGGGTTCGCCGAGGGATCGGGCCCCGACCCCGACGCGATCTATCTGCGCATGGACGAGCGCGTCGCGCGCATGGTCCTGGTGCCGGGCGACACCGACAAGGTGCTGGCCATCGGCTGGGAGGTTCGCGACCATCGAGCACTGTCCGAGGCGCGTGAAGCCGTGCAGAAGGCCGGAATCGCGGTAACCGCACTGACGGTCGCGGAGGCGGACGCGCGCAGCGTCGAAGCGGCGATCACCTTCGTCGATCCCTCCGGTACTACCGTCGAGGTCTTCCACGGCCCGGTCCTCGACCACAGCCCAGTCGTCGGCAAGCACGGCAACCGATTCGTCACCGACGGCCTCGGTCTCGGCCACGCGGTGCTGCCGGTCCCCGACCTGGATGTCGCCTTCCGCTTCTACACCGATGTTCTCGGCTTCCTACCACGCGGCGCGTTCCGCCTGCCGACACCGCCGGAGTACGGGCCGATGCGCATCCGTTTCCTCGGCGTCAATCAGCGCCATCACAGCCTCGCGCTGATCCCCTCCGGCGGCAAGGAGGGCTCGGGACTGGTGCACATCATGGTCGAGGTCGACCGCCTCGACGACGTCGGCCGCGCGCTGGATCGGGTGAACAAGGCCGGATATCACCTGTCCTCGACGCTGGGCAGGCACACCAACGACAAGATGATCTCCTTCTACGTCCGCACCCCGGGCAGCTGGGATCTGGAGTTCGGCACCGAGGGTGCGCTGGTGGACGAAACCACTTACACCGCAGAGGAAATGACCGCCGACAGCTACTGGGGTCACGACTGGGATCGAAGCTGAACCGGGGAACCGCTGGTGATGGCGCTGCCGTGGCCTGTCGACCACACGGGCCAGATCCACGCCGTCGGCTTCTCCGACTACTTCCCAGCCGGCTATGGGGAACGAATGGTTTTGCAAGCCATGGCTTCGGAACCGATCAGATCCTGGTCCGACCGGATCTGTGAACGCCACGGGCGGGCCGGGCCGAGGAGACTTCGTCCGTCATCGCGTGCAGCCATTCGCGGGTGTAGCGCTCGGCCAACAGGGGTAGAAAATTGTCGACCGTCGCCGGTCCGGCCACGTGATCGTAGGCGGAGTGCAGGCACTGGTCGATGGCATCGCTACCGACGGCATCGAACTCGCGAGCCAAGCGGTGGGCGGCGGTTCGCAATGCGGCCTCTTGGTCGATCGACGGGTCGGGCAGCGGCTGGCGGGCAGCTGGACCTTCAGTCATGGCGGACTCCTGGTCATGTCGGAGCGTGAAAGACAACGGACGCAGTGGTGCGTACCGACGACTGCGTCCACTCCCTGAATACCCGATCCGCCCGATCGAACACCCACTACCCAAATAGAACAGGTTCTTGTCTCGGCACCGCGCACGTGCCAGGCTTGACCAATGGATCTCGCGGCCATCGAAGCCATCCGCCAGCTCAAGTACCGCTATTTTCGGACGCTGGACCTCAAACAATGGGACGAGTTCGCCGACACGCTCGCCGCCGACGTCGCGGGCCGCTACGGCACCCACGCACTCGGCGAGCCGCTCACCCTCGACGGCCGCGACACCATCACCGCCTTCATGCGTGAGAACCTCGGCCCCTCGGTGGTCACCACCCACATCGCCAACCACCCCGAGATTGTCGTCGACGGCGAGACCGCCACCGGCTCATGGGCTTTCGAGGACACCGTGATCGCCACCGAATACGGCGTCCTGATTCGCGGCGCGGGCTACTACGCCGACAGCTACCGCCGCGACCCCGACGGCCACTGGCGTATCACCGCAACGACCTACCAACGCATCTACGAATCGATGCAAGCCCTCTCCGACACCCCCAGCTACCAACTGCTCTCGAACATGTGGGCAACTCCGACGCCCCAGTAGTCCGCCGCAGACCCTACGGCTGTCCGACCAGCACACCCGGGGACAACGACATCTCGCCCGAGTGCCAGGTGCCTGCCTGCCGTATCCCGAAATCGGTCCACTATCGGACTGCTGGCGCTGGACGCCGGCTGCCTACGGGCGCATGCTGCGGATATGACTTCGCTGGCGCCGGATGAGTTCAGTCCCGAGACCACCTATCTCAACACCGCCTCCTACGGGCTGCCTTCGGCCAGGGCATCGGCCGCCGTTCGGGATGCCAACGCTCAGTGGGCGGCGGGCCGTGGCGGGCCGATGGCACACGACAATGTCATCCCCGATTTGCGGGCCGCGTTCGCACGGCTGCTGGAGGGTGCCACGGTCGATGACATCGCGTTCGGCAGCGGTGTCGCCGGGCTCATCGCACCGGTAGCGGTCGCGCTGCCGCCGGGTGCGGAGGTGCTGCTCGCCGAGGGCGAATTCTCTTCTGTGTCCATGCCTTTCGTGCACCGCGGCGACCTGTCGGTGCGCTTCGTGCCGTTGGAGCGATTGGCCGAAGAAGTCCGCCCGGAGACCGCGTTGGTCGCGGTAAGCGTGGTCCAGTCGAGGGACGGCCGGATCACCGACCTGTCGGTGCTGCACGCGGCCACCCGAGCGCATAACGCCAGGCTGCTGGTTGACGCCACCCAGGCCGCGAGCTGGCTTCCGCTGCGTTTCGCCGACGCCGACTATTGGGTGTGCGCGGCATTCAAATGGCTGATCGGCGCCCGCAGCATCGCCTTCTTCGCCGCGACGCCGCAGACCGCGGCACACTTACGCCCGCTCGGTCCCAGTTGGTATGCCGCGGCGGACGCCTGGGCCGAACTCTACGACCCGATCGCGCTCCCCACCACGACCAGGCGCTTCGACGCGACACCGGACTGGCTCGGCGGGATCGCGGCCGCGGCGGGTATCGAACTGATCGAGGAACTCACGGTGGAGAAGATCGGCGCCCACAACCTCGACCTCGCCGACCGCTTCCGTGCGGGTCTGACCGAACTCGGTTACGAGCCGATCCCCGGCCCCTCGGCCATCGTCTCGGTACCCGGTGCGGGCGACGCCGCCCCCCACCTCGAACGAGCCGACATCGTCGCCTCGGTCCGCGGCGGCGGCCTCCGCTTCGCCTTTCATCTCTACAACAGCACCACCGACGTCGACCACGCCCTCGAAGCCCTTCCGAAGAGGTAGGCCGAACCGGCGCGTGCCTTCATGGAGTGCCGCTCGCGCGCGAAAGTTTCGGCAGGCAGTCGAATTCCGCGAGGCTCAGTGGGTGGCGGGGGTGGTTATCAGTGGGAGGTCGAGGGCCGTAAGGATTCCTGGGGGTGCTCGGACCACCGCGGGGACGGCGTTGACTATGCGCATGGCGGTGGCGAGCAGGGTGGCGTGATTGTGGTCGCCGTGCGGGCTCGAGGTGACCAGGTCCATGGAGTAGCTGGGGTCGCCGGTGATTTCTACTCGGTAGGAGCCCTCGGGGTGGGCTGGTTGCGGCCAGTCGGGGCAGAGGTCCTGGCGGAGGCGGGTGACGTGTTCGAGGACGGTGACCGGTTGGTCGCCGACCATGCCGCGCACCTCGAAACGCAATGCGGCAGCGGTTCCTTCGGCGATGTGGCCGGTGGCGATGTCGAAGGCTTCCGGTGCCGGAATGCGTTCGTAGGTCTCGGTGACGGAGTCGAGTGTTACCCCGATGCCCGCGGCGAGTTGGCGCACCGTGCCGCCCCAGGCGAGGGAAAGGACGCCGGGTTGCAGCAGCAGCGGAATGTCGTCGAGTGGCTTGCCGAAGCCCATGATGTCGAACATCACCTCACGATTGTCGTAGCTGGCGTAGTCGACGATTTCCAGACACCGCAGTTGATCGATGCGCAGACAGGTGCCCGCGAGCGCCAGCGGAAGCAGGTCATTGGCGAAGCCCGGATCGATGCCGTTCACCCATAGTGACGAATTGCCTTCGGCCGCGGCCTCTTGCACGGGCTTCAGCAGCTCATCGGGCAGCACACCGTAGGGGTATTGGAAGAACACCGGCGCGCACGCGACGACGTTGATGCCCGCCCTCAGCAGCCGTTGCAAATCTTGTACGGCCTCGAACAGGCGGTTGTCGGTCATCGAGCAGTAGACGACGCAGTCCGGCGCGGCGTCGAGGATCGCCTCGACATCCGTCGTCGCGGTCACGCCTACCGAATGATCGAGTCCGGCAAGGGTTCCCGCGTCGAGCTTGTCCTTCGAGGGCCCCGACACCCACACGCCTGTCAATTCGAGGTCGGGGTTGGCGATGATGCCCGCGAGCGCGTGCTTGCCGACATTGCCTGTACCCCACTGCACTACGGAATATTTCATGTCACAGATCCGGAATCGGGAGGTCGAGGTTGGGACTGATGAGGCCACCGTCGGGTTCGAGGATCTTCCCGGTGACGTACTTGCCCGCGGGCGAGACCAGATACAGCGCGGCGGCCGCGATGTCCTCGGGATCGCCGATGGTGTGCAGCGGTGTCTTCGATTCCAGCTCGGTGCGCATGGCTTCGTTACCCGCGACGATTTCCAGCGCCGAGGTCAGGATGGACCCCGGCGCGATGGCATTCACCCGAATGCGCGGGTTCAGATCGAGCGCGGCCAGCTTGGTGTAGTGCGCGAGCGCCGCTTTGGCCGTGCCGTACGCGGCGAACGCCCGGCCCGGCAGGCGGCCCATCGTCGAGGTGATATTGAGAATCGAACCGCCACCGGCGGTTTCGAGGATTCTCGGCACCGCGGCCCGCACCAGCGCGTGCGCATTGGTGACATTGAAATTGAACGCGTCGACCAATGCTTGCGGCGTCGTGTCCAACAGTGTGCACGGCAGCGCGCCACCCACATTGTTGACCACGATATCCAGCCGTCCGAAGCGCTCGACGGCGGCGGCAGCCAGGCCCGCCGTCGCCTCGATATCACTCAGATCGGCGGGCACCACATGCGCTTGCCGCCCGACCGCGGCCACCTTTTCGGCCACCTCGTCGAGCTGGCTCTTGGTGCGCGCGGCGATGACGACATCCGCACCCGCCTCGGCGAAGGCAACGGCGATAGCCGCGCCCAAACCGCGGCCCGCACCCGTGACAACGGCGACCTGCCCGTCGATTCGGAATCGATCCAGAATCATCCAGCGCTCCATCCATCACAGTTATGTCGGATATTCGACACGTCGTGTACTAATATTCGACATCGTAGGTCGTCCATCCGAACCGAACAAGAGGTGCGCCATGCCGGACCGGTCACCGTCGCCCCCGACCCGCCGCGTCGTCGAGGTCATCTCGCTGCTCACGGCCGCTGCCGAACCGATCAGCGTCGCGGGCATCGCCGACCGACTCGATATCGCCCGCGCCACCGCGACCGCGATTCTCGTCGAACTGGATTCGGCGGGCTGGGTCGTGCGCGACCCGAACCGGGGTTACGCCATCGGCCCCGCACTCGCGGGCCTCGGCAACTCCGCGCTCCCCCATGGCATCGGCGAAACACTGACCGCCCTCACTGCCCGCACCGGCTGTGGCGCCACGCTCAGCCGCATCGAACCCCACCGGCTGACCGTCCTCGAGGTCCGGCACGGCCCGGCCCGTGTGGTCCCCGGAATCCCTGTCGGACACCGCATCCCGCTGCAATTCCCCGCGGGTGCCAGCGTCATGCCGTGGCGCGCGGCCGCGGAGCAGAACGCGTGGCTCGCCGCCGCACCCGACGGCGATCGCCGCACCGCGAGCACGCTGCTCGCACTGGTCCGCGCGCGCGGCGTCGCCGTCTTCCGCCCACTCGCCGACGACGCGGGCATGGTCGAGCTCCTCGCCGACCTGCTCGGTGCGATGGGACCCGAACTCCTGAAACCACATCTACGCACCCGTACACTCCGTCAACTCGCGTCCCTCACCTCCCGCCCCTACACCAAGAGCGAACTCGATTCGGACACCACGCTTCCCCTGAGCTACCTGGCCGCGCCCGTCTTCGACACCGAGGGCACCGCGGCCTATGAAGTCCAGCTCGGCCCACTGAGTACGGCGACCACCAAGCCCGAGCGCGACGAATACATCGCCGCGACCCTCGACGCCGCCCGCGCCTTGACAGCCGCAATGACCTCTCGCTAGCGGCCCGACGCAGCCCCTCACGGGTTTTTACCGGTGCGTACGATAGGCGTAGTTGCCGCATGGCCAACCGTGGGGCGCGGTGCGCTAACAGCTGTCGTTGTGGGGATTCACATGTCACAAGAGACGTTTTCCGATCGACTGGTAGCAGGCCGGTACCGATTGACGGGAGTGCTCGGACGCGGCGGCATGGGAGTGGTGTGGTCCGCCACCGACGAGGTGATCGGCCGGCAGGTGGCGGTCAAGGAGATCAGAGCGCCGGCCGAGGATGACGACGACGACAACGACATCTTCATGGCCAGGGCACTTGCCGAGGCACGCAATGTGGGACGGATAAGCCATCCGGGGGTCGTAGCGCTCTACGATGTCATTCCCGCTGGTCAGGACGATGACGCCGTCTATCTGATCATGGAATTGGTCGCCGCGCCGACGCTGGAGCGGTTGATCAAGGTGTACGGGAAGATGCCCAGCCACGAGGTGGCCGAGATCGGGTTGCAGATACTCGACGCGCTAGAGGCCGCGCATGCCCTGGACGTCGTCCATCGCGACGTCAAACCGGGCAATGTCTTGGTACTGCCCAGCGGCCAGGTCAAACTCCTCGATTTCGGCATCGCCCGCGCCGCCACCGATCCCCGGCTGACCCAGTGGGGCGCCCTCGGCACCGTGTCCTACATGGCCCCGGAACGGTTCGCCCCCGGACCGATCACCCCCGCCGTCGATTACTGGGCTCTGGGAGCGACGCTCTATCGTGCCGCGACAGGCAGCGGCCCGTTCGAGCGCGAGTCCACCGCACAGACCCTGCAAGCCATCATCTACCAGGACCCGCCGACCCCCGACTGCGAAGCACGGCTGGCGGCCGTCATCAGTGCCCTCCTCGCCCGCAACCCCGACGACCGACCAACCGCCGACCGCGCACGCGCCATGCTTCGAGATGCCGCGAAAACTCAGCTACCGACGCAAGCTGATCACCAGGCAGATCGATCACCAACGATGGCCGACAGCAATGTAGATCAATCGCCGACGCGGCCAGGCCGCGACACAGATCGGCCATGGACGCCGGTCGACAGCGAGACAGCTCAATCACCATTGCAAGCCGACACCGAGACAGCTCAATCACCATTGCAAGCCGACACCGAGACCAATCAATCACCATTGCAAGCCGACTCCGAGACGGATCGACCACCAACCCAGGCTGATGGCGGGACAGATCGTTCATCGACCCACGCTGATGGCAACGTTGGGTACGGATCGTTGAACACCGCGGTGACGCTGCCCGCCCCACGTCGTATCGCTCGCGATCCGGCACCCGATCCGCAGCAGGAGTCCTCGGCCGAGGCTGCCCTCGCCGAGGCGCCGCGGCCGGAAACGGCGGCAGCCCGAGCGATCAAACCGCTGGCAGCGGCGGCACTCTGGCTCTTTTGTGGTGTCGTGTTCCTGACCCCCGGCGTGACGGTCATCGCGATCGCGGCCAAGACGATGCTCACGGACTCGAACGCCGCGACGGCTGCCGAGCGCTTCGTCGGCCCTGGCATCGGCGCGCTGGTCGGTTTGGCGATGATCGCTCTCGCCGTCTTCCCGATATCGATCGGAATCCGCGAGCTCAAAGACCTGCGAGCCCAACGAGCGGACGCCCGCGATCTGCTGAAAGGCGAGTAGCCGCCAGCGATGATTACTTGGTCAACGCTGCGGCGGCGCCTCGGTGCAGGTTGACAGGTGAGGTCAGTGTCGCGGCATCGCGAGTGATGCCCTTGGCTGCCGAGTTGGCTTGTTCCAGTTGGGTTTTGCGGTCGAAGAGGGTTTTGGTGAGAACACAGGCGAGGTCGGCGTCGAGATCGTCGCGGACCAAAAGAACGTTCGGTACGACGATGGTTTTCACATCAGCGGGCAGGTCGTAGGTGGCGGCGGGGATGGTGCCCTCTTCGTACACGGGGTTGGACGTGCGCATGCTGCCCGCGAGATCGGCGATATCGAGGAAGCGCACCTTGTCCTCGGCCGAGGTGAGCAGGTCGGTGATGCCAGGGGTGGGCAGGCCGCCGGAGAAGAACATTGCGTCGATGGTGCCGTCCTTCATGCCGTCCACGGTCTTGGTGAGATCAAGGCGCTGGGCCGAAATGTCGTTGTCCGGGTTGAGCCCGGCCGCCTGTAGCACCCGCTGCGCGATCACCTCGGTGCCGGACTTGGGCGATCCGGTGGAGACCCGCTTGCCGCGCAGGTCGGCGAGCGAACCGATACCGGCGCCGGTCCGAATGATCACCTGGGTGTAGTTCGGATAGAGCCGCGAAAGCGCTTGTACTGGTTGCCTTTTCCCGTCGAAGCTCGCCGAGCCGAGCACCGCGTCGGCGGCGGTGTCGGCCAGCGAGAACGCCACTTGATAGGTGCCAGCGACCAACTGCTGGATGTTCTGCACCGAGGCGCCGGTCTCCGCCGCGGTGGCCTTCACCTTGCCACCGGTGGCCTGTGAGATCTGTTCGGCGTACGCATTACCGAGTGCGAAGTAGACACCGGTCGCGTTGCCGGTCGCGATACCGACCCGGGTCTCCTGCTTCACCTCACAGGTCACCGCACCACCCGCATCGGACCTCGGCGCGTCACGGCGTCCACCGCAGCCGGCGAGCAAGCCCGCCGCCATTACCGCGATGACGAAACCTATAGCGACTCTTCTCATGTCGTCCTCCTTCGAGACAGCAGAGTGATCCCGACGGCCACGGTCGACGCGGCCACTCCGGCGACGAGCGCGCCGGGCTCCAGGTACAGCAGCGCCAGCCCGCCGAATCCGGCGAACACCCGCGCGACCGGTCGCGCCGGGCCGATGCCGAGGATCCAGCCGCCGGTCGCCGTCGCCAATGCCGCGACGCCGATGCAGGCAACCACCGTCGTCCACAACACACCGAGCACCGGCCCACGCCCCAGCAGATATTCACCGGGACCGCTGAGCACGAACACGATCGGCACCAGGAACGCGGGCAGCGCGTATTTCAGCGCCTGCCACATGGTCGGCACGGTGCGCGCGCCGGTGATCGCGGCCGCCCCCACTGCCGCGAGCGCGGTAGGCGGGGTCACCTCGGAGAGCACCGAATAGTAGAAAACGAACATCGCGGCGGCCGGGGCAGGCACTTCCAGCGCGAGCAGCGCGGGGCCGATGATGACCCAGCCGATGATGAACGATGCCGTCACCGGTACCGCGAGACCGAGCACGGCCAGCGCAATGGCCGCGAGCACGACCGTGCAGGCCAGCACCACGGTGCGATTGTCCGACACGTTCTTCGCCGCGCGCACCAGCAAGGACGCCAGTTGCGCGCCGAGACCGGTCTTCGTGGTCATCGCCGTGATCACACCGGCCGAGGTGCACACCGCCACCACCGGCAGCGCCGAACGCACCCCGCTGCCGAGCGCCTGGAACACCTTGCGCGGCGAACTCGCCGACGCACGGGTCCGCGAATCGAAAAACGCGAGGACGAAGGCGAGTGCGGTGGCATAGACGACCGCGCGCGAGGCGCTCACCCCGATCAGCAGCAGCACCACGATCGCGAACAAGGACAGGAAGTGGTATCCGAACCGCGCGAGTAGGCGCCACACGGACGCACCGCCGATCTCCACCGGCTTGGTCCGCAACCGGCGCGCGTCGATTTCGACCGCGAGCAGGATCCCCAAGTAGTACAGAATCGTGGGGATCATCGCCCAGCCGAGCACCGTCACATAGGAGACGTCCAGATATTCGGCGACGATGAACGCCGCGACTCCGAGCGTCGGCGGCGACAGGATCGCACCGACTCCGGCCGCGGCGAGCATGCCGCCCGCCTGCTCGGGTGGGTAACCGGCCTTCCGCAAGATCGGCCAGGTGACCGCACCGACGGTCACCGCCGTCGCGGTGCCGGAGCCGGAGACGGTGCCGAGCAGGAAACCCGAAGCGACCGTTGTCCTTCCGGCCGCGCCACGCGAGCGACGGAACGCGGCGACCGACAGGTCGACGAAGAACTGTGCGGCGCCGGAGAATTCCAGGACCGCGCCGTACAGGGTGAACAGCACGATGTAGGTCGCCGCGACATCCAATGGGGTGCCGTAGAACCCGCTGCCCGAATTGAACAGCGCGTCGATGATCTGCCCGAAGTCCAGGCCCGAGTGCGCGACAGTCCATTGCTGCGGGAGAAATCCGCCGTAGTAGCCGTAACCGACGAACGCCAGACACACCAAAGGCAGCACCCACCCGGTCGTACGTCTGCATGCCTCCAGCACCAACACCAGCAGCACCGAACCCGCGCCGATATCGACCGGATCGAACTGTCCCTGCCGGTCCAGGAACGCGTTGTACCCACCGCCGCCAGAGCCGATTGTCATCGGCAACAACGGATACAGGCACACCAGCAGCGTCACCGCGGCCAATATCCAGTCGAGAACCCCCGGCCCGTCTCCGCGATCGAGCCAACGCACACCCGACCGATACGCGATGAACACCAACGGCAGCGTCCCACTGAGGAACACCACCAGGTAGTACTGACTGCCCTGCGACAGCGGCCGAAACACCTGCCACAGCACCAGAATCGCCACCGCGAACATGGCGGTCGCGACCACTTGTTCGGGCAGCCCGGTCAGTACCCGCGCCGGGCGCTCTTCATCGTCGACCTCGATCTTCAGTGGCTGATCGCCGACCGGATCGACATTCGTCTGTCGTCGATCGCCGTCGAGCTTCTCCTCGGCGCCCCCACCGCTATCTTTCGGTAGCGCCGTAACTGGATCAGCGCCACGCCTGTCCGACATGGCGCGACACTATCAACGCACGGCCGTCCGTATGTGGCTAATCCGGAGTGCTCGTCGGTTCAGGCGCCCAATGGCGCTCTTCGCGCACTCACCTTCCGATACGAGATTCGCCAGCCGTCCGGGCTGCGGACGACCACATCGTCGTATCGGGCGCTGCGACTGGTTCCGTCGGCATAAATGCCGATACCCTTGGATTGCACTCGCGCCGAATCCTCTTCGGCGTCGACGATAATGACATTCGTGATGTGGTGTCCCACCGGGTTCGCCGCACCCAGTGTGATCGCGGCGTCGCGCAATGCCGGGATCCCGTGCAGTTCGCCGAGCCCGAAATCGCTCAGTTCATAGACGATTCCGTCGGTGAACAGCTCGTCCATTCGATCGAGCTCCCCGGCATCCATGAGATGGCCGTGCCGCGCGATCAAGTCGTTGATATCGATTCGGTCTTGTGCCGACAGCATCATGCGACGACCTCCTGCCGCCTCACTCATACAATAAGATGAGGCATAGTCCGGTTATCCGAGATATTAACGGACTATGTCCCCGGTTATCAAGAGAGGTGGCGACAATGCGCGAAACACCGTCCGGCGCAGCGCGGCCGATGCGCGCCGATGCGAGGCGAAACTACGAAAAACTGCTCGACCAGGCCCGCATCGCCTTCGCCGATCATGGCGTCGACGCATCTCTCGACGACATCGCCCGCCGTGCCGGAGTCGCAAGCGGAACCCTCTACCGCCACTTCCCCACCCGCCTCGACCTCATCGAAGCGGTGCTGGGAGAACGCGTCGCCGAGCTCACCGAGCAGGGCCGCAAACTATTGGACGAGCCGGACACCTCTGCTGCCCTCGCCATCTGGCTGCGCGCCGCGATCGGCCACGCACTCACCTTCCGCGGCCTCTCCGCCGCCGTCATGAATTCGGCGATCGACGGCGGCGCGGAGCTGGTATCGGCCTGGCACACAGAGACATTCGCTATCGGGGCAGCACTACTCGACCGCGCCAAGCAGTCCGGTGCCGTCACCGAATCAGCCCAAGATACCGACGTACTTCGCATGATCGGCGCGATCGCCTGGGCGGCGCAGGACACCGTGGATCCCACGGCGCAAGCCGACCGACTCCTGACGCTGCTTCTGAACGGCCTACGCCCCACCGCCTCGCACCCCTGACCGACAGTTCCGCACGTCACCGAGGGGAAGGCGTTACGGCGGGCGTGGGTTCGTATAGGACTATCGCCCACGGGGATTCGAGCGAGGGGCGAACCGAGGTGCGGCGTTCGTGTGGGCCGGTGACCGGGTCGGCGGCGGCGAAACCGGCGGCGCGCAGGCGGGCGAGGGTGGCGTCCAGGTCGGTTACCTTCGCCGCCAGGGACGGGGTGTCGCCTTCTCGGTCAGTACCCGCGAGGCTCACCCGGGTCGGGCCGATGTCGAACTGTGCCCAGCGGTCGTTGTCGACGAATGTTGCCGCCGTGCCGAATACGGCGGTGAGCAGATCGATCGCGACAGCAAGGTTGTCGGCTGGGAAAATCGTGCCGAGGCGTTCTATTGTCATCGTCGGACCTCCAATGCTCGACGGAGTACGGAAAAGGCCGTGGTAGTGGCTTCTTTCGCGTCGGGCAGGTTCTCGGACATGCTGAAGAAGCCATGGAATTGGCCGTCGTAGCGGATCACTTCGGCACGCACGCCGGATTCATGAAGTCGCACACCGTATTCCTCACCTTCGTCCCGCAATGGGTCGAACTCAGCGGTGACGATGTGCGCGGATGGCAGGCCGGACAGGTCGGAGGCGCGCAGTGGCGATGCGTAGGGATGGTCGGTGACGCCGTGGGGGCCCAGGTATTGCTCCCAGTACCACCGCAGATGGTCGTCGGTGACGAAGTATCCGCGCGCGTTGTCTCGGTAGGACACCGTGTTCCTGGCCGGATCCAGCATCGGGTAGACCAAGAGCTGGAAGGTGACGGCGGGGCCGTTGCGGTCCCTGGTCATCAATGTGGTTGCCGCAGCCAGGTTTCCGCCGGAGCTGTCACCGGCGACGGCAATCCTCGCCGGGTCGCCACCCATCGAACCGGCATGCTCGGCGACCCAGTTCAGGGCAGCGAAGCCGTCCTCGGCGGCGGCGGGGAACCGGTGCTCGGGCGCCTGCCGGTAGTCGACCGACACCACGATCGCGCCGACTCCGTTGGCCATGGAGCGGCACAACTGATCGTGGCTGTCGAGGCTACAGATGACGAATCCGCCGCCGTGGAAGAAGACAACGACAGGCAGCGGCGTTGTCGGGTCGGTGCAGCTCGGGTCCGATCCCGCACCGGTTGCCGACGAACCCGCGCCGAGCGGCGCTCGCGCGGGCCGGTAGATCCGCACCCGGACCTCCGGGTCACCTGCGGGCCCCGGGATCAGACGCTCCTCGACATGCCCGACGGGGATCGGTTCGACCGGCGCCCCCGGACGCGCCGCAAGGATGCGGCGCGCCTCGGCGGCGTCTTGAATCTCGGTGCCCAACAGGGGAAACGACGCGGCAGCCAGGTCGACGATCTCCTGCGCTTCGGGTTTCAGCGGCATGCCCGGATCCTCACGCTCGCGCCGTCGCACCCGGCAACGCGCCGGGCGGAATGAACTGTCCTGCGGACAATCCGCCATCGATCGCCAACTCGGCACCGGTGATGAAAGCCGATGCGTCGGAGGCGAGGAACGCCACCAGCTCCGCCACTTCGCTCGGCAGACCGACGCGCCCCAGCGGCAGCGACGGGAAACTGCCCGGGCCGGTGCGCAAGCCCAGATGCCCGATCATCGGGGTGGCGATCGGTCCAGGATGCACCGAGTTCACGCGAATGCCGAGCGGGCCGAGCTCGAGCGCGGCCGTCTTGCTCAGCCCGCGCAGGCCCCACTTCGACGCGCCGTACGCGGAATGCCCCATCAGGCCCTGCAATCCGGCCTGCGAGGAAATATTGATGATCGAGCCGCCACCCGCGGCACGCATCGGCTCGATGACCGCCTGTATGCCGAGGAACGAACCGATGAGGTTGATCCGCAGAATGCGTTCCAGCTCCTCGGCCGTGGTGTCGGTGAGCGGTTTGGCGGTGTAGACGGCCGCGTTGTTCACCAGCACATCGAGCCGCCCGAACTCGCGCACCGCCGTCTCGACGGCGGTAGCCCAATCGGCGGCACTGCTCACATCGTGGCGAACGAAACGCGCGGCGTCACCGATGGATTCGGCGACTTCCTCGCCCTCGGGCTGCAGCACATCGGTGAGCACCACGCTGCCACCGCACGCGGCGACAAGGCGGGCCTCTTGCGCACCCTGGCCTCGGGCGGCACCGGTGATCACGACCACCTTGCCGGTCAGATCAGTCATATTCGGCTCCTTGCTCAGTGGCGGGGACTACTCGCCCTTGCGGAAATGTGGAATGACCTTCTCGCCCCAGTGCCGGATGGTCTCCATGCACGCTTCCTGCGGCACGGTGCCCATCTGGATCAGGCACAGGATCTCGTCGGCGCCCGCTTCCTGTAGCCGCTCGACGTAGGCGATCGCGTCCTCGGGGCTGCCGTAGGCGTGCTCGGCGTTGAATACCGAAGTGGCGCCGGTGCTCACCGGGATCTTGGCCTCGTGCAGGTAGGCAACGTGCTCCTCGGCGGCCTCGCGAATCTTGGCCACCTCGTCGACATTCGGGTCGACGGCCTCGTCGGGGACCGGGCCCGCTCCGTACCAGTGCTTGATGGACTGGGCGAAGAAGCGTTGTCCGCGCGCACCGATCTGCTGGGCCCGCTCGCGGTCGTCGAGGACGATGGTCGGGCACAGCGCGGCGAAATGATCGTTGACGACGGTGGAGACGAACTTCTCCCCGGTGCGCGCCGCGATGGCAGCGTCGTAGGTGCGGCGCAGCTCAGCGATCTCCTCCACACCCGCGAAACCCAGTACCAGCGCGCCGATTCCGTACTCGGCGGCCCGCTCGAGGGTGTCCTTCTTGGTGCACGCCATGAACAGCGGGGGGTGCGGAAGCTGCACAGGGCGCGGCAGCATCGGGTGCGGGTCGATATCGAGAAGCTCGCCGTGCCACTCGAATTCGCCCTCCGGGTCCTGCCATGCCTTGCCGATGATCCGCAGCGACTCCTCTACCTCCTGGTAAGTGCTATCGGGGTCCACGCCGCACATGGAGGTTTCTTGCGGGGTAGCGCCGCGGCCGGCGCCGAGGTTCACCCGACCGTTGGACAGCACGTCGAGCATGGCCGCGCGTTCGGCCGCACGGACGGGATGGTTGAAGTTGAACGGCATGCACACCACGCCGTGGCCGATGCGGATCCGTTCGGTGCGCGCGGCCACCCAGGTGAGGAAGATCTCGGGGGCGCTCATGTGGGCGTACCACTTCAACCCGTGATGCTCGACCGCCCATACGGTGTCGAAACCCATCTCCTCGGCCAGTACCGCCTGCTCGACGCAGTCGCGCAGCACCTGCCGTTCGTGATCGGCGGACGGATTGGTCATTTGTGCCTCGAAGATCATCGAGAACTTCATGCATTGCCTCCACTTCTTCATATACCTAGTAGGAATATTTCCGATGCTCTCGTTGAGGTCAGGTGCATGTCTCGGTGGATGGGACTGTGCGGGCTCGCGCAACCGTCGCGCCCCTAGCGTTCGGAGGTGACGCTGGAGAAAGGAAGGGCCAAGTGGGCCGACTCGATGGCAAGGTCGCACTGATCACCGGTGGCGCACGCGGGATGGGCGCCGAGCACGTCCGTCGCTTCGTCGCCGAAGGTGCGCGGGTGGTGTTCGGTGACGTGCTCGACGCCGACGGCAAGCAGCTCGAATCCGAGATCGGAACCGACTGCCGCTATGTGCACCACGACGTGACGAGCGAGGCGGACTGGGTCGCCGCGGTGGCCGCGGCTCGTGCGGAATTCGGCAAGCTCGACGTGCTGGTCAACAATGCGGGAATCCTGCGATTCCAGTCGATCATGGAGATGAGCCTCGCCGATTTCAGCACCATCATGAGCGTGAACGTCACCGGCGCGTGGCTGGGTATCAAGACCGCGACGCAGGCGATGACCGAGGCAGGTGGTGGCTCCATCGTGAACATCTCCTCGGTCGAGGGCTTCATCGGCGCCGCGAACCTCTCCGCCTACAGCGCGAGCAAATTCGCGATCCGCGGCCTGACGAAATCGGCCGCACGCGAGCTCGGCAAGCACGGGATCCGGGTCAATTCGATTCACCCGGGCGGCATCGCCACACCGATGACCGCGGCCGCCGGTTCCGGTGTCGACGGCGACAAATTCTTTGCCGGACTACCGATTTCGCGCTGGGGACAGCCCGAGGAGGTGTCCGAGGCCGCGGTGTACCTGGCCTCGGACGGCGCGAGCTACTGCACAGGAACCGAGATCGTCGTCGACGGCGGCATGCTCACCGGCGCGGGTTACTGATCACGTGAACGACAAGGAGACGGCGATGTCCGAGGAACACGTGTACGACGTCGTGGTTGTTGGTTCGGGGGCCGCTGGCATGACCGCGGCCCTGACCGCCGCGTATCGCGGGCTTTCGGTGGTGCTGATCGAAAAGAGCCGCAGCTTCGGCGGTTCCACCGCGCGCTCCGGCGGCGGCGTGTGGATTCCCAATAATCCGGTACTGGTCGGTGAGGGTGTGCCCGACAGCCCCGATCTGGCCCGCGTCTACCTGAAATCGGTGGTCGGCGACCGGGTTCCGCAGGAGAAGCAGGACGCGTTCCTGGACAACGGTCCGCGCATGATGACCTATCTCGGCGCGCGCACCGGTCACCTCCAGTTCGTCTACGACCGCGGCTATTCCGACTATCACCCGGAGCTGCCCGGCGGACTGGCACAGGGTCGCAGCATCGAACCGGCGATCGTCGACGGCCGCCTGCTCGGCGAGGACCTGGACAAGATCAACCGGCCGACCATGTCAGGCCCCAAGGGAATCGCGTTCACCGTCAGCGACTTCCACGACCTCAATATGATCGCGCGGACCTGGAAGGGTAAGCGCACCGCCATGAAGGTCGGCGTACAGGCGGTGCTGAACAAGCTGCGTGGACGACTGCCGCTGAGCCTCGGCAAGGCACTGGTGGCACGGCTATGGCTTGCGTTGCGGGATGCGAACGTGCCGGTGTGGCTGAATACGCCGCTCACCGAGCTGATTATCGACAGCGACACGGTGATCGGTGTGCGCGCCGAGCGCGATGGTGCGCCGATCATCATTCGGGCAAGGCGCGGTGTCGTGCTCGCCGCGGGCGGCTTCGAGCACAACCTCGAGATGCGCAAGCAGTTCTTCACCGGACCGGTGAGCACCGACTGGACCGTCGGCGCGACCGAGAATGTCGGCGAAGGCATTCGCGCCGGTGAGAGTATCGGTGGCGCATTGGACCTGATGGACGACGCTTGGTGGGGACCTTCGGTGCGGAACCCGGACGGGCCGCCCTTCTTCTGCCTGGCCGAGCGCTCACAGCCCGGCGCCATCATGGTCAACGACGCGGGTGAGCGTTTCACCAACGAATCGGCCAGCTACGTCGACGTGGTGCACACCATGTACGAGCAGCACGCGAAGGGCATCGGCCATGTACCCGCGCACTTCATCATGGACCAGCGCTTCCGCGACAGGTACCTGTTCCTCGGCACCTTCCCGAAACAGGCCATCCCGCAGAAGTATTACGACTCCGGGATCATCAAACGGGCCGACACCCTCGCCGAACTCGCCACCGAGATCGGCGTGCCCGTCGACGCACTGACCGCGACGGTGAACCGGTTCAACGGTTTCGCGAAAACCGGTCGCGACGAGGACTTCCAGCGCGGCGAATCCGCATACGACCGCTACTACGGTGACCCCACCGTCGAGCCGAACCCCTGTCTGGCCCCCATCGATCAGGGTCCGTTCTACGCGGTCGAGATGGTCCCCGGCGACTTGGGGACCAAGGGTGGTCTCGTCACCGACGAGCATTCCCGTGTACTGCGCGCCGACGGCACGGCGATCGCGGGACTCTATGCGGCGGGCAACAATTCGGCCGCCGTCATGGGCAACAGCTACGCGGGGGCGGGGGCGACCATCGGCCCCGCCATGGTGTTCGGCTATATCGCCGCCAACCACCTGGCCGACGCCGAGCCGAAGACCGCCTGATGCCTCAGCAAGCAAGTCGATCAATTCAGCGGAACAGGAGCATGACGTGGACAGAGTGAGTGGCAAGACGGTGATCGTGTCCGGCGGGGCTCGCGGCATGGGCGCAGCCTTTGCCCGACGCCTCGCCGCCGAGGGGGCATCCGTCGTCGTGGCGGATGTCCTGGTCGAGGAGGGCGAGGCGGTCGCGGCCGAGCTCGGTGACCGGGCACTGTTCGTCGCACTGGATGTCACTGACGAATCCGCGTGGCACGCCGCCGTCGCCGCGGCGGAGGAGGCTTTCGGCCCGGTCTCCGGTCTGATCAACAATGCGGGCATCGTGCACGTCGACCCCATCGAGAAGCTGGCGGAGGCCGACTACCGCCGCGTGATCGACGTAAATCAGCTGGGGGTGTTCCTCGGTATGAAAGCCGTTGTCGCGTCGATGCGTTCGGGCGGTGGCGGCTCGATCGTCAATATCTCCTCGATCGGCGGCATCATCGCCTTCAGCAATATCCTCGGTTACGTGGCCTCCAAGTGGGCCGTGCGCGGGATGACCAAGGCCGCGGCACAGGAGTTCGGCGGCGACGGAATCCGGGTCAACTCAGTACATCCCGGCGTCGTCGCCACCGAGATGACCGCCACCTCCACGCGCTCCAACTCGATGGTGCACGACCTGCCGCTGCCGCGCGCCGCCGCGCCGGAGGAGTTGGCAAGCCTGGTGCTGTTCCTCATCTCCGACGAGGCAAGTTATTGCACCGGTTCCGAATTCGTCGCCGACGGCGGCTATACAACCAAATGAAGGACTAACCGCTGTGAAGAACTTTCAGGACAAGGTCGCGGTCATCACCGGCGCGGGCGCGGGTATCGGGCGCGCGCTGGCGGTGGAGCTGGCTCGCCATGGCGCGAAGCTGGCGTTGTCCGGCCGAAATCTGGCCAACGTCACCGAGACTGCCGCACTGTGCGAGCAGGAAGGCGCGAAAGCCCGTGCCTACAAGCTCGACGTGACCGACCGCACCGCGTTCTACCAGCACGCCGAGGAGGTCAGATCCGACTTCGGTCCCGCCAATCTGGTGGTCAACAATGCGGGAGTCTCGCTCACCGCCACTGTCGAGGAGCTGAGCTGGGAAGACTTCGAGTGGATCGTCGACATCAACTTCTGGGGCGTAATGTACGGCACGAAAGCCTTTCTGCCGCAAGTCATCGCCTCCGGAGACGGCCACATCGCCAATGTTTCCAGCATGTTCGGCCTCGCCGCCTGCCCGAGCCAGGGTGCCTACAACGCGACGAAATTCGGCATCCGCGGCTTCACCGACGCGCTACGCCAGGAAATGAAGATCGCCGGATACCCGGTCAGTGTGAGCAGTGTGCATCCCGGCATGATCAAGACCGAAATCGCTTGGAAGGCCAGGGCGGGCGGCGACCGCGACCGTGACGCGCTCGCCGCGAACTTCGACAAGCTGGCGAAGACCACCCCCGAGTCCGCCGCCACCACCATCCTGCGTGGCATCCGCAAGGACAAGGCCAAGATTCTCATCGGCGCCGATGCCCGGGTAATCGACCTGTTGCCAAGGCTTTTCGGCTCCGGCTATCAACGCATCATCACCGCTCAGATGAAGAAGGAAGTCTCGTAGGAGTCAATAGAGCGCGGCGGCTGCAGCGCGATCGGCGACCGGCGCCCCGCACCGAGACTCATCCATGGTGCAACCCTTCTCCAAACTATGCGGCTCGTGACTACCGACATGCATGAGAACTCCGTTGTCCTCGAAAGTCGCCATTGACTCCCAGGAACCCGATTCTGCGCCATTACCCACCTGTTTCCGCGAGTAGTCAACTACCTGTCTTGGACCGCATCAAGGCAGGTCAGAGCACTCTCGATCCAGCAACAGTAGGTAGGTCGCCAGCTCGGACGCGGAAGCTCTCGATCGGTTCCGGCGCCGAGGCGTGCACCAGGAACACGACGCGGCGCGTCGGGCGGGAATGGGCCAGTGACCGGGCGACGAGCGCGGCCGCGACCTCACCGACCCATGAGCCTGACCGCTGGCGGCCGAGGTCGGTGTGCCTACGTCTTGCTGACCGGGACGTTCGATACGCCGACGGGTTGTCGGCAGGCAGGCTGACATCACGCAGCCCCGCGATTGCTTCGCGCACGACCGAGACTCGCGCTATTCGCAGGGCGACCGGCGACTGGCGACCGGCAGGCCGGTGACCACCAGAGTCGCCTACACGCCATGGCGTAGTCGGCAGCACGACACCCACAACTCAACCAACGCCACCGACGAATGCTCGCGCATCCAACCCCTGGAAGGAGGATGGCGCTTCCCCTCCCCCGTGACCGAGGGAGTATCCGCCAACACCCAATGACGACCGGAGTGCAGCCTGTGGATCGACCGGAACTTGCCGCTGTGGAGAGCATCGCGCCATCGGTTGCCGAACTCGACGGCGCCTGTCCGCTGTCGCGGGATCGGATCGGTGGAAAGGCGTGGAGCGTGAACCATATGCGCGCGCTCGGGCTACCCGTTCCGCCCGCCTTCGCGTTGACCACCGATGCGTGGGCCGACTTCGGGGCGAGCGGAGTGCTCGGCGCGGAAATCTGGGCCGGGGTGCGCGCCGGAATCGCTGCCCTGGAACGTGGTACGGGTCGGGAGTTCGGTTCGACCGAACGCCCGCTGCTGGTGTCGGTACGCTCCGGCGCCGCGGTGAGCATGCCGGGCATGATGGACACGGTGCTCAATCTGGGTATGAACGCCGAGGTCGAGCAGGCACTGACCAACGAGACGCGAAACCCGGGATACGCCAGCGATACGCACCGCCGCTTCCTCGCCCAGTACCGCGAGATCGTGCTCGGCGACCAGAGCGGCCTGGTGCCGCAGGACCCGTGGGAGCAGCTGCGCGGCGCCATCACAGCGGTGTTTCGATCCTGGGATTCCGCGCGCGCCAAGACCTATCGGCGCACCCGTGGTGTGTCCGACGAGCTCGGGACCGCGGTCACGGTGCAGGCCATGGTTTTCGGCAATCTCGATGCACTCTCCGGGACCGGCGTGCTGTTCAGTAGGAACCCGAACACAGGCGAACGACCCGTTTTCGGCGAATGGCTGATCGGTGGACAGGGTGAGGATGTCGTGTCCGGCCGTACCACCCCGCGCCCACTCGACGAGCTGGCGATCATGCTGCCCGAGGTGCACACGCAGCTCATCGCCGCTGCCGAACTGCTCGAGCGTGACGGCCGCGATATCCAGGACATCGAGTTCACCGTCGAATCCGGACAGCTCTGGCTCTTGCAGTCGCGACCCGCGAAACGCTCTGCGCGCGCGGCGGTTCGCGCTGCCGTCGCCATGTCGGATGAGGGGCTCATCGGGGCCGGGCAAGCGTTGCGCCGAGTCACCGCCGAACAGTTACGCACCGTTTTGCGCCCCGCCTCCACCGAGAATGCCGGGCTGTGGCCACTGGCCAGCGGCGAGCCCGCGTGCCCCGGGCTGGCTTCCGGCGTCGTAGTGACCGATCCCGACGAAGCCGAGGCCCGTTGCGCGGCGGGTGAACATGTCATCCTGGTCCGCCCGACCACCAGTCCCGACGATCTGCACGGCATGATCGCCGCGCGGGCCGTGGTGACCGAACTCGGCGGTGCGACATCCCATGCCGCGCTGGTCAGCAGGGAGCTCGGCCGTCCGTGCGTGGTCGGGTGTGGTCCAGGTGTCGTCGACGCGCTCGTCGGACGCATCGTCACCGTCGACGGCGGCGCGGGAACCATCTGGCCGGGCGAGGTCACCGGCAAACCGGTCGACGACTCGGTGTTCGAGGACGTTGCGCGCCTTGCCGAGTGGGCCGAAGTCGACCCCGCCCAGCTACCCGCCTTCTTGTCCGGCGACCTGCTGTCCTCCGATGAAACCAACTCGACGACAACGCATTCCATTGCGGTACGCCAGATTTCGGAGCTGAGCCTGCTGCGGCTGATCGGGATCAAGGGCCGCGTCGAGCCAGAGGCCATCGTGTCCAGCCTTGGCCTCGTCGAATCCGAAGCGGTCTCGCGCAGTGCGGATTTCGTCGCGCGCGGGCTATGCGCGAGCACACCCGTCGGCGCGCGCCTGACCCCGCAGGGCCGCGAACATCTTGACCGACTCCTCGAACAGGAACGCGACGATGTGGACCAGAACGCCATCGCCACGGCCTACGATGAATTCTGCGAGTTCAACGCCGAGCTGAAAGAAGTCATTACAGCTTGGCAGATGAAGGACGCGAGCACGGTGAACGATCACTCCGACACTGCCTATGACGCAGCGGTATTGGACCGGCTCATCACCATGCATCGACGCGTCGCACCCCTCGTCGCACAGATCGGAGCCATCGCACCGCGCCTTGCGCACTACGCCGATCGCCTCGAGCTGGCGGTCGAGCGGATCAACGGCGGCGACAACTCCTGGGTAGCCCGGCCGATCATCGACAGCTACCACACGGTGTGGTTCGAACTGCACGAAGATCTGATCGGTCTGTGCGGACTCAGCCGCGCCGACGAGGCGGCGGCGGGCCGAGCACATTAGCCCCTGCTCGGGTCGATTACAGCGACCCGACTCGGGTGCGGCACAACAGCCCGACGCGGGCGCACCGCAGCCCGACGCGGGCCGAGCCAACCAGCCCGAAGCGGGCCGAGCGCACGAGCGAGGATTCGATGTATACCGATAGCGCACAACGGCGATGGGTGGAATTCGCCGAGATCGACAATGTCCGCGACCTCGGCGGTCTTCCGGTGAGCGGCGGCGGCACCACACGTTTCGGCGTCGCCTTCCGCGCCAGCACGCCACAGCATCTCACCGAGGACGACCTCGGCAGGCTGATCGGGCCGGTCGGCCTACACACGCTGATCGACCTACGACTACCCGACGAGATCGAACGCGAAGGCTACGGCCTGCTGGCAGGCTCCGACGTGCGCCTGGTCAATCTTCCGGTACGCAAAAGAACCCAGACCGACGCCACCCCGGCAGACCTCGTCCCTGACGGACGCGAGTACGACCTCGTCGCGCTCTACCGCGAACTCCTCGCAGGCAGTATCGAATCCGTCGTCACCGCCGCCAGAGTGATCGCCGACGCAGCACAGCATTCCGTTGTCTTCCATTGCGCCGCGGGCAAAGACCGCACCGGTCTGCTCGCCGCCGTCCTGCTCGACGCGGTGGGAGTCCCCTCGGACGCGATCGCCGCCGACTACGCCCTCACCGGCGAACGCCTGGAGCGCATTCGCGAACGCCTCGACACCCTGCCCTCGTATCACGGGCTGCCTCCCGTCCGTACCGGCATCCTCGCCGTCGACCCGGATGTGATCATCCGATTCCTGGCGGAACTACACGCCACACACGGCAGCGCCGCGGGCTGGCTGCGCGCCAACGGACTCACCGAAACCGAACTGGCATGCCTGCGAGCGGTTCTGGTCGAAGCTCCGTAGGCGCAGCAGACGCGCGGCGCCGGGTGCCGATCCCGTACCTCGAGTAGGGCCCCGATCGGGTGGTGAAGTCCAGCCTCACCGACGAGGCCGCCGAGTCGCTGGCCCCTGTGACTGCCCTGACCGGCGTGGTCACCGCGGCGCGCCGCCGCAATTTCGCTACCTGGCCGCGCTGGGCGCATTCGGCGGCATCATGATGCTTATGGCGACGCGCGAAGTGGTGAAGGCGGGCGTGTTTGCGAGGGTGTACGACCCTGGCATCGGTGAATCGGAGCCGTGGTACATCAACGACCACACCGTGGTTCGCGACCACTCGGAGCGCTGGCACCTGTTCGGCATCACCCACAAGGAACCGGCGGATCCCTTCGATGAGATCGAGTTCGCCCACGCCACCGCCCCGGAGCCGCACGGGCCGTGGACCAAGCGCCGATCCGTGCTGACCGTCGATCGAGAATACGGCGAAACCCACCTGTGGGCACCGCATGTCATCGCGGCGCGGGGCAGGTATTTCATGTTCTACGCCGGTGGTGGCGCCGATCGAACGGCCGCCGCGATGAACCTGGCCACCTCGACCGACCTGTTGCACTGGACCCGCAGCCCGGCAGGTCCGCTCTTCCGCGACGGCTACGACGCCCGCGATCCGATGGTGCTGCGGGTCGGCGAGAAGTGGATCATGTACTACTGCGCGACAAGCGCACCTACGGGCGGGCACCACGTAGTCGCCTATCGCACCAGCACCGACCTCCTGCACTGGAGTGAACGGCGCATCGCTTACACCGACCCGACCAGCGGCACCGAGGCCGGCAACACCGAATCCCCGTTCGTCGTGCCGCACGGCGGCTCCTGGTACCTGTTCATCGGCCCGCGCCCTCACTATGTCGGCACCGACGTGTTCCGCAGCGACAACCCCGTCAGCTTCCGCATCGGCGACAAGGTCGGCCATGTGGCGGCGCATGCCGCCGAACTCATAGCCGACAAAGGCCGCTGGTGGATTACCAGCGCGGGGTGGGCGCAGGGGGGTGTGCACCTTGCTCCTCTCACTTTTCCCAACCCACGCACGATCAGCGACGTGTCCCGGTAGCCCGAGATGCCCACTCGGCGACCCGCGGGCATGGATAATCCGATCTGGGTGGTCCTGCGGACATGGAGGCGATCTGAATGGCGCGTATCGGAGTAATCAGCATTTCCGACGGTCGGCCCTATGTGCACGGGGGCATTGCGGAGTTCATCGAGTCGGCTGAGGACCGGCTGGTTTCCGCGCTCACCACGGCCGGGCACGAGGTCATCCGTGGTTCCGAACCGATCAGCACCAATGCACTGGCCGGATCCGTGGCCCGCGAGGTCGGCTCCGCCGGAGTGGACCTGACGGTAGTGCACTACGCGGTCTGGGCATTCCCGCACTTCACCATGCTGGCCGCGGGCGCGACCAATGGGCCGCTGCTGCTGTTGTCCAATATCGACCCGGTCCAGCCCGGCATGGTCGGCATGCTCGCCGCGGGCGGTGCCCTCGATCAGATCGGTCGCGCGCACACCAGGCTGTGGGGCGACCCGGCCGACCCGACGCTGATCGAGGAGATCGGCGTGCAGGCCACTGCGGCGGCCGCGGTATCGAGCCTGCGCGGAGCTACCTTCGGACGTTTCGGCGGGCGGCCGATGGGGATGAACACCGCCGTCGCCAATACCGATCAGTGGCAGCGGCTGTTCGGTATCGACGTCGAGGAGATCGATCAGTGGGAGATCGTGCGGCGCGCGGAACTCGCCGATGCCGGTGAGGCGCGTGGCGCACGAGAATGGTTGGAGCGCAACACCGCGGGCGTGCACTACGACGGGGTGAAGCTGACCCCGGAACTGCTGGAGCGCCAGATTCGCTCGTATCTGGCCGTGCGGGAACTGATCGATGAATGGCGGCTGGACTTTTCGGGAATCAAAGGGCAACCCGAACTGACCCAATACTTCGCCACGATGGACATCACCGAGGCCTTCCTCAACGACCCCTACGATTGGAACGGCCCCAAGCAACCACACGTCTGCGCCACCGAGGCCGATATGGACGGCGCGCTGACGATGCAATTGCTCAAGCAGATCACCGCGACCCCGGTGCTTTTCGCCGACGTGCGGCACTACCACGCCGACCGCGATATCTGGGATCTGTGCAACTCCGGCCAGCACGCGACCTGGTACGCCGCCCGCAGCGACGACCCGGCCGAGAACCTCGCCAAGGTGCATCTGTATCCGGAGGTGTTCTTCTTCCCCGCGGGTGGCGCCTCAGTGCATCATCTCGCCGCGCCGGGCCGGATGACCCTCGCGCGGCTCACCCGCAAGAACGGCGACTACCGAATGCAGTTGATGCTCGGCGAGTTCGAGAACTACGACACCGCGACGAACGAGGCCCTCATGAGGCAATCCACCTGGGAATGGCCACACGCGTTCGCCCGCCTGGACGCGAAGGCCGAGGATTTCCTTTCCCGCTTCGGCGCCAATCACATTCATGCCGTTCCCGGCGATCACCGCGCGACCGTCCGCGCCGCGTGCACCCTGCTCGGTATTACCCTCGACGAGTTCACGCGCTGAGGAGCCGAAAGGCGGACACCATGCCCACATCGACCCTGACCCAACAGAATTTCCAGACCACGATCACAGGCCATCCCGTTGTGCTGGTCGACTGGTGGGCGGGCTGGTGCGGGCCGTGCCGCCAATTCGCGCCCGTCTATGAGGCCTCCTCCGACCGGCATCCCGAAATTGTGCACGGCAAGGTCGATATCGAGGCCGAGCAGGCGCTGACCGCATCGGCGAAGGTCGACCGGTTCCCGACCCTGATGGCATTCAGGGAGGGGCTGCTGGTGTTTTCGCAGCCCGGTTTCATGACCGCCGAGGTGCTGGAAGATCTGGTGCAACAGGTCCGATGGCTGGATATGGAAAAGTTTCGACGCGAAGCGGCACAGCAGCTCGACGCCGAGCCCTCCGTCACCAACGATTTGCCCAGTCCCGGCTCCGCACGGCTGGCCGGTCACGCTGCCGTGGCTGTTCGATACGGCTGGCCAGGGCTGTGACCGCCCCGGGATACGAACTATGGCGGCTCGACGGCGCGCGCACCCGATCGATCAGCGCGGAAAACCCGACCGGCGCACCGGGAGCGGGTGCTCGTGCGGTCGACGGCACCGGAGCCGACGCAGCCCGGCTCCTCGGACCAGGGTGGAAGATTTCGCCATCGATCGAACTGGCGGTCGGCGAAACCGCGACGCTCGCAGATATTTCCGGCCCCGGTGTCATCCGGCACCTGTGGCTTACCACCGCGCGCACCGTGCTTCGTCAACTGAGGCTGCGGATGTACTGGGACAACGAAGCCGAGCCATCGATCGACCTGCCGCTGGGCGACTTCTTCTGCAACGGCTGGGACGAGCTGGCGCTGTTGAGTTCGGAGATGGTGGTCGTCGCGCCCGCGGGTGGGCTGAACAGCTTCTGGCCCATGCCCTTTCGAGCGGCTGCCCGCATCACCCTGCACAACGGCAGCGATCGCTCGGTACCGGTGTACTACCAGGCCACCTACACCGAGGAGGACGTGCCCGACGCCGCGGGCTATCTGCACACCCAATGGCACTCGAGTGGTCGGCTCGGCGACCCGGCGGTACACACCATCCTCGACATCGTGCCCGGTCCCGGCCGTTACGTCGGGACCTACCTCGCCATCCAGCCCGGCGCACCTGGCTGGTGGGGCGAAGGCGAAATCAAGTTCTACCTCGACGGTGACACCACCCACCCGACCCTCTGCGGCACCGGTACCGAGGACTACTTCGGCGGCGCGTGGAATTTCGACCTCGACGGCGCCTACCGCACCTACTCCACGCCCTACCTCGGCCTGCACCAGGTCCTGCCCCCGGACGAGATCTATCAATCACACCAGCAATTCGGCATGTACCGGTGGCATGTCCGCGACCCGATTTGCTTCCACCGCGAACTGCGAGTCACGCTGCAGGCACTTGGCTGGCAGGACGAACAGACCTACCTGCCGCTTACGGACGCGCGAATGGCCAGTACCGCGCTGTGGTACCAAAGCAAGAGCCCCATCGCGCAAGGGTGGCAGTACCCGGCGTAGTTCTCAGATGTCGTCGATGTCGATCGACAGATCGGGGATATCCATCGCCAGCAGCTCGTCCGCTCGCGCCATCGCGTCATCCATCGTGGATTGGATATCGTCCATGACGGTGAAGCCGTCGAGCAGGCTTTCCAGCTCGCGGCGCGTGGTCTCCAGTTCCGCGATCGCCGGGTCGACGGGGAACCACGCGACGCCCTCACGCCACCAGCGGTTGCTGTCGATCCAGGCCCACATGACATCGCGAACGAGGCTGGCGTCGGGGGTGTACATCTGGAAATACTCATCCGGAGAGCCCGCGCGATGCTCGAGTTCATAGACGCCGTCGGGCAGCAACCGCGTCTGGATGTAGTCGTGGTCGCCGCGGCTGACGACGATGAATGGGCATTCCGGATCGGGCAGCGCGCTGAGCAGGTCGTCGAGTAGCGGGTCCGTCAGGTGCGGCACCGTGGTCCCGTCGACGGTGCGGACGTGCACGTCGGCGTGTGGGTCCGGATCGTCGCTCACCCGCGACAGTCTGCCTCATGCCCGGTGGCCGCGACTGGACCGGACGGCGAAACCGGATGCCCGAAATCCACCGGGCGCCGGCCGATCGGGGCAGAGTGTTGCTGATGGCCAGAGTCGCAGGAGTGGACAGCTCCACTCAATCATGCAAAGTCGTCGTCTGCGATGCGGACACCGGCAAGATATTGGCGCAGGCGCAAGTCCCGCATCAGGCGGGCACCGAGGTGCCTGCCGAATCGTGGTGGCAGGCTCTGCGCGCGGCGGGAGACGGCTTGATCGATGATGTCGACGCCATCGCCGTCGCCGGTCAGCAGCACGGTCTTGTCGCGCTGGATGCCGACGGGCTGCCGGTGCGCGATGCGCTGCTGTGGAACGACACCCGGTCCGCGGGCGCTGCCGAGGACCTGGTCGCCGAACTGGGTGGTCCGCAAGCATGGGCCGACGCGGTCGGCAGCGTACCTGTCGCCGCGTTCACCGTGGCGAAACTGCGCTGGATGGCCGATCACGAACCCGATCTGGCGGACCGGACGCGCCGCATCATGCTCCCGCACGACTATCTGACCTGGCGGCTGCGTGGCGGTCCGACCGCGCGGGACATCGAACCGAGCACCGACCGAGGGGATGCCTCCGGCACCGGCTACTGGTCACCGGCCGCGAAACGCTATCGCACCGACCTTCTCGCCCTTGCCTGCCGCGGCCGGACACCGGAGCTGCCCCGCGTCGCCGAGCCGTCCGAAGTCGTCGGTCGGACGGCCGCTGGCGCGCTGATCGCGGCGGGTACCGGCGACAATGCGGGCGCCGCACTCGGATTGGGTATCGAGGACGGCGATATCGTCATCTCCCTCGGCACCAGCGGTACCGTCTTCACCCGGACATCGCACCCAAGCGCCGATGCCACCGGCGCGGTGGCCGGATTCGCGGACGCCACCGGATCTTTCCTGCCGTTGGTATGCACGCTCAACGCCGCCCGCGTCCTCGGTTCCACCGCCGAACTGCTCGGAGTCGAGCTCCCCGAGCTGGAAAGGCTTGCGCGACAGTGTCCCCCGGGATCGGACGGGGTCGTGCTGCTGCCCTATCTTTCCGGCGAACGCACCCCGAACCTCCCAAACGCGACCGGCAGCCTGCACGGGCTGCGACCGGATTCCATGCGACCGAGCACCATTGCCCGAGCAGCCTTCGAAGGCATGCTCTGCAATATGGCCGAGGCGCTCGATCACCTACGCAGCCGCGGCGTCCCGGTCCGGCGCATCCTGCTCATCGGCGGCGCCGCGCGCTCCGCGCTCGTCGCCGAAATCGCCGCCCAGATCTTCGGCGTCGCCGTCACGGTTCCCGAACCGAACGAGTACGTCGCCATCGGCGCCGCCCGCCAGGCGGCCTGGGCACTGAGCGGAGCTGCGCAGGCCCCACACTGGCCCGCGCACACGATCGCCGAGGTTCCCGCACCCGGCGACGGCAGCGCCGCCGGAGCCGGAATTCGGGCGGAATATCAACGTGCCCGGGAGTCCGTTTACGGTCGCTGACACGGTGCGATACGCGCTGCTCCGCTGTAGGACCGACGCACCTACTGTGTGGCGGCCTCGAGCAGCGTGACGGTGCCCGCGGCACCGTCGACACGAACAAGTTGGCCGTCGGACAGGCTGGTGGTGGCGGTCTTGGTGTCCACCACGCAGGGGATGCCGAATTCGCGGGCCACGATCGCGGCATGCGAGGCCGAGCCGCCGATATCGGTGATCACCGCGCCGGCGTAGGCGAACATCGCGGTGTGGCCGGTGTCGGTCACCGACGCGACCAGGATGTCGCCGGGTTCGATGTCGTCGTCGAGTGAGAGCACCAGCTTCACCCGGCCCTCCACCACACCCGCGCACACACCGATGCCGGTCAGGCTCTCGTCGGTACCGAGCGCACCGGCGTCGGCGGCCGGTTCCCAGTGTCCGGCGATGACATCCGGCATGCGCAGGGCTTGCAGTCTGGTCCGCTCGGCGCGGCGACGGGCGACCTTGGCAGCGACATCGGCCGGGGGGCTGAAGATTTCGTCCAGCGTCAGATAGCAGGCGTCGTCGATCTCGCGCAGTCCTCCCGCACGGACCAGACGGTCGGCGCGTTCGCGCACCGTGAGCCGCAGGCAGTGGGTGATTCGAACGACGCCGTCGCGGGCGCGTTCGCGCGCGACGGTGGCGCCCGCCGCCATCTTGGCGGTGCGGCTCGGTGACGAATCGGCGGGCGCGCGCATGGGCGCGGACAGTTGCGCGGCGCGGGCGGCGGCACTCACCAGCAGGGCGGGCCGATCACCGAAGGTCGGATTGATCAGCTCGCATTCGCCGGGTCCGCGGTGCCCGATCTTCACCAGCTCCTCATCGAGCGCGGCCGCGAAAACAGGCGATTTCGCCCGTGCCGCAGCAACATCCCCTGCCCGCGCCGCCTCGTGGAGGTCGGCATCGGCACGGCACAGTTGCGCCAGCCGTTCGACCGCGAGCATAGGCTTCGCCGACTCCAGGCGGTTCAGATCAATCGGCACCTCGCCCGCGTCCTTGCCTCGGGCGTGCACGGCGGTGGCGGCACCGGTCATCATCACCCCGATCGAGGCGACCTGCCAGGCTTGATATAGCCGGTCGCGCCACAGTAGGGCGCGCACGTGCAGTTGTTCGTCGCTCAGTTCGCGAATCTTACCGGGGCTCAACGCTTCCACGTGCGAGGCCGCATTGATCAGTTCCGCGGACTTGCGGAACCGGGTCGCAGTCGTCAGCACCCGGGAGGTCGCTCGCCAGGTCGCGACGATACTCGCGAATCCGGTGGGCATCGCCGGCTTGCCATGCGGCTGCAATGCGATCTCCGCCGGAATGTTGCCGTAGGCGTCGCGGCGGATGCTCTCCTCGTCCCAGCCCGGCATGTTCTCGGCGGCGAGCACGCCGATCGAGGCATTGATGTAGACGTGGTGGCCCAGGACGGTAGTGACTCGACTCGTCCAGTGCTCCAACGCGATTCCGTCGAGCGCGATCATGGTGCCCATCGCCTCGTTGGCGAGGCGGATCGCACCCGCGTGCAGGTCGATGGTCAGCGGAGTCATCGGTCCCGGCAGCGCTTCGGAGGTGTTGGTCGCGGTATGTACCGGGTAGCGTTCGTCGACCCGATCGTCGAACTCGCCCTCCAAACCTTCCGGCGCGACATCGGCCAGCCGATGGTTGTCCGAGGTGGCGGCGCGCGAGGGAATAACGTGGGCAGGCAAGGGAATCGCGCCGCGTCGGGTGCGGAAACCGTCACCGTCGGGCTTGCGGCCGATCAGTCCACGCACCAGATCGGCGACGACCTCGCGGGCGGTCCAGCCGCAGCGAAAGTCCCACAGCTCCTGCGCGAGAGTCGGATCCAGTAACTCGCGGCGGCTCGACCGGCCCGGCACCCACGCGGAATAGCGCACGCTCGCTTCACGCATCATCCGGCGCACCTCGTCCTTGGTGACGACACCGGAGGCAGCGAGCTCGACGATGTCCAGACCGTCGAGCGGTTCTCGAGTCGGCACAGTGGTGGCCACGACAGCCAGGAAGCGGTCCAGGTCATCGCTGTGCAGCAACTGGAATCCGTCGTCGGAGCGCGACCTCAGAATCGGCTCGAGCGCCCTTCTGGTCTCGTTGCCGATGCGACGGCCTGCGACAGGTGCGGTACGCACCAGCAGGCCACCGGCTACGGAAGCGCGCAAGATCGTCGCTACGTCGCCCTCCGGCAGTCCTCCCGAACGCGCGCCCGCTATCACCGGAACCACCATGCGCGCACCAACATTGCGCGCGGCGGCGGCGACCTCGGCAACCCCGCGACCGGACAGGTGCACGACGCTCGCACAACCGTCGACGACTCGGGCGCAGGCACCGGCATTCGCGGGATCACCCGCAGTGAACCGGACCCGCGGATCGACGTGGCGATGCCACCGGCGGTCGAGGCCGACCACTTCGTGCCCGGCGGCCAACAGCATGCGCGCCACCGCGCGGCCGCTCGGCTCGGTGATTCCGGTGACCAGGACCCGCATCGATATCCTCTCTTCGTCGGCGTCGGGAGCACACGTGACGCCGTTCACACACCATCACCAGTGCGCCGTCGGACAACCGGATTCAGTCTCACTGACCGGGCGGATCGGGTCGGCTACCGAGATGGTCGATTCCCTCGCGGACCCCACCGACTGGAAAGTCGAGCCCATGACGGTCCGGAATTCGGTGGCGCCGCGCGCCGCCGTCGAGGTGAGCCAATACGACATCGAGACCGACGTGCTGGTCGTCGGGTACGGCTGTGCCGGTGCGGCAGCCGCGTTCGAGGCGGCTCGCGCGGGCGCGGAGGTGCTCGTGCTCGACCGGGCGGGCGGGCCGGGTGGGGCGTCGGCCATGTCCGGCGGCGAGATCTACCTCGGCGGCGGCACCCCGATCCAGCAGGCCTGCGGATTCGATGACAGCCCGGAGCAGATGGCGGCATTCCTGCTTGCCGCACTCGGGCCCGGTGCCGACGAGCGGAAGATCGTGCACTACAGCGAGCAGAGCGTCGCGCACTTCCACTGGCTGGTCGATCGCGGCGTGCCTTTCAAACCGAGCCTGTGGGATTCCCCCGCCTGGGTGCCGCCCACCGACGACGGGCTGATGTGGCTCGGCGAGAACAGTTGGCCGTTCACCGAGATCGCCACCCCTGCCCCGCGCGGACATCGGCCGACCGCCAACGACTTCGGTGGCCGCCTACTGATGGACATCCTGGCTTCGGCCGCCCAATCTGTCGGTGCGACAGCACAATATGACACCTACGTGACCAACCTGATTGTCGGCGTGGATGGTTGCGTCGTCGGCGTTGTCGCTCGCCGCTACGGCAAGGAGCTCACCATCCGGGCTCGGCGCGGATGTGTACTGACCACCGGCGGTTTCGTCGACAACGATGACCTGCTTGCCGCGCACGCGCCCCGCTTGCTCGGGCATACCAAGGTCAGTGCGGGCACCGACGACGGCAGCGGCATCCTGCTGGCGCAGGCCGTTGGCGCGGCGGTGCGGCACATGGCGACCGGACAGGTCGGCATCTCGCTCATTCCCGCTTTCGCGGCCCGCGGCATGATCGTCAACGAGCACGGCCGACGGTTCATCAACGAGGACACCTATCCGGGCCGTATCGGTCAGGCGGCCCTGTTCCGACAGGACATGAACGTGTGGGTGGTGCTCGACGAGCGGGGCTATGAGCAGGTGCCCGAGCGGGAACGGTGGGGTGTACGGCCGACACACGTCGCGGAATCGGCGGCCGAGCTGGACGAACTGCTCGGGATGGCGCCCGGCGCGCTGGCCGCGCAGATCGAGCGCTACAACGAATCCGCCTCGCGCGGGGCTGATGTCGACTTCCACAAGTCGGCGCGTTGGTTGCGACCACTGACCGCACCGCTGGCCGCGATCAATGTCAAAGCCGGAATCCGCCCGCCGGCGGAATCAGGCGACCGCCGAGGCACCGGCGCCTCGGTCTTCACCCTCGGCGGGCTGCACACCGCACTCGACGGGCACGTGCTCGATCTCGACGGCGCACCCATCCCAGGGCTATTCGCCGCCGGCCGGGCGAGCTCCGGCCTGCACGGCGAGGGCTACATCAGCGGCACCTCCCTCGGGGACGGCACCTTCTTCGGCCGCAAGGCCGGAACCGCCGCAGCCCGAAACACCTGACCCAGTGCGGCACGATTCCGATCACCGAGACTCTCGCCCGTGCACGGGGTCGCACGCGCATAGCGTCACAGCAAGCGCCATTCGCGCCGCAGCCCAGAACCACAGGAGGACACCCGCCATGACCAACAAGGTGCTCGATCGGGTCCGGGATCTGCTCCCGGCGATCCGGGAACGAGCCGCGGACACCGACGCGCAGCGGCGGGTTCCCGTTGCGAGCGTCAGGGAGCTGACCGAGGCCGGGGTGTTCCGGATGTTGCAGCCGTCCCGATTCGGCGGCGATGAGGTCTCCCCTGTCGAGTTCTACGAGGTCATTCGCGCGATCGCCTCGGCGTGCCCGTCCACCGGGTGGGTCTCCTCGGTGCTCGGCGTGCATCCGTGGCAGCTCGCGCTGTTTCCGTTGCAGGCGCAGCAGGAGGTGTGGGGCACCGATTCCGACACCCTCATCTCGTCGTCGTACGCGCCCACCGGCCGGCTGACCCCCGTTACGGGCGGTTACGAACTCACCGGCCGGTGGAGCTTCTCCTCCGGATGCGACCATGCCCGATGGGCTTTCCTCGGCGCCCTGGCTCCGGACGAAAACGGTAATCCCCGTGACTATTTGACGATTCTCGTGCCGCGCGCCGACTACACGATCGACGACACCTGGCACGTGGTCGGCCTGTCCGGCACCGGCAGCAATGACATTGTTATCGAGAAGGCGTTCATACCGCACCATCGCGCCTACAGCGCCACCGAACAGTCCCAGCTGCGCGGACCGGGTCAGGAGGCCAATCCCGCCGCGCTCTACAAGATTCCCTTCGCGGGCGTGTTCTCCAATACGATCACCGCACCGATCATCGGCGCCGCACAGGGCGCCTACGCGGCGCATATCGAGATGATGCGCGAGCGGGTGCGGCTGTCCTATGGCGGTCAGAAGGTCGCCGAGGACGGTTTCGCGCATGTCAGGGTCGCCCGTGCCGCCTCCGAGATCGATGCCGCGATCCTGCAGATGGAACGCAACATCTCCGAGCAGTTGCGTTATGCCGAAGCAGGCGAGGAGATTCCGGACGAAGTACGCCTGCGCACGCGGCGCGACCAGGTGCGCGGCACCGAACGCGCGATCGCGGCGATCGAGCTGCTTTTCGACAATTCCGGCGGCCACTCGATTCGCAAACCCAATACGATCGAACGGCATTGGCGTGACGCGCATGCGGGCAGCGTGCACGTGATCAACGATGTGGAGCGCGCGTTGGCGATGTTCGGCCGTGGCGAGTTCGGGCTGCCGGTCGAAGATCGGATGGTGTGATGCCGACCGCCGAGGCCACCAGTCACCATGCCACCGTCGACGGGCTGAAACTTCGCTATCACGAGGCGGGTTCGGGCCCGCCGCTACTGCTGTTGCACGGCTCTGGGCCCGGCGTCTCCGGTTGGGCGAACTTCGGCGGCAACCTGCCGGTGCTCGCCGAGCACTTCCGCTGTCTGATCCTGGACCAACCGGGCTTCGGTGCCAGCGAGCGGCCAGAGGTCTACGAACGCAACTACCTGCGCATTTCCGCCGACGCGGTGATCGGGCTGCTGGATCGGCTGGAGTTGCCGAAGGTGCATCTGCTCGGTAACTCCATGGGCGGTGCGGTGGCTACGCTGGTCGCGCTCGAGCACCCCGATCGGGTCGAGCGCGTTGTCCTCATGGCCCCTGGTGGTGTCGGAATCAATGTGCTGGGACCCGAACCGTCCGAAGGGATTCGGCGCCTGCTCGACTTCACCGCCGATCCCACCCGTGAGCGGGTGGTGAGCTGGCTGCGGACCATGGTGTTCGACGAGGCGGTGCTCACCGAGCAACTGGTCGACGACCGGCTCGCCGCGGCCTCGGATCCCGCCGCGATCGCGGCCATCCGGGACGCCTACATCACCTTCGCGAATCCCACTCTCGCCGAACCGCTTCCGCTGTGGGCGCGGCTGCGGAATCTGCGGCACGAGGTGTTGATGCTGTGGGGCCGCGATGACAGGGTCACTCCCGTCGAGGGTGCACTGCTGCCGTCACGACAACTCCCCAACGCGGACCTGCGCCTGTTCGGCCGGTGTGGGCATTGGGTGCAGATCGAGCGCAAGGACGCTTTCGAGCGCGCGGTCATCGACTTCCTCTCCACGGGGCTGTAGCGCCTCCACCAGCGAGGACACCGCCCATACCGAATGCCGCCGTGCCGGGGTGAACACCATCGGCAACGCGGCACATGGCGTTTATTCGGGAGCTGCGTCAGAGGGTTTCGGGTTACAGTCGGCCGGTGACGTGGACCGCTCCTGATATCGACCGAAGCAAGACACCTCTCATCGCCGACGAGCGTCCGATGCTGCAGGCGTGGCTCGATTTCCACCGGCAGACGCTGCTGGTCAAGTGCGCGGGCCTCAATCCCGAGCAGCTCAAACAGCGCTGTGTCGCGCCGTCGACGCTGTCGTTACTCGGCTTGGTCCGGCATATGACCGAGGTGGAACGCGGGTGGTTCCGCGCGGGCGCGGGCGGCGAAGCGCTGGATTATGTCTATTGCAGCACCGACAACCCCGACGGCGACTTCGACGACATCGCGAGCGCGGACGCCGCCACCGATTTTGCCGCCTATCGGCAAGAAATCGAACTGGCCGACAAGGCGGTCGCCGCACTGGCACTCGACTACACGTTCACCCATTCACGCCGCCCGGTCGAGTACGGCTTACGCTGGGTCTATGTGCACATGATCGAGGAATACGCCCGCCACAACGGCCACGCCGACTTCCTGCGCGAACGCATCGACGGCGTCACCGGCGACTGATCGCGCCGATTCAGCTCAGGTTCTCGACGACCCAGCCCACGATCTGCGTTCGGGAGGTGAACCCGAGCTTGGTGAGAATGTGGTCGACGTGGCTCTCGGCGGTGCGGATCGAGATGACCAGCTCGCTCGCGATGGCTTTGTTGCTGCGACCGGCGGCGATCAACCTGGCCACATCCCGCTCGCGGCGGGTGAGCACGTCGGCGACGACGGCTTTCACCGGCGCGGCGTCCGGTTTCGATTCCGTGCCCAACGCGTAGTCGACGGCGTCGTCGAGTCCAAGGGCCGCGCCCGCGTCGAAGGCGGCGCGGAAGTCCTTGTCCCCCATCGCGGCACGCACCTGCGACTGGACCTTGTCTCCCACCGCCTCGGTCATAGCGTGCGCAAGGCGCTGCGTACTGCCGTGCCGCACGGTCGAGGCGGCACCCATCAGCCGCGCCGCACGGACCCGATCGCCTTCGGCGGCAGCCACCCACGCCAACCCATCGAAGCCCGACGCGGTCCACACGCATCGATCGAAGAGCCGGAACATTTCCACCGCCCTCCGTAGGTCGCCGATCGCCTTGCCCTGGTTGCCTTTACGCCACTGATCGGTCCCGACCGCCCAGTACCCGAGGCCACCCAACAGGTGCGAGCCGTATTCGGCGGTCTCGGCGAGAAAGCGCTCCGCGATGGCCCCAGCGCGCTCGTCTTCGAGCACCAGCGCGCACACATATGCGAATGCGAGGCTTTCCATCTCCGCACCGTGATGCGCGCAGGTGCGCGCCTGGTCCGCGGCCGATTCGGCGATGTCGAGAGCCCGGCGCGGGTCGGCGTCGGTGAAGGCTAGTAGCGCGGAAAGCAGGGTCGCCTCCACCAGCACCTCGACCGCGTTCAATTCGGTGGCGATCTCGACGCATTCCTCGACGTACCGCGTCGCCGCCGCGGTGTCCGAGAGCATGGCCGCGATCACCGAAGCCGCAGCCAACGCCCTGGCCCGGTCTCTGGTGTGGCGTAGGTCCTTCACCAGCGCATCGCGTAGCCAGCGGTAGCCCTCGAGCAGGAACCGGTAGTGCTCCCAGAACGGTCGCAGCTCGGTGGCGATTTCCAGCCCGCGGTAGGCAAGGTCAGGGTCGGCCAACGAGAATTGCAGTGCCGCACGCATATTGGCGTGTTCGCGAGTAACGTCCCGGAACCAGGTGACATCCTGGCTGCCCCAGTAATCGGTACGCCCGCGTCGAGCGACACGATAGTAGTAGTCGCAGTGCCTGATACGGACCATGCGCTCGTGACCGTGCGCTATGAGCCGGGCCAGCGCGAACTGCCGCAGCGGTTCGAGCATGGTGTACCGGCCGGTGCCGTCGCTGTCGTGCCGGTGGCCGAGCACCGACTTCTCCACCAACCCGGTGAGCGCGTCGAGCAGCGCGTCCGGTGGGTCGACCAGACAGACCGATTCGGCGGCTTCCAGATCGAAACCGCCCGCGAACACCGACAACTGCTCCCACAGCCGCTGTTCCTCGGGCGTGCATAGGTCGTAGCTCCACCGAATCGCGGCTTCCAAGGTCTGCTGCCGCTGCGGGGCGGTCCGCAGCCCGGTGGTGAGTAGTCGCATCGCATCGTCGAGCCGTGCGAGCACCTGATCCGGCGTGAACATCCGCAACCGCAGCGCGGCCAGCTCCAAGGCGAGCGGGATCCCGTCGAGCCGTCGGCAGATGGCCACGAGCGCACCGCGATTGGCGTCGGTCAGCTGAAAGTCCGGGTTCGCCGCGGCCGCCCTCTCGATCAGTAGCCGCAATGCCTCGCTGTCGACGGAGAGGGCGTCGACCGGCGCATCGGAGCCTTCGTCCAGTTCCGGCACCGGCAGCGGCGCCACTGGCATGACCTGTTCCCCGGAGACGCCGAGCGGTTCTCTGCTCGTCGCGAGAATCCGCACCTCCGCCGTGGCCGGAATCAACCGGTCGACCAGTTCCGCGCACGCGTCGATGAGGTGCTCACAGTTGTCGAGAATCAGCAGCAGGGTCTTATCCGCAAGAAACTCCGTCAATCCAGCCAGCGGCACACTCGTGTCATCACTCAACCCCAGCGCCTGCGCCACACTCAACGCCACCAGTTCGCCGTCATTGACGTGCGCCACTTCGACCAGCCACACCCCATCCGGAAACGCGCGGCCCACCACCTCCCCGACCCGCCGACTCAGCCGCGTCTTGCCCACCCCACCCGGCCCGGTCAACGTGAGCAGCCGCGTACTGGCCAGCAGCTTCCTGGCCGCGGCAACCTCGGCACCACGACCGACGAAGCTCGTCACCTCAGCGGGAAGGTTCCCTGACACGTGCCGCACCACGCTGGATACCTTCGCACGACCGCACCCGATATAGGGCATTTTGCTAAATATGTCGCATACTCGCGACGGCCCAGCACATCTCGCGGCCATCCCGCACCCAGCCGACGTCAGCAGCATGCCGACTCCGCGCATCGAGCGGCGCGAGTCGAGCAACGTCACAGCGAACCGAACGCCGGGCGAAGGTGGCGCTCGGTTCACGGATGCATACGGGCACCTTTGAGTACCTTGTCCACGACGTTGCGCGGTCCGTACACCGCGACGCCGACGAGGTCCAGGCTGTCGGTGCCGACAGCCCGCACCGCGGCCCGGTTGTCCCGATCGTTTCCGGTGGTGAACAGATCGGAAGTGAACACCGCCGTCCGCAGCCCCCGAGCCAGTGCCTTGCCGTGCACGCCGCGCAGCACCTCCTTGCTGCCCTCGAAGACGAGCAGCGGCTGCCGGAACATCGGGAGGTAGATCGTCGCGTCCGCGTCCTCGTAGGGGTCCCCGATCACCTCCGGTTGCGCGGTGCCGAGACCGCTGACCAGAAATGCCGTCACATTCAGCCGCTGCCAGGTCTGTAGGTCCGCGCGCAGCAGTACCGCGATCTTGGTGTCGAATCGCACGTTCTCCATGCAGATGACTGTGCCGCCATCGGACCCGCCGAGGCTTGTACGATCCTGGCATGGTTGCCGACGGCACAGTCGAGCAGGTCAGGGCCTGGCAGCCGCGAGTGCCGGGCATTGCCGAAGTTTTTCACGCGCGTTTCATCGAGCACGTCTACCCGATGCACGCCCACGACTTCTGGACGCTACTGATCGTCGACGATGGAGCAGTCCGCTACGACCTCGACAGGCACGAACACGGAGTCCTCGGCTCGGTGGTCTCGCTGCTTCCGCCGCATGTTCCGCACAACGGCCAGGCCGCGACCGCGCACGGGTTCCGCAAGCGTGTGCTGTACCTCGACCATGACCACCTCCCCGAGACGATGATCGGCTACGCCGTCGACACCCCCACCTTCAGCGACCCACTGCTGCACAGCCGCGTCCGCCGACTGCACGCGACACTGACCTCCCTCGGCGAGGAACTGGAGGCCGCCAGTCGCCTCGCTCTCATCCACGACCGGCTCCGCGACCTGCTGCGCGGCACCGATCCGCCGTCTCGGCGCGCCGATCCGAGGTTGGCTCACCGCCTGCGGGGGCTGCTCGATGCCCGAACCACCGAAGGCATTTCCCTCACCGAGGCCGCGGTCATATTGCACGCTGATCCCACCCACCTCATTCGCGCGTTCGGCCGCGAGTTCGGGATGCCACCACACCAGTATCTGATCTCCCGCCGTGTCGATCTCGCCCGCCCGATGCTGCTGGGCGGCATGTCTGCGCGAGACGTGGCCGCTGCCACCGGTTTTCATGACCAGCCGCACCTGATCCGACACTTCAAACGCATTCTGGGCACGACGCCCGGGCAGTATGCGAGCAGCGCTGACGGCCCCGCGCGGACGACGAGCCTGGATTCATGAGCTATCCGTGAGCAAGCCAAGGGGCGGCACCGGCCATCGCTACACCAGCGGCGCACCTCTGCCCCGCAATAACCGATCTCCCAACCCGTTGCCCCGCTGAGCCTCGCAAGAAGCCCAGCGGGTTGAGACGGGGCGCGACTACTGAACCTGGCGGTCGATGGTGTTCGCGGCGCGGAGGATGGCGGCGAAAGACGCCTCGAGTACGGAATGACTTCGGCCACAGGTCCATTCGGTTCGGCCGTCGGCGCGGTATTCGAGGTAGGTGATCGCGGTGCCGTCGTTGCCTGCGCCGATCGACTGCTGGGTCAGGTCGAGCACCTCGATTCGGTGGCCGATGCGGGCCAGTGCGTCGGTGAGAGCTTCTATGGGGCCGACGCCGCGGTGTTCGGTTCGATGGGTGGCGTCGGCGGCGGTGAGGGTGATTTCGGTGTGCGCATCGGAGCCGTCGCCGGTTCGCCAGTCCTTCAGGGCGACCGGGCTCGAGTCCGTGGCATCGAGGTAGGTTGACTCGAACAGGTCGTGGAGTTCGGTCGCGGTGGTTTCCAGGCCGGTCTCGTCGGTGTGTGCCTGTACATGGCGGGCGAAATCTATTTGCAGGCGACGGGGCAGGTCCATGCCGTATTCGGTGTGCAGCAGGTAGGCGATGCCGCCCTTGCCCGATTGAGAATTGACCCGGATCACGGCGTCGTAGCTGCGGCCGATGTCGGCGGGATCGATCGGCAGATATGGGACCTGCCAATCGAGTTCGCGTTCGGGAATGCCCGCGGCGCTCGCGCGGGCGCGATGCTCGGCCATGCCCTTCTTGATCGCGTCCTGATGGGTGCCGGAGAACGCGGTGTGCACGAGATCGCCCACGTAAGGATGCCGTTCGTGGATGGGCATGCGGGTGCAGTACTCGACGGTGCGGCGGATCTCGTCGATATCGGAGAAGTCGATCATCGGATCCACGCCCTGGGCATGCAGATTCAGCGCCAGCGTGGCGATGTCGACATTGCCTGTGCGTTCGCCGTTGCCGAACACGCAGCCCTCTACCCGTTGCGCGCCCGCCAGCACGGCCAGTTCGGCGCAGGCGATTCCGGTTCCTCGATCATTGTGCGGGTGCACCGACAGGATGACACCCTCGCGCCGAGCCAGGTTCTCGTGCATGTACTCGATCTGGTCCGCGTATACGTTGGGTGTCGCGACCTCCACTGTCGCAGGCAGATTCAGGATCACCGGCCGCTGCTCGGTGGCATCCCAGAGCTCGGTCATGTGGTCGCAAATATCGAGAACGAAGTCGGGTTCGGTCAGGTTGAACACCTCGGGCGAGAACTCGAAGCGAACATTCGGCATACCGCCGACGAAGTCGAGCACATCGCGCCCGCCCGACAGGATCAGCTCGCGCAGTTCGCCACGCCCCTTGCCCAGCACGGTATCTCGCCAGGTGGGCGCGGTAGCGGTGTACATGTGGATGACCACGTCGTTGCGGATTCCGCGGACCGATTCGACGGTGCGTTCGATGAGATCGCGCCTGGCCGGTGTGAATACGACGATCGCGACGTCTTCCGGCGCGATATCGGTGTCGGCGATCAACCGAACGAAGTCGAAATCGGTCTGCGACGCGGACGGATAGCCGACCTCGATCTCCTTGTAGCCCATCGCGACCATCAGTTCGAAGAAGCGGCGTTTGCGTGCCGGATTCATCGGCTCGGCCAGTGCCTGGTTGCCGTCGCGCAGATCGACAGGCACCCACAACGGTGCCTGGATGGTTCGTGAGTTCGGCCAATTACGTTGCGTGAGCGGCACATCCACGCGGTTGTAGACATCGCGATAGCGCTGCGATGGCATCTGGGAATGCCGTTGCCGATTCCAGGCAGGGGCGGTGGTCGGCACGGCACCGGCGGGCGTCGCGATGGTGGGGAAAACGCGGGTATTCATCTTTCGGATCTGCTTCCTGGCCATCGGCCGTCACTCACAACGGTGACCGGCGACGACAAAGCCCCACGGCGGGGGGCCGGTCGTTCAGGCCCCGCCGTGGCGGCTAAGGAGAAGCAGCGCATGCGTCATGATGGTTAGACTGTACACAACTCCTCAGACAAGTAGAGAGGTCGGCATGGTCCCTCGAACCGCTCGGGCGGCAGCGTCCGCGACCGCCGCGCCGCGGGCTCCAGTGGGCGGACCCCCTCCCGTCACACAGGTGCGACGGCATCCCTTGGCAGCTCAGGCGGCCGAATTGCTGCTGTCACGCATCAGGGATGGTGAGTGGCCGCTCGGTCATCGACTACCGGGGGAAACCACTCTGGCCGCCCAACTCGGCGTCGGCCGTTCGACACTGCGTGAAGCCATCCGCGAGCTCGCGGGCAAGGGTGTGCTCGACAGTCGCCAAGGCGCGGGCGTCTTCGTCACCGCTCTGGATACCAGCGAGGACTGGGATGTCGTGCTGCGCCGCGCCACTATCGCCAATGTGATCGAGGCCCGCATCGCCATCGAGGCCGAGGCCGCCGCCCTCGCCGCGCAACGACGCACCCCCGCCGATCTGCGAGCGATCCGGCGGGCGCTCGCCGCGCGGGAGACCCGCGGCGAGCCGATCCCGGAGCACGTTGACGCGGATATGGCCTTCCACCGCGCCGTCATCGTCGCGGCGCACAACGACGTGCTCACCCAGCTTTTCGACACCTTTCTCCCCCGGCTCCGCACCGCGATGATCGACATGCTGAAAATCCGCCCCGTGCCGTCCGAACCGGCCGATCACGACGCCCACATTCGGCTCGCCGATGCGATCGCCCATCGAAATCCCACCGCCGCAGCGGAATTCAGCCGCTCCCACTTGTCGAGATTGAAAGAGGCCTTCACGTGATCGGCGCACCCGTGCTCGAACTGTCGGACGTGACATTCCGTCGCGAGGGCAAACAGATCATCGACGGCATCTCACTCACTGTGCACGCGGGCGAACACTGGGCCCTGCTCGGACCGAACGGCGCGGGCAAGAGCACCCTGCTCGGCTTCTGCGGCGCTGTCACCTTCCCGACTTCGGGCCTCGTGCGGGTGCTCGGCGAGCAGCTCGGGCGCGTCGAGCTGGCCACGCTGCGCCACTCCATCGGTCATGTCAACCCACGCCACCCACTGCAATATCCGCTGACGATCCGCCAGGTCGTACTCACTGGCATCACCGCGACCATCGACACCCCGATGCGCTGGGCTCCGTCACCCGATGACGCACGCCGCGCCGACGCCATGATCGACACCGTCGGCCTCAAAGGCAAGGCCGACGACACCTGGCCAACCCTGTCCCAGGGCGAACGCGGCCGCACCCTGATCGCCCGCGCCCTCATCGCCGGGCCGCGCCTGCTCCTGTTCGACGAGCCTTCCACCGGCCTGGACGTCGCGGCCCGCGAACAGCTCCTGGAAACCATCGACACCCTCGGCGAAACCCACCCTGAGGTGGCCTCGATCCTTGTCACCCACCATCTCGAAGAACTCCCGAGCACCACCACCCACGCCCTGCTCATCGCGGACGGCCGCACTGTCGCCACCGGACCGGCCATCGATACCGTCACCACCGACAACGTCACCGACGCTTTCGACCACCCCGTCGAGGTGACCTACGACCGCGGCCGCTGGACCGCTCGCGCCGCCCACAGCACCGGCGCTTGGACAACGCCGACCGACGCCGGGTCGATCAGCCGCTGGATCCCTCCCGTCGCCGCTGCCGAACCGCGTGCCGAGTGGCAGGATCTGTGATGGGCGAAATCAGCAGCGGTGGATTCTCGAAAAAGTTCTGAAGTGATGTCGATTCTGGTCGAAGCCGTTCGATGCAGTGGAGTGAGGGTCGGACGATCCTGACGACGACGAGCAAGGGATGCCACTATGCGATACATGATGCTGATCCGCGTCGATCGGTCCACCGCGCCCTCGGAGGTACCCGATGACGCGTTGATGGAAGACATCGGCAAGGTGATCGAGGATATGACCAAGGCGGGGGCGCTGCTCGATACCGCGGGGCTGCGCCCGATCACGGAGGCGACGCGGATTTCGTTGTCCGGCGGCAAGCAGACCGTGCTGGACGGGCCGTTCACCGAATCCAAAGAGGTGATCGGCGGGTACTGCCTGTTGCAGGCGAAGTCGAAGGAGGAAGCGGTGGAGTGGTCTTCGCGGTTCCTCGGCGCCCATGGGCCGGAGTGGGAGATCGACCTCGAGATCCGGCAGCTCGACGATCCTGCCTGATCGGGCCGGCCGCCGATGAGTCGTGAGCAGCACGCGGGTCGCGCCGTCGAGGCGGTGTGGCGGATGGAGTGGCCGCGCCTGGTCGCGGGGCTGACCCGGGTCGTCGGCGATATCGACTCGGCCGAGGAACTGGCTCAGGACGCGTTGGTCGCGGCACTGGAGCAGTGGCCTCGCGACGGTGTGCCACCGAACCCGGGCGGCTGGCTCATGCTGACCGCGAAGCATCGTGCGATCGATCTGGTGCGGCGCAATCAAACCTTCGCACGCAAGGTCGCGCTGCTCGGTCACGAACTCGTGACCGAGCAGCAGCAGCATCCGGGACTGTCGGCCGCAGTGGACCCTGATCAGGCGATCGAGGACGATCTGCTGCGGATGATCTTCACCGCATGCCACCCCGTGTTGTCAGCGCAAGCACGGGTGGCCTTGACATTGCGCCTGGTCGGCGGCCTGACCACCGAGGAGATCGCGCGAGCTTTCGTGGTACCGGAATCGACTGTCGCCCAACGTATCGTACGAGCAAAGCGAACAATCGCCGCACGCCGAATCCCGTACGCGGTACCGCACGGCGCCGATCTGGCCGAACGCCTCGATTCCGTACTGGAGGTGATCTACCTGATCTTCAACGAGGGATATTCCGCAACCGCGGGCGAGGATTGGCTGCGCATCGAACTGTGCGAGGACGCACTGCGATTGGTACGAATACTCGCCAACCTGATGCCCGAAGAAGCCGAAGTGCACGGCCTGGTCGCACTGCTCGAGTTGCAGGCCTCGCGTTCCCGAGCTCGCGTGAGCCCGGCGAAAACCCTTGTCCTACTGGCAGATCAAGAGCGCAGCCGCTGGGACCAGCTGCTGATCCGCCGCGGCTTCGCCGCGCTCGCTCGCGCCCACGCCGTCGACAGGAACCGCGATCTGCCGCCGGGCCGCTACACCCTGCAGGCCGCAATCGCCGCCGTCCACGCCATGGCCCCCAGCTCCGAGCACACCGATTGGCGACGCATCGCGGGCCTCTATGCGATTCTCGCCGAACGCTTTCCATCGCCGATCGTCGAACTGAACCGAGCGGTCGCCGTCGCCAAAGTGCAAGGCCCCACCGCCGGGCTCGAACTCGTCGACGCGCTGGCCGCGGCCGGCGCCCTCGATAGCTACCACCTGCTCCCCGCGGTCCGCGGCGATCTACTCGCCGAACTCGGCCGCCACCACGAGGCTCACACCGAATTCGTCCGTGCCGCAACCCTTACCGGCAACGACGCCGAACGAGCCCTACTGCTGGAGCGCGCGGCGGAGTGTGCACGAGCAGCGGATACCAAGGCCACCGACCAGAGCTAGCATCGCGGCCCCAGGTACCGCGGAGGCTATTTCGGCTCGGGTAGTCCGAGCGCGGAAGCGAGCACCCGCCAGGCGCGCGGCAACTCCGCCTCGAAATCGGCCCAGGTGTGCATGCCGGTCGGTTGATACTCCACGGTGACAGGGATCTTCAGCTCGCCGAGGCGGGCGGCGAGCCGCTCGGTGCATGCTCGCGCGCCTGCCTCCAGCGCCGCTCCCCCGCCCACCAATCCGAGCGCGTCGACGACGGACGGTGAGTTGGCGACGGCAACGAGATCAGCGCCGGTCGGCAGGCCGGGAGCGGCCGAGAGATAGATCGTCGTCCCGCGAAGGCCCTCGGCGCCGAGCACGCTGTCGTGCGCGACCCATTCGGGTGAATTCGGTGGCCCCCAGAGGTTTTCGACATCGCCGCCGCGCGAGGCGACGGTGATGGTGGTGACGGCGTGACCCAATGGGTCCGCGGTGGAATAACATCCGCTCATCCCGGCGACCGCACGGAAGCGGCCGGGGTGGCGCTGTGCGAGCATCATGGCCGCCTGCGCGCCCATCGACACACCGGCGATCGCGCGGCGCCCATCGGACTGCAGCAGCGACTCCACGATCGGCGGCAACTCCTCGGTCAGGAAGGTCTCCCACCGATTCAGCCCGAGCGCCGCGTCGTGGCGGTCCCAGTCGCTGTACATGCTTCCGGCGCCACCGCTGGTCAAGACGACGTCGACCGCCTTGTCCGCGAAGAACTCCGCCGCCTTCCCCTTGCTGAGCCAGCCCGAGGTGGCTTCGCCGTCGACGCCGTCGAGCAGGTACAGCGTTGGACGCGGTCCGATACCGGTGCCGCGTAGCACATCGACCGTGATGACCCTGCGCATGGCGGCCGAGGCGATGTTCAGACGTTCTCGGCGCGGGCCGATGCTTTCCTGGCTGATCAGCCCGGTCCTGGTCATCGCGGGATCGATCGGTGGCGGCGCGGGCACCATCGTGTCCTCGGCCAGTACAGGCGCAGCACTCATCGCGACAATGGTTACCATCGCCGCGACGGTAATCGGCACACGTAGGTTCATCTCGCTGCGGTGACTCGCTCTGCCCGGCGGGCGGCGGTCCGGTCCCGCTGCTCCTCGAAACACGTTGCCTTGATTTCTAATTCGTCGAGGTAGGCGGCGAGAACCTCACGCGCGCGTTCGCCCGCACCAGATACGTCGGTGCGGTCGAACACATTCCACGACCGCAAGACCGGACGGACAACCACATCGAGATGCTGGCGCACGTCGTAGATTCCATGCTTGGCCAACACCACCGCGTTGCGACGGAAGTTCGGCTGGGTGAGGCCGGGCATTTGGAACTGGGTCACGATATCCGTGATAGCACACAGCATCGCGTCAGATGTCAGGTCCAACGCGGCGGCACTCAGGTTGCGATAGAAGATCATATGCAAATTCTCGTCGGCGGCAATCCGCTGCAGCATACGCTCGGCGACGGGTTCTCCGCACGCTGTACCGGTGTTGCGGTGGCTGATCCGAGTCGCCAACTCCTGCAACGTCACATAGGCGACCGAGCGCAGAAACTGTGATCCCTTCACAGGCTTCACGACGCCGGTGGTCATATGCGTACCTCCGCCTTCGCTCCGGCCATGCGCGGCGCCATCCTGGCCTCCAGAGCCACCGGGTCCACCGAACGGGTCACCACCAGGTAGTCACGCAACACGATCCCGTGCCGGTTCTCCTCGGCCGTCCAGCGCCCGACCCAGGTGCCCCACACGCCGTCGACGGAGAAGGAATCCGCGATCTCCCGATGATAGGAGGGCAGGTTGTCCTCGGTGAGCAGGTTGGTCACCATCGCGATCTGCGCGACTTCCGATAGCACCGATTGTCCGGGTTCCCAATCAATTCCGCCCATAGCGGCGAAATTGCGACCGTCATCCCATGGCACATAGTCGTGCGGATTCCACGACCTCGCTTTGCGGAGATGGTCATTGAGATTACGTTCGGCGACGGGTTCAAGCTCGCGCAGAATATCGATATCGGTCAACGCGATTGTCACTCATAACTCCTTCGCACACCCCGTGCATCGAGGTGAGTTCGACGATAGGACCGAATATTCACGCCGTGCGGCCGATTCGGCGATCGTTGGGTGAGGTGACTACGGACCTGTTGGCCTGCTGGGGTTTGTCATAACCCGCCGCGTCGCGGCCGATGGCCTCGGGCAACTCGGCCATCGGATAGAGCCCCGGCGGGCGGCCCTCGACCAGCAGTCGCTCGAGCAACTCGTGCGCACGCGCGGCCAGTTCGGGAATCCGAACGGAGTCGCCGGAACCGACGGCGGCGGTGACGGGGACCTCGGCGGCTTCGCTGAGCAACTCGAGCACCTCGGCGGTCATGGCCAACGACGTGCGCATCGAGGCGTCGTCGATCGGCACAAGCACCGTGCCGCCGTCGGTGGACAGCAGCGAAAGAGCCCGGGACCCGAGCGGGGTCGCCAACGCGGCCTGGACGCGGCGCAACTTGCGCCGCGCCGCGGACGGTGTGGCGAGTCCGGGTCTTCGTTCGTCCGTATGCGGTGGAATCGACAAGGCGACCACCTGATAGGAGGAGGCGATGGTGATACCGGTCTGCCTGGCAAGCTGAGTCACCCCATGCCCGCTGAGCAGCGCCGACACCAAGGTCTGCGCCGCGGTCTGCTGCTCTCGTGCGACGTGGCGATGCTCATCGACGTAGGCCGCCGAGGCCGCCGAGGTCACGGTTTCCAGCACCCGCACCATCAGTCGCGCACCGGCCATCACCTGATCGACATCAGTGCCGGCTGCCTGTTCGGCAAGGAAGTCGAGGCCGGTCCGGATGCCGTGGTGGTATGCGTCGAGGACGGTTTCCAATTCGAGGCCTTCGCGTGCCCAGCGCGCCGCGGATCCGGTGATGTCGGCCTGCGGCGATCCGCTCGCGGCGGCAGCGACGATATTTCTGGTCGTGGTCGCGAGGTCGCCGTGTGGCGCGCCGCGCGCGTGATATCTCAGATGTTCGACGAGTTTCGATTCCAGGCTCGTGATGCCCGAGCCGGCGTGTGTGCCCACCATGATCGAGGAAGGCTAGTGAACCGCCGTGCCGGAATGGGGCGCCGAATGGAGAATTAGGGATGTCATTAGCCGATACTCCGACCGTTGGGCGAAATCACAAGTGAGCCGCGGCCTTTCGAGACAATAACGATCGCGGCGCTCGCATTCGAAATATCGGAATCATTGAGCGCCGCCCGACATTTACCGCGGCGACGTTCGAGTCGCAGCGCCGACCGCGCAAACCGGCGCTGCTTCTTCGCACCCTACGGTGAGCCACGCGCGGAGAGGTGGCGTTCACCAGCGACCCGGGTGTCACCAGGTACGATCCACAACGCGCACGGACTCGACCTCGAGCAAATGCATCCCGCCCGGCGCCGGGCGGGTGACACACGCCAACAGCGGACCCAGCAAACCTGTGAGCTGTCCCATGAGAACCGCTCGAGATGTGTGCTTTGGGTCATATCCCGGATACCATCGAGCGCCTCGGCCCCATACGACGAAATCGGCGGGGCAACGACGAAACGAGCGATTCCGAAGGGCATAACCAGACATGAGCGGTACGCGAGACAAGCTGGAACAGCTGCAGGGCATCCTGGAGCTGGCCCAGGAGCCGGCCGGCGAAGCCGGTATCGCGAAACGCAAGGCCAAGGAGATACCCAGCGCCCGCGAGCGCGTCCGCATGCTGCTCGACGCGGGCAGCTTCATCGAACTCGGCGCGCTGGTGCGCCAGCCGGGAGCCCCCGGCTCCATGTATGGCGACGGTGTGGTTACCGGCCACGGCCGCATCGACGGCAGGCCGGTGGTGGTGATCGCCCACGACCAGACCGTCTTCGGTGGCTCGGTGGGCGAGATGTTCGGCCGCAAGGTCGCCAATGCGCTCGACTTCGCACTGAACAACGCCTGCCCGGTGGTGGCGATCAACGACTCCGGCGGCGCCAGGATCCAGGACGCGGTCGCCTCACTGGCCTGGTACGCCCTGATGAGCAGGCGCCAGGGGCCCCTGTCGGGCTTCGTACCGCAGGTCTCGATCATGCTCGGCAAGTGCGCGGCCGGATCGGTCTACGCACCGGTGAACACCGACATCCTCATCGCGACCGAGAACTCCTACATGTTCGTCACCGGGCCCGAGGTCATCAAGGACGTGACCGGTGAGGAGGTGACGATGGAGGAGTTGGGCGGCGCGCACGTGCAGGCGGCCAACGGCACCGTCCACCATGTCGCCGCCACCGAGCAGGCCGCCTTCGACTGGGCACGGAACTACCTCAGCTACCTGCCCTCGAGTGTGATGGAGCAGGGGCCGATCGTGAACCCGGGCCTGGAGCCGGAGATCACCGACTCCGACCTCGAGCTGGACTCGATCATCCCGGACTCCGACCGCACCGGTTACGACATGCACGACATCCTGCTGCGCATGTTCGACGACGGCGACTTCCTGGAGATCGGCGCGGCCACCGCACAGAACCTCATCACCGGCTTCACCAGGGTCGACGGGCGCAGCGTCGGCGTCATCGCCAACCAGCCGATGGCACTCGGCGGTGCCATCGACGCCAAGTGCTCGGACAAGGCGACCCACTTCATCCGACTGTGCAATGCCTTCCGGATTCCGCTGGTGTTCGTCGTGGACACCCCCGGTGTGCTACCCGGGGTCGAGGAGGAGCGCAATGGCGTCATCAAGCGCGGCGGGCGTTTCTTCCGTGCCGTGCTCGAGTCGACCGTGCCGATCGTGACAGTCGTGGTGCGCAAGGCTTACGGCGGCGGTTACGCGGTGATGGGCTGCAAGCAGCTAGGCGCCGACATCAGCCTCGCCTGGCCCACCGCACGCATCGCGGTGATGGGCGCCGAGAGCATGGTGACCATCGTCGGCAAGCGTCAGCTGGCCCAGGTGCCCGCCGATCAGCGCGCGGCCGCGCGGAACTTCCTGATCGACCAATACAACGAGAACATCGCCACTCCGTGGATCGCCGCCGAACGCGGTTACATCGACGCCGTTATCGAGCCCTCGCGCACTCGCCTGGAAATTCGGCACGCGCTGCGGCTGCTGCGCGACAAGGAAGCCGCCACCGAACACGAGAACCGCAAACACAGCCTGTTCCCGGTCTAGACCGCCGGTTGTGCTGCGTCACAACGTAAACCGACGATATTCGTGGCATGTGCCGATCTTTGTTTCCCGCCGCGCATGGGCCAGTTCGAGTGCCTAACGTATCAATGTGCCGGCCCCGCGTTCGCTGCGCGACGGCCGGGCACGCGGTGTGCCCGCCGACCTCGTCCCTACCCTTGGCCGACGGGCACACCGCACTCCGCACGAGTTTCGCAGTTCGGATGACTTAGGGTTCGACGTTAGTTCTGGTCAGGTCGGGTGCCGTGGTTGCCCCAATTGAGTCCCACTGTGGCCCACTCGGATTCCCACAATCGCGAGCGCCTGCGGTCGAGTGCGCGGCGCAACAGCGCATAGCAACTGCCGCAGAAGGCGAGCACCGCCAGTACCGCGCCCGAGGTGATGAGCACCGCCTTGCTGAGGGCACGGGTATCCGAGGGCGGGTGTCCGACGCGCCCCGCGCTGTCGAGCCAGATCTTCACGGTGGAGCCGGTTTTCGCGATTCCGCTCGTCTGGTAGTCGCTGGTGTGGGTGCGGCCGTCGGGATCGGTCCAGGTGACCTTCACGGGTGTCACCGGCGCATACAGGGGCGTCTTGTCGACCTCGACGATCGTCGCCTCGACCTGGTGCAGTTGCGCCGCCTCCGCCTGTGCGGCAAGGGTTTCGGTCTGATAGACGCGGCCGCCGATGGTCATGGTCGCCACCGGAACGATGACGAGGAACAGCAATAGCAATAGCACCCCCGCCACCGATTGGAGGCGATCTTCCTTCCTGCGCATCGGATTACGATCCAATCCGACGCGTCGGCACGTCCGACGGACAACACCCGCATGCACCGACCCAGTAGTCATGACGGTGACTCCTCGTAGTGGATATCGCTGGTCAACCCGGCGAGAGTGGCGAAAAACCCTTCGATGAGATCAGGCAGGCTTGCGGGATCCGCTCCGAGCGCCCATGCCTGCAGCGCCGCCATGAGCATCCCGGAACCCGCCGCTACGGCGGCGGCCGGACGCAGATCCACTACTGGGTCTGTACCCAGCCTGGCGGCGATGATGCGCACCGACTCCTGTTGCCCGACAAGACGGATGCGCTGATAGCCCGCGAACAGCGCGGGCTCGTCGTCGAATCGCTGGAACAGTTCCCAGCGGCGAACAAGCAGTTCGGCACGCGGGCCACTGTATTCGGCATCCAGCCAATCGTGGATGGCATTGCGGTAGGCGGCCAGCGGCGGCTCGTCGACCGGCCTGGCGCACAGCGCGTCGTTGAACAGGTGCACGTCCTGGTCGAGATCGGCAAGCACCGCCTCCTCGATCGAGGAGAAATGCCGACTGAAGGTTCGCCTGGTCACCCCGGCGCGCACAGCGATATCCTCCACCGCCACCGAGTCGAGACCTCGCTCGGTCAGCAGATCGAACGCAGCAGCCGACATGGCCGCCCGGCTGCGCCTCGTGCGCAGCCGACGGCCGTCCAGGTCGACACCGTCGTCGCCACCCATACCGATAGCGTAGCAGCTAATTGTCCCACAGGGACAATAGTTCGCCAGGTCTTTCTGATACACCGCGCAGCGCCGGTCACCGGGCCCGGTCGGATATCGACTAACGGATCAGTCGGTGCGATGTGCGTGCAGGATCGCGAAGCCGAGTGGCAGTTCGTCGTGCGTGGTGAGTTCGAGGCCGGCGGATCGCAGCAGGGTGCGGTAGTGGGTTCTGGTTCGTTCGCGACCGCCGACGTTGCACAACATGTGCAGGTCCCACGCAGGGACAAGGGAGCGGGAATCGTCCTCGGGGAGCAGCCTTTCGATGACGTAGAGCCGCGATCCTTCCGGCATGGCATCAGCGCAACGACGCAGGATGGTGCGACAGTCCTCGTCGCTCCAGTCGTGCAGGACGCGGGCGAGCAGGTAGATATCGCCGCCGGTCGGCACGGTAGTGGTGAAGAAATCGCCCCCTACCAATTCGCAGCGAGTCAGGCAGCCGGCTCGGTCCAGGGTGGCGCGGGCCCGCTCGAGGGTGGTGGCGCGCTCGAACAGCACACCGCGCAGGCGTGGGCTCGCGGTCATGACTCGGGCCAGCAGTTCGCCGCTGCCGCCCCCCACGTCGATCACTGTGTCGGCAGTGGCGGTATCGATGAGTTGGCCGACATGGCCGAAGATCGCCGCACTGGCGGCCATCGCGAGGTCGAACAGGGCCGCGCGATCGGGTTCGGCGGTGAAGTAGTCGAAGTGATGCTGCCCGAAGTGGTGGTCGAACGCGGTCCGACCGGTGCGCAACGCAAAGTCGAGGCGGCCGAAGGACTCATAGAAAGCGCCGCCGTAGAGCCGCGCCAACGGGTGCAGTGAGCGTTCGGCACCGGCGGCGAGCAGCGCACCCATCTCGGTGAGCGCGAACCCAGTGCCATCGGACTGCACGACATCGAGATCGATGAGGTAGCGCAGCAACCGAGCAAGCGCGCCTGGATCGGTACCGGTCAACTCCGCTAGTTCGAGCACCTGGCTGCCTGGCGCGGCGGCGAGCCGGTCGGCGACTCCGAGTTCGGCGGTGACCGCCAACGCCTGAGTGGCCCAAGCTCCTGTCAGCAGCCGCAGTAACCGGTCGGCGGGGCCCTCGGACTCGGCCGAGTGCGCGGCAAGCGTTCGTGGGTGATTGCCCGCGAAATGCAATTCCAACCGCTGGTAACCCGGTCGTCGCCATGCGGTGCGGGCGAAGTAGAGGACCGTCGAGTCCTCATGCCCGTTGTAGCCGCCGCCGTCGGCGCGCAGGCGGCCACGTCCGGTGAGCATCGCGCGCAGGCCGGTGAGGGCGATCTCGTCGATGGGGCCGGTGGCGAGCGCGATGTGCGCTTCGTGTTCGGCGTCGCGTTCGCCAGCGGCGACCTCCGCTTCAGCATTCACGAGTGCGAAAACTTCTATCTCGCAGGGTGTTCCATCGGCTGCATGGACCGGTGCGCGCACGATCTGCACCGGCAGCTGATCGGCGGGAAGGCCGTGGCGGGCGGCAAGCCGCTGCCGGACAACCACACTCGGCGCCGTCGAGCTCGCGGTGAGATCATGGGCGGCGAGCATGGCGTCGAGAGCCTGGAGATCAGGCGGGAACACCAGCAGAGCCGCATGCGCGAATCGACAGTAGGCGGCGATCGCGGTGTGTTCGGCTTCGGTGAGGTCCGGCAGCATCTGTGCGAGCACGCCGTCGATGTCGTGGGTCCGGATGAACTGCACGGCCGCGGCCAAGCGGTCGTCGTCGGTGGGGGCGATACGGGGTGACACTTCCAGCGAGCGGGTCACGCGTCCTCCTGGATTCAGATGGTGACGTAGTTTTCCGCGAAAAAATCCTGGTGCCTTCGTGAGGTGGCCAGGCTGTGCAGCTGAGCATGTTGGAGTTCACGCTGGAACGCGGCGTGCGGGCCCGCGGGCGGGTGCAGCAGCCCGATCATCCAGTTCGAGAATTCGTGCGCGCGCCGGATCCGCGGCACGCAGTCGGACGAATACCGTTGCAGCGCGGACTCATCGCCGTGACGGATGACCGGAGCTATGGCCTGCGCAAGGAGATTCGCGGCAAAGATGGCCAGGTTGGCCCCTTTGGCGGCGGAGGGGCTGATCGAGGAGGCCGCGTCGCCCGCCAGGAACAGCCGTCCCTGCTGGATCGGATCCAGGATCTCCGAGCGCAGCTGGACAAGGCTGCGTTCGACGATCTGCCCCGTAGACAATGGCCCATACCGGTCCGCGCCGAGGCGTTGCGCCAGTTCCGCCCAGATACGCTCCTCGGCCCATGCCAGCGGGTCCTCGTGCGGGGTGCATTGCAGGTAGTAGCGGGTCACGTCCGGGCTGCGCGGCATCTGTCCTGCGAAGCCGTCGGAATGGACGCCGTATACGACGGTTTCGGTCGTCGGCGGCGCCTTGGCCAGCAGCGCCAGCCAGGTGATGTCGTACTCGCAGGCGGATCGCTGCACCGTGATGGTCTGCCGAGCCAGGCCCTTGGCCCCGTCGCAGCCGATCAAATACCGTGCGGCGATCGGGTATTCGCTGCCGTCGGCGGCGCGCGCGAGTACCCAGGGCCGCTCACCGTGATGGTCGCCGATCTGCTCGGCAGTGGTTTCGAAACGCAGATCGCCTCCCCTACGGAGAAATTCGGCGACCAGGTCGGTGACCAGAAACTGCTGCGGGTACACGGTGTGCGGCTCGCGCCGCCCGAGCTCACCGTACGACAGCTCGAAACGCCCCGCCGCGCTGCGGAATTCGCACGTCTGATGAGTGCGCCCCCGTGCACGCAGACCAGCGTCGAGGCCGTGTTCGCCCAATATCTCGACACTGCCAGGAGCCAGGAAGCCGGCGCGCGCTCGTTGTTCGATGTGCTCACGACTGCGCCGCTCGAGGATCACAGTGTCGATTCCGGCGGCTTGCAGGATATTACCGAGGACAAGGCCCGCCGGACCTGCGCCGAGAACCAAGACATCGGTCGTGCGACCGCTTCTCCCAACGCGCATGGCAACGAAGCCTAGATCACCCAACGGGTTTCAGCTTGCCGAGTCCGTTCTCCGAACGCGCCCAACACATCTGGGTTCTCGACGAACGGGCACCGGCTACTCGCGGAGTCGACTGATTCATACAGTCCGGAACTATTTCTCGGCTAGGGCGTCGATGCGGTCACGGCATGATCGGTGGGACGTAGTCGAACGTCATTCCGAGCAACCACACGAGAAGCAGCACCACCGGCAGGTGGAACATGAATTGCAGGAACGTGAACCCGACGAGGTCGCGGGCCCGCAGTTTGAGCACTGCCAGCAGCGGGAGCATGAAGAACGGGTTGATCAGGTTCGGCAGTGCCTCGGCGACGTTGTATATCTGGACCGTCCAGCCGAGGTTCATGTGGACATCGGTCGATGCCTGCATGACATAGGGAGCTTCGACCAGCCACTTTCCGCCGCCCGACGGCACGAAGACGCCCAGAACCACGGTGTAGAGGGCGATAACGATGGCGAAGCTTCCGCCGCCGCCGATGTTGGTGAAGAACTCGGCGAGATGCTGGGAGATGGTGAGACCGCCCCGGCCCTTCGCCTTGGTGAGGATCGCGGCCATGGCTGCGTACAGCGGGAATTGCACGAGAATGCCGGCCGTGGCGGGCACCGCGAGGGAGACCGCTTGCAAGAACTTGCGCGGCGTTCCGTGCAGCGCCAAGCCCAACATGAGAAAGACGAGCAGGTAGCCATTCAGGCTGCTGACAACGGTCAGCACTGGTTTGGTGACGAGCTGGGAGATCAACCAGCCCACCGTCATCAATACAGCCAGGACCGGCAGAACGCGGCTGTACTCGAGCCATTCGCCTGGCCGCGATCGTGGCGCCACCTCCGCGGGCTGGTCGTCCAGATCGACCTCCAGCTCCTCAGCGGTCTTGATCGCGTCGCCCTTCGGGGCCGAGAAGTGCGCGATCACCACGGTCAGCGCGATGATGATGGCGCACATGAGCAGGGACTGCCAGGTGAAGATCGTGCGCCCGAAATCGAGAACACCGGTGATCCTCAGCAGTGCCGGAGGCAACGAGGCGGCAGTGGCCTGTAGCTGGGCGGCAGAGGAGGATATGCCCAGCGCCCACACCGCGCCCAACCCCATGAACGCCGCCGCACCGAGTGCGCGATAGTCCACGCGTAGATCGGTCCGACGAGCGATCGCGCGGGCGAGCAGACCGCCGAAAACCAAACTGAGTCCCCAGTTCAGAAACGATATCGACATGGAGAGGAACGCAACGGCACTCACTGCGCTGCTTGCGGTTTGCGGCACAGTGGCCAGCCGGTCGATCAGCCGGGCAGCGGGTGGGGACGTGGCGACGACGTACCCGGTGAGGACCACCATTGCCATCTGCAGGGTGAAGGCCGTCAGATCCCAGAACCCGTCACCGAACGCGTTGACCACTGTTTGCGGCGACGAGCCGTTGGCCAGCGCGGCGGCGGCAACGATGAACACCCCGGCCAGCGCGACGACGTAGGCGTCCGGGAACCACTTCTCCGTCCACCTTGCGAGCGACTGCGCGACCCGCGCAAGGCCCTTTTCGGAGCTGGTTTCTTCAATGGTGGACGTCATCCGGTTGTTCCCCTTCTTTCCACACGAAGCCGCACGTTTGCATGTGACGCACCGCACACAGGCTCGGTTGGTCAGTATTGATGCCCACCCGCGCGCAGACAAGAAGGAAATGCGCAGGTACCGTCTGCAAAAACGCAGAAACAGTCGGTACCCGCTACGCGCCGGCTACACCAGACGTCGAGGTACAGCACGCCTGCGATGGAGCCGAGATCGCATGTCGTGACATCGTCCAACTCCCCTCGGTCGACGCTGTGAGCTGCACAAGTGGGCGCAGAAACGCTCGATCTCAGCTGGCCCTATGGCTACCGTCGGCCTAGGGACAACGAGGCCGGAAGGCGGCATCCGGCATGGCGCGACATCAGCATCGCCTGGCCCACCGCGCGGATCGCGGTGATGGGCGCGGAGAGCGCGGTCGGAATTGTCGGCAAACGCCAATTGGCTCGAGTCCCCGCCGATCAGCGGGGCGTCGTGCGAGAATTCATGATCAACAGCTACAACGAAACCGTCGCAACACCGTGGATCGCCGCCGAACGCGGCTACATCGACGCCGTCATCGAGCCCACCCGCATCCGACTGGAAATTCGGCACGCGCTGCGGCTGCTCAGGGAGAAGGAATCCGCGGCCGAACCAAACCCTCGCAAGCACAACCTGTACCCGATGTGACCGCGGTGCCGGACTCGCAAGTTTTCGACACCGCCTGCCAGAATTGCACGTAGTTGATCACCGATGTCATCGATGTAGTCGCCGAATTCGCGATCACCCGAAAAGCCGTGTGGGATCTGCTTCTCGATCCACAAACCTATCCACGAATATTCGAAGGTATCGGCGCCTGCGAGCCCTTGGAGACCGTCGCGGGCCATCCGGTGCTGCTGGTGCGGGTCGGCTCGGCCGAAGTTGGAATCCGTTCCCACACCATGCAATTGATCGTAGAGCGGGAACTGGAGAGCTTCGAACTCCGCTTCCCCATGCTGGGCGGTTTCGCCTCGGTGCGGCTGCGCGACGAGCACGAGCACACCAGGATCAGCGTCACCTACTTCGCTCCAGGCCGGGTGCATCCGCACCTTGCCGAGCTGAACAATGCCGCGATCGTCGATTGGACGAACGCGGGGCTGCGGCTGCTCGCCGACCTCGTCCTCGCCGCGCCGACCTCGGTGATCGTCAACGGCGAGAACTCGCCCATGCGGCGTCGAGCCGGTGTCGCGAAACAGATCATGACCTCCGGGGTCGGGCGTACCTACCGCCCGGACTCGGCGTTCAAACAGTTTCGCCGCCTTGCCGAATGGGGATTCAACCTCGCCGGTGGCTACGCCGCCGCAGCCGTGCGGTCGCCGCATACCGCGGCCGTCATCGATGACAGGGCGCAGCGCACCTTCGCCGAGATGCACCAGCGCACCCACGCCTTGGCGGCCGCGATGTCGGCTGTGGGGCTGAACGCGGGAGACGCCGTCGGACTGCTGGCCCGCAATCACGCGGGAATGGTCGAAACGATGGTCGCCGCGGGCAAACTCGGCATCGATGCGGTGCTACTGAATACCGGTCTGCCCGCCCGCAGGATCGAGGAGATCGTGCAGCGCGACAAACTGTCGGCGCTGTTCGTGGACGCCGAATTCGATCCGCTCGTCCAGTATCTGCACGACGATATCCCCCGCTACACCACCGATCATACGCCGCCGACACCCGGCGCAACCACGATCGATGACCTGATAGCGCTGGGGCACACGGAGTTTCGCAAGCCGACACAGCCGGGCAAACTGGTCGTGCTCACCTCGGGCACCTCCGGCACACCGAAGGGCGCGCGCCGCCCGCACCCGAAGGGCTTCGGCACCATCGCCGCCCTGCTGTCGCGGATCCCGTTCCGCATGAACGACACCATGCTCATCCCGGCCCCGCTGTTCCACACCTGGGGTCTCGCGGCGCTGCAGATGAGTACACCACTGCGCGCGACGGTGGTGCTGCCCGAGCATTTCGACGCCGAGGACTGCCTGCGCCTGATCGCCGAACACCGCGTGACGACGCTGATCGCGGTCCCGATCATGGTGCACCGGATCCTCGAATTGCCCGCACCCGTTCGCGCTCGCTACGACACCTCCAGCCTGCGGGTCGTGGCCAGCTGCGGGGCACCGCTCACGGCGGCGACCGTACTGAACTTCATGGACGCCTTCGGCGACATCCTCTACAACGTCTACGGTTCCACCGAGGTCTCGTGGGCGACAGTCGCCGACCCGGACGATCTTCGGACCGCACCGACCACCGCGGGCCGCCCGCCGCTCGGCACCAAGATCGGCATCCTCGGACCCGACCTTCGCCCGCTGCCGGTCGGTGCGACCGGGCACATCTTCGTCGGTAATCACATGCTGTTCGACGGCTACGTCAATGCCGCGCCACCCAATGAGGCCGACGGCATGCTCGACACCGGCGATCTCGGCTACCTCGACGCCTGCGGCAGGCTGTTCATCGCGGGCCGCGACGATGAGATGATCATCTCCGGCGGGGAGAACGTCTTCCCACGGCCGGTCGAGGAGGCGCTATCGCATCTCCCCCAGGTCAGCGAGGTGGCGGTGGTCGGCGTGCCGGACAACGAATACGGCCAGCGGCTGGCCGCGTTCGTGGTGAAAAGAGAAGGCGCGGGGTTGGATTCGGATATGGTCCGTAGCTACGTCCGCCACCGCCTCAGCCGCTTCTCGGTGCCACGCGATGTCACCTTCCTCACCGACCTGCCGCGCGGCGAGACCGGGAAGATCCTCAAACGATTGCTCGGCGGCCCGGACACCAACGAGGCGACCTGATCGCTGCGTGCAGCAACGGCGTTCAGGATTGATCCGCGTTCAACGGCCGATCGAGCGTGCGTGGCATGCGCTCCCGCAGTGCCTCCAGCAGTCCGATGGAGTACTCGGGCGGTGCGGCGTGCACCGACAGCACGTTCGCCACGCGCAGGTAGGCATCGAGGTCAGCGAGCTTGTCCAGGTACAGGGCGCTGGTCAACTGCTGGAGATAGACGATGTCGGGCAGATCGGTCTCCGCGAAGCGCAGCACGGTGAACCCGCCGTCCGCGATCGCGGATCCCCCGACGTGGTCGGCGAGCACCTGAATGCTGATGTGCGGTTGCACGGCGAGACGGACCAGGTGGTCCACTTGGTCGCGCCACACGGTCGAACCGCCGATCGGGCGACGCAATGCCGCCTCGTCGACGATCACCCACAGTTGCGGCGGATCGCGGCGGGCCAAGATCTGCTGCCGGCGCATTCGCAGCGTTACCCGCCGATCGATCGCCTCCTGCCCCTCCTCCGGATGCGCGAGCGTCAGTAGAGCGCGGGCGTAGTCTGCGGTCTGCAACAGCTCGGGCACCGCCCTCGGCTCATAGCACCGAATCAAGCGCGCCGCCTGTTCCAGGCCGAGATAGGTGTCGAACCACTTGGGCAGCCAGTCGGTGTCGCGGTGCCACCACCCTGATGCGCTGGCTTGGCGCGCCAGCTCGATGAACTCCTCCACCTCCTCGCGATCGGTGACACCGTAGCGGGTGAGCAGATCGACAAGATCGCGTTGCCGAAAGCCGACACGCCCCAACTCCAGTCGGCTGATCTTCGAATGCGATCCACGAATGGCCTCGCCCGCGTCCTCACGGCTGATCCCGCACGCCTCCCGCAGCCGCCGCATGCGGCCACCGAGAACCATCCGCAGCACCGTTGGTCCACCGTCGGCGGCCACGCTTGCGGCAGACCGGGCGCCATCCCCTTCTCGTATCTCCGATGCGGGCATACCCATAGTCTGCCATGCCGCCACCACGACTCTCTATGGCCAAAGTGCCTCGAACGCACAGATATTCGTACAGTTGCACATACATCGGGCTCACCGCAAATCGACGGGCCGCGCGCCGGTCACGACGCGATCGGTGTTGTGACAATTCCACGCAAATTTCCGGCTGCGCTGGGCATCGCACAGTTCCGCCACCGAGGCGGCTCGATCGGCGTGTCGGAATAATACGCTGATCTCACGGCTCCGACACCGGCCAACGGTGCCGCACGCGCGAGGTCAGCATTCATCGGGCGCCGGCACGCCGTGCAATCGTTGATCCAGCCAGCCCATCGCCTCCGGATAGCCGAGGCCCCCGGCGATGACGTGCTCACCGAGCACACTGCGATAGACCGAGCGGACACCGAGCCCGCACTGCTCATGGTAGAGATTGCGGGCGCCCTCTGCCGGAATCCAGAATTCCTGTTCGCCGTTGTAGATGTAGAGCGGCGTCGCCGACCTCATACCTTCCATCCTGGTCACCCGATAGATCTCCGCGGCGAGCCCGGAGTGCAGCGGATCGGCGAAGTTCGCGGCGACATCGATCGGCAGCATCAGCACCCCGACAATGCCGAAGCTGCTGCCGCACAGGTCCTTCAGCGGTGATGTCGCCGCCCATTGCGCCAGATTGTTCATTCGAGCCAGTATCTCGGGGCGTTCCCTTCCGACGGCGAAGGTCGCGGCCATGAACACCGCCGAGGCGAGATTGCCGTTCATACTGCGCGCGAGGATCTCGAAATCGGCAGGCACCCCGCCCAGCGACGCACCGACGATCACCCCGGCCAATTCCGGTGCGTAACTGCCGATCAGCTTGACCGCGCCATGAGTGGCGATCGCACCACCGGAGTATCCGGCCATCGCGAACCTGCTGTCCCCGAATTCCTCGGGCCGCAGCTCGCGCACCGCGCGAATCGCGTCGAGAATGGCATGACCGGCCACATACGGCTCCGCATAGGCCATCCACGGTCCCTCGTGGTCGGGAATCAACACAGCGTAACCGCGCAGCGCCGCCAATTGCGTTGTCGGCGGGATGAAGTCGGTCAGGGCGGTTTTGTTCGACAGCCCGTGCGCGAAGCTGTATCCCGGCGTGCAATCGCGGCCGAGCGCATTGATCGGCAGGTTGTTCACCAGCACCGGCCTGCTGCCTGGACCCTGCCACACCGTGGTCGGAACAACCAGCGTCGCAGTCGCATACGACGGCAGCCCGTGCGCGTCGGTGGTGCGGAACTTCAGCAGCAGTGCCTGCCGGATCGGAACGAGTACCAGCGGTGCTGCGGAGGGGGTCACGTCTCTGACCTCGAGCAACTGCCCTTCGCCGAAGGCTTCCAGGTCCGCGGGCCAGGCATCGAAGATCGGGTCGCCGACCGGCGAGGGCAGCACGGCCTGTCGCAACGCGGCGAGCGCGGGCGTCAGGCCCGTGGTCGACAGCATGGGGGCAGGCGTTGTCGGTGCGATCGGTGGCGGCGGCACCACCCGGTCGATCCACTCCTGCAGGCCCGGCAGGATCGAGCCGTTCGCATCCGGACTCAGCAGTCCGGGCAGTCCCGAAAGATCAGGTAGCGCAGGCAATCCCGGTAGCGCGGGCAATCCCGGCGGCGCGGGTGGGTCCGGTGGCGGCTGCGCGGCCGCCTGGCCTGCCATCGGCGAACAGACCAGTAACAAGGCAAAGAAGAAGGCCCACAAACATTTCATGACACACGCCTCTGGGTGCGACGTCGGTTGACTGGCGCCCGGGGAGGGTATGTGGCTCCTTCAACCCCGAAATGCCCCCTGTCGGATCGAGGCCAGGAAGTCAGGCTAACCGACGCAGACCCCGCCGTGTTCGAGTTGTGTGTGACACGTCGCCATATCGCAACAACCGAGCCGAATGCGATTGGCTGGAATCACATTCGGCTCAGTGGTGACTGCTACCGCGTCCTCAGCAGTTGGTCGGCGCGGGCTGCCCCTGGAAGCGGGCGCTGAGCCAGGTGAGCGCCGCGGGAATACCGAGCACCGCCGCAGTCAAATGATCGGGCACCGGCATCGTTTCCGCCTGCAGCGGGGTCCCTGCCGCGCACCAACGGCGATCGGTGTTGGTGATCGAATCGACCGGGATGAGCCCGTCGATCGGCGAATGCCATTCGAAGACCGGCGCCTTCGGCACGCCGTCGTAGAGCTCGAGGCTGTTCTCCTCCACGACCGCGCGCGCATCGCCGTCGTTGATCATCGACGTCGTCTTCGCGAAATCTATCGCGCCGTGTCCCGCACCCGCGGCGAGGATGTCGTTGGTGCAACTGTTGGCAATGGCCGCGCGCGCGGCGAGTCCGCGGTCGTTGAGCTGTTCGCTGAGCGGGAACCGATCGGGGTACTCGCGCTCGAGACCGAGCCCGGCGGCGAGCGCCAGCCCGAACACCGGATGCGAACCGAGACCGAGGGATTCGAGCATCTTCACCAGGTTCATCGGCACGCCGCCCATTGCCGCGCCGACGATGTCGAGTTCCGGCGCATACCGCGGTGCCAGCGCGGCCGCCCACGCGGTGGCCATGCCGCCGCCGGAGTAGCCGACCATACCGACCTGACTGTTCTCCACCTGTAGCTCGGAGACCTGCTTGACCGCACGCACACCGTCCAGGGTGATCTGACCACCCAATTTAGCCGCGCCATAGGCGAACTGGGGCCCGAGATGATCGGGCAACGCGACAGTCCAGCCCTGCTGCAGCAGTACATTCCAGGCGGGCGCCTCACGCACTTGCAGGTTCGGATCGTCGGTGTAGAGCACACGCGACACCGAGCACTCCGCACCGAGGCCGTTGATGATGTGCTGGTAGGACAGCAGTGGGCCATCCTTCTTGTGCCCGCGCGGCGTGAGCACCGTGGTGATCGCCGCGATCGGCTTGCCAAGGGAGTTGGTCGAACGGAACCGCACCACTGTCACAGTGGTGTCGGGGAAGATCGCCAGCGGCGGCATCGAGCGCGTCTCGATGACCTCGCCCGGCCGCATGTCCGCCAGATTCTGAGGGATCGCATAGAACGGATCCGGATCCGCCACCGGATATAGCGGTGCGCTATATCCGGTGCCCCCGACCGCGACCACCATCAGTAGCCCGATGGCCATCGCACCTACTGTGCGTACCACCCCCCTGCCGGGCCTCTTCCTGCCTAAAACACGTAGGGCCTGTCTCATCGACGATTGCCTCCAGAATGGGTCCAACGTTGCGACCATCGTTTACAACAACGTGCCAGAGTGACACATTAGCGGCGAATCGTTTTGACAACTCACAAGTTTCGGGCCGACCGCCTGTGACCATCATGCATCGTTCCTGGTGACGCGCCCCGACCGCCCCCGACGTGATCTGTGACATGTCCAGGCGCCGCCCTGGAACATATTCCCCACAATGGTGGGGACTTACCGTCACAAGTACCGACGGCGTTGCAGCGCCGGTGGCGGAAGGAGACAGTGGCATGGACGGCACTGCGCGAAAACTCACCGATCGGGAGTACGCCCAAGAGACGCCGACCCGCCGGATCACCGTCTATTTCGACGGACCGACGCCGGAGGACACCTTGGCCCTCGAGTACGCGGCCACCCGAGCCGAGGCCTGGGAGTTCACCTCCGCAGCGGTGCATGCCGGGCTGATGGTCACCGTGGACAGCAAGGTGCGGCCCGAGCTTCGACCGCTGCCCTGCCGTTCCCTGTGGCATTGAGAAGCACCCGCACGCTCATGCCACTTCGGTGAGCCTTGACTACTCTCGATGTGACGACCATCGAGAGGAACGGCAGTGAAGCAGCGGAGCCCGGTTTCGCCGAACCCTCGCCTACCGCGCCCATCGCCGCGGTCCGGAGCGACGTTCCTGCTGTGCACAGCCCTGCTGCCCGCGCTCGTCGGTTGTGGTGACGATCAGCCGACCTCGGTGACGGACCCGACGACCACCATTCTCGCTACCACCACCCCCGTCGCCGCCACGACACCGATCTCGACGCCATCAGCTGCGCAACCCACCGTCGATCCTTATGCTGATCAAGCACTCATCGATCATGTCGAGTGGACCGAAGCCATCGATGGCTCGCGGCTGCTCGTCTTCCCCACACCGCCGGGGCGGCAGACCACCTTCCCCGGCTCCGAGGAACGCGCCTGGCAGGAAGTGCTCGCACAGTCGACGGATGCCGACACCCCCGGCATGCGCGACCAGTTCGTGTGTCACTGGGAATGGGCCCGCATGGTGGCGCCGAACAAGCCGAGTTGGAATCTGGAACCCTGGCGTCCGGCCGTCGACTACCAGGCCACCGTCCGAGCGGGTTGCAACCCCGGCGGCCCCGAACGCTGAGCACCGCACGTCCACCACACCGAAAATCAAGTGGCACCGACCAGAAAGGACCACCGATGCGCGTTGTCATCGCAGGCGGACACGGAAAGATCGCACTACTGCTCGCTCCATTGCTCACCGAACGTGGCGACAAGGTCGAGAGCCTGATCCGCAAACCCGAGCAGGAAGGCGACATCACCACCACCGGCGCGCGCGCCGTCGTGCTCGACCTGGAACACGCGACCCTCGCCGACGTGGCCGCGGCCATTCGAGGTTGCGACGCTGTGGTTTTCGCGGCGGGGGCGGGTCCAGGCAGCGGCGCGCAGCGCAAGTACACAGTCGACAAAGGCGGCTCTGTGCTGCTCGCGACCGCCGCCGAGCAGGCAGGCGTTCGCCGTTTCGTGCAGATCTCGACGATGGGTGCCGGAGCACCTCCCTCGGCGGGCACCGACGAGGTCTGGGCGGCCTACATCGACGCCAAGACCCAAGCGGAGGACGACCTGCGGGCCCGCGACCTGGACTGGACGATCCTGCGTCCCGGCAGCCTCCTCGACACACCTGCCACCGACCGTGTCACTCTCGGCCCGCCGCCGCTGCCACGCGGCAGCGTCCCACGGGCCGATGTCGCCGCCGCCCTTGCGGAGATTCTGCACGCTCCGCAGACTGCCGGAACCACCCTCGAAATCGTCTCGGGTGAGACATCGGTGGCATCCGCGATCGAAAATTTAAATAACCAGACGGTCGCCGAAGGCGGTGCCGCGGCGACCGATTGACTCCTGCACCCCCCGATTGGAGCCCGTCACCATGTTCAGCCGCATCGTTTCCATGAAGATCCGGCCCGGCTCTCGTGCGGAATTTCTCGCCGCCGTCCGTCGCAGCGCCACCGCATCGGTACGCGATGAGCCGGGTTGCCTGTGGTTCGATGTCTGCGCCGACCGCGTCGATCCGCACCGGTTCTTCCTGTACCAGGTGTATGTCGACGACGAGGCGGCGGAGGCCCATCGATTTACCGAACATTTCATTACCTGGCGCAGCGCGGCGGACCGATATGTCGAGCCAGGAACTCAGGTTCACTACAGCACCGACATCCTCGTCAACGCCAATTGAGTTGCTGGGTGAAATTGTGCTGCGGGAGGTGTTCGCGGGCGGTTAGCAGGCGCGAATTCTCCTCTGCGCACGCGCAATCGGTCGTGCAGATGTACTTGCATCCGAAAGCCGCACCGCCCTAAACTCAGTCCGCAACGGTATATAGGGGACAACCAGGGAGGACGCGTGGGCGAGCCAAAGGCCAATGTTGCCATTGGTTTGCCGTCGCCAGACGTCAGGGCGTTCGAATGGATCAACCACTTTATGGCGGCCGGCTCGGAATAGCCGATGCCGCACTGGCCGACCAGCCAGCGAACGGTAAAACTATGAGCACACCTTCGGTACGATCGGGCCAGAAGACGACCGCACTCACGCGGGAAACCGCCGTCGCCTTTGTCATCCACGCTGTCGAGCACACCGGCGCGGCAACTCGTCATGATTTCGACATCGACCGGATCGTCACCACGGCGCACGCGATGGCCGACGACTGGGATCTCGAGGTCCTGCAGCCTGATACCTTCTGGCGCATCGCCTCCACCTTCATCAAGCAGTGAGGCACGGCGCTCTCTAGCGCAGGCACCGGGATACTGTTGTGCCGCTACGCGATACAGAGCGCCGTACTGCACCGCGGGCACACTCGGCGCGGCACGCACTGCGCGAACGCGCGTGCCACCGGCCGATCGTGGCATCTGAATGCCCTTGCGCCCCAGCCCACATGACTGCTCCGCCGTATGGCGCCGCACCCGCGGCTCACCGTGTATTTGCACCTACCGCACACGTCTGCGCCAATACTCGGCACACCGATGCCCCTCGGCACATCGAACGCCGACTCGGGCGCCAATCGCCCAACCAGCAACCAAGCAGGAGCGCCAGCCCTCAGCGGCGGCAACAAACCTGCGGATGATCGGCCGACCCGCGAGCGAAAACCGCAGACCTCACTGCTCTTTGGCGTACTCCCCGAGGATCTGCACCGACTTCTCCGGGCGCTCGGACTGCACACTGAGTCGGTCCATGACCGATAGGTACATCGCCAGATCCTGCCGACGATCCAGGTACAGCGCGCTGGTGAGGTGCTCCAGGTAGACGATGTCGGGCAGTTCCGGCTCCGCGAACCGGAGAATGCTGAACGAACTACCGGCTGCCGCGTGCTCCCCCGCCGCGTACGGCAACACCTGAATGGTGACGTTGGGCAGTTCGGCGAGCTTGATGAGATGCTCCATCTGCTCGCGCTGCACGTGCGCGCCGCCGACGGGCCGGTGCAGCGCGGCCTCATCGATCACCGCCCACACGACTGGTGGATCCTGCCGGAACAGGATCTCCTTCCTGCGCTGACGCATCGCGACGCGCCGGTCCATGTCGGCATCCTCGTAGCCGAGCGAAACGACAGCTCGCGCGTACTCAGGGGTCTGTAGGAGTCCGGGAATCAGATTCGCCTCGTAAGTACGAATCTTGTTGGCGGCCTGCTCGAGACCGAGATAGGTGCCGAACCAGGACGGCAGCAGATCGTTGTAGCGATGCCACCAGCCCGGTTCGTTCGCCTGCCTGGCGAGATCCAGGAATCGTTCGCGCTCTACGGTGTCGTTGACGTCGTAGAGAGTCAATAGATCGCGGATGTCGCGTTCTTTGAAGCCGGTGCGGCCGAGCTCCAGCCGACTGATCTTGGCGTGCGAACCACGGATCGCGTCGCCCGCAGCCTCCCGGGTGATATTCGCCTTCTCCCGGAGCTTGCGCAACTGACCGCCGAGTGCGATTCGCAGCACGGTCGGACCACGTTCCGCGACAACCGATTGCACACGACCGTCGTCATCGGGTTCTGCGATCATGAAGTCATCTCCGATACTCGGGTTTGACCACAGTGTGTCACAAACACCTCATTCGAAACACACCGCACCGACCGCCTATGTTACCGCTCAGCTAGTCAGATCGTCGAACTCGCCGGCCTTCGCACCGCGGACGAACGCGTCGATCTCGGGGCGGGTGTAGAAGAGCGTGCCGCCTTCGGGATCTCGCGAGTTCCGAACGGCGACCAGGTTATTGGTTGCCTCTGCCACTTCGACACAGTTCCCGCTCGGGTTACTGAACGAGCTCTTGCGCCAGCTGCCATCGATCTTGTTGGTAGATGTCTCCGACATTGTCCCCACTCCTCGGTTTCGCCAGTGGATCAACTCGAGTCAGTTCTTGCAGATGCACTTTCAAACGTTCTTGCATTTGCACTGACACTTTGGACGATAGCACGAAGTTCACCCCCGCGCGCCTGGTAACTCGGACCCACCCACTCGCCAAGACCGGCCGACCGGTCCGACCCGTGAAATACCGTGCTCAGCTCGCCGATCTCGACCGCCTCGCACGCGCGAATCTTGTACTGTCACAGTGCACATCGGATATACCAGTCATTAGCGGCACCCGCTGCGCCAGCATGCCCCGGGTGCCGCGACCGCTTGTTGAGGAGCCCACTCTCATGCCCGACGATCACAGCCCATTGATACGCACCGACATTCCACATTCGGCGCGTATCTGGAACTACTGGATGGGCGGTAAGGACTACTACGAAATCGACCAGATAGCCGGTGACGCCGGTGTCGAGGTCGACCCCGACATCAAGACCATGGCGGTGCAGTCCAGGCAGTTCCTGATCCGCGCGGTCCGATACCTCGCCGGCGAGAAGGGGATTCACCAGTTCTTGGATATCGGCACCGGCCTACCGACCATGCAGAACACCCACGAGGTGGCGCAGAGCGTCGTACCCGAGGCGAAAATCGTTTACGTCGATAACGATCCGCTGGTGCTCACGCACGCGAGAGCACTATTGACCAGCACCTCCGACGAGGGGGTGACCACCTACATCGACTCCGATTTCCACAATCCGGAGCAGATCGTCGCCGACGCGAAGAACGTGCTGAATTTCAATGAACCGGTGGGCGTCATGTTCATGGGTGTGCTCGGCCACGCGAAGACCTACGACGAGCTGCTGCGGATCGTGCACACGGTGCTCGACGCGGTGCCCTCGGGCAGCTACCTCGTCATGTGGGACGGCACCGACGACAGTCAGGCCTACGTCACGCTGTGCGAGAACTACACCGGCACCGGCGGCGCGCCCTACGTTCCACGGCCGCAGGCCCAGATCCGGGCCGTCTTCGACGGTTTGGAGATGGTCGAGCCCGGTTTCGTCTCGATCACGCAGTGGCAGGCGGGCGACACCGAGGTCGGCGACATCCGTCCCATCTCCGCATACTGCGCCGTGGCGCGCAAACCCTGAAGGCGAAGGTAAACGTACACATAGGCGGTCTCGGAACGGCACATTCGCACCGGTGAACATCGGCTCGGCGGCCAATGTTCGCCGGTGCTATTCCTGTCGGTTGTTCGTGCAAATGTACTTGCATCTGTAAGAGACAGCGGCCTAAACTCGTAGCCATAATCCGGGAGGTACGCAGGGAGTTCGCGCCGGCGTCGCCACAACCTAACGCCATACGCGAGGGACGGTCGATGAGTCAGCCATTCCGAACTCCCCACCGGGTCGCGATCGCCGGTGCCACCAGGATCGATGTGCTGCGTGCGGTTCCCGACTTCGCATCGCCGGACTGCGACGCCGAACCCCCCGGCCTCACCTACCGACGGGCACGCGAGATTCTGCATATCCACGATGTCCACGGCCCACAGTGCAGACAATGGCTTGCCGCGGCCGCATATCTCTCGGCCGGGCTCGACGACGAATAGCCGCCATATCGATTGGCGTGCAATAAGAAACAGACCGGCCGCTCCGATATGTAAATCGGAGAATCTCACAATGGATCTCGTCGATCGCTACCCACATTCATCACAGTTTCGTATAGTGATGCATACGATTCGGGCTCAGTTCGATAACGCCCGACGTGGTTACCTGGAGCGACGCGTATGACCTTTTCGACGCTGCATCTGTCCACCAGCACGCCCGAGACGGCGTTGGAGATCGGCGGGCAACCGGCGTCGGTTCCGTTGCAGAACACCGATCGGGTGGCCGCACGGATGGTCGGCTACTTCGCCACCTGTATGGCCCCCTGCCGTACCCTGCCCGGCGAGCAACTGCGTGGTGATGTCACCGAACTGACCCGAAGTTGTCTCGCGCTCGCCGCCGAAATGTTCGACAAGCGAGCGGTTCCCGACGACGAACAGCTCAATGAGGTCCGTGAGGCCGCGGCGCAGTGGGCGCGCGAAGCCGTACCGCTCGGCACCATCCTGCGCGCCTATCACGAAGGGCTGCGCATCGCCTTCGGTCTGGTCACCGCGCGAGCCAAGGCCGACGATGTCGACGAGTTGCTGGTGGCCACCGATCTGATGCTCGAACTCCTCGAAGCGATCACCGCCGCGGTGTCGGACGCCTATGTCGGCGAACAGCATCTCGTCGCGCGCGAACACCAAACTGCCGCACAGACACTGGCCTCGGCACTGCTCAGCGGACGTGGCAGCTCCGCGTTGGCCCGCCAAGCCGGCATCCCCATCGCCGAGTCGTATCAGGTTCTGGCCCTATCTATTCCGGAACATCCGGACGAGCGCGACACGCGGGTCGACACGCATGTGGCCGCTCGGCGCAAGCTTCGCCGTTTGCAGTCGGAACTGGCCACCGTCTTCGACTCCCGCGCGCTTGCCCTGCTCAGCACCAAGGGTGGCACGCTGCTTATTCCGGTCGACGAAGGCACGGTCGTGCTCACCATCGATTCACTCGAAATGCTCACCGACGCCGCGGGGGTGCCGCTCACCGTGGCCATGGTCGTCGGCGACACCGATCAGATCCCCGACGCCGCCGATCAGGCGCACGAGCTACTCAATCTGGTGCGGGTGGCCGGACGAGCGCCCGGCCTGTACCAGATGGCCGACCTGGCCGTGGAATATCAGCTCACGCGCGGTGGACCCGCGACCCGCCGCATCGCCACCATTCTCGACCCGTTGGACGCACATCCCGAGTTGTTCGACACCATGCGCGCCTATCTCGGCAACGATATGAACCGCCAGCTCACCGCGAAGCAGCTGTATGTACACCCGAACACTGTCGACTACCGGCTACGCCGCATCTCCCAGCTCACCACCGTCGACCTGGCCACCTCGGCGGGCATCTCCCAGGCCGCGATCGCGCTGCTGGCCCGCGATCTCGACCGCAGCGTCGCGCGACGCCTATAGGTCCGCCGGCACACACTCGAGACCTTCCCGCGACCTGATACAGATTTGTGCTGGTCACGCGGTCACGAACAAGAGATCCTTGAATTGCCGCGACTTCTGGATGGTGGAATATGCGAATTTCGGAAATCCTGCGCAGAAAAGGCACCGAGGTGACCACCGTGCCGCCCGATACGACGGTGCGGAACCTGCTCGCCACGCTCGCCACGCACAACATCGGTGCGGTGATCGTATCGCCGGACGGCAGCCGGATCGACGGCATCGTCTCCGAACGCGATGTGGTGCGCAGCCTGCATGCACACGGCGCTGCCCTCCTGGACACCCCGGTCTCGGAGATCATGACCGTCGACGTACGCGCCTGCGCACCGGACGACCGGATCGACGGACTGCGCCGCACCATGACCGAGCATCGGATCAGGCATCTTCCCGTAGTACACGACGGGAAGCTGATCGGCATCGTCAGTATCGGCGACGTGGTCAAGAGCGCGATCTCCGAGCTCGCCACCGAACGCGAACATCTCGTCGAGTACCTGCAAGGCAGGTAGCGAACACGCCATACCCGTGGCGCGTGAAAGATGTTGTGTACGAGAAAGCTTCGAACACCCTTCGCAGTTGCGTATCGTTGGTGAGGTCCAGCGGTTCTCGGAAGGGAGCGACACGTTGCGTTCATTTGCGTCCGGGTCGCACCTCACCCGGCCTGCGGCCACCCGGCCGCCCGCACCGGCTACGCCGATCTCCACACCCGCCGCTGTACGCAAACTCTTTCCCGCGCTCGCCGAATCCTCCGAGGTCTATCTGGACAGCGCGGCAACCACACAGAAACCGGTGCCGGTCATCGACACCATCCACCGGTATCACAGCTCGCGCACCGCGAACGCGGGCCGAGGCACCTATCCATGGGCAACCAGCCTGACCGGACAGATCAGCAGAGTTCGGGCGCGAACCGCGGCGTTCATCGCCGCCGAACACCCCGACGAGGTCGTCTTCACCGGTGGCGCGACCGCAGCACTCAACGCCGTCACATTGTCATGGGGCCTCGGCGCGTTGGAGGACGGCGACGAAATTCTCTACAGCCCGCGAGATCACGCCTCGAACGTCTATCCATGGCATCATCTGCGCCGGATGCTCGCTCGCTTCGGCCGGCACATCGAACTGGTCCCCTATCGGATGACCGAACTCGGTGAGGCGGATACCGCTGACATCCTGGCCAAACTCACCCCGCGTACCCGACTGATCACCACAAGCCACCTGCATCATGTCTTCGGCGGCCTGACCACCCTCGAGGAACTGCGTGGCAGCCTCGACCCCTCGGTACTGCTGTGTTTCGACTGTAGTCAGAGCGGCGGGCACCTACCGGTGGACGTGACCGAACTCGGCGCCGACTTCGCGGTGTTCGCCGCGCACAAGATGTTCGGCGCGCCCGGCACCGGAATCCTATACTGCCGCCGCAGCGTTCATGACCAACTGCTGCCGTTTCTGCCCGGCGGCAACTCCGGGGTACAACTGACCGACGCTGGACTCGTCCCGACCGGGATGCCGGATCTCCTGGAGGGCGGCACCCAGAACATCCCCGGCATCCTCGCACTCGGCAGCGCGCTGGAAGTCCTCGAATCGTTCGACGTGGGGGCGATCGCCGCGCACAATCGCGAGCTCACACTGCGGCTCATCGCGAACCTGCGTCAGGTGCCCGGCCTGGAATTCCTGCCGGGACCCGCGCACGCACCGTGTGCGATCGGCTACGGCATCCTGTCGTTCACGCTGGCCGGAATCTCCTCGACCGACCTCGGATTCGTGCTCAGCGAGCTCGGCTTCCTGGTCCGCACCGGCGCCCATTGCACCCCTGCGGCCGCCGACGACGGCGCCGACTCGGTCCGGGTCAGCACTCACATCTACAACACGCTCGAGGAAATAGACCGCTTCACGGAATGCGTCATGACCATCGCCATGGAGGTCCGATGAGTATCGACGACACCCCGCGCTACGACCGACGGGCCGCATCCCGGGTGTTGGCGGGGCTCGCCCAGCCAGGACTTTTCACGACATCACCGCGCGTTACCGCGGTGCCGATCGTTCCGAGCAACCTGCAACCAGTCGCCAGCGGAAGCATCGAATACACCTGTGCCGCACTGCGTCCCGAACCGAACAGTCATCTCACCTTCTCGCAGCGGCTGTACCTGGAGCGGTTCATGCGCCCCTGTCGCCCCGACCAGGTCACCACGGCCACGCATCGGATGACCTGGACCGACAGTGCTGGAATCCCCAACACGGGGCACTTCCGGGCCGACGGCCTCGGTCCGCTCGTACCGATCGCCATGCGGGAGACCGTGCTGACGCTATGGCAGGCGCTGGCCACGAATTCCGCTCTCGCGGAACGCATCAGCGCCCTCGGATCGAGTGAGCACGAGGTGCTCGAAGCCACTACCACCGATCACGAGCCGATGGACATCTTGCGCGTCGGAATCGAGGCGACCGGGCGGGCGCTGGCTCAGCACGCATTGCTGGCGCGGCAGACCCCCTATCGCAGCGCGGCCGAATTGGCCGAGGGGATGCGCGATTCCGGCCTGTTCGCCGCCGTCGCCACGCGCTGGTACTGGGAGCTACAAGCCTCGAGCTATCGGCGCGGAATGATCCCGGTAACCCTGGCAACCCAGCCCGATGGAACCGTGCGCTACACCGCCGACAGCGTTGCGACGCTGCGCGCGATGAAGGACGGGACCATCGACGACGCGCACCGCGTAATGCGCAGGGCCACCAGGGTAGAGGGGTTGAGCGTCGAGGACGCGATCGCCAAATACCACGATGATCTCGATCTCATCTCTCGCCAATACGCGCTGCTGCCTTCCAATACCCGGCCCGCCTGCCTTGCCGCGATGCCGCACCACCTCGGCGGCCGGCATTACACCCTGTTGCCATCGGTGGTTGACCAGTTCGTCACGGTCTTCGGTCAACTCGCCGGACGCTGCCAGATCAGCGAGGTGCCCAGCGATCTCGACGAGCTCACCGCCGATCGCGAGGCGAGTGCCGAGGACCAGGTGTTCTATGTGCCGGATATGAACTGCAAGCACTGTGTCCGCACGATCACCGGCGTGCTGGAATCGATGGGAATCAAGGTCGTCGATATCGATCTGATCAGCAAACGGGTCGTCGCCGAATTCCGTAGCCCGCGCAATCGGGTACGTGCGTTCGAGGCCATTCGCGACGGCGGCTACAACCCGAGCGCACAACAGCCGGTCGCCTCGGCGACCGAGACGCCCGAACACTCGGAAACCGCGGTATGACGACGCCACTACCGGCGTTACCAGCGAAGATCCACCCACTGGTTCGCGCATTCCTCGACACTCGCGACGCCGTCGAAGAGACCATGGTCCGCTTCGGCTCCCCGGTCCACCTGGTGTTCCCACAGGTATACACCGAGAACCTGAAACAGCTTCGCGCCGTTCTCGACCTGCATGTGCCACGATACCGAATCTGCTATGCGCACAAGGTGAATCAGTCGCGCGCTTTCGTCCGCACGGCCGAGCACGCCGGCGTCGCCATCGATGTCGCCTCGCCACGGGAGCTGAGCAGCGCCATCGGAGCCGGGTTCGGCCCGATGCGCATCGAGGTGACCGGGCCGAAAGGCGAAGCGTTCCTTCGCGATCTGATCGAGTGCGGCGTCACTATCAATGTGGACAATCTGTGGGAGCTGCGCAGGATCGCCGAGCTGGCCGGTGATCGTTCGAAAGTACCTGTACTGCTGCGTGTTTCCGACTTCGACGACACCGCGGTGAGCCGATTCGGCGTGCCGCTCGCGCATATCGATCGCGCCTTCGATCTGTTGTCGGCCCATCGCAGCCGAATCGCCTTCCTCGGCTTCGCCTTTCATATCGACTCAGGGGAGCCCGCCGAACGTATCCGAGCGATCGATGCCTGCCTGGCATTGGTGGAGCAGGCATACGGCCATGGGTTGACGCCGTCGGTGTTGAACATCGGCGGCGGTTTTCGGCAGGTCTTCACCGCCGACGCGGACCGCTTCGACGGATACGTGCTCGCACTTCGCGAATCGCTACTCGGACGCGGTGAGCAGATGAGCTGGGGAAACAATACCTTCGGCTATCACGTGGACGGCACTGCCGTGCACGGGATTCCGGTGTTCCACAAGTATGCCAATACCGTCCCCGCGACCACGATGCTCGCCGATCTGCTCGCCGCTCCGCTGGAGCGCCACGGCGGGCGCACCGTGGCGCAGGTCGCCGGGGACAACATGCTCGAGCTGTGGCTCGAGCCGGGCAAATCCCTTGTCGACCACGCCGGAGTGACCGTCGCGATGGTCGAGTTCGTGAAGGAGCTGGCCGACGGCACCGTGCTTGTCAACCTCGATATCAGCCGAGACTCGGTGACGCCCGCGGATCAGGAGGTCATGGTCGACCCCATCGTGCTGCCCAGTAGCGCGCGCAGCCAGAACGAGCCGATCGGCAACGGCGTGGTGACGCCGCCGCGCACCGCGGCCGACACCACACCCACCCCGCATCCGGTGCACGAATCCGGGCCGGTGGCCGTATATTTCGCCGGTCGGCTGTGTCTGGAGCGTGATCTGATCACCAACCACAAGGTGTGGCTGCCACAACGGCCACGGCCCGGCGATCTGGTGGTCTTCCCCAATACCGGCGCGTATCACATGGACCTATCGGCGGCGACGGCCTCGATGCATCCGGTGCCGATGAAACTCGCCGTCGCCCACCAGGCGGGCAGTTTCCAGGTGTATCGCGACGGCGACTACGAACCATATGTGGCGGTGGAGATACCGCAGACACACTGGGCTCCGGCACGCGGCCCGCACCGCCCTTCGGCGCCGCGCCTACCTTCCCGCGCCGATAACGATGGAGCTCTGTGATGCGCTACGACCACATCACCGAACTCATCGGAAACACTCCGCTGCTGCGCCTCGATCCGGCCGTGCACGGCCTGGATAACGTCGAGCTGTACGCGAAACTGGAGTCGCACAATCCTTTCGGCTCGGTCAAGGACCGGGTGGCCTGGGGCATGATCCGCGACGATCTCGACGAGATCCGGGCGAACGGGCAGACCCTGATCGAGGCCTCCAGCGGCAATACCGCCAAGGCACTGCGGATCCTGGGCGCGGTGTACGGCGTCGGCCTGCGCGCGGTGACCAACCGGATCAAGGTGGCCGAGGTACGGGATCTCTTGCAGTTGTTCGGCACCGACATCGTCGAGCTGCCGGGGCTGTCCGAATGCCCGGACCCGACCACACCGAACGACGTGTACTCGGTGATCGAGGCGACGATGACCAAGGATCCGGACGCCTACTATCACGCCTCGCAATACACCAACGAGAAGAACATCGAGGCCCACCACCACGGCACCGGCCGCGAAATCCACGAGGATCTCGCCGCCGACGGCATCACCCGCGTCGACTACCTGATCGGCGGCCTCGGTACCACCGGCTCCACCCGAGGCACCGCCACCTATCTGCTCAAACACAATCCCGAATTGCGTACCGTCGCCGTGGTTTCCGACCGCACCGACTTCATTCCCGGCATTCGCTCGGAAAGCGAAATGTGGGACGTCGGCCTGTTCCAACCCGACTTCTACGACCGCATCATCACCGTCGACGCGCCGAGCGCCGTCGACGCGACTCTGCGGCTGGCCTCCGGCTACGGCATCCTGGCCGGTCCGACCAGCGGCGCCAGTTACGCCGCGGCGCTGGAAACCTTGCGCACCGCAGCCACTTCCAGCAAGGACGGTCCGCTCATCGCCGTCTTCATCGTCTGCGATCGCTTGGAACCATATCTGTCCTACATCAAGAAACGCAGGCCCGACCTGTTCGATCGCACCGACCGCCGCACGCCGCCCACGGCGACCGAATTGGCCGCGACTCCGGCGCTATCCCCCACCGAACTCGCCGACCTCGATCGCACCGACCGACCGACCATCGTCGACACCCGTGGCGCCATGGCCTACCGCATCGGCCATGTCCCCGGCGCCATCAACATTCGCGACGACCAGCTCGACGACATGTTCACCCACGGCATCCCCTTCCCCCGCTCGCGACCCGTCGTCTTCGTCTGCCCGGTCGGGGAGCTCTCACTGCGCTTCGCCAGCACCGCCCGCACCGCGGGCTTCGACGCCTACAGCCTCGAAGGCGGCATCGTCGCCTGGCGCGACACCGGCCTGCCTCTCGAACGAGGTGCGTGAGTCGGCCCATTACCGATACCGAAGGGCAACAACACCGTCTACGCGGTGCGCAACGGCGGCGACTACATCTGCGCCGTCGGCACAGGCACGAACCTGGGCGTAGCCTGCGCCGTCCTGCCGTGAGCGTGGACTTAGCCGCCCGATCGGTCCGCACGCTTCTTCGTCACTTTCCGGGCGCCCGACGGCCGCGAAAGACGTCGTGCGGTCGAGGCCCATTAATGTGAGGCGGTGCAGACAGGGCAGGAATCAGACGACGACGCCGGTCCCCGTATCTGGGGCGGCACGACGCTCACCGAGCGGAGGCAGGCGCGCCGCGCCGCGCTGCTCGAGGCTGCGCTCGACCTGATCGGGGAATCCGGCGCGGCCGGGGTCACCATGCGCGCGGTGTGCCGGCGAGCCAATCTCACCGATCGGTATTTCTACGAGAGCTTCGCGAGCCGCGACGAGCTGCTCGATCTGCTCTATCGCGAGGTGGCCGACGAATTCCTCGAGCCGATGACCGCCTTCGCCGCCACCGACGATCCGTCCCGCGACCACGCACTGTCGGAGGTGCTCGTCGACAAGGTGCTCGCGGATCCGCGCAAGTCCCGCCTGTTTCTGGTCGAGCCGTATTCGAGCACCGGCCTCGGCCAGACCACTATCGCCGTTATGCCGGTATTCACCCGCCTGATGCAGGACCACCTGTTCGCCCACATCGACGACCCGGTACGCCGCCGCCTTGCCGCTGTCACCATGGCCAGCGGCAATGCGGGCATGTTCTCCGCGTGGCTCAATGGATCATTGCGAGCTACCCGAGAAGAAATCATCGACCACTGCGCCGAAATGATCGCCGCCTACCGCTCGCTGTACCGGTCCTGACCCGACAGCACTCACAACCGCATTGCCAATGCTTTCGTTTGGGTGTTTACTGGCCAACGCAAGGTGCCGATTGTTCGCTGAGGCTCCTTCACGGATACAGGCCAGCGACCCCGAACGTCGAGAGACGCCCCAGGTCAGGACAGGTCTCCCCGGATTAAGGGGTGATCCCGATTGGCTCCCGACGATTGCCGGGTTCACGCCGTGAAGTGCCAAAGGTCTTACGAGAAGGGCCCCCACCGGCAGGTTTGCCGGGACCCTCGTGCATGCTCCGCGACGATCGCGCTACCAGCGCCCGGCTCTGCCGTGCGCACAACAGCCGAAGGAGGTGAGCCGGATGCCCGGCGGAGATAGTTCGACAACCCTGTTAGCCAACTATTCACCCGGCGACACCTCCACAGCCGATTCCGGAACGGGACGAGCCCCGTAGCCTGCTGTGCGATGGTGCGCCGACCAGTCAGGGAGTGCGTGATGTCAACGGTAGAAATGATCATCCGGCTGCTCGTGGGCGTCGGCCTCGGCACGCTGATCGGCTTCGAGCGGCAATACCGGGCCAGGGGTGCGGGGCTGCGCACCAACGCGTTGGTCTCCGCGGGTTCGACCCTGTTCGTCCTGCTGTCGGCCAACGGTTTCGAAGGCGGTACCGCCGACCCGACCCGGGTCGCGGCCCAGATCGTTTCCGGTATCGGCTTTCTCGGCGCGGGCGTCATCATCCGCGACGGATTGAACGTGCGCGGTCTGAATACCGCTGCGACCCTGTGGTGTTCGGCGGCCGTCGGTGCACTGGCCGGAGCGGGAATGCTCACCACCGCACTGGCGGGCACGGTTGCGGTGGTCGTGGTCAACATCGCATTGCGAGCGGCAGGACGGGCGGTGGATCGGCAGCCCGACTCCTCCGACGAGCAACCCGCGACGTATGTCTTCGTCGCGGTGACCAATGACGAGCACGAGGCGCATGTCCGGGCGCTGCTGGTGCAGGCGTTGACGCGCACCGATTTCCGGCTGGTCTCGGTGGCAAGCGCGAACACCGACCTCCCGGGCCGGGTGGAGGTCCGCGCCGAGCTCGCCAGTGATCAGCGCGACGACCGGCAGATGGAATCGGCGGTGAGCAGGCTGAGCCTGGAGCCGGCGGTGACCAGCGTCGGCTGGCACATCTCGGTGCCCGAGACGGCGGGCCGTGCGCAGGCATGACCTTGCTGCGCCATCGCTATGGTCCGTCTGTCGACGCAGCCGGTTCGATGGCGGCGAGGCCGCTAGTCACCGTGCTGCGCGCGCCAGTAGTCGAGATTGCTCCGGGTGAGTTGGGTGTGGGCGTTGTCGAGACCCAGGATGCGTTCCTGGTCGGCGAGTAGTTGTTCGTATTCGGCGACGGCGCCCGCGATGTCGCCCGCTTCACCGTGGCAAGCGGCGAGGCAGTTGCGGGTGTAGAAAGTGTCGGGGTGGTCGGGGCCGAAGATACGGATCTGGTCGGCCAGCAGGGACTCGTATTCGCGGATGGCCTTTTCGGTTTCGCCGCCTTCGCGCAACCAGCGGGCGATGCTGTTGCGGGTGCGGATGGTTTGGGCGTGGTCGGGGGCGAGCATGTGACGCTGATCGGCGAGTAGTTGTTCGAATTCGGCTAGGGCGCGGTCGATTTCGCCCGCCATCGCGCGACTTCTCGCGAGATCGTGCCGGGTGCGCAGCGTTTCGGGGTCGGCGGTGCCGAGAATTCTCGACTGGTCCTCGATAATCTGCTCGAACTCGATGATGGCGCGGCGCAGGCTGCCGCGCTCGCTGCGCCAATAGGCCAGGGTGTTGCGAACTCGCAGGGTCCACGGATGGTCGGGGCCTCTTATGCGGGTGTGATCGATCACGAGCCGTTCCAGTTCGGCGACGGCACGCTCCAAGCGGCCGGTATGGCCGCGCCAATCGGCGGTGTCCAGTCGGGTGGTGAGGGTGTCGATATGCTGTTCACCCAATAACCGCGCCTGGTCGGGACCGAGTTTCTCGAGTTCCTCGATGGCGGTATTGATATCGCCGCTGCGGCCACGGCTATTGGCGAGGCGGTTGCGCACGCGCAGGGTGTCGCGATGGTCGGTCCCCATCACAGTGCTGAAACTCGGTAGCCACGCCGACCACAGATCGCGATTGTCGGCGGCACGCGGGGTCTGGAGTTGCTCGAGGAAGTCGAAGGCGGCCGAGGAGTGATCGAAGGCCAGGTAGTGCCGCACCGCGGCACCGCGAGCGTAGCTGGTGGCACTCTCGGTGCGGTTGTCCTCGATCGCCGCGATGATCGCCCGGTGGCCGTCGTCGAGTTCCACTCCCAGCCTTCGACATTCGGCACGCAATCCACCGAGCAGCGCGGCGTGCGTCACACCGACCGCCTCGCGAACGGTGCCGGGACGGCTGCGGGTGACCAACGAGCCCAAACCGACGGTGAGGTCACGCAGCCGCGCGATCTTGGTCCGGTAGCCCATCCACGTCATCGCGGCGTCGAGCAGTTCGATCGGCAGCGCGGGCCCGACGCCTGCCGCGGCGAGGACACCGAGCAGCGCGCCGATGGTCTCGGCGGCCGCGGTACCCGCGAGCTGGAGGGCGACACCGATACGCAGCGCCACCACACCGTCGAGGTCGATATCCTGCGCCATCGCCCGATCGGCGACCGCGCCCGGGATTTCGGTCAGTAGCCGCGCCATCAGCCAACTCGCTGTTACCGAGTCGGAATCACTACGGGCTGAGGGTGTTTCGGCCAACAGTACATCCGTCCATGCCGTCCATTCGCGCTCGTCGAGAACCATGCGAGTGTCACGTGCCGATTCCACTGTCGCGGCGATGTCCTCGGCGACCGGCTCGGAGACCACGATGCGACGCATGTGGGAGAGCGCGTGGTCGTCCTCGATCCCCATGCCCTGGCGAATACCGAGGATCACCCGCACGTGGCGAAGATCGTCGCTGCGCGTCAGGTCCGCGAGCACGTCGATCAGCAATCGCCGCGTGCCGACCTCCGGGTGATTGAGTCCGTCGACGATGACGGTGACTCGCCGACCGTCTTTTCGCAACCGCGCCAGCGGATGTCGCACCTCGATGTCGAACACATCGTGCGCGGCGCCGCTGTGTTCGTCGAGTTCGCGCGTGGTCTTGGCGGCCTCGACGAATCCCGGCAACCTGGCGCTCAACTGCGCCGACAGCTCAGCGGCCACCGCGCCGACGGAGCTGTTCACCGTCAAAAAGATAGCGGCGGTGATGTATTCGGGTGAGATCGTCAAGGTGTCGACAAGACTGGGGCGGATGAGCATGGCAAGCAGCGTCGACTTGCCGACGCCGGGTGGACCGATGACGCCGCGCAAACGGTCACCGCCGGATTCGATGATGTCGCCGAGTGTCTCCCTGACCGCGGCGGTGAGCAACAATCTGCTGGTCAGCTGGTCGACGAATCCCGCGGCGGGACGATTGGTGACAGCGTCCCTTCGGCGCGCGATATTCGGCACGAGCCACAGACCAGGATCGCCGCCCTCGCTCGCCGTGACGGTGCCCGAAGTGAACGACAAATGCTCCGGCTGCTGCCTGACACAGACCGCAGCGATGGGGTCGACCAGGTCCGAGGGCAGCAGATTCTCGCCGCGCAACGGCAGCCCGGAGGCAAAGGTGGACAACAGGGTTCGGGTGAAACACCCCGCATAGGCCGGACCGTCGCCCGCCGCGACCAACAGCTCCATCCTGCCCGCCGCCCTTGCCAGCAACTCTGGCCATCGGCGGGCCGCGCCGAATACTCCCTGCTCGGTCTCGCAGGCGTCCACCAGGACGACCAACCCGTCGAGCGCCGACCTGTTGAGCCGCTCTCGAATCTCCTGGGTGAGATGAAATGCCGTGTGGGAATCCGGCATCGACGGCGAGTCATGGCCGAGCAGAAAGAAGTCCTCCGCGCTGGTGGCCGTCCCGTGCCCGATGAACCCGATCAGCAACGTGGCCTGCTGCTTCGCTGCCGCAGCGAAGGCCGCGCTCACCGCCGAACTGAGCTGTGCCGCAGTAGGATTGAGCAGTGGTCCAACGGTGTCGGTCGCCGCCTGCCAGCCACCGACGGTCCTCAGACTGTCATAGAGTCCGGTGGCGAGTTCACCGGTGAATCCGAGTTCCCCCAGCGCCCCACATTCGGACCCGACGACCAGCGCGAGCCTTCCTCCCATTAAGGCAACCTACCCTCCCCATCGAAACCGGGAACCCGCAATGCCTGCCTTCCGCAGGACATTTCGTTTCGATACCGGGTTCAGCTGCCCGATCGCCCGCGCCAGTACGCGAGATCGTCCCGGGCACGCAGCAGATCCGGATGATCGGCTCCCAGCACCCGGAGTTGGGCAACGAGCAGCCCCTCATACTCGGCGATCGCACCGGCCCGATCGCCGCTGGCGCCGCGGGCGGAGGCCAGATGTGCCCTGGCCGCAAGGGCATCCGGATGGTCCTCACCGCAGACCGCGACGATCGAGGGCAGCCATGCGGTCCACAGGTCGCGGTTGTCCGCGGCTCTGGATGTCTCGAGATGCGTGAGGTATTCCACCGCCGCCGCGGTGTCTCGGCACGCGAGATGGTGGCGCGGCGCTGATCCCCGCGCATACTGCGTGGCCCGATCGGTGTCGGTGCGCTCGATAGCCGTGAGTATTGCTCGATGCGCGTCGACGACGGCGACGCCGAGACGGCCGCATTCGGTCTGCAAGGCCGCGATCAAGCGGCCGTGCGTCACCCCGAGTGATTCGCGAGGTGTGCCCGGGTCACTGCGGCTGACCAGGACGCCGAGACCGACTGTGAGATCGCGGATCCGCGCCGATTCGAGAACGACGCCCATGGCTGCCATCGCGGCCTCCAGCAGTTCGAGTGGCAGCACCGGCCCCACCCCCGCCGCGACAAGGACGGCGAGCAATGGGCCGATCGCACCCGGATCCCCCGATCCGATCGCGGCGCGCACCCGACGCTCGACCGCCGTGTCGAATCCGGTGACACCCTCGGTCGCTCCCAGCTCGATCAGCAGGCGCGCGAGCAGCCATCGGCTTCCCACGGACGAACTGTCCCGCGCGGCCGGCCGACGACGCAAAGATCGTTCGTCGGCAGTGTCCGCGTCGTCGGTGGTGTCCTCCTCCGCCAGGTCCTGTGTGCGCGCTCGGTCATCCTCCTGCGCTTCGCGATCGGAAAGCCAGGGTGGCAGCGGCGGGATACTTCGGTCTTCGCGCGGACCCGTCGCTGGATCCGGACCAACCGAGCGGGAGATCGAACCCCAGCCCGTGTCCCACGACGGCACCTTTTGCTCGCCGGGACGCCGAAGGAGATCCCGCCTGACAAGCCGCCCGGGTTCGGAAGGTCGCAGTCTGGAAGTAACACCTGTGCGGTTGGCTCGCACGATGGCTGCGACGTCGCTGTTCGCGGGCTCCGCCAGCTCGATGCGATGCATGTGGGCGAGGCCGACGGCCGATTCGACGCCGGTCCCCTCGCGGATAGTCGCGATCACCCGCACATGAGGCAACCGCTCGTAGGTCGTCAGATCACGGACCGTGGCGATCAGTAGTCCTCGACTGCCTTCCTCCGGCTGGTCGAGTCCGTCCAGCACGATGGTGATGCGGGTGCCGACTCTGCCGACGACGACCAGCGGCTGCCACACCTCGATATCGAAGATGTCGAGGTGTGATCCATTGGAGTCGGCCGACTCCCGTGCCGCGCGCACCGCTTCACGGTAACCGGGAACACGGGTGCTCAGCTGCGCGGACAGCTCCATCGCGACCGTCTCGATCGAGCTGTGGCCGGTAAGGAATATCGCCGCACTGACATATTCGGGCCCGATGGGCAGACCGCGCACCAGACTCGGGCGAATGAGCATGGCCATGAGGGTGGACTTTCCGCAGCCCGCGAGTCCGACAACGGCGCGCAGGGTGTGGCTACCCGACTCGATGATCTCGATGAGTCGCTCACGGATGGTGTCCGTCAGCACCAAACTACGGGTGAGGTGGTCGACGAAACCGGATGCCGGACGTCCGCTGACCGCGTCGCCGCTGCGGGCGGTATTGGGCACAAGCCAGAGACCGGGATCTCCGCCAGGTCCCACCGAAACCGTGCCCGCGGTGAACGAGAGATGTTGCGGGCGTTGACGAGTGCAGGTGTCGGCGATGGGCGCGACGAGGTCGGACGGCAGCAGGTTCTCGCCACGCAGCGGCATTCCGTCCGCGAAAGTGGCGAGAATGGTGCGGGTGAAGCACCCCGCATAGGCGGGACCCGCGCCCGCGGCGACGAGCAACTCCATTCGTCCGGCGGAGTCGGCGAGTACATCGGTCCACCGACGGGCGGCACCGCGCACACCTTGCTCGGTGTCACAGGCGTCCACCAGCACGACGAGCCCGTCGAGGGCGGATTGGTCGAGTCGCTCCCGAATACCCTGCGCCAGATGAAATGCCGTGTGCGAGCGCGGCACCGCCGGGGAATCGTGAGCGAGCAGGAAAAAGTCTCCGTCGCCGGTCGCGATGCCATGTCCGACGAAGGCGATCAGCAGGGTCGCGCGCGCAGCCGACGCGGCCCGGAAAGCGTCATCTATTGCCGAAACCAACTCCGCGGCAGTGGGATTGAGCACGGCACTGTCATCGGCAGCGGCAGACTGCCAGCCGCCTACTTCACGTAGCTTGGCATACAGGCCACCGGCGAGTTCGCCCGTGAACCCCAACTCCCCTAACGCGACGCACTCGGATCCGACAACCAGCGCGAGCCTTCCTCCCATGCGAGCAACCTACCGTCCTCGCCGAATCCGGCCATCGGACGTCACGGTTTCGCGCGGACGACCACCGCGGGGCTCCCGTCGTGATAGGAACGTACTGGAACACCACACCGTGGCGAGTGACAACCGGGGGCCTCGAATGGCAGCGATAGTGCTCGTGCACGGTATCGCGCAGGAACAATATGCGGCCGATGTGCTGGAGTCCCAATGGATTCCCGCGCTGGCGGGCGGGGTTCGCGCCGCAGGGCATGCCGAGCTGGCCGACAGGTTGTGGCGCGGTCCGCTACCTGGGTCGCCAGAGGTGCGGATGGCCTTCTACGGCAACGCCTTTCTGGATCCCGGTGCACAAGGCGGTACCGCACCGATAAACGAGGAATACTCCGAACTCGCCGAACAGCTCGCAACGGCATGGCTCGCCACAGCAGCCGCGCACGCGCTCGACCTGCGCGATCAGGTGGAAGCGCAGCGCTACCTCGACAACTCCACGCTCGATGACGAAGGCGCGCAGGGGGTGCGGGCCCAGACCAGGCCCGCCACCAACGCACTCGCGAAGCTGAAATGGTTCGCGCCCTTCGGATTCGGGCTCGCCGGGAAATTCGTCGATCGGTCGCTGGCACAGGTCACCCGATACCTCGCGGACGAGACCGTGCGCAAACACGCTCAGCAGCAGGTGCTCGATCTGATCGGACCCGAGACCCGGCTGGTCATCGGGCATTCGCTGGGTTCGGTCGTCGCGTATGAGGCCCTGCATCACACCCGGCGGCCGGTCACGCTGATCACGCTGGGCTCCCCCCTTGCCTTGCAGTCGATCATCTACCCACGCCTACGTCCACAACCGCCGACCGTTCCGCCCGCGCTCATCCGCTGGGAGAACATGGCCGACCGCGACGACATCGTCGCCGCACACCTGGACCTTGCGCCGTTCTTCCCACCGGCCGCCGGCAGCGCGGTGGTGCCGACAACGCACCCCGCCATCGACAACGGCGCCCAACCGCACAGCGCCGCCCATTATCTCACCAAAAGCACGGTCGGTCGGATCGTCGCCGAAGCGCTCTCCGATCAGGAGCGGGCATAGTCCTCGGCCGTGGCGGTTCCCCGAGGCCGAATTCGGCTCCGCCGCGTACGCTGACAGCCCGGCCTTCCAGTCCGAGGAGTTCACCGAGATGACCGACCCCGTGCGGGGTTTGACGGGTACGCTGACGGCGGCAATTCGGGGCGCCGGAATGTTGGGCGAGGTTTTGGTAGCGATTCGTGGGGGGACGGAACTGTATATCGCGCGGGGGCAGGAGCCGATTCCGGCCGGCAGCACCGTGTTGATCATCACCGTCGATCCAGGACGCATCGTCGATGTTGTTCCGTGGATTCCGTTGGCTACGGATCTACCCGAGAAGATGTAAACAGATAGGGAGTAAACCGTGCTGGGGTATCACGTACCTGACCCGGACGAAGCAATGCTCGTCAGCGGTGCAAAGGGTAAAGACGATGTGCCGTTCGGGGTGGTGATCGGGCGCGGCAAATGGGTCATTCCGTTCTTCCGCAAGGTGAGCTATCTGTCGCTGGCGATGTTCGAGTCGGAGATCAAGGAGCGGTGCGTCACCAAGCAGGCCATCCAGCTCGAGGTGCGTGCGGTGATCGCGTTCAAGGTTGCCAACGACGAGAGGTCGATCGTCAACGCGGCACAACGGTTTCTGTCCGAACAGGAGCAGGAGATGTCGGTGCTCACCGGACGCATCTTCTCCGGTCATCTCCGCTCGATCGTCGGTTCGATGACGGTCGAGGAAATCATTCGCGAACGCCAGCGCCTCGCCGATGAGGTGCTGGTGGCGTCCAAGGTCGAAATGAGCAATATCGGGCTGTGGGTGGATTCCTTCCAGATCCAGTCCATTGATGACGGCAACCTCGGCTACATCACCGCGCTCGCGGCCCCGCATAACGCCGCAGTGCAGCGTGACGCCCAGATCGCGCAGTCGCAGGCCGCTCAGCTCGCCGCGCAGGCGGAGCAGGAATCGCTGCGCCGCCAGGCCGAATACGAGCGCGAGACCTCGATTCTGAAGGCCCAGTATCAACGCGACATCGACAAGGCCAATGCCGAGGCGGCGCAGTCGGGTCCACTCGCCGAGGCCAAAGCCATGCAGGAGGTGCTGACCGCGCAGGCCGAGCAGGCCCGCAAAGGGGCCGAATTGCGCGAACAACAATTGCAGGCCGAGGTGGTCAAGCCCGCACTCGCGGAAGCCGAACGGGTGCGCATCCTCGCCGAGGCCGAAGCCGACCGAACCAGGATCCAGGCCGACGCGGCGGCCTCGAACAACCGAATCGCGTTGGACCAGTTACTGATCGAACAGTTGCCAGAGATCGTCAAGCAGGCGTCCAACGGGCTGGCCAACGCGAACCTGACGGTGCTCAACGGGCCGGATGGCGTCAGTGAATTGGTCAACGGAATGGTCGGTCAGGGGCTCACTGTCTTCAATTCGTTACAAAAGGCGCTTTCATCCAACGACGGGGAAAATGCGGGCTAAAGTGACCGAATAGCTACGGCGAGGAGCGGGTTTTGGTGTCCATCGGGAAATTGGTGTCGTTCGACGGCTCTCGGGGGTTCGGGTTCATTCGTCCCGACGATGGTGGTCCGGATGTGTTCGTGCACGTGAACGACATCGGTCTCGATGAGGACGAACTGCGTCAGGGCCGGGTATTCGAATTCGACGTGACCGAGGGTGACCGTGGACCCAAGGCGGTCAATCTGACCCTGGTCGGCGGTCAGCTGGCGCCATCGACCCCACCGCCTGCTCGGCACAAGAAGGAACGACCATCGTCCTCCGGCCTGCTGACGGCCGCCGAACACAAACGTCAGATCACGGAGCTGCTCTTGGACGCCAGCCCCGCACTGACCGCGGGCGAGATCATCACCATCCGGGACCGCCTCACCACCTACGCCGATCAGCACGGCTGGCTCGACTGAGCCGAAGTCCCGATCTTGTCGGACCGGAGATCTACGATCGATCCGGATCCCGCACCGATGATTTTTCGTCCCCGGCGACGTCGACATCGGTGCGGGCACGACCGGAGGAGGACGAGTGGATGCGCTGGTGATCCCCCACTACGCAAGAGCTGGTCAGGCGAGTACATGGGTAACTCGCCGGGGACGGGCCAACTTGCCTACACCCTTGCCGCCGGACGCCAAGGCTGCTTGCGTGGCACGCGAGTCCGGCCCGAAGACGCGGAGAGGCGGGCCAGCGTGGACCTACCGGTGATGCCACCCGTCCGGCCGATGTTGGCGAAAACGGCGCCGTCGGTGCCGCGCGAACCGGGCCTGAGCTACGAACCGAAATGGGACGGATTTCGCTGTGTCGTATTCCGCGACGGCGACGAGATCGAACTCGGTTCGCGCAACGATCGCCCGCTTACCAGGTATTTTCCCGAGGTCGCCGATCTGCTGAAGCAGGCGCTGCCGGAGAAATGCGTGGTGGATGGCGAAATCGTCATGGTCACCGATCAGGGCCTCGATTTCGACACGCTGCAGAACCGGCTGCACCCGGCTGCCTCCAGGGTGAACAAGCTGGCCGTGGAAACACCGGCCAGCTTCGTCGCCTTCGATCTGCTCGCGCTCGGCGGCAAGGATCTCACCGGCGAACCGTTCGCCGAACGCAGGCGGCTGCTGGAGACCATTCTCGATACCGAATTGGCCAGGGTGCACCTGACGCCGGTCACCTCGGATCCCGATATCGCCGAGGACTGGTTCACCAGGTTCGAGGGCGCGGGTTTCGACGGCGTCATGGTCAAGTCGAACGATCTCGCCTATCTGCAGGACAAGCGGGTGATGCTCAAGGTCAAACACGAGCGCACCGCGGACTGTGTAGTAGCCGGTTTCCGGTGGCACAAGGACGGCGAGGGTGTCGGTTCGCTGCTGCTCGGACTCTTCGACGACGAAGGGCATATGCATCATGTCGGGGTGGCGAGCAGTTTCACCGCGGCCCGGCGCAAGGAACTGGTCGAGGAGCTGAAACCGCTGCGCGAGAACGCGCTGGAGAACCACCCTTGGCGGGAATGGGCGGACGCGGCCGCGCAGGCGAGGGCCGACGGCAAGATGCCGGGCGGGGTGAGCCGATGGACCGGGGGCAAGGATCTGTCATGGGAGGCGCTACGCCCGGAACTTGTCGCCGAGGTCCGCTATGAGCACGTGCAGTCGGGCCGGTTGCGCCACGGCGGCAGGCTCGTTCGCTTCCGTGCCGACCGCACCCCGCAATCGTGCACCTATGCCCAGCTCGATGAGGTCGCGCCCGCCGAATTGAGCACCCTGTTCACCGAAATCCAGGGAAAGTCATGAGCGCGTCCGTCGATATCGAGGTGGACGGCAGAACCGTCGCCATCAGCAATCCCGACAAGATCTATTTCACCAAGCGCGGCGAAACGAAACTCGATCTGGTGCACTACTACCAGGCCGTCGCCGAACCGTTCCTGAACGTGGTCGGCAATCGCCCACTGCTGCTCGAGCGCTATCCCGATGGCGCGTCGGGGAAGTCATGGTTCCAGAAACGGGTGCCGAAATCCGCGCCGGATTGGCTGCACACCGTCGAGGTATCCACCCCGAACGGCACCACGAGTGATGCCCTTGTCGCGCACGATCTCGCACACATTCTGTGGGCGGTGAATCAGGGCTGCTTGGGTTTTCACGTCTGGCCCAATCACGTGGACGATCTGAAGATCGCCGACGAGTTGCGCATCGACCTCGATCCCTCCCCCGGTATCACCTTCGACGATCTCAGGCATGCCGCCGTGCTGACTCGGAAACTATTCACCGAATTGGGCATCGCGTCGTCGATCAAAACCTCCGGCTCGCGCGGGCTGCACATTTACGTTGCGCTGGAACCGAAGTGGGATGGCTATCAGGTACGAGCCGCGGCCGTCGCATTGGCTCGCGAACTGGAGCGCCGCCATCCCGACGAGATCACCGCGCAATGGTGGAAGGAAGAACGCGGCTCTCGCGTGTTCATCGATTTCAACCAGAACGCACCGCACAAAACGGTCTTCGGCGCCTGGTGTGTGCGCCCGAAGGTCGGCGCCCAGGTGTCGACACCGATCGCCTGGCCCGAACTCGACACCATCGTGCCCGACGAACTCACCATCGCCACCGTGCCCGCTCGATTCGCCGAGCTCGGCGATCCATGGGCGGACCGTCCTGCGCAATCGATCGCACCACTGCTGGAAATGTCCGAGCGCGATATGGCCGCGGGTCTGATGGATGCGCCGTGGCCACCGCAATATCCGAAGATGCCCAACGAGCCACCGCGGGTGCAGCCGAGCCGGGCGAAGAAGGCCGAATAACAGCAACAGCTATTCGGTCCAGAGCTGCCAGACCTTGCTCTCGCACGCCAGCGCATGACCGTCCGCGGTGCGCGCGCTTTTGTTGGTGCCGGAAATTTCGCACTTCGTTCCGGCTTGCTGTACCGCGGTCGCGATCGCGTACGGCCCCGCCCACTGGTAGCCGCCGCTCGCCGCATTGGCCAGGCACAGCAGCGTGTTCCCGTCCGCACCGGTACCGATCTGCGCGGGGTCCGCGCAGGCCGTGCCCTTTTTCGGAGTGACGAGGTTGGTTGCCGCCGGCGGCGTCGTCACCGGCGGCACGACCGTGGTCGGCGCCACCGTGGTCGGCACGACGGTTGGCGCGGCAACCGTCGTTACCTCGGTGACCTTGTTCGCGCGCGAGACCGAATCGGTCCAGTTGGTTCCGGACAACACCACGAATCCCGCGACGGCCGTCATCTCGGCAACACCGAGGAGCAGGGCGGATACCGCCATAGCCTTGCCGCGCGGATGACTGAAGGCGATGAAGCCGAACACGATGGCCACCGGGAAAAGCCCGAGCAACGCGGCCACCAGCGCGACGATCGCATACGGGTTGATGATCGGCGGAATCTCCACTCGCAGCCGACCGGTCCTGCGGCGCCCCGGTGGTGGCGCTTCCTGTCGGCGGCCTTCGGATTCCGCGTCCGGCCAGCGCTCCTCGGGTTCCGGTTCTTGCCAGCTCTCCTCGTGCTGCGCCGCTTCCGGCCAACGGTCGAGCTCACGGCGTTCCGTCCGTGCCATGCCAGTACGTCCCTCTCCACACCACAATCGCGCAGGAGTCTCGGACTTCCCGGACCCGCCCCCATTATCGACACAGAATAGAGGCGAACAGCCGCCGGATCATCCGAAACGTCCAATCGGCCGTCATCAAAGCGTAATAACGAACGCGGAGCAACATTTCGCAGCAGTGGGAACAGTTCGCCCCATCTGCCAGGGCCGCCTCGCAATTACAAACCAGCAAACACCCCTCGCGGTTCGCGCGGCGGAGGTTCATGCTGATGACGAGGTGAAATCGCTGACCATGTGCTGACTCGCACCCAGGAGGATCCATGTTCGGTACTACCGATTCGACCGAAGGGCGGCCGTGGCACGCCCAGGCGGGCGATCTGCTCGGCGACGATTACAACGTGCCGGGCCTCATCCTGTGTGCCCTCGGCATCGTGGCGCTGGCGTGCACACTGACCGCGGCCGGTTCCGGGTTCAGCGGCTGGACGGAGGTCGGCGCGATCGCGACCGCCGCGCTGTGGATCGCGGGCATCGGCGCGTTGGTGGTCGAGCACCGCCGGGAGGAAGTGATCGAACTGAAGTACGGCAGAGGTGGACACGCGCCGGGGCATGTCCGTCACGTCCGCGACAGCGGTGCGGGGCAGGCCGTCGCGGGCGAGCCGGGTACGACCTGACGATCCAGGCCACGGGAGCGGGCACGCTCAGCGCCTGCGGTCCACCTTGGGCATGGTTTCGGTCATCAATGTCATCAACATGTCCGAGAGCAGCACATGGACCTGTTCGCGGGTGAGTGTGCCCCGGGTGATCCACTCCCGCCCGGCCACTTTCACCAGGCCGCCGAAGGCTCGCACCATCGCGCGCAATTCCGCACTATGTGTCGAAGCGGCGCGCCCGACCATCAGCAGCATGCGCTCCGCGGCCGCGTCGTCGGCCTGATCGAGGATGTGCTGCACCTCGGGATCGTTGCCGACGCCCTCATGACTGGTCACCTTCACCCAGGTGCTGCCGTGTTCGGAGATCACATCCAGCAGCCAGTGCACACTGGCGTCGACGCGTTCCCGATCGGTGCCGCTCGGGGTCACCATGTCGTCGAGGCGCGGCAGGGTGACCATCCGGCGAACCACCGCGAGGTAGAGATCGCGCTTGTTGCCGAAGTAGTGATTGATCAGGCCGCGCGCGACCCCGGCGCGCTGGCCCAGTTCGGCGGTGGAGACGGCCGCATACGGTCGCTCGCCGAACATATCGATCGCGCAGGCGAGGATCTGCGCACGCCGCTCGTCGGGTTCGAGCCTGCGCCGGCGCGGCTGTGCCGCGTCGGAGGAAGGGTCCACCGACGAAGCCGTCTCGCTCCGGACTTCAGAGAGACCGGGCAATGAGATCCTTCATCACCTCGTTGCTACCCGCGAGAATGCGCAGTACACGGGCGCCGGTGTAGAGCTGGGAAATCGGATACTCCGTCATGTAGCCGTAACCGCCGAACAGTTGCAGGCAGCGATCGACAACGATACCCAGCTGATCGGTGAGCCAGAATTTCGACATTGCCGCTGTTGGGACGTCGAGCTCCCCACGCAGGTGCTTGACGAGGCAGTCATCGAGGAAGGTACGACTGACGGTGGCGACGGTCGCACACTCGGCCAGCTCGAACTTGGTGTTCTGCATGGCGAACAGCGGCTTGCCGAACGCCTCGCGGCCCTTGGTGTACTCGACGGTCAGCGCGACGGCCTTCTCCATCATCGCGACCGCGATGATCGCGGTCACCAGGCGTTCCTGAGCCAGCAGCTGCATCATTTGGTAGAAGCCTTGCCCCTCGGCCGCACCGAGCAAGTTCGACGCCGGCACCCTGAGGCCGTCGAAAAACAGCTCCGCGGTGTCCTGGGCCTTGCCGCCGATCTTGTTCAGGATGCGACCACGCTTGAAACCTGGTGTGTCGTCGCCGACCTCGGCGAAGACCAGCGAGACACCCGCCGCGCCCTTGGTCGGGTCGGTTTTCACGGCGATGATGATGCCGTCGCAGAGCCAACCGTTGGTGATGAAGATCTTGGACCCGGTGATGACGTATTCGTCACCCTCCCGGACCGCCCTGGTCTTGATGTTCTGTAGGTCCGAGCCGGTGCCGGGTTCGGTCATAGCGATCGAGAGCACCATCTCGCCGGTGGCCGCCTTGGGCAGCACCCGCCGCTTGAGCTCCTCGGAACCGAATTCGTTGAGATAGGGGGCGATGATCGAGCTGTGCACCGGCATGCCGAGCGCACCGTCTCCGGCGAACGCCTGCTCCTCGATAATGGCGGCGTCGTGCGCGAAAGTACCACCGCCACCACCATATTCGCTCGGCAGCGCGGTGCACAGCAGGCCGAGTTCACCGGCGCGGTTGTACAGCGCACGGTCGGGGTGTCCCTGGGCGACGAACTTCTCCTCGTGCGGGACGACTTCCTTTTCGAAGAAGTTCTTGGCCAGGTCCCGTACCGCTTCGACCTCATCATCACTCCACGCGGCACGTGCCATCGTCGGATCCTTTGCTCGCCACGGGCCGACCTCGCCGCCGGCGCCTCGACATCAGATTCCACCACTATTGACATGATGTCAACAAGCCGGACACGCGTCGGCTCCGTGGGAAGATGTTTCGACGAGTTCAGCGATCATTCGCGAGACGATTCGGTCGACCTGCTGGACTATTACCTGGAGGGCTTGGACGACAGCTGGCCGATAAGAACGGTACCGGATCGGTGATGTTATCCGAGGTTCCGATGTCACATGGCGGACTGCGACTGGTTGACCGCCGCCATGGATGTGAAGATCGGGGTGTCAGGATCTGCCGAGATGCCTTGGCGGCGGAGGAAGCCGTCGATCAGACCCCAGACGAATTCGGTGGCTTGTTCGACGAATTCGACAGTGGTGGCCGGGCGCGGCAACGCCGAATCGCCCAGCCACAGGTCGGTGATCGAGACGACGACACCGACGACCGCGCGAGCCAGGTAGTCGATGCCGGTCGCGTCGATCGGGATGGATTCGGCGACCTCGCGCGCCTGCTCGGCGAAGCGGCCCGCCGCGGCGCGACCGAGGTCGAATTGGAGCACGGAACCGTCGGCGTTCTGGGTGACGTGCGCCTGCCCGAGGAATCGAAAAACGTTGGGGTGCTCCAGGATACAGTCCGCATAGCCGGTAAGGACACGACGAAGCGCGATACGCGGCGGCTGCAGCATCAGGGTGAGATCGTTGCCCGCCGCGGCGCCCGCGGCCTTGGCCATCCGGTTGCCGATCTCGGTGTAGAGGTCCGCCTTGTCGGCGAACCGGCGATACAGCCGAGGTTTGGTGATGCGCGCCTCGCGGGCGACGTCATCCATGCTCGGCCGCGGACCATCCCTATCGATCACCCGGATGGCGGCGTCGACGATTTCCTCGCGGGTGATCGTCCTGGCTGCGGATCTGGTGTCGGATCGGGGCACAGCCGGGAGCATACACGTACTGGCGGTACGCATCGAGAATCAGACAGACCAGAAAACAGTTGCATGCCGTTCACCTGCAGATCACGTGACTTACCTCATATTCACGCAAGCTCACACCCATTGATTTCCAGCACTTCGTACTGTCAGTATCAGAACACGTACCGGCGGTACACACAGCATCTGCGACAGCTCATCGATCGAGGCGCGAACATGACCGAACAGCCCGACATCATCGAAACCACTCGACGACCGGACCGAGAATCGACCGTGTCCGCCGCGGGTACCGAGCTGGCGGTCTTCGAATGGGGCGATCGCGGCGCAGAACCGTTGGTGCTCGTGCACGGCGTCACCGACACACACCAGGTCTGGGCCGAGGTCGCGACACTGCTTGCCGACGGCTTCCGCGTGATCACCTACGACCTGCGCGGCCACGGCAGGTCGGCGAACTCGGCCGCGATGCGCGACTATCGACTCGAGCGCCTCGCCGCGGACTTCTATGCCGTGGTCGACGCGGTCAGCCCGCGCAGGCCGGTGCACGTGTGCGGCCACGGCTGGGGTGCGGTGCAGGCATGGGAGGCGGTGTGCGACCCACGCGCGAACAACAGGGTCGCGTCGTTCACCGCGATCTCCGGACCCAATCTCGACCATGTGGGAATGCTGTTGCGCGACATCGCCTCTCCGTCACGCCAGCTGCACAGATTGGCCGCCGACCCCAGTTGGTTGTTGCGCGGCGCCGGATCGGCGCCCGCCGCCGCGCAACGGATCGCCTACCCGCCCCGGGTCAGGTCCTGGCTCATCGAGCGGCTCGGCGGCGTCCCGCGCGCGTACGCGCCGATCGCCGCCACCTGGCGGGCCGATCTGGTCGCCGGTTCCCGCATCGTGCGGGCCAACTTGCTGCATCATCTGCTGCGACCGAGGCAACGACAGACCGCGGTGCCGGTCCAGATGGTGGTCGATACCACCGACGTGTTCGTCCCCCCGTTCCTCTACGACAGCAGCGCACCGTGGGTGGATCGCCTGTGGCGCTGCGCGATTCCCGCCGACCACTGGCTGCCGGTGACCGAGCCCCTGCTCGTCGCGGAGGCCATCGCCAACTTCGTCGAAGACCTGCACGCGGCCGACGCCACGATCCATCGTCGATAAGTCACGCAGGCGCTCGGGTCAGCCGGTCGCCGGCGGTGCGGCCGGGGCGCGACCAGCGGACTGCGGCCTCGATGCGACAATGGATCGGTCAGCCCGCCCAGTTCACGAAGGATAAGTCCGCATTCCGATGGCCGAAAATACCGCGTCGACAGCGCCCGATACCCAGGCCATCGACCCGGCCGACCTAGCGATCTGCCTGCGTGTGCTCGACCAGGCGGGGCAATTGGACAAAGACGATCCCCATTCCATCGCCGTGCAGCGTGCCGTCGGGCACATGTTCAAGAAGCTCAAGCTGCGTCGTCGCAACGAGGCCCGAGACGCGGTGGCATCCGCGGATCGCGAGGTAGTCGCGGCGACGGCGACCGGGTCGCCGAATCGGATCGATGACGAGACCGCGGGTATCCCGCTGAGCTCGAACGCCGCGGGAGCCAGCGCGGGCACCCTGCTGCGACCGCGCCCCTGCTACATGTGCAAGCAGCGCTACACGCGCGTGGACGCCTTCTATCACCAACTCTGCCCGGAATGCGCCACCAACAGCCATGCGAAGCGCGACGCCCGCACCGATCTCACCGGCCGCCGCGCCCTGCTGACCGGCGGACGCGCCAAGATCGGCATGTACATCGCGCTGCGACTGCTGCGTGACGGCGCGCACACCACCATCACCACGCGCTTCCCCAACGACGCCATCCGCCGCTTCGCCGCGATGGACGACAGCGCCGACTGGCTGCATCGGCTCCGTATCGTCGGCATCGACCTGCGTGACCCCGCCCAGGTGGTCGCACTCGCCGACGACGTCGCCGCGCACGGCCCGCTCGATATTCTCATCAACAATGCCGCGCAGACGGTGCGCCGCTCCCCCGGCTCCTACAGCGCGCTCGTCGACGCCGAGTCCGGGCCGCTGCCAGCGGGCGCGCTGCCTGATGTGATGAGTTTCGGCAAGACGATGCAGGCGCACCCGACCGCGCTGACCGCATCGCTGACCCCGACGCTGTCCTCGGCCGACATCGCCGAGCTTGCGCTTGTCGCGGGATCGGCCACACCGGAACGCATTTCGCGCGGCATCGCGATCGACGCGGGCGGCCTGGTTCCCGACCTCGCCCACACCAACAGCTGGGTGCAGACCGTCGCCGAGGTAGACCCGACCGAACTGCTCGAGGTGCAGCTGTGCAACTCGGTCGCACCGTTCATTCTCGTGTCCCGACTGCGCCCGACCATGGCCGCTGCGCATGCGAGGCGCAAATACGTCGTCAATGTTTCCGCCATGGAGGGCCAGTTCTCCCGCGCATACAAGGGGCCGGGCCATCCGCACACCAATATGGCCAAGGCCGCGCTGAACATGCTGACCCGCACCAGCGCCAAAGAAATGCTCGAGGAAGATTCGATCCTGATGACCGCCGTCGACACCGGCTGGATCACCGACGAGCGCCCGCACTACACCAAGGTCCGCCTGGCCGAAGAGGGCTTCCATGCGCCACTGGACCTGGTCGACGGCGCCGCACGGGTATACGACCCGATCGTCCAGGGCGAGAACGGCACCGACCTGTACGGCTGTTTCCTCAAGGACTACGAACCGTCCCCGTGGTGAATCGACGCGCATAGATCTCGGCACGGCGCAGCCGGCTGATCGGCGCTACACGCGCGGTAGGACGATCCCGGCCGCACCACACCCGTGGACGGCTACGCTGAAAAAGTGCTGTACCGGCTGCTTGCCGACGTTACCGCCGCCGTGCACTTCGCGTTCGTCGCCTACGTGGTGGTCGGTGGATTTCTCGCGTGGCGTTGGCCGCGCACCATCTGGCTGCACGTGATCGCGTTCGGATGGGGTTTCAGCACGGTCCTGCTCGGGTTCGATTGTCCGCTGACCTATTTGGAGAACTGGGCGCGGCACCGGGCAGGTGTGGCGGGGCTGCCTTCGAGCGGGTTCATCGACCACTATCTGACCGGGGTGATCTACCCGCAAAGCGCACTCGGGTTGGTGCGAATGCTGGTCGCGGTGTGTGTCGTGATGTCATGGGCCGGGTTCTTGTGGTTGTCGCGGCAACGGACCGGTTCCCGAGTTCACACGCCCGAGTAGCCACGCGGATCTCACGCTACGGAATGGTGCCGTGCCAGGCTGCGGGTGATGAAATCGGCTACCTCGGAAACCTTCTCGTCCAAGTAGAAATGGCCGCCGGGGAATAGCGCACGTTCGAAACTGCCCATGGTGTGGTCGCGCCACTGGTCGGCCTGCTCCGGGACCATCGTGGGATCCTCGGTGCTCACCAATGCGGCGATATCCCCGGCGAGCGGGTCGCCCTGGCAATAGTGGTAGGTCTCCACTGCCTGGTAGTCGCTGCGGACGGCGGGCAACACCAGCTCGGCGAGGCTCGGTTCGTCGCGCAGTATCCGCACCGAGGCCGGGTCGGTCGCCAAACGCTCCAGATCACCGATCAGCTCGTCGTCCGATGCCAAATGCAGGCGACCGGGCTCCACAAAAGTCGGTGCGGGGCGGCCGGACACGAACAATGTCGTCACCGACTGTCCGGCACGCTCCAGCTTGCAGGCGGTTTCGAACGCCACCGTCGCGCCCATGCTGTGGCCGAACAGCGCCAGTCGCTCGATCGGCCCCTGGCGCAGGATTTCCTCGGCAATCCGACCCGTGAGGGTGTCCATATCCGAGATCGCGGGTTCGCCGAGCCGATCCTGTCGGCCCGGATACTGCACGGCGGCAACGCCGATCCCTGCACCGAGTTTCGTGGCGAGCGCCCGATACGCGGTAGCCGACCCGCCGCCGGGCGGCATGCACACCAGCTGGTGCCGCGCGGGGGCGTCGGCCCGCAGCACTCGCAACCAGTCCGTGGCCGCGATGGTTCGCCGCACGTCGATCTCCTTACTCTCTCGGAACTACCGGCAAAGCAGAATTCCTTTGTAGCAAGTCGCACGCAGGTTTGGGCCGATGCGTCAGAACCTTGGTCTACGGTTGGCGAGTGCCGCACGAGTCGGCGCGCTCTGCCGCGTGCCACGACGGTAGGTATCCTTCGCGGAACGAAAAGGAGAACGGGGCGATGCTGTCCGGGCGGGGTGTGGATGCGGGGCGCCCGATGAGTAGTGATGCGATCTGGAATCGGCGAGAGCCGTCGGTGCTACTTGTCGAGGATGACGACGCGGACGCCCTCCTGGTGGAGGAACTGGTCGCCGACGGCGCGCCTGGACTCCGGTTGACTCGAGCGCGCTCTATTGCGCAGGCGCTGCGACAGCTGGCCGCCGAGCTACCCGATTGTGTGCTGCTCGACTTGAATTTGCCCGACGCCCATGGGCTCGAAGCACTTGCCAGGCTGCACGATTACACCGACCAGGTCGCCGTGGTGGTCCTGACCGGATTGGACCAGGAGCAGACCGGGCTCGCCGCGGTCGCGGCGGGTGCGCAGGACTATCTGGTCAAGGGGCGGGTCGAGCCGGAATTGTTCGGTCGCGCAATGCGATACGCCGTGCAACGTAAACAGGCCGCGCGAGCCGCCGCGGAATTGCGGGTCGGCCAGGTGCGCGCGCAGGAGAACGCCAGACTCGAACGTGGACTGCTCCCGACCCCGCTGCTGCGCGGTGAGCGCGTCATCGACATCGTGTCCCGCTACCGGCCCGGCCGCGTCAAGGCCCTGCTCGGCGGCGACTTCTACGATGTGGTGCAAGGCGTGGACGGCACCGTGCACGCCCTGATCGGCGATGTGTCGGGCCACGGCCCCGATGAGGCCGCGATCGGGGTGGCACTTCGACTAGCGTGGCGGACTTTGGTTCTGAGCGAAATCACCGGCACCAGGCAGCTGCGACTGCTGGAAGAAGTGCTGCTCGCCGAGCGGACCGGCCGACGGACATTCGCGACCGTGACCAGTCTGATCATGCAGCCGAGTCAACGGCTGGTGCGGGTGATGCGGGCCGGGCATCCAGGCATGCTCATGCGCGAGGGCGGCATCGTGGAATGGGTGGAGGTACCGGGCGGCCCGGCGTTGGGATTCGTACCGGGACAAGCCGATTGGCCCGTCCACGAGCTGACGCTCCCGCGCGGAGCGGGGCTGCTGCTGTTCACCGACGGCCTGTTCGAGGGCCACTCGGGGTCCGGTGACGAGCGTCTCGGGGAAGACGGGCTGCTGGAGTTGGCCCGAACCGTCACCGCCGTCGAGCCGGAGGCTTTCGTCGACGAGATGATCGAGCGTGCGGAGACTCTGGCCGCCGATCGTGGTGGGCTTGCCGATGATGTGGCTGTGCTGTACCTGCGGTGGCACAACGGAAGCCTGGGCGAGCGCCCCAGATGACGCCCCCACCACACACGACGCCGCTTGCCGGTCGGCTGACGGTCCAGGCCTGGTTTCAACTCGTGCTCGGACTGATGGCCCTTCTGGTCGTCATCGGAGCCATTGTCGGAGCCCAGCTGATCGCGCAGACCAACCGTGTCGCCGATCAGCTGCTCGACGAGATTCAGCCCGCCGCCGCCGAGACCTACCTCTTGCAAAGCGCACTGGTCAACCAAGAGACCGGTATCCGGGGCTACGTCATTACCGCGGACCGGCAGTTTCTCGAGCCGTACCTGGCGGGCAAGCAGGAAGAGGCACGCACGGCAGCCCGGATCCGCGGACTGCTCGCCGACCACGAGGCACTGATCGACGACTTGGAGGTGGTAGAACGCGCCGCCGAGGCATGGCGCACCAGCTACGCCGAACCCGTGATCGCCGCCATCACACCCGGCACTCGCCGAGCCGTCGATCCGACCGTCGCGGCACGCGGAAAGCAGCAGTTCGACGAGTTGCGTACTCACTTCGCCGCCCAGAACACCGCCATCGCGACAGTGGTCGACCACGACAGCGCCGAGCTCAGCCGACTGCGGACCATCCGCGATGTCACACTCGGCGCCATGGTCGTCGCCTTCCTGCTGACCGGTGTCGCGCTGACCTTCCTGGTCCGGCGGCTCGTCGCGCACCCGCTCGATTATCTGGAAGCCGAATCCCTTCGCGTCGCAGGAGGCGATTTCGACCACCGGATCACCGCATACGGTCCGGCGGACCTGGCAACGGTGGCCGAAGCGGTGGAGGCGATGCGCCGTCGCATCGTCGCCGAACTGGCGTCTTCCCGCGTCAAGGAGACGCTGCTCGAAAATCAAGCGGCCGATCTGGACGCACAAACCCTCGAGCTGCGCCGGTCCAACACCGAACTCGAACAGTTCGCCTATGTCGCCTCCCACGATCTACAGGAGCCGCTGCGCAAGATCACCTCGTTCTGCCAGCTCTTGGAGAAACGCTACGGCGATCAACTCGATGAGCGCGCAACGCAATACATCGCCTACGCCGTTGACGGCGCCAAGCGAATGCAAGTGCTCATCAACGACTTGCTGACCTTCTCGCGCGTCGGGCGTGTCAACGACAGCACCGTCGCGACCAGCCTCGACCACACCCTGGACAAGGCCCTTGCCAACCTCTCCGCCGCGGCCGAGGACGCGGGCCTGCGGATCCATCGCCCGGCGCAGCTGCCCGAGATCGTCGGCGACCCGATGCTGCTGACCATGCTGTGGCAGAACCTCATCGCCAACGCGATCAAATTCCGCCGACCCGGCCGGCCACCCATCATCCAGATCGAGTGCGAGCCCGAGGAAGGAGATAGGCCAGGCTGGCGAATATCGTTGACCGACAATGGCATCGGCATCCCCGCCGAATTCGCCGAGAAGGTGTTCGTGATCTTCCAGCGGCTGCACAGTCGTGAGGAATACAGCGGAACCGGCATCGGACTCGCGCTGTGCAAGAAGATTGTGGAGTACCACGGCGGCCGGATCTGGATCGACTCCGATCACACTGCGGGCACCCGCTTCCGCTTCACCCTCTTCGATGCCGTGCCACCGCTCGAAACATCAGACAAGGAGCCATCCACGTGACCACTCTCGGCCAGCCCATCGACATCCTGCTTGTGGAGGACGATCCCGGCGACGTACTGATGACCCGGGAAGCCTTCGAGGACAACAAGATCGGCAACACCCTGTACGTCACGCGCGACGGCCAGGAAGCTCTCGAGTTCCTTTATCGGCAAGGCGCCCACCGGAGCGCGCCGCGCCCGGACCTGATCCTGCTCGACCTCAACCTGCCCAAGTACGACGGCCGCCAGGTCCTGGAAAGGATCAAATCCGATCCAGACCTCGCCCATATCCCCGTAGTGGTGCTCACAACCTCCGCCGCCGAGGAGGACGTCCTGCGCAGCTACAAGCTGCACGCCAATGCCTACGTCACCAAACCGGTCGACCTCGAACAGTTCATGGCGGCGATCAAGCAGATCGACGACTTTTTCGTTCAGGTCGTCCGGCTGCCCAGCCACCACTGACTCGGCGCGGCAGGCCGATCGAGCAGAGGCCGGGCGGTTCAGCCTGCGGCCAGCGCACCGTCCAAGGTGTCGAAAAGCACGAGAAGCTTGTCGAGGCCGGTCACCTCGATGGGGCGACGCACCTGATCCGATACCACCACCCGCAGCCCATCCTGTCGCGCGGATTCGGAGGCCATGAGCAACACGCTCAGCCCGGCCGATCCGAGAAACCCGACGCTCGACAAGTCGAGGACCAGCAGCACGGGATTGCCCCGCAGCGCGTCTTCGATCGCGGTCTGCAGCCGCGGCGCGGAAGCGACATCTACTTCACCGCTGACGGTGATCACCGTTGCCGAGCCGACCGACCGCGCGTTCACCTCGATCGCCCACGGCTTGCCTTCAGCACTCATCGCGTCGCTACCTTCGCAACCACTTCACTGCCCTCCGCTGCGTTTCGAACCTCAGCCGCGACGCATCGCGGCACAGAGGGTGGACCTTCGCGGTCAACCTACCCGATTCCGGCGACGATGATAGGTCGGCACGCGCCGATACGCCAGTGACCACGGCAGGTTATTCTTGCCGCTCGGGTGGGCTGTTCGTATCGACGAGGCGGTAGGTATGACGGAATGGACGACAGAGCAGTCGAGTGAATCGACGACGATCGAGATTCGGGTGCCCGCACAGCTCGAACAGCTGGTGATGTTGCGTGCGCTCGCCGAAACCGTTGCCCTCATAGCGGATTTCGGGCTCGATGAGGTCACCGACATTCGGCTGGCGCTCGACGAGATCGCTACCGAGCTGATACTCGGCGCCGTTGCCGACACGACCATCGACTGCCGGTTCACCTACCGCGAGTCCGCGATGCTCGTGCAGGTTTCCTCTGTCGCTGTGGCCGATGTCGTTCCGGGCCAGGACAGCTTCGGCTGGCACATCGTGCGGACGCTGACCGACACCGTCAACGCCGCGCAGGCCCCGCTCGATACGGCGAGCGGCGGGTATCCGACGGTCGTCGACTTCCGATGGGTGCGAGGCGGCAGCGATGGCCGATGAGCAGGCCTCGTCGCCGAAACCGAGACCGCGCAGAGCACGTCCCGGTGGAGACCCCTACGACAATATCGAGCCGCTGCTCGCCGAGTTCGGCGCGCTCGACGCCGACGATCCGCACCGTGAGGTGCTGCGCCAGCGGGTAATCGAGCGCTGCCTGCCATTGGCCGAGAACATCGCACGTAAATTCAGTGGCCGCGGCGAGAACTTCGACGACCTGCACCAGATCGCCAGGGTGGGCATGGTGCAGGCGGTCGACCGCTTCGACCCGTCCTTGGGTACCTCGTTCCTGTCGTTCGCGGTGCCGACGATCATGGGCGAAGTGCGGCGGCATTTTCGCGATCGCACCTGGGCGCTGCGAGTTCCTCGACGGCTCAAGGAGATTCAACAGACGATCGGCCCGGCCACCGAGGAATTGGCGCAGCGGCTCGGCCGGATGCCGAAGGCAAGGGAGATCGCCGAGGAAATCGGCGCGGAGCTGACCGAGGTCACCCAGGCCCTCATCGCGCGCAACGCTTACCAGACCGCCCCCATCGACCCGACGCCGAGCAGCGGCGACGACGGCTCTCCGGTCTCGGTGTTGGACACCCTCGGCGCCGACGAGCCCAGCTACCGCACCATCGAGGACTACTTGGCGGTCAAACCACTCATCGCCGCGCTGCCCGAGCAGCAACGTCAGGTCCTGATCATGCGGTTCTTCCAATCCATGTCACAGGCCCAGATCGCCGAACAGCTCGGCTGCTCGCAGATGAATGTCTCCCGCATCCTCTCCAAAACCCTCAACACGTTGCGCGAGCAAGCGTTGCGCGACTGACGGCTCGGTCCCACCGGAGCCGTTGAGGGCCAACGAGACCGCGTCCGTCCGCTGTGACAGTATGAGCACTCGTGAATCTCGACGCTGCTGCCTCCAGGGTGTTCGATCCGGTGAACGCGCACGAACGGCTGGTCCACGACTACGACGCCGGGATCGGTGTCACTGGCTCGAGCATCGCCCCGTCGTTTGTTCCTGGTAGGTACCTTGCTGCCAAGCTGCCGGTCGCGGCGTTGGCGGCGGGATCGGTCGCGGCACTGAACACCGCGGCGAATCGAATCCGGGTCGCACACGGCCTACACCCGGTGTCCTATCGGCTCGACCCTGACCGCATCGCCGCCGCCTTCTCCAGCGACCGCCTGCTGCGCGTCGATGGACAATCGCCGGCGATGTTCGCTGATCTGTCGGGCTTCTTCCCCACCTTCGACGGCTGGGTCCGCACCCACGCCAACTATCCGCACCACCGCGCCCGGCTGCTTGCCGCCCTCGGCCTGCCCGAGGACGTCCCTGTCGATCTGGTCGTCGCGCAGATGGCGATGAGCCGTGCCGGCGATATCGAGGAGCACGCCGCGGAGGCGGGCGCGATCGCGGTGCGGGTGCGCACCGAAGAGGAATGGGCCGAAAGCCCGCAGGGGCGGGCAGCGGCGGCGGGACCACTGGTCGCCATCGAATCAAGGCACGATCGTGGCGAGTCCGGCTTGCCCATCGGCGCAACGCCTTTGCAGCCACTGCGTGGCGTTCGCGTACTCGATCTGACGCGCGTGATCGCCGGTCCGGTCGCGACCCGCGCGCTGGCGCTACTCGGCGCGGAGGTGTTGCGCATCGATCCGCCGGGGCTTCCGGAGATCCCGTGGCAGTTCGCCGACACCTGCCAGGGCAAATACTCCACGCTGCTCGACGTGCGCACCCAACTGCCGGTGCTCGACAACCTGTTGGCCTCTGCCGACGTGCTGATCACCGGCTACCGCCCCGGTGCGCTCGAGTACGCGGGGGTCAGCGCCGCCGCCCGCCCCGGCCTCGTGCACGGGCGTGTCAGCGCGTGGGGCGAATCCGGGCCGTGGGGCGAGCGCCGCGGTTTCGACAGCATCGTGCAGGCCGCGTCCGGCATTTCGATCCTGGAGGGCGCGCCCGCCCTTCCCGGCACGTTACCCGCCCAGGCCCTCGACCATGCCTCCGGCTACTTGCTCGCCGCCGGTGTCATCGATGCGCTCCTCGCAAGGGCGTCCGACGGTATCGGCCGCGACGTCCGAGTTGCCCTCGCGCGCACCGGTTCCTGGCTGCTGTCCGCACCGAACCGCACGCCGAGCCATCCGCAGGCCGCCGCACCGAACCCCGCCGCGACCGTAATGCACGCGGATGTGGTCACCGCGGCTCCCGCACTGCCCGAGTATCCCGACTACGCCTGGCCCGCTCCCGGGTACGGCACAGATGCACCAGCTTGGCCCATCCGCACGCACTGACCCGACCGGCGGTCAGGTGCGCAGATCCTGGGCGAGGATCGCGATCGCTTCGGTGAGCCGTGCACCGTCGGGCAGGTTCTTGCCCCTGGTGATCATCCACAGCACGCCGAGCCCCTGGGTGAGCATGAAATACAGCTCGGCTACCGCCCGCGCCTGGTCCTCATCCAGTACGGGATGCGCCTCCCGAAGGGACCGTGTGATGTCGCTGTACGCACCGGTGAGGCTGTCGGTCATGAATTCCTGCGACTCCGGTGAGCGAGCCACCCGCAATAGGTTCTCCAGGCTCGCCAGCATCCCTTCGCGGTTGTTCTCGAATACCTCCGACATGCCGTCCCACATCTGGGCGAACGCCTCCAGCAGCGGCGTGCCGCTGGTGTCGCGGATCAGCGCCTCCATACTGTCGCCGATGCCGGTGCCGAGCGCCGCCGTCAGCGCCTCGGTGATCAGCCGTTCCTTGGAGCCGAAGTGATAGCCGATCGCGGCCAGGCTCACCCCCGCCGCCGTGGCGATGTCCCGCGCGGTGGTCTTCGCGACACCACGTTCCAAGATGGCCTTGCGCGCTCCCGCCAGCAGATCTTCTCGGTTTCCCATGCCGCCACCGTACAACGTATTAGACATTTGTACTAGACACACGTGCCAACAACGTGTTAGACATACGTCTTATACGAATGTCTTTCGAGGGGAATCATCATGAGCACCACCAACACACTCCACGTACTTGTCAGCGGCGGCGGCATCGCAGGCAACGCGGTGGCGTTGCAGTTACTGCGGGCGGGCATTCGCACCACGGTCGTGGAGCGGGCGGCCGAGCCGCGGCCCGGCGGCCAGGCGGTCGACCTGCGTGGACCCAGCCGCGAGGTAGCCGAGCGGATGGGCCTGATGCCGGGCATCCGCAGGTACCAGCTCGACGAGCGCGGCATGGCCTATGTCGATAGCAACGGCCAGGAATTCGCCAGGATGCCGTCCGAAATGTTCGACGGCAAGGGCCCGATCGCCGAAATCGAGATCACCCGAGGCGATCTGAACGAAGTGTTACTGACCGAGCTCGCCACCGTGGGAGGCGACCTCGACTACCGCTACGGGGAATGGATCGAGGGCCTGGATCAGAACGACACAGGTGTCGAGGTCACCTTCGCCTCGGGCGGCACCGACCGCTTCGACCTCGTGATCGGCGCCGACGGAGTGCACTCGGCGACCCGCCGACTGGCATTCGGCCCAGAAGAGCAGTTCGCGACCTACCTCGGCGGCTACATGTCCTTCTTCACCATGCCGACGCCCACCGGATCCGAGCCCGGCTGGTTCAAGATGCACTCCGTCCCACGCGCCGCGGTCGGAATCCGGCCCGACGCCGAGCCCGCCACCTCGAAGGCGATCATCACGCTGCGCACCGACGCCGACCCGGCGCTGCGTCGCGATGTCGGCGCGCAGCAGCGGCTCATCCGGGACATGCTCGCCGAGGCGGGCTGGGTGGCCCCGGCCGTGTTGTCCGCGATGGCGACGACGCCGGACTTCTATTTCGACGAGCTGGCGCGCGTCGACATGCCGACCCTCGCGGCAGGACGGGTCACACTACTGGGTGACGCGGGCTTCTGCGGCTCCCCGATGACTGGCATGGGTACCGCGATGGCCATCGTCGGCGCCTATGTGCTCGCGGGCGAAATCGCATCGACCCCAGACGATCTCACCGCTGCGCTGACCCGCTACGAAGCCATCGTCACGCCGTTCCTCGCCAAGGCCAAGGAGCTGCCGGGCGGCGGCATCAAGATGATGCTGCCCACCTCGCGCCTCGGCAGCAAGATGGCCCGCGCCGGCGTCAAGCTGATGACCTCACGATTGTTCAAGCCGGTGATGATGCGGATGATGACCGACACCGACGACTACGAGCTGCCGACGTACTGAACCTCGGGCCGGACAGACCGAGACCGCTCGCTACGCTCGCAGTGTGCGGCAACAGATAATCATGGACGTCGATACCGGGATCGATGATTCCCTCGCGCTGCTCTATCTGCTCGCCTCCCCGGAGGCCGACATCATCGGCATCGCCGCCACCGCGGGCAACGTTCCCGCCTCCCAGGTGGCGGCGAACAACCTCGCATGGCTGGATGTGTGCGCAGCGCCCGACATCGAAGTCGCGCTCGGCGCAGCCGAACCACTGGCGATCGCACTGCGCACCACCGAGGACACGCATGGACCGCAGGGCGTCGGCTACGCGGAGCTACCGCAATCCGGTCGCCGTGTTTCCGGCCGTTCGGCGGCTCAGATGTGGGTCGAGCTGGTCCGCGAGCGCCCCGGGCAGGTCGTCGGCCTGTGCACCGGTCCACTGACCAACTTGGCGCTCGCCCTGCGGCTCGAGCCAGAACTGCCCCGGCTGTTGCGGCGACTGGTGATCATGGGCGGTGCGTTCAACCATCCCGGCAATACGACCCCGACCAACGAATGGAACGTGCACGTCGATCCGGAGGCGGCCAAGGAGGTTTTCGACGCCTTCTCCGCCGCGCCACCGGACCGTCGACCGATCGTGTGCGCGCTCGACATCACCGAGACCATCGAGATGTATCCCGAACATCTCGCGCGGCTGGCCGAACGGGCGGGCAGCCTGCCGGTCGAGATCGTTTCGGAGACCGATTCGGTGGCGGCTCGGTCCGCGGCGAACAACCCCATCGTGCGGTACCTGACCGACGCGGTGCGCTTCTATTTCGACTTCCACCGCCACTACGACCAGGGCTACCTGGCACACATGCACGACCCGTTCGCGGCGGCGGTCGCCATCGACCCCGCGCTGGCCCGCACCCGCCCCGCGACCGTCGATGTCGAATTGGCAGGCACCATGACCAGAGCGACCACAGTGGCCGACTGGGCAGGGATGTGGGGCCGGGAACCCAACGCCGACATCGTAATCGGCACCGATCCGGCGGCCTTCTTCGAGCAAATGATCACCAGGGTCGGCGATTACGCCAGAGCCGTCTACCCGCCAACGACACTCGAGGACGCGTGATGATCGGCGACCACGACGACCATTCCTATCTCGCCGACTTCCGCGCCCGGCTCGCCCTACCCGGAATCATCGACGTGCACACGCATTTCATGCCGGACCAGGTGATGCGCAAGGTGTGGGCGTACTTCGATTCCGCGGGTCCGCTGACCGGCAAAGCCTGGCCGATCGCCTACCGCGACGACGAACAAGTCCGACTGAAGACGTTGCGCGGCTTCGGCGTTCGCGCGTTCACCGCGCTGGTGTACCCACACAAGCCCGATATGGCGGCCTGGCTCAACGAATGGACCGCCGACTTCGCCGAACGCACACCGGACTGCCTGCACACCGCGACGTTCTACCCCGAACCCCACGCCGCGAGCTACGTCGAGGCGGCCATCGAGCGCGGCGCGCGAGTGTTCAAGGTGCATGTTCAGGTCGGCGGCTTCCATCCCGGCGATGCACTGCTCGATCCGGTCTGGGGGTTGATCGAGGACGCCCGGATCCCCGTCGTGATCCATTGCGGTTCCGGTCCGGCGCCGGGGCAATACACCGGCCCGGAACCAATTGCGGCACTGCTGCAACGCTTCCCACAACTGCGACTGATCATCGCTCACATGGGCACTCCGGAATACTCCGAATTCCTGGATCTGGTCAAGGATTACCCTGGAGTCCACCTCGACACCACGATGGTGTGGACCGATTTCAGCGAGGCCGACGCGCCCTTCCCCGCAAACGAGCACGGCAGGCTGCACGACTTCGGTGACCGCATACTTTTCGGCAGCGACTTCCCGAATATCCCTTACTCCTATGGTCATTCGATCTACGCGCTGGAGCGTCTCGATCTCGGCGACACCTGGTTGAAACAGGTCTGCTATCGAAATGCCGCCCGGCTCTTCACGATCACATGACCGTCGCGGTCCTCAGCAGGCGGCGACGGTGAACCTGGTCCTGGAGTGCGCGGGTCGCTCGGCTTCATCGAGCAGGGCGACGGCGAAATCCTCCATGGAGATCGTCGAATTGCCGTCGGCGCCTGCGAGCAGTTCGTCGGCGCCCAGCTGGTAGGTGCCGGTCCGCTCCCCCGGCACCAGCTCGGCGGGTGGGCTCACGTAGGTCCAGTCCACGCCGGGATAGGAACGGCAGATCGCCAGCTGGTCCGCGCACGCCCGCGCGATCGGCCGTAGTTCGGGAGGAAATTCCGGGATCTCGTGCAGCGTCGCGCCGTCGGCGCCTGGCACGGTCAGAGTGGACGCGCCCCCGACGACAAGCAGTCGCGCGCCGGTCACCGCCGATCCGGCCAGCAGCACCGCCGTGAGCTCGGGCAGTTCGTGCTCACGGCCCGGCGCAGGCCGGGTCGCGGTGATCACCACATCCGTTTCGGCGGTGAGCCTCACGACGTCGGCCGGTTCCGAAGCATCGCCGGTGCGCAGCTGCGCACCACCAGGCACCGCGGCCGCGCGCGCCCGATCGCGGACCACCGCGACGACCTCGTGACCGCGTCGTAGCGCCTCGGCGACCACTCTGCTGCCCACCTCGCCCGCCGCTCCGAACACTGTGATGCGCATGATTCCTGCCTCCTCCGGGCCACCGCCCGCTGCAATTGCTTAGCGCTAAGAAATATAGCTTAGCGGTGAGATATTCGCTAGACTGCGCCAGTGACCGATCATGTCGAACAGGTGCTCGTGCAGTGGCAGGCGCAGCGGCCCGACCTGGACGTCTCTCCGATGGCCGTCTTCGGAAGACTCACAAGACTGTCCCAACTCGTCAGCGCCGAACTGCGCAAAACGTTTGCCGCACATGGCCTCGACGCCGCCTCGTTCGATGTGCTCGCCACCCTTCGCCGCAACGATCCACCGCATTGCCTGACCCCCACCGAGCTCATGCGCTCGGCCATGGTCACCTCGGGCGCCATCACCCAACGCCTCGACCGCCTGGAGGAACGCGGCCTGATCAGCCGCGCTCGCAGCGAACACGACGGCCGCGGCATCCTGGTGACGCTCACCGAATCCGGTCGCGAACTGATCGACGCGGCGCTGCCCGACCACGTCGCGACCGAGCGACGGTTGCTGGCACCCCTTTCCGGCGCGCAGCGCGACATACTCACCGAAACCCTGCGTACGCTGCTCGAATCCTTGGGCGATACAGCGTGATTCGACCATGGACACCGTCGACCGGACCCAGGCGGCCGAACGTGCCATCGACCACGCGGCCGGGCGCTGCGCGGGGTTTGGTTCACTCAGAGCCATGAGCGATCTCTTCGTCAAGATCTGCGGCTTGCGCACCGAGCAAGACGTGGATACCGCCGTCGCCGCTGGAGCCGACGCGATCGGCTTCGTCTTCGCGGCAAGTCCGCGCCGAATAGACGCCGCGACCGCCCGCCGTTTGACCCAACGCGTGCCGGCGCAAGTCCTGACCGTCGGGGTCTTCCGCGGTCAGTCCGCCGACGAGGTCCAGCGGTTGACACGCGAGAGCGGCATCCGCGCGGTCCAACTGCATGGCGACGAGGGCCCCGAGTATTACGACGCGCTGCGCGCTCAGGGCCGCACGCTGATCCGCGCCACCGCCGCCACGGAGGTCCCCACCCGATGCGGAGAGTTGGGTGAGGACCTACTACTCCTCGACGCCCCGGATCCAGGCTCCGGGAAACCGTGGAACTGGGCATCACCGAAGTTCACGGCGCCCGCCGGCCGCTGGCTCCTCGCGGGCGGCCTGCACCCCGGCAACGTCCGTCGGGCCGCCGAAGCGACCAGCGCATGGGGCGTCGACGTCTCCAGCGGAGTCGAGAGCGAGCGCGGCGTGAAGTCCCAGGACTTGATTCGCGCCTTCCTCGAGGCAGCACACGAATAACCGCGGTCGACGCCGCTGCAGGCGAGCGCTACCGCTCACGCCTCCTCGGATGCTGCTGTGACCGAACGCCATTCGCGACTCACCGCCGATCGAATCGCCACGCGAGCGACTCGCCGTAAGGGGCCTTTCGCCCCTTGTCTGCAGTCCGCGCTTCTGCGAAAGTGGGGGCCGGTCGGGCACGAAGCGGAAGAAGGCGAACTCGACGGTGATGTCGCTGCTGTGGATTATCTTGCCTTACAGCGCATTTCTCTCGTTCGGCGTAGGCCACCTATGGCGATTCCGGCGCGACCGATTCCACTCCTACATCGCGCACCAGGATATGGATCGCGCGCAACTCCTGGGCTCGACGGCGTTTCCCGCCGGTTTCGCGATCGTGGTCGCCGCCCGAATCACCGACATGATCACCTCGGGAGCACACAACCGCCCCGATGGCGCCATCTATTTCGCCATCCTCATCGTCGAGGTCATCGCAGGAGTCGTGGCGACGATCGGCGCGGTGTTGCTGTTCGTCCCCGACTTGATCGCAAGCCCGGCACAGCACGCGACCACCTCGCTGGATCGCATCACGCTCCCGGTCTTGGTCGCGGCCCTGCTCTCCGGCGTGATGATCAGGTTCGACCCGAACTCCTCCGACAACGGATACCGAACCGCTGAGTCGCTCTTCGCCTGGTCCCGATCATTGTTCACGTTCCATCCCCGGCCCGAAGCCATGTACGACGCTCCCTCGATCTACCAGGCCCGCGGGCTGATCCTGATGCTACTCATCGCAATCTGGCCCTACACCCGTCTCGCGGGCCTCTTCGCGGGCCCGATCATCCGCCTCGGCATGAGAATCCGCCTCGAACTCCGACGCCCCTTCCGCACGCGAACAGCGCAGGACCACTGATCTTTCCGTGCGCAGCAGCGCACGACCACTGAGCAGGTCAGCACCCGCCAGCGGCGGACCTCACCGGGGTGCGGGAGCCGACCTATAAGCCGTGGCGGCGATCGCCCATCACCAGTTCCGAGACACGCGTTTCCGATTCGGCCGAGAACGGGTCCTGCCGCGCCCTGAAGGCGGCGACCGCCTGACCGGTCTCCTCGGCAATCAGGTCGGCATTGATCTGGGCCGCCGCGCCCGCGCCCGCCGCCGCGGCGGCACCGACTTGGGCAACAAGGTCGGTGACGTTGCCCGCGAGCCACACCCCGGGCACTTCGACGCGGCCGGTCGGGTCGGCCGGGATGTATTCACCGGCTCCCGACGGATGTTGCGCGGGCTGAAGTCCGAGCGACGCGAGCACAGCCCCCCGCGCCACCATCCGCGATTGAACCGCCACCGCTGCCCTGAGGACCACCGTGCCGTCACTCAGCCGCAGTCCCACCAGCCGGTCCTCGACGACCTCGAGGGCTGCGACTTCACCGTCCACCACCCTGATGCCGCGCGCCGCCAGTTGCTCGGCCTCCGCGCCGGTCGGCGAGGGCATGGTGTGGGAGAAGAACGTGACATCGGTGCTCCACTGACGAAACAGCAACGCCTGGTGCACCGACATCGGCCCAGTGGCCAGCACGCCGATGGGTTGGTCGCGAACCTCCCATCCGTGGCAGTACGGGCAATGGATCACATCCCGGCCCCACCGCTCCCGAAGTCCACCCACGTCGGGAAGCTCATCGACCAACCCCGTGGTCACCAGCAACCGACGAGCACGCACGGACCTGCCGTCGCTCAGCGCGACAGTGAACCCATCAGCCTCCCGAACCGCCGCGACAACCTCCCCCGTGACCACCTGACCGCCGTAGCCGCGAACCTCGGTCCGACCACGCTCGAGCAATTCGCCCGGCGGAGTTCCCTCACGCGCCAGCAGTCCGTGCACGCCTGCGGCAGGTGCGTTGCGCGGTGCCCCCGCATCGATCGCCACCACCGATCGCCGTGCCCGAGCCAGCATCAGCGCTCCGCTCAATCCCGCAGCGCCACCGCCGACCACCACCACGTCGTAGTCGTCCCTCAGTTGATCGGTCACCATGACCACCTCCTCTCGAACCACCCTGCGAGACCACACGCCAATCCGGCAAATTATTTTGCCGATATGGCAAGCTGTTGGGTATGGACGACGACCTCGACCACACGCTCGACGCAGTCGGACCCCGGCTACGCGCGCTACGTCGCCAACGCGAAACCACGCTGGCCGACCTGTCGGCAGCAACCGGAATCTCGGTAAGCACCCTGTCCAGGCTGGAGTCCGGCACCCGACGACCAACCCTCGAACTGCTACTTCCCCTGGCCAGAGCACACGGCGTCACTCTCGACGAACTAGTCGACGCACCACCCACCGGCGACCCTCGCATCCACCTGCGCCCCGTCAACCGCCACGGCATGACAATGCTCCCCCTGACGCGCCGCGCAGGCGGCATCCAGGCATACAAGCTCGTAATCCCCGCGCACAGCGGCCGCAGCGAACCCGACCCGAAGACCCACGAGGGCTACGAATGGCTCTACGTCCTCAATGGGCGGCTGCGCCTAGTCCTCGGCGAACACGATGTGGTGCTCACCCCCGGCGAAGCGGCCGAGTTCGACACCCGCGTACCGCACTGGTTCGGCGCCGCCGACTCCGAACCAGTCGAGTTCCTAAGCCTTTTCGGCAAGCAAGGCGAACGCGCGCACCTTCGCGCCAGCCCGAAGGCAACAGACTAGTTCCTGCGCAATCAGGCACGCGGACGGTCGATTCCCCTGCGGTCACACCGGCAGTGAAGACATCCCCCGCCACCAGAAGTGAAGATCCGTGCGCGATGAACTCTGTGGCCTGGATGCCCCGCTGTTGAACGGAGGCCTTCCTCCACGGCGTTGAACGAGTGTGGTGCCGATGGCATCACACACGTTGGTATTGCCCATGGACTCGCCGTACTCGGTCGTCGGAACGCCAAGAACGGTGCCAGTCTCAGCGTGGCCCGCGGCGACGGCCAGGGACTGCACCCAGTCGCTGGCGAAGACGGCAATCGTCGGTTGATCGGCAAGCGGACCACACCTCCCGGTCCGCTATCCGGATTCTCGGCGGGGTGGATTGGGTTGTGGTGCAAGGTATTCGTTCGGATGATGGTAATGGTTGATCCGAGGTCTTTGCCGGGAGTCGGTGGTTTTTGGTGGGATCCATTGCGTGCGTCCGGGTGTCGAATGGCCTGCCGGTGCCGGGGTGGTGGCCCACTGCATTTCCCCGCTACCGACGAGGCGGTGGTGGGGTTCGCAGGCGAAGGTGAGTTGATCAGCATCGGTGGAACCGCCGTGGGCCCATTCCTGACGGTGGTGGGTTTGGCATAGGTATCCGGGTTTCGAGCAGCCGGGGTGGGTGCAGCCGATATCGCGGGCATGCAAGATGATGCGTTGGTCAGCGGTCGCGATGCGTTTGGTTCGCCCCAGATACAGCGGTCTTCCGTTACTTTCGTCGAAGACAGCGAGGTAGTGGTAGGCGTGGGCGGCCATCCGGATCAGGTCATGCATCGGTAGCAGGCTGCCACCACCGGTGACTACCGGTGGCCCGGAAACGAAAACTTCACTCGGACCGTGCGCGGGATCGGTGTGTCCGACAGCGTTTTCGAGGTCTTGCAGTGTGGTGGTCACTACTACTGAGACGGGAAGTCCTCGGTGTTGGCCGAGGTTTCCGGAGGCGAGTATCGCCCGCGCTATGGTTTTCAGGGCGTCGTGTTGGCGTTGGCTGCTGCTGCGGTCGTCACGGTCGACGGCCTCGGGATCGGGTTCGCCCTCACTTTGTGCGGGTGTGGTGTCTTCG